>QHYH01000130.1 GCA_003223215.1 Acidobacteriota bacterium
GCCCCGCACCCCGCAGGGCACCAGCACCACCACGCCGCCAATCTCGATACCATCGACTGACACTCTGGCGACTCACCCTCAGCTCGCGCGCAATGGCGGCCAAGATCAGCTTGCCGGCAGCAAACAAGCGCCCCGCGCGGTTGCGTCGCTGCTCCATCCCTCCAAAATCTCGACGAGGAGAAAAAGGTGTATGCATACCGTCAGCATAGACGATACACTCTCATTTGTCACTGTATTATGCGAGATTCTATAATTGGGCTGGAAGTAGGAAGCCACGATGTGAGCGATTGCTGCTTCGAGGCTCAGGCCCGCGGTTAAAAGCGCCTGAATCCAGATACGGTGGAAGGCTGCAGGATTCATCTCCGAGACCGTGATGATGCGGTCCAGAGCCTCCAACTGCCAGCCGTGACCGAGTTCTTCTCGCGAGATACGTTCGTGGAGTTCCTTGCGGAGTTGTTCCATTTGTTTGGAGCTGAGCGAGATCATTTCCTCGTCTTTGTCGATCGTGGTCATGTATGTTCCTGTAGTCTTTCTTCGGTGATTTCGAGCCTTTCTCCAGTTTCGCTAGCCATGGTCCTCCCCAGCTGTCCCAGCCTTCGGAGACTGGGACCCCAGAGAGAGGGATGCGCAACTTGGATCTAGGCGGTGATGAAGAGTGTCCGGCCGCCGCGGTTTACCAGGAGCAAGGGATTCGTGGCATCCTTGTGCATCGCCTTGTAGAAGTCCGAGACATTCTTCACGGGTTGATGGTTGACCTCTTGGACGACGTCGCCTTCCCGGAGTCCGGAGTCGGCCAGCGGGCTGGATGGGTTCACGTGCTTCACCACTACACCGGTTGTCGTCGGAGGCAGGTTCAACTGCTGTGCGATGTTCGGAGTCAAATTGGCGACTTCGATACCGGCCGAAGCCTGCTGCTGGTCGCCTGTCTCGTTGTTATTTTCGGCCTGTTCTGTGGGCAATTCATGCAGCTTGATGGTGAGCTCGCGCTGGCTGCCATCATGCACCACTTTTAGTTTGGCTTCCGAACCAGGTTGCATCATCGATATGGTCATGCGCAATTGATTGCTGTTCGTCATTGGCTTGCTATTAACCTCCAGGATGATATCTCCCCGTCGTAAGCCAGCGGCTTGCGCCGGGCTGTTCGGGCTGACGTCGCCGACCAGGACACCGCGGGGATCCTTTTCTCCGAACGCTTTGGCGATCGCTGGAGTAACGTCCTGCGGATAAATGCCCAGATAGGCGCGCGTCACTTTTCCGTTTTTCAAAATCTCTTCCATGACCGTGCGAGCGAGATTCGAGGGAACGGCGAAGCCGATGCCCTGGTTGCCACCGGATCCGTGAGTGATGATCGCGGTATTGATTCCGATCAGCTCACCGCGGTCGTTGATCAGGGCGCCGCCGGAATTGCCCGGATTGATGGGCGCGTCGGTCTGGATAAAGTCCTCGTAGTCTTCAATGCCGAGGTTGCCGCGGCCCGTCGCGCTAACGATGCCTTTGGTGACGGTCTCTCCAACGCCAAAGGGATCACCGATGGCCAACACCGTGTCTCCGACTTCGGCCTTAGACGAGTCTCCGATGGTGATGGGGAACAGGTTGCTGGCCTCAATTTTGAGAACGGCTATATCTGTCTTGGGGTCAGTGCCAACAACCCGGCCCTGCAATTCCCGCTTGTCGGAAAGTGTGACGCGCACATCCGTGGCGCCATCGACGACGTGATTGTTGGTGAGGATGTAGCCTTCCGGGCTGACGACAACGCCGGAGCCCAGGCTCTTCTCGCGATGATCGCGAGGCTGTGGCAGAGCAAAGCTTCCGTCGCCATCTTCGCCGCCGAAGAACTGGCGGAAGAACGGCATCATCTCTTCAGGGGACTCCGACCGCGCCCGGACGACCCTGGAGGACGATATATTTACAACCGCCGGCAAAACCGACTTGAGAACCGGAGCATAGCTGTTCCGGCTCGGTCCGTCATGGGCGTCAGCCAGTTTTAGCGAAGCTGGAGGATTGTTCGCGGACATCTTCTCGTGAGCTACGCCCAGTCCAACGGCGCCAACAAAGAAAGCCAATCCAATAACGGAAGGTCTTGAAGTAATCCAAGACTTGGTTCGATTCATTTCTTATCTCCTAGCAGATCTTTGACCGGCCCGCAGGCTTGCATTGGCCAAACATGGCCCGGTCTCTCTAGTTCAGACGCGGAGAGGTGTGGGCGTGATTCTCCCTACCAATGGGGAGATGGGGTCCCGACGAATGAGTATGCCCGAAGTTTCGGGCGTAGCTTCTGCCGGCTCGGGCAAAGTTGGTATTCTGTTCTGGCAGCTAACTAACTGACATGCACGCGAATAAGCCCCAGCCCGGACTTTCGGAGAAAGCGCCGGGGCCTGGTTTGTCCGAGCACGGGCTCCGCACGGTCCTGCTTCTGGCGTTCGGTGGATTGTTGGCTCTTATGCTCGTGGCGAGCGTGAGCGCGTTGCTCTCCTTGCGCCAGCTTCATGCGGTTGAACAACAAGTTGCCAGCCGCTTCTTGAGTCGCACGCAGGCGCTTTCCGAGGTCGTGATCTCTGTACATATCTATGACGACCAGTTGGCAGAATTCCTTCTGGACGATCGAGCGGTAGAGCTGCGTGAGTCAGGTCCTGAAATTGCCGAGCGCGCGGCGAAAGTTCATTCCGCCCTCCGGCGCTACCCCTCGGACGGTGGACCCCGGGAACGGCAGTTACTCGAGGAGATCGAAGAGAGTCTTTCCCAACAAGAGAGCATTTCCTCCGCGATGTTGTCTCTTACTCCGGGCGATCGCAAGACGCGATCCCCGAAGTTTATCCAGGAGCAGCTCCTACCGCGCAGCTTGAGCATTCTCCAGGTTTCGCAACAAATTGCCTCCCTGAATGGCCAGGAGCTTGCCAAAAGCAACCAGGATCTTCTGGCGAGGTTCGCTTCGCTGCAATCCAAGCTCAAGTCCATGCTTCTTGCCGCTTTGACGGCAGGGCTAGTGCTGTCACTCCTCGGAACTTTCTATGTCCTGCATCTCGAGCGCCAGGAACGGGAGCGTTATCTCGCACTAGCGGACAACCGCCTCGAGCTCGAAAAATTGTCCGCGCGGCTCTTGGATATCCAAGAGCAGGAGCGCCGGTCGATCGCCCGCGAGCTTCACGACGAAGTGGGGCAGTCATTGGAAGCACTCCTGGTGGATCTGGGGCGCTTGTCCAGACTTGCGCCCGCGAACGAAGAAGCCATGCGCGGGCAGATTGCCAACCTAAAGACCCTCGCCGAGAATTCCGTTAAGACCGTTCGCGATATTGCGCTACTGCTGCGGCCTTCGATGCTCGACGACTTGGGCTTGATTCCTGCTCTGGAGTGGCAAGCGCGCGAAGTATCGCGTCGCGGCGAGATGGAAGTGGAAGTCCATCCGGAAATGGTTTCCGAACACTTGCCCGATGAGATCAAGATTTGCGTCTACCGCCTCGTCCAGGAAGCGCTCAATAACGCTGCAGCTCACGCCTCGGCTAAGAACGCGCGCGTTTCGGTGACTCAGGGCCCCGAAAGGCTTGAAGTCGAAATCACGGACGATGGTCAGGGCTTTGATCCACAGCGCGTGCGCGGCATGGGCCTCCTCGGTATGGAAGAGCGCGTGAAGCGGCTTGGCGGCAAGCTGAAGATTGAGTCGCGCGCCGGAGGCGGCACTAGGATCATGGCGGAACTCCCCTTAAAGCTGGCCAACTCCGCCTAGTCTCATGAAAAAGATTCGCATTCTTCTCGCCGACGATCATCAGCTCATGCGGAGCGGGCTGCGCCTTTTAATCGAGCAGCAACCAGATCTCACCGTCGTTGGGGAGGCGGCCGACGGCCGAGAAGCGGTCGCCCTTGCGAAGTCACTGCGGCCGGACGTCGCGGTCATGGACATCAGCATGCCAAATCTCAACGGCATCGAGGCTGCTCATCAAATCACGCAGAGCCACGCGGAAACCGCGGTGATTGTGCTAAGCATGCATCCGGATGAAAGCTATGTTCTGCGCGCCCTGAAGGCTGGCGCGAAGGGCTACCTTTTGAAGGATTCGGCTGAGTCGGACCTGATCGCAGCGATCCGTGGCGTCGCGCGCGGCAAATCGTTCTTTAGCCCGGCTGTGAGCAAAGTTCTTTTGGACGACTACCTACGCAAGCTGAAACGCTCCGGTGCGGAAGACGCATACGATCTGTTGACTCCGCGCGAGCGGGAAATTCTGCAACTCGTGGCGGAGGGAAAATCGAACAAAGAAGTGGCTAATCTTCTGAACCTCAGCGTGTACACGGTGGAGACTCATCGCTCCAATATCATGCAGAAGCTAAACCTGAAAGGCGTTCCGGAATTGACGCTTTACGCCGTGCGCAAGGGAATCATCTCCTAGCCGTTCTCCCGCCTGTTTGCCTGAGGTGGTTTTTAGATCCGATTGCCCCAGGACAACGACGTCATAACGTCGGAAGTATTAGCCTCCATGAGGATGCCGTTCGAGAAGTGCGCAAGCCGTCTTCCGGCAAGTCCGCCATTCTGTCAAAGCCTTTTAAGGAGATCCATTTACCGTGCGGTTCCGAGACCCTTTTCTCGCAATGGTTGCTCTCTCGGGATTTGTTCTGATGTTGTCATTCGTAGCCAAGGAGTCCGCTTCTGCGCGGCCAGTTTTCCCTGAGGAACGCCGCTTACGCCTTTTCCATACTCACACCGGCGAGCGCATCGACATAGTCTATCGCCGTGGCGACGCTTACCTCGACGACGCACTTGGCAGGCTGGATCACTTTTTGCGTGACCACCGCACCGGCCAAGGGCTTCATTACGATCCCCATCTGTTTGATCTTCTGACGGACCTTACAGCCGCTGCAGGCAAGCCCGATGCCGAGATAGCCGTCGTCTGCGGCTACCGTTCGCCATGGAGCAACGAATTCCTGCGGGCCCACACCGCCGGCGTTGCCAAGCACAGTCTCCATATGCAAGCCAGGGCAATCGATATTCGTCTCCCAGGGGTCTCCACACGCGATCTCCGAAGTGCTGCCCTGTCGCTTCACCGCGGAGGAGTCGGATACTATCCTCGTTCAGGATTCATTCATGTTGATACCGGCCGCGTCACACAGTGGTGCTTCGGCTGTTCTGACGGCCTTGCCGATTAGCGGTCTCAAGCGACGCGGCCGCTCCGCAGCCCTTTGCGCCCTTTGGATGTCGCCTCGGGATGGCTGCCTTGGAGAGACTGCCCCCTTTAGGCCACCGGCGCTTACAGTGATTTGCTTGGAGCAACGCGAGCGAGAAATTGACAAGACGGCAGCCGTGCAAAGTGAGGCGCAAGCCCGAGCAGGGAGGCTAGCTCATGGATGAAACGCCGTTCCAGTAACTTGCCAAGGACGCCAAGACCGACTACTGCACCACCTTGGCGCGAAGACGCGCGAATTCATCGTCAGTGATGGATTCTGATATCTTGAGCCGATCAAGCTTTTCGATTTCATCTAAGCTGAAGGCCATCGCGCTCTTAATCCCATCGCCTGCCTGCTGAGCTCGCGCCGCGTTGCGCTGACAGTTGGAAGCGTTCACCGACCGATTGAGTTTGGTCAGCGTGACACTCATTTGGCCCCGCGAATCCAGCCACGGAAAGGCGACTTACGGGCATGTTGGTGACGTGCACGTAAAGATTACGTGCGACGCCGGACCAGCAAGGCAGACACTTCAGATCCCGCCTGAGAAAATCGGAAGATGTTGTCGATGAATAGCAGCACCTCCTGGTGCTTCTCCTCGCGAAATTCCCTGATGGCAAGCCCCGGTAGTGCCACTCGTAGCCGACCACTGGGTGGTTCGTTCACTTGGCCATAAACGAGGGCAATTTTGGATTCACTGAGGGAGATGCATACTTCGATTGATCGGCATTGGTGGACCAAAGAACGACTACCGAGCGAGGCCCTGCCCGATATGTTTGTCCAGAAACTGAAGATGCGCTTTGCCACGGCACAATGTCTTGAGGCGGGTCCAAAAACGTATCGATCCACCGTCTCCACACTCCGCCCTTCTCCTCGTCTATGTGTGGCAGCTGGAACTCAAGAGGCTCCCAATAGGCGTTAAAGATGAAGCAGGCAAGCAAGCCTTCCCTGCGTAACTCGACATTGAGGGCAATACTGTGCGAATGATGGCCCCAGTCCGGCCGATTCAGTTTTACTCCATGCCAGCTCTTCGTCGCCTGCCTGATTAACTCACTCAGGGTCAGCCGTTCGCGCTCGGGGCCGGTGTCTCGCAACAACCGCCTCGCGGTGAGTAGTTTTACAAACCGATGGATATCTGCATGGTTCCTGAGCAAGGACCAATCGTACCAGTTGGTTTCGTTATCCTGACAATAGGCGTTATTGTTGCCATGCTGCGTTCGACGGACTTCGTCGCCCATAAGGAACATAGGCAAGCCAAGCGAGAGCATTAACACGGTGAAGAAATTCTTCACCTGACGGTTTCTCAGCCTCTCAATTTCAGGATCATCACTCAGCCCCTCAACGCCACAATTCCAGCTGCGATTGTCGTCGGCGCCATCACGATTATTTTCACCATTGGCCTCGTTGTGTTTCCTGTTGTAAGAAACGAGGTCGTTGAGAGTGAATCCGTCGTGACAAGTCACAAAGTTGACGCTCTGTTCGGCTTCGCGTTCTTCATGCCTGTAGATTTCGTGGCTACCAATCAATCTGTCCGCAAAGCGCTGCACGGAACCTTTTTCTCCGCAGAAAAAACTCCTCACGTCGTCGCGGAATTTACCGTTCCACTCTTTCCAGCTGTCCCCAAGAAAGCTCCCCACCTGATACAGCCCGGCCGCATCCCACGCTTCAGCGATTATCTTTGTCCCGGCAAGTGCTGGATCCGACTCGATGTCCCACAGCACGGGGGGATTGGGCATGACATGGCCGGATGAGTCGCGCGCGAGAACCGAGGCGAGATCAAAACGAAAACCATCCACATGCATCTCTTCGACCCAATAGCGCAGACTATCGACGATCATTCGGCGAACGATCGGATGATTCGCGTTCAGCGTATTTCCCGTGCCACTATAGTTCGCATAGTGCGACCGGTCGTGCTCCAAAACATAATAAGCGTTGATGTCTGGCGCGCGCGCTGCAGAGGGCTGGTGAAGACCTTTGCGAAAGTTAAGCCCTTGAGACGCTCGCCGAGTCCCCGGGCAGTGTGCTCCCCATGTTCTGTGAGTGGCAGGTCAGTCAAGCCAGTATGCTGGCCCGACAGGCTCCAGAGAGTCTCACCGTGCCGCGCTAAATAAACGACGGGCCAGTTCGTCCTTCATCGCCTCGTTGTCCTCCCCCGCTGTCCACGAATTTCATACGCAACCCACCCAACGTCGTCACTGGTGCTTCGGAGAAAATCAACGTAATGGTGCTCAGTGGACTCGTAGTTCCTCGACTTTCGGCGGTCGCCCCAGCTGTGAGGAACAGGGCCCAGCCAGAATGCAACGGACGGTGTCGCGTGCGATCAGGAGTTCTTCGTCGGTTGGAATTACGAAGGCATGCAAACGGGAATCATGCGTGCTGATTTGGCTTTCCAATCCGACCGTTTGCTTGTTTCTGTTGTCATCCAACCTCAGACCCGCCCATTCGAGCCCGTGGCAGATGCGGGCGCGGATTTCTGGCGAGTTTTCTCCGATCCCTCCGGTGAAAACAACCGCGTCCGCACCCCCCATGCATGCGAGGAATGCTCCAATGTATTTTCTTGCGCGATAGCAAAAGACCTCGATTGCAAGGCGCACCCGGCGGTCGTCATGCTTCGCTTGTTCTTGCAGCAATACGCGCATGTCGTTGGTCAGCCCGGAGATGCCGAGCAATCCGGACTGGGTGTTGAGCAGCGCTTCCGTTTCGCCGGCGGATAGGCCTTCCTTGGTGGCAATCAGGCTCACAATCGCCGGGTCGATGTCCCCCGACCGTGTTCCCATCACCAAACCTTCCAGCGGCGTCATCCCCATCGACGTGTCTATGGAGCTTCCACCTCGAATCGCCGCCGCCGAGCATCCATTCCCGAGGTGCAAGGTGATGATATTGGTTTGCTCCGTGCTCACTCCAGCCAGCATCTGGTAGCGCTCGGTGACATAGCGGTGCGAGGTCCCATGAAATCCATAACGGCGAATGTGGTGCCTTCGGTACAAGTGGTAAGGGACAGCGTACAGGTAGGCGTGCTCTGGGATCGAATGGTGGAACGAAGTGTCGAAGACCGCGACCTGCGGCAAATTTGGACCGAATACTTGCCGTGCCGCCAAAATGCCCTTGATGTTATTCGGGTTGTGCAACGGCGCTAACTCGATGCAGTCCTCAATCCCCTTGAGCACCTCGTCGTTGATCAGCTTGGATTCCCCAAACAACTCGCCGCCATGAACGACGCGATGGCCAACGGCGTGGACGTCGCCGACGGCCTGGATTTCGTGGATTCCCGAAGCGTCCGAGGTGATCCACCGCATGAGGTGTTCCAATGAGGCCTGCATGTCCCGCGTCGAGACACTGAACTTCTTCCTTGAGCCATCACGCACCAGCACAACGATAAGTACTTCTCCCCCGAACCGGTCAATCTGTCCCCGACACAGGCGCACATCTTTATTCGCGGCAATTGCGTCACGGTCCGTGGCGATCAACTGAAACTTCAGGCTGGAGCTTCCCGCGTTGAGTACCAGGACATTCATCAGCAGCTCGTCAAGAGAGAGGTCATCGACAAGATCGGTGGTTTCTAGTACGGCCACTTCCAGGCGGCAGCATCAGGCCTGTCTGTGCCGTGCTCGTAGGCATAATTTCGGCACGATATCTGTTCGTTAAGGAATTTCTCTTTTGCGTGGGCACCGATTCGCTGAAGCTTCGGAACGCGTTTAATAACATCCATGGCCAAGCTGAACCGATCAATGTCGTTCTCGATGGCCAACTCCAAAGGAGTGTTGATATTGCCCTGTTCCTTGTAACCGCGGACGTGCATATTGCGGTGATTCGTGCGGCTGTAAGCCAAACGATGGATGAGCCACGGATATCCGTGGAAATTAAAGATGACGGGTTTGTCGACGGTGAAAAGCGAATCAAAATCTTGGTCACTCAGCCCGTGAGGATGTTCCGAGCTCGGCTGCAGTTTAAAAAGGTCGATTACGTTGACGTAACGAATCTTGAGATCGGGAAATTCTTCGCGCAGCATCGCAATGGCTGCCAAGGCTTCCTGCGTCGGTATGTCACCGGCTGAGGCCAGCACAACATCCGGTTCGTTGCCCTGGTCATTGCAGGCTTTCTCCCACATGCCGATCCCCTTGGTGCAGTGGGTTATGGCGGCCTCCATGTCCAAGTATTGCAGGTGCATTTGCTTGTCGCAGACGATCACGTTTACGTAGTTTTCGCTCTTCAGACAGTGATTGGCCACTGACAGCAGCGAGTTGACATCCGGAGGAAGATAAATGCGTGTAACAGCGGAACTCTTGTTGACGACAACGTCCAGGAAGCCCGGATCCTGGTGTGTGAAACCATTATGGTCCTGTCTCCAAACCGTTGACGTGACCAGGATGTTCAGCGACGCAACCTTTTCCCGCCACGACAGGTGATTGCAGATCGACAGCCACTTCGCATGTTGGTTGAACATCGAGTCGATGACATGGATAAAGGACTCGTAGGACGAAATAAAGCCATGGCGTCCTGTAAGCAAATACCCTTCGAGCATGCCTTCCACCGTATGTTCACTCAGCATTTCGATTACCCGGCCGTCACGAGCAAGTTCTCCGCCGTCCGCATCTTCGGGAAAGTCCTCCGCAATCCAGAATTTCTTACTGACCGCATAAATATCATTCAGTTTGTTGGAAGTGTTTTCGTCTGGTCCGAAGACGCGAAAGTTCTTCATGTTCAGTTTCATGACATCCCGCAGGAACACTCCCAGAGGACGCGTGTTTTCGGCCTCAATGGTCCCCGGTTTTTCAAGCTTCAAGCCGTACTCCTGGAAGTCCGGAAGGCGCAGGGCCCTCTTAAGCTTTCCCCCGTTAGCGTGCGGATTCGCGCCCATCCGTCGCGCACCCGTCGGAGCGAGTGCTTTCAGTTCTGCAACCAGTTTTCCGCTTTCGTCGAAGAGCTCTTCGGGTTTGTACGAGCGCATCCATTTCTCGAGTTGCTGGAGTCGCTGTGGATTCTTCCTAACGTCTGCCATCGGCACCTGATGGGCTCTCCAGAAACCCTCTAGTCTGTGGCCATCGACCTCTTTCGGGGCCGTCCAGCCTTTCGGAGTTCGCAACACGATCATGGGCCAGCGGATCCGCTCGGCAACTCCCGTCTTTCGCGCCTCCTGTTGGTGCCTCCTTATTTCGGAAATACAATGCTCCGTCGTTGCCGCCATCGCTTGATGCATACTTTCCGGATCAGAGCCCTCCACGAAGGAAGGTGTCCAACCGTAGCCTCGCAGCAGGTTCTCCAACTCTTCGTGACTAATCCGGGCAAGCAAGGTGGGATTGTTGATTTTGTAGCCGTTCAAGTGCAGGACCGGGAGAACCGCGCCATCGCGGATTGGATTCAAGAATTTATTGATGTGCCAGGAAGTTGCCAAAGGCCCGGTTTCCGCTTCACCGTCCCCGACGACGGCCGCAACAATTAGCTCCGGATTATCAAAGGCCGCTCCGCAGGCGTGGGAGAGCACGTACCCCAGTTCCCCTCCTTCATGGATCGAACCGGGTGTCTCCGGTGTGCAATGACTACCTACCCCGCCCGGAAAGGAGAATTGTTTAAAGAACTGGCGCAGACCTTCTTCGTCCTCGCTCTTATCTGTATAGATCTCGGAATAAGCCCCTTCCAAATAAACTGGAGCGAGAACACCAGGGGCGCCGTGTCCGGGTCCCGCCAAGAAAATCATATCTAAGTCGTACTTCTTGATAAGGCGGCTTAGATGGATGTAGATAAAGGCCAAACCGGGACTTGCCCCCCAGTGTCCGAGAAGCCGGTTCTTGATGTGCTCTAACTTCAGGGGCTGTCTCAAGAGCGGATTGTCCTGCAGGTAGATCATGCCAAGCATGAGGTAGTTACACGCCCGCCAGTAAGCATGGGTTTTGCGCAATTCCTCAGCACTCAGAGGGGTTCCTGAAATCGTGGATCTCGCTGTGCCATATGCAGAGATGGAGTGGCTAGCCTTCTCGGCCGCTGTTACGGGTGTCATGCCCACACTCCTTCCTTACATACGCTTAACAGCGAGCCTATGGCCGGTTATAGCCCACGTCTTCTGTAAGAAGTGACAGGGCCCGCTTGGCTAACGGAGAGACGAGGTCAATGCCCAACTCAAGCCCGTGCTGCAAGGCCTGGCGATAGAGGCAAGTGGCGTTCAGACGGCTCCGGATAGTTCGATGTCCGACGCCGCGACGCCCGGACACGGAGATCGATCTAAAGCCGAAGGGCGAGTCTGATATCGGATTCGCTTGTACTCGTGCGGTGCCACGTTGGTGTGCTTGGGAATGCCCACGAACTTGGTCATCACCATCGGAAAGCGTCCCGGTTCGCTCGATGCGTCCTACTTCACCGACCATTTGTCGGACGGGGAAGCCCTGCGGCAATCGAAATGCTATGTTTTCTAGACTCCAGCGATGGCTTTGTTCTGTAGAACACGCACGACCACGCGACGATTCTCCGCTTGTCCTTCTGCTGTTGTGTCCTTGCCAGTTTGCTGGCTTTCGCCCATTGCACCTGGTGCAAGCATCCTGGTAAGAGGAATTTGCCCATCCTGAATCAGAATATTGACTACCTCGTTGGCCCGGTCCTCGCTTAGTTGTTGATTCAGGGTCACGCTGCCGACGGAGGAGGCGTGGCCCTTAACCTCGATAACGTAGCCATTAATGGTCTTGGCTTTCTCCGCCAACGCAAGCAGTTTCGGGCGATAGCTGGGATCAACTTTGACCTGGCCGTTGCCAAAGTAGACAGTAACTTCATCGAGGATGTAATAATCGTCCAATTGCCCGAAACGCTCGACAGCAGCGTCAATCGACGCTTTGTTGGCAGCGATCTGTTGCTGCTGCTCTTGCAAGGCCACATTGTGTTTCTCTAGCTCCGCCTTGTTCTGCTGCGCCTGCACTCGAGTTTCGTGCATGCCAGCTTCTATTTTTTGAGCTTGTTCTAGATCGTTGCCTTTAAAGGAGACCGACTTCGCTACCAGTTGGCTCTGATCGTTATATGTTCCCTCTATTTTAACCTCGAGTCCCGGAATGAGCGCAGCCATCGACATTTCTTTCCTGCGGGCCTTGAACACACCCTGCACCTGTCCTACTTCAGTGTTGTCCGTCAGCAGGACCACCAGGCTTGCAGAGTCCGCAGTTTGCAGAGTCAAGGTGTCGCCGTTTCGTGCTTTGATAAGACCCTCGACCTTGATGGACTGGGCTAGAGCAATTGGGCCCAACAATGCAACTCCAATGAGCAACACAATGACAACATGGATAATTCTAAGTGAATGGGAATGGGTCATAGATTGGTCCTCCTCTTGATTTGTTAATCCCCCGTCAACAGACCGCAAGACGTGGATGTTTGTTTTCTGGACGTCGCCGACAGCCCCAAAGAACTGTGTGACTCCCTAATCGTCTGTTTCCAAGACTTGGGTCCAGGATTTATTGGGATTGAAGCGTTCCATCTTTTGGAATTCAGCCAGGGTCTTCGGCCCGAAATCTTTTTCGAAGACTACGCCATCGTGGCTGACGATAAAGGTTTTGACGCCTGTCACGCCGTATTCGGCCGGTGCAGCTACCAGAGCGAAGCCCCCAATCATCACACCTTTCACGACGAAGTCCATTTCGCCAAGCGGCGCGGCAGGTCCTTCTCCTTTTAGAATCTTGAAAAAATAGCCGTGGTACGGCTCTCCAGCCGAGTAGCCTTGTTCGATAGCACGAGCGATTTTTTCACCGATTGGCCCAGCCCAGGAGCCGTCGGCGTTTTGCCAAGCCAAGCCATCCTGCTTGCCCGGCGTGCTGATGATGCGCTGGGCATACTGGTTCACTTCGTAGCCGTCGCGCTTTTGGAGAGCATAGTCGTGCTGGGCTTCCACATAGCCGTGGCAGATTGCGATGGCGTCCAATTCGTTGGCGCCAATGCGGCGGTAGAGGAGTTCCTGCCGGCCGGTTTTCCCGTCAAAGAACCACTTATCAGCCCTCTTCACAATCGGGACGGGGAAAGGCCAGTCCTCATTGCCGACGAGGAGAAACGCCCGGTTCCCGCTCTTCGGGTCTACGGACACGCTCTTCTTTTCGCGGGCTTCCGCAGCAAAGTTGGTGGCGTGCTGCTGGTCTTGCGCATATTCGCCGGATAGAACTATGTCCTCGCCACCAGGGCCAAAAATCTGCAGCAAGGTATTCACATCGAACTTGTCCGCAGCATCAATCAGCGCATCTACAGCCTGCTGCGGGGTGTCGAAGCTTCGCGTTCCTACAGTAGAGGCAGCCGGAGTGGCCGACGGTCTTTCCATGGGAGACTGCTGCGCGGCGAAGGGAGCCGCAAACAGAAAGGCCGAGGCCGCTGTGCAGCCAAGCCAAAGATACTTTGAAATATGCCTCTTCGCAGCTGTTGATTTCACGCCGGTGCTCCTGTTGGTTTCTTATCTGCGCCGTCCCCCACCGCCACGACCGCCACCGCCACCGGAGCCTCCGCCTCGGGATCCCATGCTGGAGGAGCCGCGGCTGCTGCTGGCGCGTGCGCTCGATCCGTTGTAGCCCCGGGAACCCCGGGAACCTCCTCCGAAGGCATCCCGGTTTCCGCCACCGCCACGCGAGAGATCCCGGCTGCCAATGCGATCCGCTCCTCCAGCCCCCGCTCGATTACCCCCGCCGACTCCGCCGCCGGCCCGGTTGCTGAGGCCACCACCACCACCACCTCCTCCACCAGCGCGATTGCTGGGCAGGTTGCCGCCCTGGCGGCTAAGCTGTTGTCTAGCACCAGCCTGACGGTTGGCCACGGAGTCGCCTCGCGTAGTGCCGCCAAACCTGTCTGCGGTCGCGCGGTCGCGATACGGTGCTCCGCCCCGATGTTGCGGATTGTGCTTCCAACTGGCATCCCCACGGCCTCCTCCAATGCCATCACGGCCGGGTTGTTGCGATGGGCGGTTTCCATTCCCGATATTGTTGCGGTTGCCGCCAATGTTCGAGTTGCGGTTGAAGTTGTTGTTGTTGTTGATGTTGATGTTGTTGTTGCTCCAGCCGCATCCCCAGCCCCAACCACCGCTCCAGAACGCGCCCATCATCACGCCGACACCAAACGAAATCGCCAGCCCTGCAGCGTAGTACCCTGGCGGTGGGTAATAAATGGGAGGGTAGGGATAGACGGGCGGGCCCCAGACCACCACGGGATCATAGGAAGGCACATACACAACTTGAGGATTGGCCTGTTCGACCACGATCACACTCTTGCTCTCGATGACCTTGGTTTCCACCTTCTGTTGCTCGGTCGATTTCAGATTACCGCTGTCTTGGGCCTTTTTGCGCATACGCTGTACGGCATCCATCACGTCGTTTTGCTGCGCCAAGAAGGCGTTGCCCAGATCCGTGGTCCACTGAATGTCGTCTGCCAGACGCTTTACCACGTCCGGCAACCCAGCCATGGCCTGGATACTTGGATCCCACGACTGTTTCGCGACCGCGTCAGCCAGCGCTTTGTCTTTCAGCCCCGGGTTCTTCAAGAGCCACTGCTGAAGCTGAATGATTTCGAGTGGATAGGTCGACGCTGCCAACGTTTGCGCCAGCAACGGATCAGGATAAAGGGCAATCGGCGCAACGAGAGAATCCAGTTGGTCGGGCGGAATCTTGGAAACCTGGTCGCCGGACTGCGAAGGTGCTGACGGCGGGAACGGCACCGTCGGCATCGTGTCGCCCGGAGCGATAACCAGGGTAAGAACCACCACAAGCAGAATCCGCATGTTTTCACCCAAGCAGTCGCTTTTGGGGATCCATAGTGATTCGAGCATGCATCACTCACTCACTCTTTCCGACTGTCAAAACTAACAGTCTGCGAAAACTGCTTGGCGATGTGCGAAAAAAGAAGCGGACCAGGACGCAATAGACCGAAGAGCGCCAATAACAACCGAAAGGAGCATCGGAGCGTGGCTGGCCACGTAACCACGAGCAGCGTCAACACTTTCGCCGTTTATCAGCCTCAGGTGGACAACTGGCACGCAGACTTGGTGAACCTCTATTGTGGTGTCGAACTGAAGACAGGAAAACAGACAGCTTCCAATTACGGCGTGGTTTGGATTCAGGCGCGGACCGAAGTGGACAAGGTGAACCGGTTGGTGACGCTCGACCAACTGGAGGCAGCACTCGAAGCAGACAGCGAAGCAGCCAAGGGCGTCGAAGTGAAGAACGACCCGCCCAGGGTAATCATTGCAAGTAAACCCCAGAGCCCGCCGCCGATGTGCGCACCGCTCAAGGGCAACTCATCGTTAAGAGTGCAACTCAAGGGGATGAGGCCTCTGGTCATTTTGACAGGTGTCCGGACACTGGGGTTCGTCTAAAAATGTCGCACAAGAGGTAGCACAAACTTGAGCAGGCTTCTCCGAAAGGTCTTCCGCATCGCGAAGTATCTTGTTTTCCTGCTTCTCTTCTCGACTGCGTCTCTCTCCAATGCGGTTTTCGCGCAGTCGCCCACGCCGAACCCCGGTGCAGCGAACAGACACGGTGCGAGCGATATCGACATTCATTTGAGGGGGGCGGACGGCGGTCCGATCGAAGTGCCAGCAGTGGTTACTTTGCTTGCCGGAAGCGGGCAAGTCCTCACGCAAGGAACAACGCTGAGCGGCAACATACAATTCAAAAGAGTAGCTGCAAGCGCATATACCATTCAGGTGGCTGCACCCGGTTATGAAAGTGTTGCCAAAGAATTTCGGCCCTTCGGTGCGGGAACGTCGACAGTCTTTATTGACATGCGGCCGGCGCGGGGTGGAAAAACCGGCACGGGTTCCTCGCAGACGCTCCTTGCCCCGAAAGTCCAGAAGGAGTTGGGCAAGGCTCTGGAAGCGTTGCGCTTGAACAAGCCAGAACAGGCGAGGAGTCACCTTGCAGCTGCCTATGGCAAGGCTCCAAATCATCCCGCGGTGAATTATCTCTACGGCGTTTATTTCCTGCAAATGGAGGCTCAAGAGAAGGCTAAGTCCTATTGGGCAAAGGCTCTGGAGTTTGATCCCAAACATGTTTCTACGCTGCTGGCTTTGAGCCAGGCGCTGATGCGGGAACAAAAACTCACCGAAGCAGAAACGTACGTGAAGCGGGCGGTGGAAGTTGACCCCAACTCTTGGCGTGGGCATGCGATTCTCGCAGATGTTCTCTTGAAAGAGCATTTGCCGGAAAAAGCCGTCCAGGAAGCCGATCACGCGCTGAAACTTGGACATGGACAAGCCGCGATCATACAGCCGCTGCTGGCGCAGGCATTGGCGGAAGGCGGGAACAAGGAACGCGCTGCAAGACTTCTGGAAGAATACGTTCAGGACCATCCCAGTGATGTCGCAGCGCGCAACCAGCTCGAGCGTATGCAGGCCACGGACGTGCTCATCCTCCCCGCCAAAGAGGCGGCTCTCGCCGAAGTCAAACCATCAGCCATTTCACTGCCGCTGCCGTCAAACTGGTTGCCTCCTGATGTGGATGAGAAGGTGCCGCCCGTTGAGCCGGGCGTCCCGTGTGCGTTGGATGAGCTAGTTCAGCAAGCGGGAAAGCGGGTCGAGGAGTTCATCAAAAATGTGGACCGTTTCGCGGCCAGTGAATTCCTGAGGCACGAATCCATCAATAAATGGGGATTGGCAGAGTTTCCGGAAACGCGCAAGTTCGATTATGAAGTGAGCATCGAGCAATACCGGCCGGGCTACTTCGATGTGAGCGAGTATCGGGGCAACAAATACTCGCCCGCACAATTCCCAGACGGCGTGGAAACACGCGGGCTACCGTCGATGGCGCTAATTTTTCACCCAAATAATGTCGGAAGCTTTGCACTGAGTTGCGAGGGTTTGGGCCAATGGAATGGAACCCCGGCGTGGCAAGTGCACTTCCGTCAGAGGCCAGACAAGCCGAATACCATCCGCTCGTATAAGATTGGCGAGAATGGCCCTTCCTACCGAGTTGCATTGCGAGGGCGCGCGTGGATCGCCGCGGACAGTTATCAGATCGTGCGTATGGAAACAGATCTGGTGAGCACATTGCCGGAAATCCGCCTCTTTGTCGATCACACCATCGTTGAATATGGTCCCGTGCGCTTCAAGAACCGTGATGTGGAAATGTGGCTACCGCAGAACGCCGACCTGTACTGCGATTGGAGAGGAAAGCGTATGCACCGGCGCCACAGCTTCAGCGATTACATGCTTTTCTCGGTGGATGAGAAGCAGCACATCTCAGAGCCGCAAACGGAAGCGAAAAGCCAAACAAAGAATTGAACCAGGGTGCATTCGCTGCCACGACGGCTCGCACGTGACTGCAGCAGGCGAATCCATCACTCAAGACTGCAGTGTTTGCCATGAACCCAGTGGCCATGGACGAGGCTTCACCGGAAATTCTGAGAACTCTTCGGCTGGAGGAGCGGATATCGAAACTTCAAAAGAAATAGCGTGCGAGGGCTACGCTAAGACGCAATATACACGTCGCTTGAGGTCTTTCTTAGAGCTGCTTGCGCAACATCAGGAGACCGGCGGGACGCAAAGTGCGCTATTTTTGGGTTTTCGCATCTGCAACCTGAGTTGGATCGAGTAGGTGGTTGATGCGAGCAAAAAAATCGGAAGAAGAGGAGAAAAGCTATGAAAAGTAAGGTCATTGTTGGGATCGCAGTCCTTGCCGCATTGACGGCGTCTTTACCGAGGCGCTCGTGGGCTGCTCATGACGGAGCGTCACTCTACAAATCGAAATGTGCCGGCTGCCACGGCGCGAGCGGCGAAGGTAAACCAAAAGTAAAAGCGCCTGCGCTGAAGGGGACCGCGCTCACGACCGACCAACTCGCCCAACAGATAACGAAGGGCGCAGCGTCCTCAAAAGCGCCTCACAATAAGGGCCTATCTGGAGTGCAAGAGGAACAAGCTAAGGCGATTGCTGAGTTCATAAAGACCCTTAAATAAACGGGTATCGCTCTCAGCTATCTGTGGTTCCAAGACGTGTTCACGCGTTCCTGGGTAGAGCACTGCAAGGGTTGCAATGGTTCTTTTTTCGTGACCGCGAGAGCCTCGGCTCAAGCATGGTGCAGGGCGCGGCAGATCTCGATGATGGAGACCCGTGCGGAGGTGAGTCATGGCTACAGCAAATGCGTCAGAAGGATTGCGTGGATCTGCGTTCATCAAAAGAGCGAGCGGATGGTACATCGCAACGGCCGTGGTGTTTATCATCCTGGGGATCTTTGCCATTGTGGAACCCGGCCTGGCCGGTTTGGCGGTGGCCTTTTTGGTGGGCTGGCTGTTGATTTTTGCCGGCGCTGCGCACTTGCTGGGGACGTTCAGCGGAGGTGGGGTCGCACGGGTGATCTGGCAGCTGATTCTAGGAGTTATCTACATCCTTGGCGGAATCTACTTTCTGACACATCCATTGCTGGGGCTGGGCACGCTGACGCTGCTGCTGGCTGGAATCATCCTAGCTGAGGCAGTGCTGGAATTCATTGTATACTCCCGGACGCGGAACGAAGGCGGTTCGGGATGGACGCTGGCGAACGGCTTAATCACCCTATTGCTGGGCGGATTGATCTGGTTTCATTGGCCATCGAGCTCGGTGTGGGCCATCGGGACGTTAGTAGGCGTGAACTTGATGATGACCGGAATCTCGCGACTCATGCTCGGGACGGCGGCGCGCAGACTGGCAAAACACACTGAAGCAGAAACTCCGTGAGGAAGTATCAATTCTTCGAGCACCACCAACAGTACTACACTGTGGCCTCCGTATCTTCGCTGTCTTTCTCTTTCTCGCAGGCGTGCCTTGAATCCTCGAGACATGTGGCTGGTTCACTCCAGCTGGCTTGACTAACCAGGAATTTACGCGGAAATTATTTTTCCGTGTTATATTGCTCCCCCATGGAAGAGGGAAAGAAACAAACGATTAGACCCGATAACCAGCTTTTCTACGATGCTTTTGTGGCGAGTCCGATCGGGATTGCTGTGGAGGATCTAGAAGGGCGGCCTTTGTTCGTGAATCCGGCGCTTTGCACGATGCTTGGATTCAGCGAAGAGGAAATGCGGAAGAAACACTGTGTCGAATTTTCTCCTCCCGAAGACGCAGAGAAGGATTGGGCCTATTTCGAGCAGTTGCGCGCGGGTTCGATTGACCGCTATCAGCTGGACAAGCGTTTTTTCCGGCGAGACGGCTCGCTGATTTGGGGGCGCCTGAGTATCTCGCTGTTGAATAATCGCCCTTCTTCGCTCGTGGTCGCGATGGTGGAAGACATTAGCGAGAGAAGAACGACACAGGAAGACCTGTTACGGCACGCTGGCATTGTCGAGTCTTCCCAGGACGCGATCATCTCGAAAAGCTTGCAAGGTGCGATTAGAACCTGGAACGCTGGTGCGCGGCAAATGTTTGGGTACACGGAGGAAGAAGCGATTGGACAGTCTATTTTCATGTTCGTCCCTTCCGAACTGTACGACGAGGAGAAGGAAATTCTGAGACGCCTGGCAGCCGGTGAGCGGATCGACAACTACGAAACGGTCCGTATCTCGAAATGTGGCAAGAGAATCTACGTTGCTATCACTGTTTCCCCTGTCAGAGATGAGGAGGGCATGATCATCGGCGCTTCCACGATCGCGCGGGACATCACCGAGCGCAAACTGGCCGAGGAAGCTCTTTCCAAAATGAGCCAACGGTTGATCGAAGCGCATGAGGAAGAACGTACCTGGATTGCCCGGGAGCTTCATGACGATATCAACCAGCGCGTCGCGCTGCTAGCCGTGGATCTGGAACGTTTGAAGCAAAATCCCCCCCGCATGGCAGAGCTCCGACGGCAACTCGAGGAACGAATAAAACAACTGAACGACCTTGCTGGCGAGATCCAAGCGTTGTCACATCGCCTGCACTCTTCCAAGCTGGAGTATCTGGGGCTTCGATCAGCAGCGGCCATTTTCTGCACAGAGCTTTCGGATCGACAAAAAGTGAAGATAGATTTCTGCTCAGAGAACGTTCCGAGAGACTTACCGGAGGAGATCTCTATTTGCCTGTTCCGCGTATTGCAAGAAGCCCTGCAGAATGCGATTAAGCACAGCGGTTCACAACAAATCCAAGTATCGCTCAGCGTTGAATTGAATGAGATCCGACTGACGGTGCGGGATTCGGGGGCTGGTTTTGATCCCAAGGGAGCGATGAAAGCGCAGGGCATTGGACTCACGAGCATGAAAGAACGCCTGAAGTTGGTGGGTGGAACTCTTTCCATTGACTCGCAACTGAACAGTGGAACAACAGTCCAGGCTCGCGTGCCTCTCGGCAGCAAAGGAAGTACGCGGGAGCAGGCGGATAGATCTTCAAGTGTCTGATGGACTTAAGGCCGTTCAGCAAGCCCAAGAATGCAACCAGATCTGATCCTGTTGGACATCGGACTTCCCACCCTCAATGGAATTGAAGCTGCAAAGCGGATACATCAAGTTTCCCCCCGGTCCAAAATTCTCTTCGTGAGCGAAAACCGCTCTCTGGACACCGCAGAAGAAGCCTTGAGCACGGGTGCTGGCGGATACATCCTCAAGTCCGATGCGGCCAGTGAACTATGGCCCGCCGTCAAAGCCCTGCTTGAAGGTAAGCGGTTTGTTAGCGCGAGCCTCTCTGGTCACGATCCATTGACGCGAGACACGGGAGGTTCGGACAGCGGGAAGCGAATCGATGACAACCCGTATTTCCGCTCCGCAGAGAGCGCAGCGATTTCGGAGTTCCTGGCATCGGTTATCGAGGCGACTGCAGCTGATTTCGGTAACGTGCAACTCTTCGATTCGACGGATCGGGTCTTGAGAATCGCCGCGCAACATGGCTTTGAAAGAGAGTTGTTGAATTACTTCGATACGGTAGATTGCAAGAACGATTGCGCGTGCAGCGTGGCAATGAACGAGCGCTCCCGCATAGTCGTTACAGATGTTGCTGCTGACCGCTGTGCTGGACCTGTAAAGACCGTGCAAGAATGTCGCTTGCCCACTTGATCCCCCACTCAGTTCAGTCTGATACCCGGTCAGTTTGCAAAAGAGCCTAGGTCCGCTAGAACGATAGGAAAAAGAGAGGCAGCAAAACTCCGCCCGAGTCAGTCTCAATCGCTCCAGCAGAAACAGCTCAGCAGCGGTGATGTGATTGTCGTGAATTCGTTTCGGTCCCAGTGACAAATGCGATGCTATCTGACGAGGAGAGCGCCTTCTTTCGATCAGATGAGTAGGTGGGATCTACGATCAGAAATAACAGGCGTCAAAAATCCAAGCCCTCATCGGTCGACGTCGGGATCGTCTCACTGGCCTATTACGTTGGCCCTTGGAGGCTTGACTGAGATGGAAAGCCCCGTCGAACGAAAATGCTATATAGGGAGCTTCGTGTTGAGTCTTGTTGGTCAGCCCGGCCTCCGGCGCTAGTTGCTTTGTTTACGGGAGCTGTCTTCTGCAGCGTTGCGATAGAGACAACATGGGAAACAAAGGCACCGGTCCGCTGCGCCTGCAAGCGGACCGGTGCGAAGTATTTCTCTCAAAATGTCTCACGCCGATGCTGCTGCAGCGCGTTCGGCTACCCTCGTCTCGACCATTTCTCTGAGGAAACGTCCTGTCCGTTCCGCAAACGTCAGTTTGTCCGCAAGGCAGGTTTCCAATAGCAGACTGACTCCATGATTCCCGACCGCTTCGGCTGCTGCGATTAGCGCGCGGTACTCGGCAATCCGAAAGTGTGCAAGGTGATTGAGCTTCATTAACGCGAAAATGCGTCTGGCGATAGGACCCTGGACTTCAGCCAACTCCCTGCGAAAGTCCTCGATGAACGTTTCCTGCAGCCGCCCACTGAGTTTTGCGGGTTGCTCGCCAAGGAGTCTGAAGCATTCGTCGAGTGTGGCAAGGACTTTGCCGGAGACGAACGCCCGCGCCTCCAAAGCTTCTTTGATCTGGGGATCTTGAGCCAGCTGCCCAATCTCCTGGTAGATCTTCTCGGCTTTTTCGGCGCCCTGTCGTACATCAGTGAGGATCATTACAAAAAGCTCTTTCGGTGTCTTTATTGGCATACGCTCTCTCCTTGTGCAAAAGGTTTTCGCACCGTGCGTGATTTAACTCTGGAAGGATGCGATGCGCAAGCTGGCAGAAGTGACAGTGGAAGCTCAGAATATTGCTCTCTCGCGAAACCACACTCGATCTCACCAAGGGTCAGTGCGTCGGCCAACAAGGTGAATTTATCGCAGAGACAGCTTGGATGATGCACGTGTGGATTTGGCAGGACAGCATGGCGGGAGTGTTCAGCTCGCCATGGCGTTTTCCCTCCCGGTTTGGACTACCGCGCTACTTCTCCTCAACCCCATGATGCCCCCCGGCGTCGCGCTCATCCATTTCCGGGAGACCCTGGGCTCCAGCCTGGTTTTCGGTGCTCTTGCTGGCTGGCTCCTGAGCCCTCGGCAGCCAACCGCCGCTGTGAGCGCCACCGCCGCCTCCTAACGCGCTGAGACAGCCTGTCATGTCCGGCCGGGCTCTTGCGGCCCGCCACGAAACAGAAAGCAGATGACGCGGTACGGGAGCAATTTGAGGTCGCTTCGCGACCAATCGTCAGAAGGGGATAAACCTGGTCTTGTGGACGCAATTCAGAACTTAGGGATGGTTTAAGAAATGTCCGCATTCCCTTCCCGAGGCAACTCGGAACGATGACAAGCAGCACAGAACTGCTTGCCGGCACAGGGAATGGCCCAACTTCGAATGATTTCCCCGAGATTCTTTCCAGACCGTCAGATGCCGGCGTACCAAGCGTAGCCACCTTCGGGCGACGCTGAGCCCAGGCCTTTGCCGAACTGTTTGAGGTTATCGGTTATCGTGAGGCGGGTGAGGTATTTGACACTTTTGTAGCCGAGTTGCCGGGGAAGACGCAGGCGAAGCGGTCCGCCGAACCTGACGGGAAGCTCACTGCCGTTCATTCCGTGTGCCAGCAGAGTTTGCGGATGCAGCGCGTCGGCCATGTCGATGCTCTCCCACCAGTCGGGTTGGATCGAGCGATAGACAACGTATCGCACTTGAGGGAGGGCCCCTACCAGTTCCAGCACGTGAGAGAGCGGAACGCCGGTCCATTCGCCAATATAGGACCAGCCTTCTTCACACTGAATCATCGTGATGTGGCTGCGCCGAGGAAAACTCTTTAGCTCCGCAAGCGAGAACGATGCCGGGCGGGTGACCATGCCATCGACGGTAAGAAGCCAGTCGGAAAACGCTCCCTGCTGGAGCCGATGGAACTCTTCGCCCAAGGGGGCGACTTCATTTGCGAATGGATCTCTGGAAATCTGGCGTTGCGAAAACTCGCGTGCCAAGGAGTGGCGTGTCAACAGCCGCTGTGCCGCATAGGTCAGCGTCTCGCCGGGCCCGTAGATGCCACCGAAATCCGGCGGTATCAGTCCATAGCGGTCGGCGAGCCTTGCCGCAACGACGAGCCCCGATGCGCCCGCTGTGGCCGCGAGGCCGGTGGTAATCAGTTGACGTCGGGAGAGCTTGCTCATACTCGCTCCAGTGGTTCGCTGGCGCGACCGGTGATCATGGCGCGCACGCGGCTTCGGAATCCGGCAAGAACGACCATAAAGACGTGAACCAGAAGGAAAATGACCAGGGCCCCGGTCAAGAAAAAGTGTAAGGTGCGCGCCGATTGCTGGCCACCCAAGACATTGACCGCAGCCGGAATTGCCGAGACAAAGGAAGGAGACATGGCCAGACCCGTCCAGATAATCAGCGGAAACAGGACAAAAATAATGAGCAGATACGCCATGCGCTGCAACACGTTGTACGACCAGGCCTCCTCCGCACCCGGCCGCGCGAAGCGCAAATGCTGCGCAATGGAGATCGCGAGGCGCGTGACGGAGACGTCAGAGAGAGCGGGCAGCAAATTCTGCCGAAAATGCCCCTGGGAGAATCCGACGGCAACGTAAAGTAAGCCGGTCATGATCAAGACCCAAGCAGATTGGAAATGGAGATAGCGGCTCCAGCCATTCTGGTCGGGGAGCACGTAGCCGTAGCCGGTGGGAACAGCGGCTCGGGAGGACGCGATCGGTATCGTGAATAAAGCGGGAGTGTTCACGTTGCCGGTCTCACCCCAATAGAAGCGCGGATGAGACACAACAATTTCTGATCCACTGACAAGGAGGGCCAGGAACGAAAACGTGGTGAGCCAGTGGGTAACGCGAACGAGAAAAGAATGCCGCAGACGAAGCGTTTCGGCCATTAGCGGAGTTGTACCAACTGCGTGCTGGTTGCGCAAGAGGTATCTGCGCAAGTATGCGCAAAAATCCCGGTCAGTGCCGGGTCGAGCTTACCGGTAAAGTACCAGGGCAGTTGCCGGAGTGAGGATAACGGAGAAGGTCGTTGGACACGTCGTAAAGGAACACACACAGAGGCTGGGAATTTCAAAATTAGCGCCACACCCGGAGTTGACGGCGTTTCTTGTGCATTTGAATAAGCCTTTCGGGTCACTGTTACTTTTGACAGTTGCCCGGAGTCCTTTTCCCTGCTTGACTCCCACGAATACGTGCGCAGGAGGAGTTTGCCATGGGGGCTCAGACAGTATTGCCTACCCAACCCGCGACAACAAACAGATCAATAATGATGAACCCGCATCTCCCAATTCGGGTTTTCTTGTTGAGCGACCATCGGCTTCTACGCGGTGCGCTCGCCCGCACTCTTAAGAATCGGGCCGACATTTCGTTGGTCAGCGCACAAGAATCCTCGTTGAACATTACCGCAGAGATCGTCGAGTCAACCTGTGACGTGCTGTTGGTGGGCCCCGTCAACACGCGCGCATTTGATAATCAAGTCTTCGATCAACTGCAGAGTGCGATCTCAAATTTGAGAATCGTCATGATTGAGATGGAGGCAACGGTCGCTGACGTTATATCTGCAATCCTGTCTGGTTCGCAGGACTTGCGCCAAGTGGAAGGACCAGGCAGCATTTCCATCTCCAAAAAAGTGAGCGCCCCATAGTTGTACGGCTTCCTCCTCGGGTGCCAGAGATAGCAATCTACAAAAGACTAGCTCCCTCCCGTCCCCGCCAATCTGCTCGTGGTCCTTTTCGAACGTCATGGCTTATAAGGCTAGCGACTCGTGGAAGCGCGAATCCTCCGAGTACTCGTTTCTCAAAATATGGGAGTGTTTCAATCGAGTCTAGCTCTAATAAGCCCCTTTGACAAAACTCCGCATTCTCGTGGCTCGTGACCAACTGCTGATCTTGCAACGCGCTGATTCTGCCGCTCTCACGCACGTTTTCCATAGTTTACGGCTCAACAGGCTTCACGCACGAAATGAGAAGGAGAGGAAACTTGACTGGTACGGTGAAATGGTTCAATAACAAGAAGGGATACGGGTTTATTGGTCGGGAAGACGGTCCGGATGTCTTTGTTCACTACTCGGCGATTTTAGAGGAAGGATATCGCAGTTTATCGGAAGGAGATTTCGTGGAATTTGACATCGTAACGGGCCCCAAAGGGCCGCAAGCTGCGAACGTGACGAAAAAAAAAGATTGAGCGGAACCACTTCTTGTCTCGCCAAGTTGCCCTACCTTCTCGCGCTCACTCCCTAGCGGCTCTTGCGTTTGCGAATCCCACCGTGACAGCGATATAAACAAGTGCATAGCTGGGACTTTGTTCATTTTCTTCCCCTGCGTATTGGTCTCTAACCCTTAAGGGCATTTAAAAACCTGTAAGATCTGCCAGCCGATGCGGTTCGATTGCCTTTCTGCGGGCGGTGACTGGTTTATCCGCTGGGCTGCCCATTGGCCAGCCACAGGAATTCCCGCGCAAACCACAACCGATCAAGCTACCACGTGCAAATTTTCCCGACCCGCCTTCGCCAGAGAAGTCGAGCGGCTCTATCAACTCGCCGGGGAATTGAAGGCGGAAGTGGACAAGACAGACTCGGCGAACCTGTCTTCGTTGAATCTGCTGAAGAAAGCGGAAGAGATCGAAAAACTGGCACACGAGATTAGGAAGCACTCGAAAGGATAGAGCAGCAGGAAACTGCGCCGGGGCGCCGCGGGATGAAGCTACCGGGTTCTCTGCGTCAACTTGATGTCCGATTTGCTCCATAAGGACTTGTGACGCGCAGACCGGGTGGCGCGGTCCATTTTTGTGTGCCCGTGATCACTACGAAGTGTTCCCGCGTCACTGACAATGGTGCCCTGGACGGAGTAAAAGGACAAAATTGCACAGGCCCTCCGCTGAAGATGACTGCCTGGCTTTGGCTGGGAATGTGTGGTTTACCGCGAGCACGGCTTCGTGAGACACACGCGAATCATCGTCACCCACTATGGCGGTCCCGATGCACTGCAAGTGCTTGAAGAAGAGTGCCCCGAGCCGAAAGGTGGTGAAGTGCGGGTGAGAGTGCTGGCCGCAGGTGTCTCCTTGCCCGACCTCATGGCGCGCGAAGGCATTCATCCCGAGACGCCCAGGGTTCCCTTCACGCCAGGTTGGGACCTGGTTGGCGTGGTGGATCGGCTCGGCGACAGCGTCGCTGGAATCAGACCGGGCCAGGCAGTGGCCGCGCTGCCGATCAGCGGTGCCTACGCCGAGTTCGTCTGCCTGCCGCAACGCGAACTTGTTCCGGTGCCAGCCGGGTTAGACGCCGGCGAGGCCGTCAGCCTCATTTTGAACTACATCACGGCGTACCAGATGCTGCATCGTTCCGCTAAGGCCAAACCGGGCCAGCGCGTGTTGATTCACGGCGCGGCAGGTGGGGTCGGCTCGGCATTACTGCAGCTTGGGCGGGTCGCCGGGCTGGAGATGTATGGTACCTGTTCATCGCGAGGGGCGTCGGCCGTTGCCGACCTGGGCGGTATCCCAATTGATTACCAGCATCAGGACTTCGTGAAAGAAATTCACCGCCTCACGGGCGAGGGTGTAGACGTCGTCTTTGACAGCATAGGTGGTACCCACATCTGGCGTTCCCGCAAAGCTCTCCGTCCTGGCGGGAGGGTGGTGACATATGGCCTTACTTCCTCGCTACGTGGGGGACGATTAGCTTCAGGTCGTTCAGGTCGTCGTCACCGCTTTCGCGCCATCCTGATTTTCGGGCTGTACATTGCTGGCGGCTGGCTTCTCCCAGGCCGGAAACGGGTGGTCCCCTACAGCATCCAGTGGCTCAAACGGCTGAGACCGGCATTGTTTCGACAGGATTTGATGGCCCTGTTTGACCTCCTTCAACAGCAGAAGATCAAGCCGCTAATCGCCGAGCGACTTCCCCTTGTCGAAGCAAGACACGCACAGGAGTTGCTTGGCAAAGGAGGGGTGATCGGCAAGATCGTCCTCGTACCCAAGGGGCCAATCTTGAATCAGCAGTAGCCTTGCTTTCAGAAAACGGGTGCGTAATCGAGCGGTGACGGGAGGCGCTGATAGATTACGGCATCCAATCTGCGACAAACACATTTATTTCGTGCGGGACCTTCGCGTTGCGGTTCGAAACAAACACGAGCTTCTTGCCATCGGGTGAGAACTGCGGAAACGCGTTGAACCCCCCCGCGAACGTTACGCGTTCGAGACCGCTGCCATCGCGGCCGATCGTATAGAGCTCGAATTGACTCGTGGTGGGATGCTCATAGTTTGAAGCGAAGATAATGCGCTGACTATCCAGGAAAAAAGACGGTGCAAAACTGGCGCCGGGCAGTTTTGTAATCTGCTGCTGATTGGATCCGTCGGCGCGCATGACATATAGGTCCATCTCACTGGGCTCCACCAAGCCCTGTGCCAGCAGCGATTTGTAGTGAGCAATCTCTTCATCACTTTTGGGATGATGGGCCCGGTAAACAATCCAGTTGCCGTCGGGTGAGAAGAACGGCCCGCCGTCGTACCCGAGCGTATTGGTCAAGCGGCGAACCTTCGTTCCATCCACATTCATGGTGTAGATGTCCAGATCTCCGTCGCGCGAGGAAGTGAACACGATCTTTTTGCCATCCGTGGAGAGCGTGGCCTCGGCGTTGTATCCCGGTCCGGTTGTGAGTGACTTGAGGATTCTTCCGTCATCTGTCGCGTAGTAGATTTGGTATGCGGAATAGATGGCCCAAACGTAGCCATGCGAATAATCCGGACGCGGCGGACAAGCGTCACCCGCCAGATGGGTAGACGAGTACAACAGGTGATTGCCATCAGGATAGTAGTACCCACACGTGGTGCGGCCTTTGCCGGTCGACACTAGATGAAGGTCCGAACCGTCGGCATTCATGACAAAAATCTGATCACACTGGTAGGGTTCCCGGGTCGACATGAAAATGAGACGGCGGCCATCGTAGCTGAAATACGCTTCGGCATTCTGGCCGCCAAACGTTAATTGCTTCACGTGTCGCAGGTAAGTTTCCTGCGGGTCGCGCAGCGGATCGTCGGGGGTGCCGTGTACCACTGGCCCGGCGGAGCTAAGGCCAGAGGTGGCCGTCTTTTCTTGGGCAAGCAGCGAAACCCCGATAAATAAGGTTGCCACGGAGAGCATCACGGCCAGATGCGTGAGATGGAAGTCAGATTGCCTTTTCACTTGCGCACCTCAAGTGTCACTTCGCGCGTGACTCGCTCGTTGCCCCGCAGAACCGTCACGGTCACCTTATCGCCGGGCTTGTGTGCGCGGAGCGCGTAGGTGAAATCGTAAAGGTTATCGATCGTCTTGCCGTCGAACTCCACCAAAACATCACCGGCTTTGAAGCCTGCTTTTCCCGCTGGACTACCATCGCGCACGTCGGAAAATTTAACGCCACCGTGCTCCACCTGCCCGAAATCCGGGATCGAACCGAAATAAGGACCATATCCGCCACCTCCGCCCATTACGGGCGCAACTGGCTCGGACACGCGCACGAATTGAGGTTTGTCGTTCAATGCGTCCAGACCGTGGACCACATTCCCCACAAGTTCAACCACACGTGCGCCGTTCACGGCGTCGATCTTGTCCCAGGTGTCTGACGGCTTGTGATAGTCGGAGTGCAAACCCGAAAAGAAGAAAAGCACCGGCACCTCGTGTACCGTGAACGATGTCTGGTCGCTCGCGCCGTAACCAGACGCGGAGTAACTGACGGCTAACTTCACGCTGCTGTTCGCGTCCTCCACGAGTTTCTGAAAGTCCGGCGATGTCCCCGTTCCCCCGATGTACACTCGGTTGTTCGAGACGCGTCCAATCATATCCATGTTGACCATCGCGATGGTTCGCTGCAGCGGAAACGTGGCATGGTTTGCGTAGTGCGCAGAACCCAGCAAGCCCAACTCTTCGCCCGCAAAACATATAAAAACGACGGAGTGGCGCGGGCGCTCTTTCGAATGCGCTAGCGCATCGGCTAATTCCAGTACTCCACTTGTCCCCGAGGCGTTGTCATCGGCGCCATGATGAATTTGGCCGCGCTGGCGCGGTGCGAGAGAATCGTGCTCGCCGAGCCCCAGGTGGTCGTAATGCGCTCCTACGACGATGTATTGATCAGCAATGGACGGCTCACTTCCGGGCAACTCCGCAATCACGTTTGCAGCCTTCCGGTGGATACGCTCAATCTGAACGGTCAGTGCCAACCGCGATGAGCCGTCAAGGGCCATCGAATGATTGGACAGGTCCTTATCGATGGCTTGGCGAAGCTCTTCAACGGTATGCCCTGAAGGCTTAAGCCAACTATTCACCGTGTCGGCTGTCACCTGAATGACCGGAATGGTCATTTCTCGCGGGCCGCTCACTTCGTCCAGGCGGAGCAACGCATCGGGCTCACCCGAGTGATTGCCAAGATCGTTCACCAGCACGATGGCTTTGGCCCCGTGATTCTTGGCATTGGTGGCCTTGTTCGCGATCTCCGAATGAGAAGTGAGCTGTCTCCCGGCAAATAGGCTGTGCTCGTCGTTTTCCTGAGGCTCGTGGCGCAAAACGATGGCGATTCGGCCACTCACGTCGAGGCCCTGGTAGTCGTCGTAGTGGTACTCGGGCGCGGTGATGCCGTAACCGGCAAATACAAGCGGCGCCTCGATGCTGGCACTGGCCGAGAAGCTCAGCGGAACAAAGGTTTCTTGCAGGTTCAGCTTTTCGGAGTGTTCGCCTTGCCGGTAAACGGCGAGGTTCTTGCGACCGAGCTTTGCACCCACCACCAGGTCAAAGTGCTGAAGATATTTGCCGTTGTCGCCGCCAGGTTTCAATCCGAACTTGCGAAAATGGTCGGCGATGTAGTTGCCCGCCCGATCCAGCTCCTTTGTTCCGTCGCCGCGACCTTTGAGTTGATCGCTCGACAGGAACTTGATGGGCTCGAGAAACTCTTGAGCCGAGAACGGTCCTCCCGTCTGCGTCCAGCCAAATTCAGCAAAGTGTGCTATGAGGGTGAGCAGACCTATGCTAAGCCCGAGGGCGGCGAGCACCCGGTTGCTGCTGAGTATCGGAGTTTTCCAATTCGGTAGCCTCACAGCAGATCCTTTGTGAATCGCCTTCGATTATAAGGGCATTTTCGTCGGAATTGTTTGGCTTCCGGAATGCCGGCGGATGGTGGCCGAGTGGGGCGCGTGTGGAAATATCCATGCGGCATAGCTTGCCAGTGTGCCATTCAGCGAGGTTTCCCGCTTCACGAAGACAATCTTTCTTCGTATTTGAACCTACTCCCCTTGCTCTCGGTCGTGACCAAACTATTCCCTTTCACCCGCTTCGGCCAGAATCTCGCGCAGGCGGGAGATCGGTATCGCCACGGCCATGTGGCTATCGCGGCCGGTCACGCTTTCCGCTTTTAGCAGAGAATCATCGATGGCTTCCTCAGTAGCCTCCGCGGCCGCCAGCGCCGGGTGATCCAAAAGAAGCGGCGCTACCGAAGGGCCAGACCGAACTGGGCTTCATGAAGCCCAGTGAGAACTGGACGCCGCTGGTCCTCATGCATTCATCATAAAATCCGCGCGTCGGCGGAATCGCCGGGGCGGCCAAAAGCTCCAACGTCTTTTGCCCTAGCCCCAACTCGCGCCCGCCGTTGGCGAAAACACTGTAGGCGTGCGCGATGGCTCGGGCGGTCCCGACGCCACCACCGGACGGCACTTCGAGATTGCGCGCATAGATGCGCTCTGCATCTTGATATACCCCGGTGCCGGGATTCACGCTCAGCGCGCGGTAGATGTTGGAACGAGGATTCATCGCTTCCAGCATGAAACGAAGCCCGAAGCCGCGCAGAATCTCGATGAAGGTGGGCGGCGCAAGGGTGGCCAGCCGCGAGTTTGGGATGGCTTCAGGCAACCGGATGTAGACGTCCTCCCCGAGCCGTAACGCTATCTCCTCTTGGAAAAACTGTCCCAAGCTGCGAAGCAGCGGATGCACGCGGCGCAGCAACTCGCCTTCGTAGAAGCCGAGACTGAGCCCGTGATACGCCTGGCGGGTTCCGGGCTCCCACGCGGGTTTCTGACGCGCTAACACGACCGCCAGGCGATCGAGATTGGCGACGATACTGAGATCGACCCTCTCGTTGATCGCGAATAGGCCTGCCTGGTGAGCGAGGAGCTGGCGGACGGTGATTCGTTCCTTGCCGTTCTGCGCAAACTCCGGCCAGTACGTGGACACGCGTTCTTCGTAGTTGAGCCATCTGCGAGAGTGGGCGATGGCGAGGGTCATCGCTGCCAAACCCTTCGTGGCTGAGTGGACCACCACCATCGTGTCCTGCTCCCAAGGCTCGCCGGTCTGCTTGTTCCGAATGCCACCCCAGAGGTCGACGACCTTCTCGCCGCGGAGAAAGGCGCAGCAGGCTCCTCCTGCTTCGCCTCGCCGAGCAAAATTCTCGGCGAATGCCTCGCGCACGGCCTCATAGCCCGGGCTGACATGCCCCTGAATAGCAAACTGGTCGTGAGCCGTCGTGCGTGTGGTGGCTCTTGTTTGGGAAAGATGATGGTGGGACATCGGAAATACCCTCTTGGGGCTCTTCTTATGTCCGACGCGAAGATTTTTCTGTGACACCGGTCACCACGAGAGGTGCCGGCCCTTACATGCACGATTCTTGGCGAATCGTTTGGAAACAAGTGTGCCCAAGCAACGACTCTCAATGTCGAGCTTTGGTCGCTTCTCCCGAGTTGTCACGGGCCCTCAAGAGACTGTGAGCCTGATTCGACGGGCTTGTAGAAGAAGCAGACCAACGGTGAGACCAACGCTGCAGGCAGGAACAGAGGCCCTCATAAGGTGAGACCCTGCAATGGACGTTCAGGCGAGGGCCTTTTTCACGACGAATCCGCCCACATCCGTCAGGCGGAAGTATCTTCCCTGGAACTTATACGTCAGCTTCTTGTGATCGATTCCGAGGCAGTGCTGGATGGTCGCCTGTAAGTCGTGGATGTGAACCGGATCTTCCAGAATGTTGTAACAATAATCATCTGTTTTGCCGATGCTCAAACCACGCTGAATTCCGCCGCCCGCCATCCAGATCGAGAAACACCGCGGGTGATGGTCGCGGCCATAGTTGGTTCCGGTAAGTTTGCCCTGGCAGTAGACGGTCCGGCCAAACTCGCCGGCCCAAACGACCAGTGTGTCATCCAACATACCTCGCTGCTTGAGATCGCGTATCAGGCCGGCCGAAGGCTCGTCGACGCCTTTGCACTGCAACGCAATATCGCGCGGCAAGTCGTTGTGCTGATCCCAGCCGCGATGATACAGCTGAATAAAACGTACGCCGCGCTCAGCCAGCCGCCGCGCCAACAGACAATTGGCCGCGTACGTCCCCGGCTTGCGCGAATCCGGCCCGTACAATGCAAACGTGGATTCCGGCTCCTTTGAAAGATCCATCAGATCAGGCACCGAGGTCTGCATGCGATATGCCATTTCGTATTGCGCCACTCGCGTGTCAATCTCCGGGTCGGCATATTTTTCTGCCAGCAGGCGATTTAATTTCGCGATGCCGTCCAGCATGCGGCGCCTCGTCGTAGGCGGCACGCCCGGCGGATTCGACAAATACAACACCGGGTCGCCGCTCGCGCGGAATTTCACTCCTTGGTAGCGCGACGGCAAAAACCCGCTTCCCCACAAGCGCGAAAACAGCGGCTGGTCCGGATTCAATGCATTAGCCTGTGAAATTAACACTACGAACGCCGGCAGGTTCTGATTTTCACTGCCTAGACCATAGCTAACCCATGACCCCATACTCGGACGCCCGGGCTGCTGGAAGCCGGTCTGCAGGAAGGTGATTGCAGGATCGTGGTTGATGGCTTCCGAGTAGACCGACTTGATGATGGTAATGTCATCCACAATCTTCGTGTGGTGGGGCATCAGTTCGCTGATCCAGCTACCCGACCTTCCGTATTGGCTGAATTTGAAAATGGATGGCGCCACCGGAAACGACGACTGCCCGGAGGTCATGCCGGTGATGCGCTGCCCCTGTCGCACCGAATCGGGCAACTCCGTACCTTGTAATTTGACCAAGTCAGGCTTGTAGTCGAACAACTCCATCTGCGAGGGCGCCCCGGACTGGTGCAGAAAGATGACGCGTTTGGCCTTGGGCGGGAAATGCGGCAGCCCCACGAGTCCGCCGGTTTTCGGATCGGTTGCAGTATCCGCGGCAAAGCCGTCCGCTGAGAGCAGCGTCGCCAGGGCCGGAATGCCGATGGCGATTCCCGCAGTACTCCGCCGGAAAAACTGCCGGCGCGTCATTGCCGCGCTCATTTCCGGAGTCAACATGTCACCCATACTCTGCCTCGCCTTCTGCTATTGCTTGGTCATCGTCTCGTCGAGATTCAGGATCATGCTCGCTAGCGTCGTCCAGGCTGCGAGCTCACGTCGAGCCAGGCTTGAATCTGCCTTCGTTTCGCCAACCGTTAGCAGTTTACTTGCGCTCACCTGGTCCTGGCGGTAAGTGGAGCGGAATTCCCTGAGCGAGTTCAGAAGCAGAGCGCGTTCCCGTGGATCGGGCCTTCGCGCCGTGGCCAGCTCAAAAGCAAAATCAATGCGCTCACGATCGGATTTGCCCCCATTGCGCAACGTGCGCTCCGCCAGCGCGCGCGAAGCTTCAACGTAGGTAGGATCGTTGAGAAGCGCCAGGGCCTGCAGCGGCGTATTGGTCACCGTTCGCCTAGCTGTGCATTTTTCGCGGTCAGGCGCGTCGAACAGAGTCAGCGACGGCGGGGGGACGGTGCGCTTCCAAACGGTGTACAGGCCGCGGCGGTATAGGTCAGAGCCAGAAGACTGCGTGTAACTCTGGCCCGAATAGCCCTCACCAAACGCCATCTCCTCCCACAAGCCCTTTGGCTGGTACGGATACACGCTCGGCCCGCCGATCTTGTCGTTCAGCAATCCGCTGATCGCCAGCGCATTGTCGCGAACCATCTCGGCCGGCAGGCGGAATCTCGGCCCTCTCGCCAAAAGCCGGTTTTCCGGGTCGCGCTCGATGAGCTCGCGCGATGCCATGGAAGACTGGCGGTAGGTCGCCGAGGTAACTATCAGCCGCTGCATCGCCTTGATGTCCCAACCCGTGCGCGCAAATTCGGTGGCCAGCCAGTCAAGCAACTCAGGATGGCTTGGCGGTTCACCCTGCGAGCCAAAGTCTTCGGCGGTCTTGACGATCCCGGTTCCGAAGTACTGCTGCCAATACTGATTCACCGCAACACGCGCGGTGAGCGGATTCGAGGGGTCGAGGATCCACTTTGCCAGGCCCAAACGGTTCGCGGGCATATCACGCGACATCGGAGGCAAAAACGAGGGAACACCGGGCGTGACCTTCTCACCCCTATTGTCGTATTGACCGCGGCCCAGAATGAAGGTGTCGCGCGGCTTCGACATTTCCGCCATCACCATGGTCGTGGTGATGGACTTTTCGAGCTTGTCGCGCTCTTTTCGCAGTTCTGCCAGGCGAGAGTAAAGCTGTCTGTATTTCTCCGGGGCGTCGTGCTTCAGAAAGTATTCGGTCAAGCGGGCCTGGTGCTGCTTTTCGAGCCGCGCCTGTTTCTGTTCCTTGCTCTCTGCCTTGGCCAGCTCTCCGATATCGGCTTCTTGCGGCGGCTTGTCGGGCTCGAGCGTCGTAATTTCCGTCGCAGGAGCACCGGCAAGCTCGGTCAACAGCACGCGGGCAGGCAGGTGCACGGCGAGATTCTCGACCTCAGTGTCGGTCAGCGTGCGCGTGTAAATACGCAGGTCATCGAGTTGGCCTTGGAACAGGCCCCCGGTATCCTTATTCCCAATTTCCAAAGACGCGGAAGTCCGGAAGGTGCCGCTGAGCGTATCCTTGGCTATCTCGGTTTCCCAAACCCTGCCATCCACACAGATCTTCAAGCCCGCAGCCTTGCCCGAACCATCATAGTTAACCAGTACGTGGTGTGCGCCATCCATCGGCACACGATTCTTGGTGCGCACTTCGATAGCGGAATCAGGCCAGCGCTCCGCGAACCGTGCAACGACGCGAAGATTCCGCTGATGCCTGCCTGTGTACGCGACGTCGTCAAAACCAAGCTCATAGCCAGCCCAGTGCTCGGAGGAATCTTTTTTCTGAAGAACTTCGCTGCTCTTCAACCCGTAGAGATTTACCCACACGCCGAGCGCAAACGGCTCGCGCGCGTCGAAATCTCCAGCTTGCTCCAGGCGGACTTCCGCTTCGCCACTGAATTCAGCGGTCTTGCCGGTTGGCCCGTCTTCATAGACAACTTCGCCTCGCACGAGTTTTCCATCGTGTTTCAACAAGGCGTCTGACAGGTCGCCGTTGAACGTATAGTGGGCCGCGAGCCCATCGCTCGGCGGCTCGGGCAATGTGGCGATGTGTGTCTTCTGCCATTCATTCCGCAGAGCCAAAACCTCTTTCTCAGGCATGGCCGCCAAAACATTGGCGATCTGCTGATGGAGGTCGTCCAGCTGTCGCTTTTGCTCCAAAGTGGGCAACGGCAGCACCGGGTCGGCATTTCCCTCGTACCCGTCGAGGCCGCGCTCAGGGACGGTATTGAAGAACGCAAAAAATCGATAAAAATCCTTCTGCTTGATCGGATCGTACTTGTGATCGTGACAGCGGGCGCAACCCATGGTGAGTCCCAGCCAGGTCGTTGCCGTCGTGCTCGCGCGGTCCACCACATACTCCACGTGATATTCCTCCGGTATCGCGCCGCCTTCGAAGTTGATCATGTTGTTGCGGTTGAATCCGCTCGCGATTTTCTGCTCGACCGTTGCGCCCGGAAGCAGGTCACCGGCCAGTTGCTCGATCGTGAACTCGTCGAAAGGCATGTTGCGGTTGAAGGCGTTAATTACCCAATCCCGCCACGGCCACATCTCGCGCAAGCTGTCGATGTGATACCCATGAGTATCGGCGTAACGCGCTAGATCTAGCCACTGCATGGCCATGCGCTCACCGTAGTGTGGCGACCCGAGCAACTGATCCACTCTCTTTTCGTAGGCGTCGGGAGAGTGGTCCGCCATAAAGGAATCCACTTCGGCAGGGGTGGGCGGCAACCCGGTCAAATCGAAAGCAACGCGTCGCAGCAGCGTGGCCTTGTCCGCTTCGAAGGAAGGTTTCAGCCCTTCGGCTTCCAAGCGCGCAAGAGTGAAATAGTCGATTGGATTCTTTGGCCAGTTTCTGTCTTTGACCTCTGGTGTTGCCGGTCGCTTCAGCGGATCAAACGCCCAGTGGGACTGCCACTTGGCGCCCTGATCGATCCAGTCGCGGATTAATTCGATCTCCTTGGGCGTCAGCGTCCTACCGGAAGATGCCGGTGGCATGCGTCGTTCCTTAGCGCTGATCCTCTGGTACAGCCGGCTGGCCGCGCTGTTGCCAGGCACGATGATCCGGTACCCGTCTCGATCTCCAAACACGCTTTCTGTGGTGTCCAGCCGCAAGTTGCCCTGGCGGCTGCCCTCTTCGGGGCCATGGCAGGCAAAGCAGGCGTCCGAGAGAATGGGGCGAACGTCGCGGTTGAAGTCTACCGGTTTCTCTGGTGGGTTCGACGGCGTTTGCCAGGCACCCAGCGGAGGGAGGCACAACACTATTGCGGTGGCCGGAAGCCATCGGCAGATGATCGGTCGCATCAAGGACCCTCCTCGACCGATTGAAATTGCACAACCGCGAATACCATACTACGTCGGCGTTCTGCTTTGGAAGTATCTTCAGCTCAGGTCAACACCTGCATCGATTCCCTATCGCTTCACGCGGGCTCACGCAAAGTCCTGGGCCGGATCCCTCTCCCACTTCTCCATTGGGGTTGCGCTGGCATGGCGGAATCAGTGCCAGGATACGCCCGGGCAGGCTTAACTGTCGCATGCTCGCGCTAACCCACGGTTGCGGAAGCTCTTGATGTTGGATCGGGGCTGGCACCTCATGTATCCAGGCATCTTCGATACCGTTTTGATAAACACCTCGAGAACTGAGTTCAGGTTTTGTACATCAAGCGCTCCTCCCTCGACCTTTACATTCCCAATACGTTCAAACCAATCGTCCATGGGGAGCCTGTCTAACTGTCATTTCTGCCAGTGGGGGAACCAGCCTTGGCCCTCTAACTTTGGAACGGTCAGAGGGGCGAAGAGCATACCGACTTGACGACGGAACAACTGGTGGACAATAGGGACTATGTGAATCGCGGTGTTGAAGTGTCCACCCACGTCGGCTTAGTCATTCTGTTGGTTGCCGCCTGTTTCCTTTTCTTGCGTCCCTTTCTCCCCTTGATTACCTGGGGTATTATCATCGCCATCTCCGTTTATCCGAGTTACAGAAAGTTGCAGGTCGCCTTGCGCGACCGCGGAGTCCTGTCCTCAGTCGTTATTACCATTCTCCTTTTGGCTTTCTTAGTTTGTCCGGTGGTCTTGCTTGCCGGAACACTGGTTGGGGGTATCCAAACCCTCGCAGCACACCTCAAGGACGGAACCCCGATCATCCCACCACCCCCTGCCAGCATCGAAACCTGGCCTGTGATTGGCGTTCCCTTGAAAAGTGTATGGAGCCTGGCTTCAACGAACATAGCCACCGCACTAAGGAGTTTTGCTCCTCAGATCAAAGCCGTCGTCCCTTGGCTGCTCTCGGCTTCCGCGGGAATAGGTCTCACGGTGCTGCAATTCGCTTTTTCCATGGTGGTTGCCGGAATCCTTCTTGCCAACGCCCGAGGCGCTGCGGGAGCCGCGCACTCATTCGCCACCCGTATATTTGGCGACCAGGGGACGGAGTTTGAGCGGCTCGCCAGCTCCACGATCCGTAGCGTTGCTACAGGCATTCTCGGCGTGGCACTGATCCAATCGCTTCTCGCGGCCCTTGGTTTCCTCGTGGCAGGATTGCCGGGCGCCGGCTTGTGGGCCACGGTGTTTCTAATTGCCGCAGTGCTGCAGGTGGGGACGCTTATCCTTGTTCCTTGCGTGATTTACATGTTTGCAGTCTCGAGCGTTACGAAAGCCGTGATTTTTATGTTTTGGTGCCTCATCGTCGCCCTGGTGGATAACGTGCTAAAGCCTCTTTTGTTGGGGCGAGGCGCCGCGGTTCCCATCGCGGTGGTATTCCTCGGCGCGATTGGCGGATTCGTGGCATTGGGCATTGTCGGATTGTTCGTTGGTGCGATCGTTTTGTCGGTGGGCTACAAGTTGTTCATCGCCTGGCTAGATCGGGCTCCCGCGAGTATTCAGAAGATTTGAGAAACACGCCGTTGTTTCCAGAAACACAAGGAGTGTTTCATTTGGCTGTTCCTTTCCCGTATCTCTTTGCGGGACGCGCAACATGAAGAGGGAGCGAAACAATATCCTGCGTGATTTCGCGGGAAACTACCTGCGCCGTCGCTACTCGATTTTGTTCAGTACGCTCCTTCTTACCATGGTGGCAGCTCCGGTTCTTAGCGCCCTAAAATTGAGTGGAACGCTGTTTGAGTCATTCGTAGCCGCGAGTCTGCTCGCCGCGGTAATACCCGCCGACACGGTGAGAAGCCGATCCCCTCTCTGGGTGCTCCTGATCGTTGCCTGGCTGGCGCGTCCGCTTACTGATTGGCTCGGCAATAGGGTCTTATCGGCGATGACGATGGGAATTTGGACCCTGATCGGGTTACTTGCAGCGGTTGCTGCCCTGCGCTTCGCCATGGATGCCACAAAGGTCGACACCGAACATCTGTGTGCCGCCCTCAGCGCTTATTTGCTCGCTGGCACTTGCTTCGGTCTCTTGTATTGGGTTCTCGAACAGATCAAATCTGGCACCTTTGTCTTCCCCGGCGAATTCTCCCAAACGAGCGCAATCTACTTCAGCTTCGTCACACTGGCGACGCTCGGTTATGGCGACATCGCGCCGCGTACAGATGTAGCTCGGGGCCTTGCAATCGTCGAAGGCGTTGGCGGGCAACTTTTCCTGGCGGTTCTGGTCGCACGACTGGTCAGCTTGTATTCAAAGTCCGGGAACCAATCAAGTTGATGGCCGGCGGTCTATCGGGCTGCGGCAAGCGTCGGACGGGAGTTCCTTACTGTGATTTTTCCGCTGATTTGCGGTGAGACTCCTTCAATATCTGGAGGTAGGCAAAAGCAGCGCCTATTCCAATCAATACCTGCCACCAATGGCGGTATCCAGTCCCGATACATGCCGAAACGATGGTAAGCACCGCCGCGAAAACTCGTGCCAGGTAGGGATGGTCTTTTAGCGCTATGGTCTCAAAAATGGCAGTCAACACCCAGAAAGCAAGCAGACCAAGTATCACAAAAAGGATGGTATCAAGCATCGGTTGGAACCTTTCGGCGGATGCGCGCTACTGAGCCTTGACCGTATATCCCGGCTCGACAAATAAGAACTGTTAGTACTTACAGCTGCGTGTTTCTTGAGCTGACGCTTAAATTTGGCAGATTGCCTTGCCGTGAAAAAGGGGCCAATTATCTCCAAGCGTTCAGCGCGAGGCCCACGGCGAGAGAAGCGATACATGAATCAAAACCTATTAAGCCTTGCAATTCGGGGTTTGATGGCTTCCCTTAGCGTTTCTGCTCAAAAGCCGACGGCTGGCACTGTTATTTCAACGAATTCCGCCCGCGTGGCACAAAGAAGGAAAATAAGAAGGCATCTAGTAATCTGCTGTGGCAGCAGTATGTGGTGCGTACAACTGCTGCCGAATATGAGTGTCGCCAGCCAAAATCATCTCAGCAAGCCATTTTGCCAGCCAACACAGCAATCCAATTTACTCTTGATAAAGACAAGATGAAGTTCCAATGGAAGGCAAAATACGAGTTCCTCGTGGTCGGTTCGTCGGCACTTCACTCCCAGCGATCGTTTTGCGACAGGAGACTTACCGGAGGACTGCTAACCAAAAATGACCACAGCACTCCTGTTCAATACCAGCTCGCGTGCAATACCACGGTGCCTGGTTAAGGCCGTTACCGCCGGAACGAGTCCATGCTTGCGCAGCCAATAGGCCACAGTCAGATCTCCTCGCACGCATTTTACGCAGCAGAACTCCGCAGCGAGCGCGTACGCATCTTCGGCTTGCTTGCGTTTCTCGGCGTAGTGTTCGTGGCTCTGACCGTTCGCGTTTTTCTCCTACACACCACGGTCCTCAGCCCGCATGTCGCATGGAATTTCAGCCTGGCCGCGGCGCTCGGCCTTTTTGAGTACGCGATGCTACACCTGGTCAACCGCGCACTGCACAAGGATCAGGAATTCCCTCGCTTCCTCTGGCTCACTAGTACGGTTCTCGAAACGGCGGTGCCCGCCATCGGAGTCGCTTGGCTGACGACAACGGACTTTGCCTCGGCTTATCGTCCCTTGGCCAGCCCCGCCACGCTGCTGTTCTTCGTTTTCATCATCCTTTCGATTCTGCGTCTCGACCCTTGGATCTGTCGTCTCGCGGGCATCACTGCCGCTTTTACCTACCTCGCCGCAGCCATTTCCCTTGGTTGGGTACCTCCTAGGCCGGGAACTCCAGCGCCGGTCACGCAAACCGACGTCAGTCTCTATGCGTTCATTTTGCTCGTGAGCGGTTTCATCGCCGGCGGCGTTGCCGGGGAGATTCGCAAACATGTCGAAGCTGCTTTGCGGGAGGCAGAAACGCGCCGCCAGCTCGATCGGGTACAACACGACTTACGGACCGCCCGCGACATCCAGCGGGCGCTGCTTCCGCAAAAGCCGCCGGACCTTTCCGGGTTCGCCATCGCCGGCTGGAACAAGCCGGCCGACGACACCGGCGGCGATTTTTACGACTGGGACGTTATGTCCGACGGCCGCCTCATGATTGTGCTTGGCGATGTGACCGGGCACGGCATCGGTCCGGCTCTGCTCGCAGCCGCGTGCCGGGCCTACGCGCGTTCCAGCTTTGCCGTTCACACAGATCTGTTCGCCGCGATGACGCAGATTAACGCTCGCGTTTCCCGCGATCTCGATCCTAGCCGTTTTGTCACCTTTGTGGGAGTCGCCTGCTCTTCAAGCACAGGGGAACTGGAAATCTTATCGGCAGGGCACGGACCGCTGCTGCTGTACTCCGCACTTGAAAATTCCTTCCGCGAGATCGATTCGCAAGGCGTGCCCTTGGGCATTCTTCCAGATTTCGTTTCCCAACCATCCACGAAAATCCGACTCGAAAGAGACGACATTCTCCTGCTCATCACCGATGGTTTTGTGGAATTTGAAAACCCAGCGCAGGAAGAATTTGGAAAGCAGCGGCTGGAAGATGCCGTTCGCAGCTCGCGCAGCTTGCTGCCGGATCAAACCATCAAAGGCCTTTACGATGCCATCCTGGCGTTTTCGAACGGTACGAAGCAGCAAGACGACCTCACCGCGGTCCTCATCAAGCGCATCGAGTAGAAGAGGTCCCGAAAAACGTTCCGGAAAAATTTTGCACTAAGTATGGTCATGGCTGCATGCAAGTCAATCACTACAGCGGCACCCGCAAGTGTATTCCCGAGCAAAAGAATCACGTGTACAATGAGCGCGGATTCCCGTTCTGGAATGGCAATGCGATGATGTCGCACTCCACGGTAACGAGTCTTTTGCCATGAACAAAAGAAGGTTTATCAAACTTTTCTCTGGAATGGCTGCAGCACCCGTTGTCTCCCCACTCCTGACGCTGCTTCCGGACAGCAAACTGAAAAACTGGGCCGGCAACTTGGAATACGGCACCGAAAATATGTACACCGCAAGCTCCGTGGAACAGGCGCGGGATTTCGTCGGGAAACAGGCGAAGTTGAAAGTGCTGGGAACGCGTCACTGCTTTAACAAGATAGCCGACAGCACCACGGAGTTCCTGTCCTTAAAGCCCGCGGATGAGCTTCTGTCTGTGAACGCGGCGGAGCGCACCGTAACCGTCGACGGGAGTATGACTTACGGGCATTTGTGCCCGCTTCTTCATGAACAGGGATTTGCGTTACACAATTTGGCCTCGTTGCCTCACATTTCCATTGCCGGTTCTTCGAGCACCGCAACTCATGGTTCCGGCGACAGGAATGGAAACCTCGCGACGGCAGTCTCGGCTCTCGAACTGATTACTGCCGGCGGCGACACGATTCAGCTTTCCCGGCAGAAGGACGGCGAGAAATTCTTAGGAGCCGTTGTCGGGCTGGGCGCGCTCGGCGTCATCACCAAGGTCACACTCGACATTCAGCCGGCCTACATGATGCGGCAGTACGTTTACTTGAACATGCCCTTGGATCAAGTAAAGGACCACTTTGAGGCCATCGAATCCAGCGCCTACAGCGTCAGTCTGTTCACGGATTGGCGGAACAAGAATGTCAACGAGTTGTGGATCAAAAGCCGCGTGGAGGAAGGACAAGCTTTTGCTCCCGCGCCCGAATTTTTCGGAGCGAAGGGGGCGACCCGAAATTTTCATCCTATTGCGGCGCTCTCCGCGGAAAACTGTACCGAGCAGATGGGTGTTCCGGGCCCCTGGTACGAGCGGCTTCCACACTTTCGCATGGGTTTCACCCCCAGCGCCGGGAAGGAATTGCAGTCAGAGTATTTTGTGCCTCGCCATCACGCCGTTGAAGCCATTTTGGCTGTTGAGCGACTCCATGAACAAGTGAGCCCACATCTGTTGATTACAGAAATCCGCACCATTGCTGCGGACAATCTTTGGATGAGCCCCTGCTACCAACAACCTTGCGTCACCATTCACTTCACCTGGAAGCAGGATTGGCCTGCGGTTAGAAAATTGCTGCCGGTCATTGAAAACGAACTTGCACCATTCAAGGCTCGTCCGCACTGGGGAAAGCTGTTTACGATTTCCCCTGCGGAACTGAAATCCATCTACAAAAAGATGCCTGAGTTTATTGAGTTGTGTAAGACCTACGATCCGAACGGCAAATTCCGCAATGAATTCCTGAACGTAAACATCTTTGGATGAGGTATCTCGAAGATCCTACCGCAAGATACCGTCGCGACACCGGGTTGGGCCCAGACGCTTCGAAGACCCAGCGGTCTGCCCTGTTCGCTGCGCCTAGAAAACCGTACTGCTCATCTAGGGTAGGCGCTGCTGAAGTAGGTACCCAGACACGTTCGCGGTATTGTCGGTTTGGATCAGAAGAATTTGCGTACCGCTCACCTGGTAGAACGAGATGTTGAAGGTGGTCACCGACGGTGGAATGAACGGATACCCGCCCGTTGGCGTCGGGATGTTGAAACTCCCAGTGAAGCGGCCGGGATGGGCAGCGTCCGCGGCGAAGGTGCCGGTGAAGGGCCCGACGGTATTCGCGGACGTGCTTTGATCAAAATCCGCTACGCCATTGATCAAGTTTCCGGAACCGTCGCTGGTTACCACGCCAACCAGATCCAGTTCATTCGGAGTTGAAGCGGCAATCGAATTCTCGAGGTTGAGCCCTTGATTTCCCGCAATCGCAGCGGGAGTCGAGGAGATTTGAGGAATGAAGCGGCCTGTTCCTATGATGTTTGCGTCCGTCTGCAGCAGCAACGCGCCGCCTCCGCTGTTTGAAGAGCTGGGATCGAGAACATTGAGGGACGGATCGACCATGTAAACGTTGAAAGTAGAATTTCCCGCTGCGTCTGTCAGATTGAGCGTGCCCTCCAGGCTCTTGTTAAACGCAAAGGTGCCGTTAACAGCTTGGGCGACGCTCGGAGTCGTAGGTGCCGCTCCGCCCACGTTTGCGTCCGAGACGCCGCCGCTGATACTGCCGACCCCGTCTGCGGTCAATTGTCCGGCTGCTACCGCTCGCCCCGTGGAACTCCAGCCGGAATGTTCGAAAACAAATTTCCCCGAAAGGGTTGCGGCTGCGGCGCCCTGGGCATAGGCGCTTCCACCTGTTAAATCCACGTTGTCATCCTCGAACAGCCGAAGCACCTTCGAAGAGATCATATAAAATGTAAAAGACCTGGTTATCCCCGGCATGGGAACGACAGTGAATCTCCCGCGGCCGTTAGGGTCCGGTGCTTGGTAGAGACTCCCGGTAAAAGCCTGCGAGGTAACGGTGCCGCCGATATTGGTGTCGAGCGTTCCACCGGTGATGTTCCCTTGACCATCAGAGCTGAAGACGCCGCCAAAGGCGACCTTCGCTGTCGGCGGAATCGCAGTGTCGACTCCCTCCACGGTGAAGGAATACCCGCCGACGATTTGTGACGTGGCAAAGTTTCCCGACTGCAAGTCCAAGGTCCCGCTCCCCGGGCTGCCGCCTGTCTCTATGATCACCGCATGCGAGGCGGAGGTAAGAACAAAACTGAAGCTTAGAGTTTCCCCATTCTGCGTGTGAATCGTCATTGTGCCGTGCCCGCTCGAATCAACGGCATAGGACGAGACCGGGTCAACGGAGGTCGCGAGAATGGGATCCCCTTGATCCCGATAAATGGTGGAAACAATGTCCTCCATCCCGCCTAAAATATTCCCATTCCCATCGACATTCACGCTCCCGGCAAACGTGGTGGTACCCCGGTCCGCCGAATTTCCGGTTGGTGCCCTAATCAAAAAGGCATACTGGCCTTTCAGCGTGGTATTTGACGCGGTTCCGGAAATAACGACCACCGCGCTGGCACTCTTGGACGCATCGGTTAGGGAAGTCGCGACGATGGTTACACTGCCGCCGGTCGGCACCGTTGCCGGCGCGGTGTACGTCGTCATGCTACTGCTCGGTGTTGAAGTCGGACTGAAAGCACCGCACGCGGTCGCAGGAGTGCAGCTCCAATTCACTCCCCGAGTGGCCGGATCATTTTGGACTGTGGCCGCCACGCTCGCCGTGCCAGCCGTCGCAAGCCACGCCGGAGGCATAGTCGAAAGCGTAACGGAGACGGACTGCGGCCCCGGCGAACTCCCACCGCCGCAGCCGGAAATCGCTGCCACGATGCCGATGGCTAGAAGAGACAAATTTTTGTTCACGGTTCGGTCCGAGAGGGGCAAATCCTACCGGCTGGTAAGTAGAAGCATAGCGAACCCTGCGCAAACCGGATCTATCCGCAATCAGCGATGTCTCCGAATAGTTAATCCCGCGCCGAGCTCAAGAGGAAAACCTGGGGCGGCGGCTCCGAAGATGCTTTTCCTCGATTGGACAAGCGAGGCTTCGCCCGGGCAGGCTCTAGAGAGGGTGCAGGTTCGCCGAGCCTACGCTGACGCTGCACCGCGCCGCAAGCTTTTCGCAATTCTAGTTTCGCAGATTGTCTCAACAGCTCGCACCAGCTTGGATGTCGACATGCCCCTGGTGGGAACCACGGTCGTCACGTTTCGGACATCCTGCGGGACGAACATTGACCGTTCAGCGAGGACGAGGACCGGCAGTCCGGGCGCGACCCTCTTGACTATCTGCAATACCGCCCCACCCGACATGCCGGGCATCTGATAATCCAAAACGACGGCGTCCACTCTGTTTCCCGCCAGGAGTTCGAGTCCTTCTTTTCCCGTTGCGGCAGTCAAGAGTTTGTCGCCACTTTTCTCGAAGTGGGCGCGAAAGACATCAAGCGAATCTCGCTTGTCATCGATGTAAAGAATGGTTTTGGTTTCTGACACGGCGACCCATCCTTGATCCTTGCCTCACCCGGAATACCCTTCCGACCAGGAAAGATGAAAGCTGGGCGAAATATATATAGAAAGGGGACAGCAAAGACGTTATATGCTGTCGCGGCGGGTTGTCAATTACCTACTTCTCTCGGTTTCCTATCCGAAACAGCTCGGGAGACCTTCGCCGAGTTCAGGGGGAGGCTCCTCCTTCGTAGAAGACTTGATCGAACGGCGTACCCCAAGCGCCAGCCCGCTTTTGTAAGGTTTCCACGCTCGAGAGGCTATGACCGTTTTCGAAGCGAGAAGAGGTGGCGCCTCACCAAACCTGTCGCCCTTCGAATTCTGTCTTGGCTCCAGATTTTTCGCCTCGCGGATGTCCCGGAGTCTGTGGCCGATAAGCAGCCCGAAAAACTCTGCTTCTTTCCGCTCCCTCGTCTCTCATAGGGCACAAGAGCAAAGGATCATGCGATCTCTGGTATAGCCTGAACGGAACTAGCTTTGGGGGCTTGTATGACTAAATTCGCGCATCGCCCTTTGCAAATTTTCTTCTTGGGCTTCATCCTCGCGAGTCCAGTCAGTGCCCAGAAGAAGCTAACCGCAGCCGAGGCGAAACAGCACTTTGGCGAGACGGCGACCGTTTGCGGCGAGGTGGTTAGCGCCAGGTATGCGGAGTCTTCGAAAGGACACCCAACGTTTCTCAATTTGGACAAACCGTATCCGAAGCCAATCTTTACTGTAGTGATTTGGACTGAAAACCGAAGCAAGTTTGGAAAGCCAGAGGAAGACTACAAAGGAAAGCAAATCTGCGTGAGCGGAAAAGATCACCGCCTATGCGGGTTTGCCGGAGATTGTCGTTTCCGATCCCAAGCAGATAAAACTCGAATAGTGGACGACAGCCGACACCGCTCAAAGGCTTCGGACGATCTTAGGAGTCCATCTCGCCCTTGGAATCTGGACTGTTCAAAGCCTCCACTAAAATCCTTGGCGAGGGTTACTGTTCGAGATTTGCCCAATTCCCTGCCTGGTCTTGGACTTCAATCTTCGTTATGGGATGTACTTCCCAAACTGTTCCGCGGTCCCGTCCTACTACGTCGAGATGCTGGAAGTCATACATGAGCCAGCCGCTGATACGAAGCTGTTTCATCTGGTTGACGTAAGCTGCCACCATTTGCGTCGTCCACTTGTGATTCGGGCGCACCCGAGGAGTGGTCTCGACGATGATCGCGGTGTTAATCGGCTGCCTTGGTCCCTTCGTAAGATACATGTGCCAATCCACTTCGTCGGGGTTCAAAAGGTTGCAGTTCGTCGTTTCACCGGGTGCCCCCGTTTGTTGCTTCACGCGGATTGAAAGATATCCGACGACAGACACCGGAGCGCCTTGAATATCGTTCACCCTGTCAGCAGGCAAGTTGTTCAAGTCATCCCAACTAATCGGGATTAAATCGCCGTCCGCCGGTTCATCGGTCCGGTTCTTGTTATTGTTTAGCTCTTGCATCTTTGTGTCAGCAGCATTGCCTCTCGGTCCGCATACCGTGCTCCCCTCGATGACCAGCGGCTGCCCTACGGCTGGCTTTTTTGCGGCAGCAAGTTTGTCGACAAGTTGGGGGTCCACGGTATTCGGTGTAGGCGGTGGATTCTTGTGTTTCCGAGCTGGACGCGGTGCTTGAGTACGAGCGGGACTGCAGGTCACTGAGACCATGATCGCAAGGACCAGGATTACGGCTTTTTTCATCATTGGACATCTCCTCCGTTCATTTGGCTTTGCTTCCCTCTCGAGCAACGCCGCAAATTGCTCGCCTTCGCGCGATATGGCTTGCTTGATGACCTCGGCCTGACCACATTTGAGAAGCATCTTGGTCGTCCGCAGCGCTCGGGGAGGTTTTTGCGCCAGTTGTTGCGCCTTTGCCGTAGCGAGCAGATCCGCATCGGCGACGACAGGATTCACGCTGTCCAGATCGCGCGCCGCTTCCGCGCCGAATCTCTCGCCGAACAGCAGCAGTTCGGCGGCGCGGTGAGTACTCACGAGCGTCGGCAACAGGACGCTCCGACGCGGCTTCCGGGCACAAACCCACGCTCACGAACGGAAGCTGGAACCGCGCGCTCGCGGCGTACACCAGATCGCAGTGCAACAGCATCGTCGTACCGATGCCGATGGCCGCTCCCGCAACGGCGGCCACCACAAGCTGCGAAGAGGTCGCGAGCGTTTTCAGGTAACGGATGGCGGGCGACACCTGCCTCGGCTTGGCGGCAAAGTCCGCCAGATCATTCCCCTGGTGAAGCAATCCGGCGCTCCGGCGATCAGCAGGAACGCGGACGGCGGGATCGCCATCCGCGTTCGTCAATGCCTCGGTCAACCCGTCTACACTTGGAGAGGGCGTTCGTCTTCTCCGGCCGGTTCAGGCGAATCGCGAGAATCCGGTCTTGACGTCAACTACAACATGATCGGGCATGAGAGTTCCAGGATTGTTCGTGAGGATGAAACGAAGCAACCGCAGGAGTTCCTTCACCCATACTTGTACCTCGCCTGCATGGCTTGCTGTAATCAAGGGGGCTTTTTCAAAGATACGAAATCACTGCACGCAAAATTTCAAAAATCCGCGATACGCTGGAGTTTCTGTCTGGGCTGTCTGATTGCCGAGAGTATACATCGATGTTGTATTACCAGGGGCTAGTTATCTTCGATCGAAGCATCACTAGTTTCTGTAGCTGATCAGGACAGGATCGGAACTGTGCAGCGGTTTACCTGATTGAAGAAATTGGAAACGTTGCTTAGCTCAATCGCGAAAGCGCTTCGGAGTCGCTTCGCACCGTTTGCGGATCTGGGCGTCATACGCTCGGCGACTTCATGCGGGAGAGCTCAACCTTCAACAGATATTCCCGGTCGGGAATCATTAATGGTCTTAGACGGAATGGCCAAAAGAGTGTTACCGCTCGGGAATCTCAGGACATGCCACGCGGATGGATCTCGTCATGGAAGAAAAAAACCGGAAGAGAAACCGCTAACTCTATTCGTCTATTGCCACTTACGGATTCTCGAGGACGCCTGCAAATTTCTCGCCCTGGGTGCTACCTGCGTCAACATTCGCGACGGATTATTCGTACCGCAAGGCGAGGATCGGATCGACGCGTGTTGCACGCCGCGCCGGGATGTAACTCGCGACCAAGGCCACAACCAGCAGCAGGAAAAGCGCGGAAGTGAAGGCGATAGGGTCATATGCGCTGACACCAAAAAGCATGTTGGAGAGCACTCGGGACACAGCAGCACATCCGGCCACGCCCGCCAGCCCGCCGAGCAGCACCGGGCGCATTGCCTGCCGGAGCACAGGGCTCATGACCTCGCTGCCATCAGCGCCGAGTGCCATGCGGATGCCGATCTCACGCACGCATCGGCTAACCCGGTACGACGCCATTGCATAGACGCCGATCGAGCCAAGCAGCAAAGCCAGGGCGGCTAGCCCGGTAGACAGCGCGGCTACAATGCGCGAGGGAATCCGCCAGACTTCGAGGTAGTCTTCGACCGTGTTCATGTCGACAGGACGTCGGCATCAAGCGACGCGACCGCCTCGCGAATGGCTTTGCTGATCGGCATGAAACGACCAGAGAAGCGTACCAGCACATAAGTGCGCACGTTATCCCGTGGCCCGGCCGGAAAATAAAGGTACGGGGAGCTGAGCTCGCTGAGATGGGAAACTTGCGCGTCCTTGGCCACTCCGATCACCGTATCTTGATGCCCGCCGCGGAGTAATCGTTTCCCCAGTGGATCTTCGCCCGGCCACAGACGCCGAGCCGTTGATTCCGTGACGATGATCACCGAGGCATCGTCGCGCGCATCGGCTTGCGCGAAGCCACGGCCACGCGCAATGGGAATCCCAACAACGGAGAAGTATTCTGGCGAAACGTGATTGTATTCGATCTCCACTTTATCGTCGCGGCCGGAAACCGTGAAGTCGCCAGCGCTCCGGTCGTGGCTCAGCGGGGCGCACTCCGCTTGCGCAATCTCGATCACTCCGGGGAGGCCTGCGATCCGCTCGCGCAAGCGTTGTACAAACGCAGGCGCGCGGCTTTCATCGTAGCCCTGCGCTCGAAGGTTGAGGAATGCCCCCGCGAGGTCGTTCACGTCGAATCCAGGATTGACCGTCTGGGCGCAATAAAGTCCGCGCAACAGGAGTCCGGCCGCCAACAGCAGGATCATGCACCCGGCGATCTGCGCTCCCACCAGCCGCTGCGCAAGAGTCCGCTCTTTTTGCCATCGTCGGAATATGGACTGTCTTCCTTCAAAGCAGTATTCAAGTCTAGCCGCGAACTCTTCAAAGCCGGAATCAGCCCAAACATAACTCCGGTAAAAACGGTCAGCGTCAGCCCGTAGGCCAGTACCCGAAAGTCCGGCGCAACGTTCACTCTGAGAGTTGAAAACTGATGCGGCAGGTGAGATACCACGAACCGCGTGATGCTCGCGAAGGACCCGAACGCAAGCACCGATCCGAGCGCCCCTCCCGTCAAGGAAAGGAGGAGGCTCTCCGTCAACAATTGCCGCACGAGACGCCCCCGGCCGGCGCCGATGGACAGCCGGAGCGCCATCTCTTTGTGGCGCACGGAAGCTCGCGCGAGCAGAAGATTGGCAACGTTCGCGCAAGCAATCAACAGCACGAGTCCGAAAGCGCCGAAGATTACCGAGGCGACCGGGATCAGGAGTTCCCGCTCGTCCGCTCTGTTGAAGAATGTTCCTATGCTGAGGGCTAGCGAAGTAGTGCGTCCAGGATATAGTTGGTCAGTGCGTCCGGCGATGACGCCGAGGTCCGCGCGCACCTGCTCCATCGTCACGCCAGGCCGCATCCGTCCCAGCATCGCCAGCCAGCTTACATTGTCACTGGTCAAGTAATCGCGCCCTGAGTCCAGAGCTTTTTGCATGGTCAGGGGCGCCCAGAACGCACTCGGGAATGGCTCGGTGCCTGTAAATCCTGGGCGCGTAATGCCAATCACGGTAAACGCCGCTCGGTTCAGGAGGATTCGCTTGCCTACGAGTGAAGGGTCGCCTTCAAATGTCCCCTGCCATAACCCATCGCTGATCACCACGACAGCGTTTTCGCCCGGAGCGGCGCAGTCGGAACTGACAAAACCCCGGCCGTGTGCCGGATGCTCGTTCAAAACTTCGAAATAGTTGCAAGTGGCTGCGGTCCCCAAAAGCCGCTGCAACTTGCCGCCGGCAAGGGTTGCTTCGATAAAAGGCTCGTAGGCCAAGAGACCCGAAAAGACCTCATTGTGATCGCGGTAGTCGAGGTATTCCGCGTAGGAGAACATGCTGGTTTCCCCGTGAGTGTCGCGCTGGAACTGTCCATGGAAAACCTGGTCCACGCTCACGATCTGTTCTGCGCGGGGAATCGCGAGCAGACGCAGCATAGCTCCGTTCAGCACCGAAAAGATGCCGACGTTGATTCCGACACCCAGGGCAATGGCCAGTATGGCAGCGGTTGTGAAGCCGGGATTTTTGCGGAGTACGCGCAGCCCGTAGCGCAGGTCCTGCAGGAAGGTTTCCACAAGCGATTCCCAGGCGGCAGAGCGGACGACTTCCTTTGCACCTTCGAGATGGCCCTGCTCTAGCCGCACCGCTCGCATCGCATCCTTGCGGCTCATCCCCTGATTCATCTTCCCATCCTCTGCCATCTCCATGTAGGCGCGCAATTCCTCATCCAAGTCCCGGTCGACTTGCTCCCTTCTGAAAAGCGACCGCAGCCCGCTTACAACATTTCGCAGCAAGGACATCGCTCACCCGCTTAAGACGCCTGCAAAGTTCTCGCACTGAGCCCGAGCTGGCTGCTCCGCGTCTCCAAGATTCCAGCGCGGGTCACTCCTATGAAAATAGCTGCCTATCGCGTTGAAAACAAAGCATAGGTGCCTGGGTCCATTTTCATCCTTCGTTGTGGCTCTCCGAGAGCCATGAGTTACTCGTAACGAAGTGCCACCATCGGATCGACGCGTGTCGCGCGCCGCGCCGGGAAGTACGTGGCCGCCAGAGCGGCCAGCACGAGCAACGAGAGAGCGCCGACAAAACTCAAGGGGTCTGTATCGGTAATGCCAAACAGCATTTTCTTGAGCAGCGACGCTGACCAATACGCTAGCGCCAGCCCGACGGCGAGTCCCGTGCCGGCGAAGCGCACGGCACGGCGCAAAAGAAGCACAACAATGTCTTTGCGGCTTGCGCCAAAGGCCATTCGAATGCCGATCTCCGGAATGCGCTGCGCAACAAAGTAATGGATCACTCCGTAGACGCCTGCCGCGGCCAGCAGCAGCGCAAGCGAAGAAAACAGTCCCATCAGCCACGCCTGAAACCGCCTCGGTGCTGTCTGCTCATGGAGTACGTCCTGCATGGTTTCGATGCCGGAGAGAATGACACCCTTATCGAGCGAACGGAGAGTGGCGCGAATGGTCTCGGCCGGCAAGACCGGGCCGGAGGAGGTGCGCACCACGAGATTGGGCGTAGCTTCGCCACTCTGCGCCTGAGCTTCATAAATTTCCGCCATCGGCGCCCGTTCGAGACCATGGCTGCGCATATCCGCAACAAGCCCGACAACGGTCACCCAGTCGTCATTCTGTCCACGCGGATCGAATCCCTTTAGCCGTTTGCCGATAGGATCTTCGCCCGGCCAGTAGCGTTTCGCCAGCGTCTGATTAACGATGGCCACGGGAGGAGAGCCCGGCCCATCCAGTGAATGGAAGTATCTGCCCTTGAGCAGGGGGATTCCCATGGCGCGAAAATAGTCGCCGCCAATCTGTGCCCAAACGAGCGGCGTCCAATTCGCTTCGGGCTCGGCGGGATGTCCCTCCACCTGGCGGAGTGCATGATTCCGGTTCTCCTCGCGAAAAAAGATGTTGCTGACAGTACCTGCCGCTTGCACTCCCGGGATTTGCCGCAGCCGTTCGAGCACGCGCTGGTAATAATCGGCGATGCGGCCGCGAGGAGCTGCGTCCGGATCGCTAACGAGCATCCTGACCGTAAGGATGTGATCGGGCCGAAATCCGGGGTCTATTTCGAGCACTTTCACGAAACTGCGAATCAACAGGCCTGCGTTCACGAGCAAGACGAGCGAGAGCGCAAACTGCGCGCCGACGAGCAACCCCTGCATTGGCAGCGTGTTGGTGGCTGTGCTTTGCTGCCCGGTCTTCAGCAATTCGTGTGGATCGCCTGCTGAGAATCGTCGCGCCGGCACCAATCCAAACGCCAGGCTGCAAAGCAGCGCGAGCAAAAAGCTGAAAGCCAACACGGCGGCATCCATGCGGGTCTCATCGAGCCGGGGGATGTTCACGGGCGACAGCGCAACGATCAGACGAACGGTGGGCCCTGCGAGTAGCAAACCCGTGCCGCCGGCAAGAATCGCCAGGAGCGCCGACTCGGTCAGCAGCTGCCGAACGAGCCGCATTCGCGTGGCCCCGATGGCCGCGCGCACCGCCAACTCCCGTGCCCGTGCGACACCACGCGCCAGTGACAGCGTAGCGAGATTCGTGCACGCAATAAGCAACAGCAGCAAGACGCAGAGGGACAACAGCAATAGCGGCCGGCGCATCTCGCCGGCGATGTATTCGTCGAGTCGCCGTACCCGCACGCCCAATGTCTTGTTGGAGTCTGGATACTCGCCCGCCAGCCGCCCGGCAATGGTGTCCATCTCGTTTTGCGCCGTACCGATACTGACGGTCGGCTTCAGTCTTCCCACCACTTGGAATCGGGCCTTGCCCGGTGAGCGCGTCACGTTCAATGAGCCGCTCGCCGATGGCTCATCGGATGGATTGGTTGTCAGCGGCGCCCACAGCTGGACTTCGTCCTCAATGTGGTCTTCCCAATTGCCGGCGAGGAAAGGAAAGCGGAACTCTGGCGGCATAACACCCACGACTTGCCATGGCTTGCCGTCAATATAAAGCTTTTGCCCTAAGGCTTCGGGCGATCCGCCGAAGCGCGATTGCCAGACTCCATAACTCAGAACGATCAGCCGTTCGCGGCGCCGCAACTCTTCCTCGGTAAAGGCGCGGCCAAGGAGCGGTGGAACGCCCATCAACGGAAAGAAATTCGACGATACGAACGCGCCTTGGACCTTCTTCGGTTCCTCGCCAGTGAGAGTAACCACGGACCAGCCCCGTTTATAGAAGACAGCCAGGTCCTGAAAGGAATGTACCTGACGCCGCCATTCGAGGTAGTCCTGGTAACTTGTGCTTCCGTCGGAGACCGCCCAACCAACCGACCGCGTGTCGCTGACCCACAGCATGGCCAGTCGGTCGGGATCGTTGTAGGGCAGCGGACGAAGCAGCACTGCATGCACAACGCTAAAAACCGCAGTATTGGCGCCAATACCCAACGCCAGGATCAGCACCGCAAGAACTGCGAATCCTGGCGATTTCCTCAGTGCGCGCAAACCGTAGCAAAAGTCTTGCCAGCACGTCTCCAAAAGAAACGCCCATCCCGCAGAGTGGATGATTTCCTTGGTGGCCTCGAGAGTCCCCCGCTCCAAGCGTACTGCCCGAAGAGCTTCCTTGGGGGTCATCCCCTGCTTGGTCTTTTCTTCGGCCGCCATCGCAAGGAAGCCGTACAGCTGTTCGTCCAGCTCTCCCGCCGCCCGTTTTTTTTCGAGCAGCGAGCGAAGCCCGCTTGCTATGTTTCGCAGTAAGGACATGACTTCGCCTTACGAGGCCTCCAGAATCCTCGCGATCGCCGCCACTTGCTTGCCCCATTCTCGCGTTTCGCTGCTGAGCCTCTTTTGCCCTTGTTCGGTCAGAGCGTAGTACTTTGCTCGTCTGCTGTTCTCCGTTTCTTTCCATTCTCCCTTGATCAGTCCAGCTCTTTCGAGCCGCTGAATAGCGAGAAACAGCGAGCCTGCATTCAGGCGAAAAACGCCCCGGCTCATCTGTTCGATTCGGACGGAGATGCCGTACCCGTGCATTGGTCGAGCGCCAGCGTCTTCAAAAGGAGCATATCTAGCGTGCCTTGCACGAGATCACTCGGTTTGTTAGGCATTGGCCTTTCCCCTGGCAAACAAGAGGAGCATACGCTTCTCATCCTGATTGTCAAGGGCAGAGGTCTTAGCAAACGATCAGCTTTTTGCGCGTTTTAAGAAAATTTCTTGTGGGTCTGCTACTGGACGTGGTAACGGATCGGAAGATGAAATTTGTCCAAGGT
>QHYH01000220.1 GCA_003223215.1 Acidobacteriota bacterium
CAAAGTTGCGTTCCGAAGGGGAACAACCAGCCCAATGACGTTATTGCCATGAAATGTCCATTGAACGCGATTTCAGGTTCGCTGCTGCCTGCGGGCAACAGCAACGGTGTGTTGGAGAACATGAGGGTTCCGGCGGTAGTGCCTGCGATCAATGGCAGCGTCATCGAGGCGGACACTGCCGAGACTGCCGGAGCCGCAGCCGACGTCACGGTGATCATAGCAGTGGAACTCTTCATGGTGTCGCTGATCGAGGTCGCTGTGAGCGACAGGGTGGCGGGACTCGGAACGGTGGCGGGCGCATTGTAGGTAGCCGAACTCGTGGCCACGTTGGTGAGCGAACCGCAAGCGGGCCCGTTGCAACCTGAGCCGGAGAGCGCCCAGGTAACGCCTCTGTTCAGGTAGTCATTAGCGACTGTAGCGGTAAAATTTTGGTTTCCGCCGGCGGCCACGCTGGCGCTTGAGGGAGAGATGGTTACGGAAGTTGGTGGTGGTGGCGGCTGAGAAGGCGGGCTATAACCGCCGCAGCCTGCAGGGCCGAGAAGGCCCGCGGACAAGATCAGGCGACGCAAAGTACGACGCGGTATGAAGCTACTCATGTGTCGTGGCATATGTACCCCCAAATCCGAAACTCGCCCCGTTATAGCTAAGAGCGCAATCCCACAGGCGCCTTCTGGGGTGGATTGCGGCGCCGCGCCGGTTCCGCTGTGAGGAAAGAGCGATGACCGGGCCGTATCGACGTGATCCTCAGTTTAAGGAAGTCCGAAGAGAAGATTGTCAGGACGTTGTCACTGTTTTGTCATTTCTCAGCGACCTTTCCGCCAGTAGCGGTATGGCCTGCCAGCCAGTCCAGTGCCGATCCGCTCGATCGCCCCGGCCTGAAGCATCGCTGCCAACGCCTTTTGCCCTGTCCTTTTCGTGATGACGCCGGCCTTCTCAAAAAGCTCTGGCGTCCTGGCGTCGGGTTTAGATTGTGGCATGCACTTGAGCAGAGCTTCCACGGCCGCTTTCAGGGACACGGCCAGCGCTTTCAGGCTTAATACCCAACTCCGCAAGGAACGCTCTCGTTTTCTTCGCGCGCTGCAGGGCGAGGTTCACTAGAGTACCTTTTGCCAGAAGGTACGGGAGAAAGTGCCAAAAACCTTTGCTCGTCTTATGAATTAGTTATCGCCCGGTCAATGAACGCAGGGGCGGCTCCGCCATCTCCTGAATCCAACGAGGGGGAACTCAGGAAGCAGGGTGCGAACAACCCTGGCGCCGACACCAACCCGCCGGAGGATCAACAAGATGCTGTCGAAAGGGTTGAGGTCGCGTAGCGGCAAGAGAAAGTGATTTTGCAAAACGAACCCACCGAGCCCTAACCGGCTCATTGATCCTCTGTACTACGCCCGGCTCACGGTAAAGAACGCCCAGGCCGACATGGGCCGGGAATCCCTGGAAGTCCTAATTGGGCTACGTGGGCTACAGAATATCGATGGCCTCAGTTCGGGATGTGTTAATCTTCCTCAGCAAACAGGTCAGTCAACAAGGGCTGCTTGGCTGGTACAATAAAACATGAGGAACCTTGGATCTAATTAGTACGCCCAATGACTCGGATTCGTCCAAAGTTCGATGCGCCGCCAGTTGTCGAAACGGTCCTTTCTGTACAGTTTTCTAGCCTGCCCGGATTTGCAACGGCGCACGCTGGTTGGTTCTGGAAAGAATACCTCGAGAAGCTAACCGAAGATGTACCGCCACTCGCAACAATCTCGCCATCTTCGAAATCTCGAATGGTCATCCTCTGTCCGGAACGGCTGGCGTGGTTTTACGACGCCAGCTGGTGCGGCAAAAACGAGTGATTTTGCTAGTGTTGTCCAACCAAGAAATCTCCCACCAGCATTCCCGACGCTCCAAAATTTGCCGTTCCCGTCTAGTTAGGATTCCTTTGGCTCGTCGTCATCGCGCTCGACCAAATGCGGCCGACTTCGTCTGCGCTCGGAGGCTTCCAGACCCCACTGAATGAGTTTGCTTATGTAGCGCTGGTTTTCGAAGACGTCGAGCGTCTCCGGTGGGTCGAGCGGTGCCCTGTCAGGATCGAAGCGAGCACTATCTGAGTCCACTTCCGAACAGACGGGCGGCATCGACCAGCCGAGAGGAAGTTCGCGACCATTTTCGTAAGCCGTAAGCGCCACCAGACACCTTTCGAGATAATTCCACGGTGTTCCGCGCATGGCGTCTTCCCAGAGCAGAACGATAGTCGGATAGCTGCCGAGTTCATGCTCCTGCCACTGGACTTCCAACCCATCTCTGGCGGCGGTAGCCCGCAGAGCTTGACAATGTGCCGGATGGCGAAATTGACTGGTTTGTGGAAGGAGTCCCCACAAAAGTCCCCACAGTTGCATTTTGACGCGTGTCCTCCGAAGGGGGACGAAACTGACCCTTCAAAGACTCGTTAGCATCTCATAGGCGCGGTTGATTGTCAGTGTTTTCTCCCTCGCGATTGCCTCAAATTCCTGACCTAAATGCGAAACCTTGTCAGGATGATATCTGGCAATGAGGTCGCGATAAGCTGACCTAATTTCCTCCCGTGATGCGCCCAGCGAGACGCCAAGCACTTCATAGGGATTGAAGCTGACGCCCGGCGTTTGCTCCTCCCGACGCCGATTCTCTTCGGCTCTTGCCCGCTCCTGACAGGAATCACAGATCTGAGTCGCATTTGTTGTTCGGGCACCGCAAGTAAAACACTTCTTCCCTCTCCTTGCGATTTCTTGCAGAAAAGCAAGGAAAATCACCGCAGCGAATACTATTAGAAGGTTAATTGGTATCCCGGGGTTTGTCTGCAGCCCTGGGGTGGCCCCACTACCGGTCTTGGGGGAAGTCGAGGTAGGTTGCTGCGTAGGTGGGGAAACCGTAGGGGTCCCAGGGTCGGTGACGGGAGCTATCTGGGCTGCAAGACCGGCACGCTGGCTGCGCAGGCAGTTGTAATAGCTAGCCGGACCAATGAATTGTCTGGCGACGCGACAGGCGTTAAAGATCATCTCCTGTTGCTCGGGCGACAGATCACTGAGGTCAGGCTCAGCGGAGTTTCGCAGCGCCCCAAGCTGGTCACGCAGGCACCCGTAGTACTTAGCCGGACCATTGAATTGTCTGGCGACGTTGCAGGCGCTAGCGATCATCTCCTGTTGCTCGGGCGACAGATCACTGAGATCAGGCTCTCCAGAGGAGTTTCGCAGCGCCCCAAGCTGGTCACGCAGACACCTGTAGTACTTGGCCGGACGATTGAATTGTCTGGCGACGTTACAGGCGCTAGCGATCATCTCCTGTTGCTCGGAAGAAAGCTTGCTAAGGTCAGGGGGGCGTTGTTGGGCGCTCAGTATCGACGTGGTGATCTGAGAGAGTCCGAGGGAACAAATCGTGGCAAGCATGGTCGAGCGCAGGTTTATCGCCATTGGCTCAGAGGGTAATCCGAAACGTTAGTGTCGAATACGTTCAAGGGCTGGGGGTGCTGCTTATAGTACCTATGTATTGATACTATTGGTTTTTTTGCGATGTGCAACCAAACGTTTCTAAAGCATACCCGACTCTATACCTTGGTCGATAGCGCAATTGCGAGAAAACCGCGCGCCAGCGTATGTGCAGGAATTCATACGCACCCTGGCTACGTCTGTCGCTGCGCTTCACCTTCAACGTACACGTCGAGTTGATTGGCATGGAAACCTGCGGAGGTGCACATTTTCTTGGCCGAGCCCTGCGGGAACAGAGACTTGAGGGGCAGCTGATTCCGGCACAGTATGTGAAGCCGTACGTGAAGACGAACAAGAGCGACTACCTCGATGCTGAAGCGATCGCGGAGGCCAGACGCGCTTCTCAAAATCGTTGATACGCTTTACCGCACAGATTTCACTAATGGAATAGAGGTTCCTGCTATGATATGAAACGTTTTCTGCACTTTCTTGTTCTCTGTCTATTGTGGACAAGTCATGCGACGGCTCAAACGGCGGTGGTCAAGCGCAATGTGAACCTTCGATCCGATGCATCGTCCGACAGCGACATTGTGGAGTTGCTCAAGCCTGGAGCCCAACTTCTTCTGGTGGAACCTGACCAGATCAACCGCTTTTACCATGTAACAACCGATGATGGTAAAGATGGGTGGGTTTGGGCACGGAACATTAAAGTTCTTGCAGGCACAGCGATTCCCACACCGCATCCGAATCCACCAGGACCAACCACGCCTCCTCCAAACACGTCCGGCGATCTATTTTCACGGCTCATGAACGCAAACAAGACAGCGATTGGGCAGCCACTTATTGAGAACGGCAGCGAAGTCTGCGGCCCAACGGGCAACACCACCAACCCAACGGCAATCGCTTTGAACAACAGCAAGAACCGGACTGATCTCCCGGGGGACTCTGATTATGTTGACATTGGCTGGAGCGACCTGAAGAACCTACCGTCCGGCCGAGTCAACGATTTTGTATCCGCGCCCGTTAGGGTTGTTGGATTTCTGTCCCACAAGGTCAAAGTCGAAAACACAGGCAACGGCGAGTCCACGAATTGCAATTTGACTGCCGACAACGAGGTTGATTGGCATATTTACCTCACTTCCTCACCAGCGCAGCAGATCAGTAGCGCAATCATCGTTGAAACCACGCCGCGTACCCGACCGCAACACAAGTGGACGACGCTCATGCTGGCTCCATTTGTCGATTCGCAGACGCAAGTTAGAATCAGCGGTTGGTTGATGTATGACACTGAGCATATGGGTGTAATCGGCACACAGAGAGCCACGGTATGGGAGGTTCACCCCATTACGAGAATAGAGGTTCAAATCAATGGGCAGTGGGTAGATCTTGACAATCAGCCCTGAGGGTTCCCTTGAAACGTTTTCTCTCCTCCCAACACTACTCCATGAGTTCTTCTTTTCGTTCGGGACACGACCCTCGAAACGCAACGACGGCACCGCTACGGTCTTCCTCGAACCTACCTGGCGCGGTACAGCCAGCCTCGAGATGTGGACGCCTGGCCACAACAAGCAGCGCATCGCCGTCGAGGTATCCATCTGGCTCGTTGTGACTCTTTGTCTGATCGGTGGGGCGATCGGGGGTATCGCCGCAAAAGATACGCTGAAGGGCTCCATTTGGTGGAGGATCTTCATCGGTATTGTCGGCGCTATCGTTCTCGTCTGGCTGTGCGTCTTTGCCGTCGTCCCCCGAACGCATTCCATGATTGCTCACAGCCTTATAAGCGTGTTCGTTGTTGGCATTGTCGGTGGCTACGCGGGAACGCGCGTCCTCGACTTCGCCGCCAAGAGATTCGGCGTCCTTACTTGACGCCGCGTACGGAACTGCGGTGGGAGGAGTAGAAATGGCGTTCAGGAATCACATTCCGGGGAATGGAACGGGTGGATCCATTTGTCGCCGAGGCTCGCTGCCTCCAGCATTGACCGCACTGTTTCTCGCAGGTTTGCTGCAAATCACGAGCGGCTGTGCTGCAGCCCGGCTGACGCAGTTTCATAATTTCGCCCAAGCGGGAACAGCCTACACAAAGGCGAGCCAAGCCGTTCTCGATGAAGCCGGCACAGCTGCGATTGAAGCCGATTCCCTGATTGCGCAGAAGGGCAGGGACGGGCTAAGAACTCCGGATGAGCGCCGCCAGTTCATCGTTGGCGAAAATCAAGAACTACGCAAGCGATTAATGCTGCTGGGGGACATCGGACGCCACGCGAGGTTGCTGCAATCGTATTTCGAAACGCTCGCCGCGCTAGCCGATCCGAAGGCACCTGCCACACTGGGGACGGCAGCTCAAGGCGTATTCGATTCCATCGGAGGACTGAGTCCGGCGATCAAGAGCGCCAGTTTGGGCGGCGTGAAGATCGGGGATCATATCCCCCAGGCGACGAGTTTTGCGGTCCAAGTTTTCAAGGCGAAGGCACTCGAAAACGAGTTGAAGGCAAGATCTAAGGCCATTGAACGTGAGTTAGCCCTGCAGGAGGCGGCCTTTACCGTCATCACCAGCACTTTAGAGACGGATCTCGCCGTCCAACTGCAGCTTGAAGAGACGGAAGAGGTGATCGAGCCCTTTGCTGCCGCGAAGGATCTGCCGAAAGGCTGGGCGGTGCACAGAGAAGAGATTCTCCGCGCCCGAGTAGCAGCAGCCTCCTCAAAAGCGGCCCAGGAGGCCGCGGCGAAACTCAGAGAAAGTTTTGTCGCGCTGGTAGAGAACCGCCTCAGTGAACCTTCCATAGCAGGCATCATCACTGCAATTAATTCGATGTTGAATTCAACCGAGGCAATCAAAAAGGCGACGCCTACCCAATAATTGCGAAAACGAGAGGCCGGTTCTTATGGATTCAGCACAAATTTATTCTTCGACACTGGAGCAGTTGAATAAGACAGTAGTGAGGCTCACGTCACCGGAGTGGGATGCCAAAGTACAAGGAGCACCGCCCGAACAGCGGCAGGAGGCCCTGGCAGAGCTCCTGCGTGTGCAGCATGCGCGGTTAGTTCTGGCAAACGCTGCGCTGCAGGAAATCGCGGAGCAATTGAAGGCGAACGAACAGAACTTGCTAGACGGTCAAAAAGCTCTTCAGTTGGAGCTCGATAAACTGGCTACGGTCGAGGCGGTCCTGAAAGCGATCAGCTCGCTCGTTAATGTCGTAGCTCGCATTGTTCCGCTCATTTAATGCTAGCGGGCTGAACAGGAAGTTGAGGAGGAATCATGGCCCTTGATTTCGATGTAATCGTGATCGGCTCGGGATTTGGGGCGGCGGTTGCTGCCATTGACCAAGCCGGAAAAGGGAAAACCGTCTTCATCCTGGAGCGGGGCGTATGGTGGCTCACGCCGGAATTGTCTGCCGAGAATCCGATGAACCCGTTCTTGAAGACGCAACCGGTGCAATACTGGGCGCGGCCGGATCACCGCCGAGGGCTAGTAGACTTTCTGGCGGTCGTCAAGGAGAATGGGGTAGCCGGCGCACTGCAAGACTTTGCCAACGGTGTGGCTGAGTTTTTCACCGATAAACCGAGGCCCCGGCCGCTGTACCGCTACAACACTTTCGGTGAGGCGGACGTGATTTCGGCGAGCGGCGTAGGCGGCGGCTCACTGATCTACTCCAACGTGACAATCGAGCCGTTCTTCGACACGACGAATAAACAGTATCCAGCAATGGCGAGCTGGCCCGAAAAGGCGAAGCTCCTTCCAACGGACTATGCCAATGGCCTGACCTGGATGACGACAAATCGCGGGGCGCCGAATCAGGTAGTCACCAAGTATCCGCAGGCTATCCCGCAGAACCAGCTGAAGGCAGTCAATAGTAGTGACCCGAGGTTGCTCGGGCGCTCGCGGTTTTTGAGAGACGCCTCCACGAGCCCGAATCTTTCCCCGCAATTGGCGGGACAGATCGTCGAGCCGTGGGCGCCCTTGAAGTTGCAGATCAAGGAAGCAGATCCGGGGAATACGGCCACGAGCAAGAACTTCTGCGAACGCCAGGGTCGATGCTTTCTGGGCTGTTTGCCGGCCGCGCGGCATACGCTGAACAAGACACTGTTAAACCAGCTGCCTTTAGCCGCACAAGACAAAGTCCTCATACGGGCGCTTGCGAATGTGGAATCCATCGAGGCCATCCCGGGCGGCGGTTACACGGTGCATTACACGGGGCTCGATGACGACACCGAGTATCATCCCACGGCCAAGGCTGTGATCCTGGCGGCCGGATGCCTGGGGAGCACGGAGATCCTGCTGCGCTCGCGGGACAAGAGCAATGGAAAGCTTGTGGTGAGCAAAACGCTCGGTACAAAATTCTCGACAAACGGAGACTTCTCCGGCTTCGTGACGGTTGATCAGGACAAGCTGCAATACCCGATCTATACGACGCGCGGGCCAATCAACACCTCGCATGTGACGTTCCGCGACGGGAAGCTGTTGGTGAACGTGGAAGACGCCGGCATACCGGCCATGTTTGCATCGCTAGTCGAGAAGACATTGAAAATGCTGGAGCAGGACAAAGGGCAAGCCGACGTAATCGACATTTTGGGGCTGCTCTGGAACAGCGCACAATTGCCCGACTATAGCGATCCCAATGACATGCAGACGGAAGCTGAGATGCTGATGAACACCTGCTGGTTCAATTGTATGGGAATGGACGACGCCACTGGAGTCCTCAGTCTGGACGGCGACGATCTGCAGCTCAATTTCACAGGTGCGATCGCCAAGCATCCAACGTTCCAGAAGGCGGAAAGCGTCCTCCAGGAATTGGCCAAAGCAATGGGCGGAACGTATCGAGCTTTTCCCCTGTGGCACGGTTTGGAACCATTTGTGTCGAAGAAGTTGGTCGTCGTACATCCCTTGGGAGGCTGCCCGATCGGAGGCAGCTCGACGGACGGGGTCGTCAACAGCAACGGCCAGGTGTACAACACAACGGCCGGGGCGCAGACGGTGTATGACGGGCTTTACGTGTTGGACGCATCGATCATTCCGGGAGCGGTGGCCGTGAATCCAACGCTAAGCATCGTGTCCATGGCGGCGAGAGCGGCAAAATCGATCGCTTGAGGGATGGTTTCCTAGTTCAGAGTCGTCGGACGACGGCAGGTTTCTTGGAAAGGAGAACCATGGCAACCCGATCGATGGGATCAAAAGACCAGGCCACAATTTTGCTGAACATCTTCGACGGATCGCGTCAACCGATCGGACCGGGAGTCAAGAATCTCCTTGTGCGCATTATTGACGGGAATCAGAAACAGTTGTTTAGCGACTTTCGCAACGGCTCCAGTTTTCAATTTCAAATCCCCTTCTATGATAATTTCGGTGACCGCTATACCGTGATCGGTTCCGCGGACAATTATTCGCAAGCCGGCGCCACGCCGGTAAACGTTCAGCGAACGGTCCCGCAAAGTGTCGATCTCATGCTTTTGGATAAGAACGCGACCTTCCAGTTTGGGAATGCCAGGTGGAGCGATCTCCCACAGAAGTATCCGGAAACTCGCTCCATTCTTGCGCGAGGAGCCGGGACGGAAGCCGACGCGCAGGCCCGCTATGAGAATTTGATGGAGAAGGATCCAGCTACACTGGCCTGTCTGTGGAATCTGATGACGGCGATGAGGGACATTGATCTGCCCTCCGGGACGCCGCTCACCTATCTAAAGCAGCTGATTTGGGAAGATGTGCCTGACCGAAACATCTTCGCACCGAAACAGGACCGGTTCTACGCTTATGCTGACAAAGCCCTCGTCAGCCAAGTCCAGCTAGCCGCTCAGCAAAACGAATTCGCACCTGAGCTGGACCCCGCCACTTTCCATAAGGGAGCTACGAGCAGCTACAAGCAAATTCAGTTCGGAGAAGCAAACGTCCAGCTGACCTTTCACGAAGGTGACACGCAAATAATCGACGGCACGGAGTGCATCGTGGTCGAGCCGGATATTGATTACTACAAGGATCTACTAGCCCACGCCTTGTTGGAAGTCCTTGTAAACGGCCTTGCGGGAACTCTCACTGACCCGAGAAACGTATACGTGTTGCGGTGGATCGCCGGACGGCGTGCCGGAGTGCCCGAGTTTAATCCGCCTTACACGATTGAATAGGACTACGGGCCTCGCGCAAACGCTCTGGAGACAGGAAGCGTGCGGAGATTAAACAATTTGAGGTCATCCCCTCTCAGGTAGCGTCGGCAGATCTGCCTAGAGAGCAACAAGAGGTATATGCCAGACACGCTTATAGAGGGTATCGACGTTTCCTCGAATCAAGGCGAGGTCGATTGGGGTACGGTGGCGCGTGCGGGAAAGGCATTCGGCTTCGCTCGGGCCACAATCGGAGGGCACCAGTGCGATCCCCAGTTCGTTGCGAACTGGCAGCGGATGAGCGATGCGGGCATCATTCGTGGGGCGTATCACTTTTTCTGGCCATTAACTCCCTGGCAGGACCAGGCGGAAAACTTCATAAAAACAGTTGGCGCGTTGAACCCAGGTGACTTACCTCCTGTTTTGGATCTCGAGGAGGCCATTCCCAAAAGCAGCGCATCAAAACGCGATGCTTGGGAGGATGTTCCCGCGGACCAGCGTCCTTCGATTATCCGGAACTGGCTCGACGCGGTTGAGCAAGCGCTGAGTATGCGGCCGATGATTTATACCCGCCAGAATTTTATCGAGCCTCTGCTCGGCGATGAAGTCAAGACATTGGCCACCTCGGGATTGTGGATTGCGCACTACAAGGTGGCCCAGCCCTCCACTCCGTCAAGCTGGACCTCATGGACGTTCTGGCAGTATTCGGAGACCGGCAGTGTCGACGGAGTACACGGGGATGTTGATTGCGACCGATTCGGTGGTTCACAGTACGATCTGCAAAACCTCACGAAGAGTTGATGCGTCTGCTCGAAGCACGTCACGGTTGACCCCGGGGATGCCAGAGGCTTGAGTCGACTTTCTTTCCGCGGCCTGACAGCATGTAGTGAAACGGGAGGCGTGGAAACGTCGCGAGGACAACAAAGCCCGACCGGCCAGGATAGGAGCAATAGAAAATGAGAACGCTCGGCATTTTAGTCCTGAAGAAGCTACGCATCTTAGGATGCGTAATGCTTGTAGCGGGATCGGCGTATTCTCAAACCGCCGATTCGCCCAACGGGGCGAGTTCTAAGTCCACCGCTGCCCAGAGCACCCCGCGTGTCAGCAACTCTGCACTGGCAGAGCGACCTGCACCTACCCCAGCAACCACGCAAAATCAATCAGCCAAAGACGTCGCACTCAGCGGAGTTGAAGTCACAGATCCGAAGGCCGACCAAACAGAGGTGGCTCTCGGAAAATTTGTGATTTTGAAGTTGGATACGCCTTGGGAAGTGATTCTCAAGCAGCAGACGCCAACGAACAAATTGGGGCTATTCATTAATGATTTATTTATGAAGGGGCTGGAGCCCATGCCCATGCCCGAGCATCCCAACTGGGTGATGTTCCAGCTCAAGCGGAATGACTAGAACCGCGATGCCTGGAGTGTGCTGTTCGGACGCAAGAGCTTCTTTTTCGGCACGAGGCAGAACGACGAAATTGCATCGGCCTTCAGGACGGATCCTGGGGAGCCAAGAATCCCCAAATCCTGTACCTGGAGTACCTCCCTGACTGGAGGTCGTGGTTAGTCCTCCCCATTTCGTTTCTAGTCGCGGTTGTAACGATTGTTCTCGGGGTGAAGGGTTCGATGCTTCGCGATTCCGGCGATCCCCGAACCGACGGCAAGAATGGGACCTATAGCCTAGGCCGCTTCCAGATGGCGGTGTGGTTTGTAACCGTGGTCTTTGCTTTCCTGTTCGCCTACGCCGTGACCGGGGACACTGCGCCGATTCCACAAGGCACGCTCATTTTGATGGGGATCGGTGCTGGCACGGCTCTTGGGGCGGCAGCCATCGATTTAAATAAGAGAACCGCTTCGAAAACCGACCGAATCAACTGGACATCGGAAAAGGCAGCCCTGCCGCAACAAATCCAGGACCTGCAGAGTAAGATTACGAGCGCACCTACGGGCGATCCTAATCTACCGCTTTTACAGCAGCAGCTCCTGACCGCACAACAACGTTTGCTCACCGTCTCGGCACAATTGGGTCGAATACCCGCTGCGGAGGTGGCGGCTTCGGAAGGGTTCATTCAAGACTTGCTGAGCGATGAGAACGGAATAAGCTTCCACCGCCTCCAGGTTTTTGGTTGGACATTGGTGTTTTGGGCTGTCTTTGTCAGCATGCTCTTTAAGAAAGTCACAATGGTTGATTTCGACGCCACGCAGCTCGCCTTAATGGGGATCAGCGGCTCCACGTATCTCGGCTTCAAGCTGCAAGAGAAGCAGTCGTAAAATAAAATAGTGGTCGTGAGTTCCAAAGCGACGGCACGCGTTTTCGATCATCTCTCGCTCGCGCGGCGAACCCCTAGCCATACCCCTTAAGAGGACAAGTGGCAAGACAGAGAGGAGCAGCGGCCAGCGCTTCGCGCTGGTTGTATGAGCCTGAAACTCCTTCCGAGAGCTCGCCAGTTAGGGTGTGGCCCAACT
>QHYH01000221.1:0-7267 GCA_003223215.1 Acidobacteriota bacterium
TGGCGCACACGTCGCCACTCTCGCCAAGCACACGCAGACCAATGTCCGAGGTTTTCTTGGAAACATGCGGACATTCTTCGGTGACCGATCACTGGCCGATATCGATTCGAAGCTGGTGACGGATTACCGGAACTACCGCAAGGAGCAGCCCTCCAAGAAACATCCAACCAACAAGATCAAAGGAGCCACCGTCAACCGCGAGCTGGAATGTTTGCAATGCATGTTCGAGTACGCGGTCAGCCGGAAGTACCTGCCCGAGAATCCGGCCTCAGGCGTGAAACACTTCGACGAGCGGCGGGAACGTCCAACAAAGCACATGCTTAAGCTCGAGGAAGAACAACGCATCCTAACAAACGCCCCGCCGTACTTGAGAGTAGCAATCGTGCTCCTCGCACAGACCGGCGGACGGACCTATACCGAAGGCTTTTCTCTTCGCTGGGATCAGATCGACTTGGATAACAGAGTGATCTATTTCGGCGGGCAAACCAAAACGGAAGGGTCATCCGAGCCAGTTCCCTTGACCAAACTGGCCCACGATGTTCTCGTTAACTGGAAGAAGGAGCAGGCAGACAAGAGCCAGTTTCTTTTTCCGAGCCCGGTCAAGCCGGGCCAGCCGACTACCACGGTGAAAAAGGCTTGGAAGACAACGCTCAAGAACGCGGGAGTAGCTCACTTCCCGATTTACAACCTGCGGCACGTATTCTGTACGCGCCTCAGTTGGGTCGCGCCAGACACAGTGGTGCAGCGAGCGATGCGTCATTCGAGTCCGGAAACCAAGCGCCACTACCAACTGGGGATGGTGGAGCAGGTGCGGCAGAACCTGGAAAAAGCCAACCAGCGAGTGTACGGCAAGGGCAGAGTATTACGTTTTCATGACGTTCCGTCCCCTGGCGAAGTTCAGCAAGAAGCGGTCGTCTGTAAGTGAATGAGAAAGAAGGAATAGGTGGCGCGCCCGGAGAGACTCGAACTCCCGACCCTCTGGTTCGAAGCCAGACGCTCTATCCAACTGAGCTACGGGCGCGCAGCCAAACACTTCACTGTCAACAGTTTACGGCAAGTTCTTCTTCGATTTCAACCTCGAGCTTCGGCTCATTCCGGGCACTTGTGAGAACTCGCTGGTGCGTTATCTATCTCATACGAAACAATTTAAATAAATTGACTTCATGGATGAGCCTCTGGCGCTCTGCCAGATACTCAGCAGGAATTGACCGGGTAAGTGCAACTGAATCATCGTTAGTTATGGAGCGGGCGATGGGAATCGAAACGGCATCCAGAATTTGAAATTCCGAACGGAAAGTGATGCTCGGCAGAAACCGTTGCATCGGTCACTTGTCCGCGAACGTCAAGCTATTTGTCTTCCGATCTGGCCACAGTTTCAGACGCTGCCAAGCGCTAATGACGTCCGCTAATTGCTGGCAATCGATCTACGCTGTCCACGACGACGGGCCCGTCCAACGAAGTAAAGTGCAAGGACAGCTCTCCCGAGCCAAAGGTGAACACGAATTTGCCATCTCGCTTACGGATGGAAACGCGATCGCAGATGTCCGCACGGCAGGCGAAAGCCGACTTGTGTCGCACGGTCGCCTCAAACCCCGACGCAAACCCCGGAGGCAGCAGCACTCGGACAGGACCTGCCGCCTTCGCATCCAGCGAGCCGTCGAATCTCTGTCCGGTGAGACTCAAGTTGATTTCCCAGGCTGACTCCAGGTGAACATGCCCGCGATTAGCCGAAAAGTCGATCACCCCGAATTCCGCCGCTTTGGCATCCACATCCCCGGTTGTGTCGATTAGTGTGATGCGAGCGTGCGTAGTCGACAACTTGGCAGGCGCGTGCATTCCAATCACGCGCATCGCGACATAGTCGCCAATGACCGTGATCGGGGTTTCTTGTGGCGCTTGCACTTGGACGAATGCACTCGAAGGCCGCTCTTATACGTATTTCGGCGTCGACAACAAGAGCATCTTGTCGTTGCGGGTTAGCTTGATTTCTTCTAGTAATGTTTTGGCATCGCTTTCCGAAGCGGCTCCTGCCTCAGCACACAATTGCAATGAATAGTTGCCTGAGGTATCGCCATAGGCCTCGAACCTTGAGGATTCGAGGTGCATCGTAAAGACTGGCAGCTCCGCGCGTGAGAAGGCCATACGGTCCATGCGCTGAAGCTTATAAGCCGGGGGGTTCAATACACGCGTGATTAGCCTCGGCCCACTTTGGGGAGTTTGGGATTGTTCGCAGGGCGTTGGAGGATGGTTTCGCTCGAACACAAATTGTGCGGCAGGCTCCAGCTCATACTTCCGGTGGGGACTTGCTGAGCAGCCTAGTAGAGTGGCAATAGCTATAACCGCAATTGGCCAGCGGGGAGTCATACGGCCTCGCGTCCCGAAACCAATTCTGAGTGATAAGAAGCGTCGAGCACCACCCAAACAGCATGACGACCGAAGATCCCAAGTCCTGAGAAACAGCGTACTCGTAGACTTGAAATCCGTCGCGAAGGCTGGCGGACGAGAACCCACTAACCAGATGGCACTTGACCCAAGTCATGATAAATTCAGCTCCTGGATAAAGGGCAAGGAGCTTCTGGGAGCGCTGCACTGTCCAGTTCTGACCAGATGCAATGGCGGGTCAGGCTAAGAGGCGAAATGAAAGCCTTGATTTCTTGTTTGAGCGTTTTGTTTCTCGTTTCGGGCAATACTCCTTTGGTCCAAGCGCCCCAAACAGCTGAGTCATGCCACTTCAGAGTGTCTAGCGAGCTTGCCAAGACTACAATTTCCGGACCGGAAGACATCACTGCCCTTGTCCATGTCGTCGAACAACCGGATTCCCCCGTGGAAATCCTCGCGATTGATTTCAAAGATTCATGGTTGTCCGTTGCGCACGAGCGTGTGACCGAGCAACTTCGGTGCACCATGAAAATCCGCAACCGGAGCGACCAACAGGTCAAGGGTTTGTCCATCTCTGTAATAGTGGGACCATCGCCTAGTAAGGGCCAAGGAACGGGATTCGAAGGTTTCCCGGGTCCAGCCCAAAGCAGGAGCCTGGCACCGGGTCAAGAGGCAGATATCATCGGATGCGGAGGAGGTGGAAGCGGTGGCGCACCTGGAAATCACATTAGAATCTTCGTATATGTCGGCCGAGTCGACTGGGATGGTTGCCTCTACGTGCCATCGAAACGGCTACCCCTATGAGCCTGGAATTTTCGTTCATAATAGCTAAAGCAGAAGAGCGTCGAAACCACCTGGCGTGGATGCAAAAGATTGCCCTGCCAGCCAAACACAAACTCAATCCCTGGTAAACAGCGTTCTCCGAGACTTGAAATCCTTCGTTAAAGGCTGCCGGTCAAATTGACGAGAACGGCACATATCGGCAGGTCTGAGTTCCATCCTGTCACTGTGCTGCGGCAGGCGCTCTTCGAAACCTATCAGGCGCACTAAGTAACGCGCCATGCCTCGCCGAAACGTCGTACACCTGCAAAATGAATGACTTGGCGCAAAGCTGAATTTGGACGGTTCCGGTAAGATTCTTGCCATGATCGCGTCGTTCCGACATTTCCTCGACTGGCTGGTCAGTTCTTTCAGTAGCCGGGCGGACCTCGTCCTCGAAAACCTGGCACTCCGTCGGCAATTGCTGGCTCTGCACGCGCGACGACCTCGCCGTCGATTGACTGCCCTGCACAAACTGTTCTGGGTTGCGTTGAGAATGTTCTGGTGCGGGTGGACCAAGCCTCTCGTCTTGGTCACTCCTCGAACCGTCGTGAACTGGCATCGGGCGGGCTTTCGTTTGTATTGGACGTGGGTCTCCAGAATCAGCCAGGTAGGAGGACGGAAGCGTGTCAGCAAAGAGGTTCGCGCCTTGATCTTCCGCATGGTTGCTGAGAATGCAACCTGGGGAGCGCCGCGTATTCACGGCGAACTGCTCAAGCTGGGTTTCGATCTCTCGGAAAGGAGTGTCTCGCGATGGATCCGGCGAGCCCCGAGAAATCCAGACCCGGTGAAGCGATGGATGACGTTCCTCAGAAACTATCCGATGGACTTTTTCACCGTCCCAACGCTCACTTTTGGTGTTCTGTACTGCTTTGTCGTCATCGGCCACGACCGGCGTAAGATCCTGCACTTCAATGTGACGCGAAATCCCCATGCTCTTTGGGTTGTACAGCAATTGCGAGAAGCATGGGCCTACAAACAGCCGCACAGATTCTTGCTATTCGACCGCGACTCAAAGTTTGGAGCCGAGGTGATTTCGGCTGTAAGGGACATGGGAAGCGAGCCAACTCGCACGGCCTTTTGCAGTCCGTGGCAGAACGGTGTTGCTGAGCGTTGGGTGGGAAGTTGCCGACGCGACTTGCTGGACCACGTGATCATCCTGAATGAGCGGCATCTCAAACGGCTAATGTTTTCCTACCTTCTCTATTACCATGAGGACCGGACGCATCTTGGACTCGCGAAGGACGCGCCAGCAGGTCGGCCTACAGAAATTCGCTCTGCGAGTGATGGCCAGATTCAATCCTTTCCGAGACTCGGCGGGCTGCACCATCGTTATGCGGTCGCAGCATAAACTCAAGAGCCATTTTCTGATGACCAAACCCTTTTTCATGTAACCCGGCCAAGGCACGGTTCACGTCTTCTGCGAGTATCTTTCGCCGGTCGACAAATCAGACTGCAATTCCAAACCGAAGAGCTCCCGCCAAATAGAAAGAGATTCCTTTTGTGTGGGGCGCAACGATTTGGCGAACTACAGCGGTCGTGACGGCCTACCGGTTACCTGTCCGCGAACCCCACTTATCGGGACTTGGCTCCTACTATGCAATTCCACGGAATTGACCGCAGATTTATCCTCGCTTAGCATGTGTTCGTCACGACTTGACAAGCGCCCCAGAGAGCCAGTAAATGACCGAAGATCATCTCCGGTTCACACCGAGGCACCTAACAAGGCCGGTCCTGCGGGGCCTATCGGTTGAAACAACACTCCAACACTTCGTTATCGTTACGTACTGGGTTGACCCGTCCAATTTGCGAAAGCACCTTCATGCTCGATTTGAACCCGTGTGCCTCGCCGTCAACGGCAGATCACGTCAGGCATTGGTCTCGGTCGTTACGTTTCTCGATCGCGATTTTCGATTCGCTGTATGTCCTTGGTTCAAGGGAAGCTTTGGCCAAACAAACTATCGCGCTTACGTTAAGGACACTCAAACGGGTGAGCATGCGGCGTGGTTCTTTGGGACCTGCCTGGACTCGGTCTTGGTCGCCGTTCCGCGGTATCTATGGCGACTGCCGTGGCATCGCGCACGGATGGATTTCACATGCCGGTACGATCAGACGGCAACACGATACACGATTTTCAACGTCAGGACTCGATCCGGCTGGGCGCCAGCGCAACTCGCGATCGAAGACTCAGGCAAACCACCTGCGCAGTTGGCTGGCATATCCAATCTGGAGGCCGGGTTGGTACTGCTAACCCATCCCTTGCGCGGCTATTTTTTCCGCCACGATGGCGCCTTGGGGAGCTACGATATTTGGCATGATCGTGCGCAACCAAGCGTGGGAACAATTCAGGAAGCGAGGTATCCCCTTCTGCAGCAACTCGGGTTGGTCGAGGATGGCGATCAGCGTGATATTCATAGCGTTCTGATCCAGCCGAGCATCGACTTTACGATCTATCTGCCACCGACCAGAGTCAAAGCGGATTTGTTGGCCCCTGATAAACAGAATTCTCGATAGCTGGGGTTCAACGTCATCAACAAGAAAGGGGACATTTCTAAAGAGCTTTGATAGCGATGAGCCAGTAGAGTTGACGGAGTCGCGGCCGGGCGCGTATCATGCGCGGCAAGTTCTCCCCCGAAGTTGCATCGCTGCAACTATCGCAAAGGAGGGTGGGATCAATGCGTAGACTCATGATATTTGGCCTAGCGGTCGTGTTGATGGCCGGTCTGGCGGCATTAACCATTCCGCGGGCAGGCGCCGATTCGGAAGAGGCCAAATTGCGGACGCGTGTCCCGAAGATTATCGGGTCCTGGGAAAGTTTGGATATCACTAAGGTCGAGCCGTACTACGCCGCGGATGCAGGCTTCGCCTATTTCGACATTGTGCGTCTGAGATACAACAATTGGGCGGAGTACCGGGCGGGCGCGCAGAAGGCACTTTTTGAACCGAATCGCAGCATCAAGTTGCGACTGAACGACGATCTGGCTGTACGCCGGCGAGGGTCGTTGGCGTGGGCGACGGTGACGTTTGGGGCAGATCTCGTGAGCAAACAGGACACGGCATCACATTTGGACGGGCGATGGACGATGGTTCTCGAGAAACGGACACACGGCTGGATTGTCGTGCATGAACACGTCTCCGCACCATTGGGCGGTTCCTGAACATGGCACGCTGACACTGACTGGTATGGACTCTATGTTCCGCCACCCAATAAGGTTCTCGGGCTTGAACGTGAGGAGCATTTCGTATTCACCACTGGCGGCAAACTCAGTGGCAATGGGCCATCCGAAGGAGCGTTTTTAACGCCAGTTTGAAGAAATCCGCAAGGCCTGACGGTTAGTTTTTGTATCTTTTTCCTTGAGCTGATTCGCCGCCGATGTTTTGGTAAGCCACACAAAAGAAAAGACTAGCCAGATCTCCCCCGATTCCAAATGTCAAGTAAACGATGCTGAAAACTTGACATTTAGAACTTGTTGTCTTAGGATTTGGTTGTGAGAAAACCGAGTACAAATTCGACCGCTACGAAGGTGCGGAAGCGGATCGAGGAAGGTGGCGTAGATCGGCTGTGGAGCTATCCTGACTTCCGTGGGCTTCCCACGTTGGCCGTCGCCGCGGCTTTAAGTCGCCTTTCGAACGGCCCAGATAGTCTGCTTCGCCGGGTGCGCAAGGGCGTCTACTATGTTCCTAAGAAAACGCGATTTGGCGAGACGAAGCCTGAACTTGATCGTGTGATGGCCCATATGCTCCGCCATCGGGGCATTGCGTATTCTCCGACCGGAACTGCCGCATACAACGGCCTTGGACTCACCACGCAAGTCTCCCCCAGGATTACGTATAGAGTGAACCGGCCAGTGCGTTCAGTGGATCCTGGGCGCAAGTTCTTCAACGTGAAGGCGGTAACTTTGCAACCTTCGTATGAGGTCGAGGGGCTCGCTTCATCCGAACTTGCGACACTCGACGCGCTCAAAGATCTGCACCGGATTCCTGATGCGACGCCCGCCGATACGATTGGCCGCATCATGGACCTGATCCGATCGAGGCAATTGTCACTCAAGCGTTTGGCGAGGCTTGC
>QHYH01000221.1:7475-10105 GCA_003223215.1 Acidobacteriota bacterium
AGCAGCGCACGGCGATCGTCGAGAGAGACTACTACCTGACTCGGGCTCTGCACTCCCTTTGTGCCAGTCATGCAGGTGAATTTATCCTGAAGGGCGGCACTAGCCTTTCCAAAGGTTGGAATCTCCTGGATCGATTCTCCGAGGACCTCGACATCTTGGTTCGGACTGAGGCCGCCTGGGGTGCGGCAAGGCGTGATACTCGTCTGAAGGCATTGCGAGATACCATCGCCAATACAAAAGGACTGACACAGGATTCGAAAGACAAACGGACTCGATCGGAAACTGGTGTGAGTAGGACTGCGGTCTATCGCTATGAAAGCGTTACTAGCGACGTTCCTGGATTGGGCAGGAACGTTTTATTCGAAGCCGGATATCGGGGTTCTGCGAGTGCAGCCGTGAAAAAGCCAATCCAGTCTGTTGTTGCCGAGTATGCGGCAGACAAGGGCCTATCGAATTTGGCGAAAGTGTAACGAGCCGCGTTTTTTCCCTTCTTCTTAAGCAAGATTTCTCAAATTAAATCCAGGATGTAGGGTGGTAATCGCGAGAGCGCACCGGGTTGCAGCGTGAACCGCGCAGCGGATCACGCCGGGCTACATTTCGATTCTCGGTATCCCTGCGCCTATGGTTCGTTGAAGTCGATGTAGGATGTCGCGCGGAGGAAGGCTCGGCTGATTTTCTTTAACAAGGAATCACCGAGCCCCCCATTAGACCAAACCAGGGAGTCTTGACACTCCCAGGAAGGCTTCCATGCAAATCCTACATCCGTTCGCCGGCTCCATCCAGCATTACTTCGACGAGATCGCCGATCCAGATCGCTACCGTCCGGACCACTGCCCGCAATGCGAAGCCCAACATCCTCTGACCGGTCACGGCTTCTACCGCCGCACACTCGTGGATGACGCCTTCGACGGAGTCATTAGCGTTCGTCGTTATCTGTGCCTCTGCTGTAAACGCACGGTCTCCTTACTACCCGAATTCGTCCTGCCCTGGCTACGCTTCAGCATCTCCGTGATCGCACTGTTCCTCGCTGCCCGATTGCTCAGCGGTCTCACGCTGGTGGCCGCCGCCCGGGCAGCCGCGCAACCCGGGATGCTTTACCAGCGCGGGCAGTTCTGGATCCGCCGTTTTCAAAAACAGGCGCCCGCCCTGAGCCTGGCTCTGGTGCCGCTGGCGGCGCCGGGGCACCCTCGGGACCCCGCGACGGACTTCGTTTCCAGAGCCTTGCGGATGCTTGAATCCATCGGATGGATCGCCGCGCATCGTTTCCTGTTTTCGCAGCTTCGTGTCCATCTGCTGGGCTGGCCCGCATCTCTCGTTCCGGCAGGGCGGCGAATCACGCTGGCCTCCGCACGCCCCGATTCCTGAGCTTTCCCACACAGCATTTGCATGGCGGAAGATCACTGCTCCTGATTATCGTCCGGGGCATGGAGATTTTCCGCATGGATACCAAATCCGAAAAATTGGCGCTGTTTCGCTACGGGCTGATCGCGTCGCTGGTCATTGAACGTCTTCCCCGCGGTGAACTCACGCGCCGCGCCCAGGAGATCGCTGCCCGCACCTACGACATCCCTCATTCGAAACGAACGGCGGTTTCCGTTGATACACTGCTCGATTGGGCGCTGCGCTATCGCAACGGCGGTTTCGAAGCATTGGCTCCCAAGCCTCGCCAGGACCGTGGACAGTCCCGCGCCGTCACTCCGCAACTGGCCAGTCTCATCGAACGCCTCAAGCGCGAGAATCCGCATCGCACCGGCACGACTCTGCTGCGCGAACTAGCCTTGTCTTCCGGTCAGGACACGCCCGCGCTCTCCGCTTCCACACTCTACCGCTTCCTCAAACAACGCGGCCTGTCGGAAAAGCAACTGCTCGCACCCCAGGCGCACAAGAAGTTTGAGGCCGAACTCAGCAATCAGATCTGGCAGGGCGACATGCTGTTCGGGCCTTGGGTCCGGCGGGTGAAGGATGGCGGCCGCATGCAGGCCTTTCTTCACGCCACTCTCGATGACGCCAGCCGGCTCATTCCCCATGCGCAGTTTTATGCCAGCCAGGGACTCGATGCCTCACTCGACTGTCTACGCCACGCCGTCGCCGCCCGCGGTGTCCCCGGCCGACTGTACATCGATAATGCGAAGATCTACCGCTCGCCGCAACTGGCGCGGATTGCTGCCTCGCTCGGTACCCTGATCGTGCACTCTCGCCCCTATCAGCCCGAAGGCCGTGGCAAGATCGAAAGATTTTTCCGCACCGTAAGAGATCAATTCCTCGCCAACCTCGACCCTAAACACGCACTTTCCCTCGAGGAGTTAAACGATCGTCTGTGGATCTGGATCGAAAGTGTTTATCATCGCTCCGAACATAGCGCGCTCGGAGGCACTCCGCTCGCGCGTTGGCAGCGCGATATCGAGCAGATCCGCCAACTCCCGCCCACTACCGATCTGCGCCGTCTCTTCTTCCATCGCCTGGATCGCGTGGTGCGCCGGGATTCCACCTTCCTGCTGCACAACTGTCTCTACGAGGCTCCGCCTCATCTGGCCGGTCAACGCGTCGAGGTGCGCTTTGATCCTCTCGATGCCGCAGAGGTCGAAATCTGGTTTCAGGGAAAACTGGATATCACAGCGCGGCCCGTCGAC
>QHYH01000222.1 GCA_003223215.1 Acidobacteriota bacterium
TTGTATCTGCACTGGACTCCCGGATCGACACTCGATCTGCTCCGCCAACTGGCCCTGGAGCTGGATCTGGAACCGGCGCACTACCGCGGCGACCTGGTGCGCCAGATCTCTCAGGCCATCGTGCGTCTCAACCAGACTAAGAAACAGCATCCCATTCTCATCTGCGATGAAGCCCAGTTGCTGTGCCATCCCGCGCTCGAACAACTTCCCCTGCTGTTGAACTTCGACATGGACTCGAGCCGCTATCTGACCTTGCTGCTGGTGGGCCAGCCGCTGCTGCGCCGCACCCTCTCGCTGCAACTGCACGAACCACTGCGTCAGCGCATCGCCGTGCAGTATCACCTCGAAGGTCTCTCGCGCGAAGAACTCGATGCCTATCTCGTGCAGCAACTCAAGGCCGCCGGCGTGACCCAGCCGTTGTTTGATGACACTGCGAGACAAGCTCTCTATCAGGCCACCAAAGGCATTCTCCGCAAGGTCAACAAACTGGCCCTGACCGCTCTGCGTCTGGCAGCTTCTCGCAAAGAGGCTACGGTTGGGGAATCGATCTTGCTGGATGCCACCACGGAGGCGCTACTGTGAGCGATGCCGCCACGACAAAGTCCACCCCACCGACGGTGCTGTCCCTGGCGCAGTTGCTCGAACAGCAGCCATCGACTGCGCCGGCCAGCCTGGTGGAGCCGGGACTGCTGCCACCGCAGGGTATCCTCTTTGTTGGCGGAGAGCCCAAAGTAGGTAAGTCTCTGCTGGTTGCTAACCTCGCCTTGTCACTGGCGGCGGGCGTGGACCGTCTTGGCTTTTCCATCCCGGCACGGCGCCGTGTTCTCATCTGCCAGTTCGAACTTCCTGTCCCGCAGTTCGTCAGCCGACTCTCGCTCATGCGCCGTGCCTTGGGAGCAGCTGCCGATCAGCATCTCCTCGTGGATACGCGCGCCTCAGGCCATCTGCTCAGCGCCGCCCAAGGTCTGAATCACTTTGTCTCTGCCGCGCGGGCCGCCGCCGCTGAGGTCCTGGTTCTAGACCCGCTCTACTCCACGCATGATCAGGATGAAAACGATACCCGCGCCATGGCCGCCTTATGCCAGTCACTGCTGCGCCTGCGCGATGCCTCCCGCGCCGCCCTCGTCGTCGTGCACCACGTCCGCAAATCCATCGGCCGTCACGAGATCGGCAGCGCCTTTCGCGGCTCCAGCGCCCTGCATGCGGTGGGCGACAGTTATTTGCTGCTCACCCGGCCTGCTCCGCAACTCGCCACCATCGAGCTTCGTTTCCAGTTCCGCTACGCGGCTTCGCTGCCTCCGCGGCTGCTCCAGCTTGATCCCAGGACTCTGTGGTTCTCCTCGACCGATAAGCAACCCGCAGTTGCGGCGGCGCGACGCAAAGTCGAAAAGGCAGACATCACACAGGCGCTGGCAGATGTGGGCGACAAAGTTCGTTACAACCAACTGCGCGACCAGATCATGAATGCCACCGAGTGCTCCAAACGGACTGCTCAACTGGCCATCAGCGAAGCTTGCCAGCAGGGCTGGATCGCGCGGGCCAACGGCCAATACCATCTGCCGCTCTAGCTTTCGTTGCGCGCTGGCAATGACCGTTATTGATTGTCCGCACGGGGTCGCGCCCGAGCGGATGCCCAAGGCCGATGCGACGGGCTGGCTCCGAAGAAATCGGCTGACCACCACCCTCCCGTACACGATTCGTTTGTGCGGGAGGGTTTGGCTTACTCCAAGTCACAATCAAGCCTAATTCTTTGGTGAAGTTCTCCGAGCGGAGGCCTTGGGCCTAAAACGCGAAGACCGCCCGGCCGCCTTTGCCGGGCCTTCCCAATCGGTTTTCTGGATCTTCTGCTGGTGGGATACCGCTCGTGCCTACACAGGCGAGTATCCTATCCCACTCGAGTGCTCCCTCAACACCGCAGACCGGTCACATAGGAAAGGAATCCGAAAATGCGGCAGGGGAAAAAGTGGACACCTTCGGGGGAAAACAGTGTGACCCGTTACAGCTGCCTCAGCGGGTGCCATTGCTCGAAGAAGGAAAACGCCAACAAAATCCTTCGGTACTCAATCAGAGATTCCGAGATGCGGCGCTGATGGGGCAGTTGGCAGTTTTTCTATTCCTGTGGTTGTTTTTTGCGGTTTTCCTCACTCACGGGCGAAAGCAAGCGAGTAATCCGGCACCACTCGGGAGAATCTGGAATACCTTGGTCTACCTGTTGGCAGGCACAGCCAGCGCAGTAGAGTTAAAGGTTGGACTTTTTCTGCTGATCATTGTCGCGCTGTTGCTTCCGTTGAAGCCTGTGTCGGCGTTTTTTCACCCATGCGTCCGGGCCGGACCAGGTGAAAGTGGCGCGCCTTAGGAGACGATTTCAGAACTCTAGCCATTTGCAACAGCCTGTCCTCGATCTTTGTGCCCTGCTAATCCTGCGGCTGGACTGGAACTTTGACAACGGCAGAGCGACTCCGCCTGGTTCTGGAACCAAGGCGCCAGAGTCCAAGCACTGCAGGCACGCCGTATCGGTTCCGAGTATTCTGAGTTGAACTGGCTTCTTAGCTGAGCTAAGATAACTTAGCTAAGGAACCCACGATGAGCGTTGTGACCGTTCACCAAGCCAAGACTAACCTATCACGCCTGATTAAGAAGGCTTGTGAAGGCGAGGAAGTGATCATCGCGCGAGGGTCAAAGCCCGTAGCTCGGCTCGTTCCGATCGGCGAGATAAAGGGCAAACGCCAACCAGGATCGTGGAAGGGCAAGTTGCGCGTTGGTCCCGATTTTTTCGAGCCCCTTCCCGAGCCTGAACTCTCACGCTGGGAGTAATTCGCCTTGCGCCTATTACTCGACACGCATGCACTGCTTTGGTGGCTGTCCGACGATCCCGCGCTAACGCGAACTGCGCGAAAGGCCATCGCAGAAACGAAGAACACGCTAGTTGTAAGTGCAGCTTCGGCTTGGGAAATCGCGACCAAAGTCCGCCTGGGCAGATTGCCGACGGCGACGGACCTCGTATCGGACTTCTCCGCCCAGATTGAACGCGAAGGATTTGAACTCCTGGCAATTTCTGCGGAACATGCTATTCGAGCTGGCTTGCTGCCAGGTCCGCACAAAGACCCGTTCGACCGTATGCTGATGGCTCAGTCTCACGCGGAAAATATGCCAGTCATCAGCAACGAAGCCATATTCGAGAGTTATGGTGTGAGGCTACTGTGGTGAGCTCTTACCCGGTACGCATGGTAGACTCGCCCTGTTCGGACCGATTCTAAAGCTGGCGCGCCCAAGGGGACGATTTTAGAACTTTTCTTACCGAATTCGTGTCAAGCGTGCCACAGGCTGAGCTTCCTATTGAGAGACTCGCGCTCTTATAACGCGAACTTATCAGAGTCGAAAAGAGAGGTCCCCGTGCTGAAAACAAAGCAGTTACAGACACTACTTTCATAGGGTTTCGCGGGCCGAAGGCCCCAAAAAGGACAGATGGGACGAGCCGATTGACTTCAATAAATATGCGCAACTAAAACAAACGGCTGTTATTTCTGGACGGGGATAACAAAGACAGTCTTTCCCGCTTTGTCCGTCATCTCCAATTTCGGGCTGGCTGACTGGTCCCCTTCGGAGGGAATCAGAAGCGATATTTTCTCGATTTCTTTTCCGTCTTGCAGCAACAGTCCAGCACCTCGCGTCGGTATGAAGTACAAATGAGCGCGTTCCCGGCCAGACTGGTCATCGATACCTACCACGGCCGAGCCATCGTCCAAAAGAGCGATTCCCGCTCGCTCATTGCCACTCCCGTCATTCAATTGAATTCCGGTACCCGGGGCACGACGTTTCACTCGCTTGCCCATCATCTGTGGGTCCGGCACTGGACCAATAACAATTCGGTCGATGCCCTTCTCGTCCACGACGACCAATTGATGAACTCGAAGTACATCCTTTTGCGCCTTCGATTCTTGAGCCGCCTTGGGCTCCCATGTCCATGCGGACAGCAGTAGCACGAACACTGTCAACAGCCACCCATAAATGGCCAATTTGAGCCACCGCGCCAAACGTATGACTTGCATTTCAATCGCATCGAGTCGGGACTGAACATTCCGCTCTTCCATCGCCGCCTCCGCGTCGAGAGTTTATTGATGTGCTCTCGCTAGACTTCGCCTGGGTCCAACCCGCTACCTGCTACAGAAAGCAACGGTTCCAGCGCATATAGTCATGGCTAGAAAGTTGCGCAGCCCGACTAAACGCGCTCTGCTTGAATGGCGAACCTGGACGATATCACTTCCTCACCCCAAAGTCCTTCGAGAAAGTCGCGTGTCACTCTGATGGCCTCAAGATCTTACGTGGAAACGTTGGTGCGGTTTCTGGGTGGCGTGTCCGTCGCCACACCCGGTGCCGAAGGCACCGTGCCTCCGTGTCATACCAGGTGGGCAACCTCATAGGAGAAGCCCGTAAGCCGTGCCTCTTGCAGCGCATGATACAGGCGCTGCGAAATGATGATCAACGGGGTCGGTCTGAGAAGATTCCGACCCTGCCCGAACAACCCGCTAGTGATTGCAATATCGGAACCGTCCCACGCATTCCTGTGTAGGTAGACCTCAGAGAGAAACTCCGTGGCCACGGCATGCCCAAGCGGACATCGCCAACTGACTTCTGATGGGCTAAAAGGATCTCGGCCAAGCTCTGTCTTCTCGGCCAAAACACCCGCCTTCCCGGTGACCCGCAGTTGAGACCACTCCTTCGATTCCTTGGTTGGATTCCTCAGATCGAAAATCGGTCGGAATTCTGCTCCTGTCAGCTTTTTTTCGGCGAAGGTTCGAGCAAACTTCGAAGAGACAACCCACTCCACCCACGCAATAGTTTCCGATATGTCCTTGTGTTGAGGTACGCGGCGGAGGTCGAGGATCAAGTCTGAAACCTGGCGTCCCCAGTTGCAGTGATCACAGAGAGTCTCGTAGATCGTCCCGCATTCTTCCCCGGATGGCTCGAAATGTGAGGGGATCGTCAACCGGAGAACTTCTGCCTCCTGCAACTCCACCTTCGCATATTTCCGGAGGTACCATCCTATTGTGAAGTCGGAAAACCCATGCAGCCCTTGCTTTCTTCGTGCGACGATAAATCTGCGGATTTCCTCGAATTCGGGAGAATTTGAGGATACACGAACCTCAACACACTCCGTTCCTTCGACTGTGGTTCGGCCCACAGGCCTCATGGCCGCAGCGAATCGGGACTTCAGAAACGCCACGAGCTCCCCCTGATCCAAGGTTTCCGAAGCCCTAACGTTTACGTATTCTGTCATTCGATGCTTTCCAACTCGTCGTTCTTAGGAATAATCATGACAATCTCAAGGGAGCGGAATCCCCACATCGCGGAAAATCAAAGTTATGATCACCAGAGCTAGCAAAAACAACGAAAGACCGATGGAGTTGTCATTGATCATCAGAATCCGTATTTTTCTGAACGCTCGCCGGAGTTGGAGGGAGATAAGATCATCATCCAGGCCCCAGGACGCGCCGAACGATCACTTCTCAGGGCTCGCGTGACGGATCATGGTTGCCACCCGATCACGCCGCCGGTGCGCAGTTGCGCTGTTTGCGGCTACTGAGGGCGATTCGTTGCGCGATTTCCCCGGCAAACAGGTCGATGGGAAACGACAGATTCCCGGCGAATGTTCAAAAAACTACGTTTTCGTGTGATCGCCAACAGGCACCGTTCGGGCACCAAAAATCTATGGTGCTCGCGCAGTGTAAGGTACATGGACGCCGTCTCTGGCCAGTGACGGGCACGTGTCCGAGTACCCCACTTTCCAGGAGTTGCCGAGTTGCTGTGGGGCGTATAGTACAATTTCCCCAAGAGTGACTGTTAGATGAGCTTTTCCGGACTGTTCTACACGGCTTTTCTCTCTGTTTCCTTGGCGTTTCTTGCCCAGGCTCCGGAACCAAAGGAAATGCCGGACAATAAAGGGAGTATTGAAGGCGAAAATGTATACCACAACCCCACGCTGAATATGACAATCACTCTTCCCGGTAGCTGGCACTTCTTCGACAGGACAATGTATTTGACGGCTGAAGAGAAACAGAAGAAGAAGGAAAGATACGAAAAGAGTCTATCTACTTGTCAAGGGCCGCTCTGCGGACACGGGGAAATCGATGTCGCATTACAATCACCAGCGTCGCCACCTGGGGTATACACGGTCAACATATCCGCCTATAAGCTGTCATCCGAGTATCAGAATCGCGAACGCCATCCGCTGAGGAAATTTGCGGAAGTCATGACTCTGGGGAGCTTGGGAGATAATTGGGTTCCTGAGGGCGACTTAAACTACGATCCAACTCGACGGAAGGCCGCTTACCGACTTATTGTCCACCACAAACGTACAACTACAGCGAAGGGATTTGAGTACGTGGCAGATTCAAACGGACGAGTGTTCATGCTTCTCGGAACCGCTACGTCGGAACCGGAAAAGTTGCAATCGGCTATCGAGAATATGAAATTCACAAACGCATCGCACGGAGGAGGCTAAGAAGTCCCATACCGGAAAAGAGTGGGTAATGGTACGTCAGGTGTCTACTGCGTGACCGAAAGCTCTGATGAACTTGGCCTTAGCTGGAGGTCCGGCGAGTGCAAAGAGGCGGATGCTTTCAGGTCTCCGGATCAGAAGAGAAGGCTACCGCAAGGGCTAATTTCGAGCAATCGGGCTGGAACTGTGGTTCAAAGTTGCTCTCCTGGTTATGCTGCCCAGGATCAACGGACCCGGAAGAGGGTACGTTGTTACGTACCCTCACTCCGCGATTTCAATTACAATATGCCAGCGAAATTGAACAATACGTCCCGGCATGGGCTGACCATTGGTTCGATTGGCCCGAAATTGGGTTATCCAACCGGCTCTAGATCAGTCCACGCCCACGCAGATTGCTAATTTCCGCTCTCACAGCGTCCAGGCCACTGTTGCCATAGATGATGAAAAGCCGCTCAGCGGTCAGGAAGCTGAAGACCGGGTTGCGGAAGCCATTGTTGTAGGCGGCGGTTTGGTTCGGGTCGAAGCCAAATTCTGGAGCAAGGGCTTTCAGGATGACCTGGTCAACGCTGACCGCCGGCTCGGTGGCGACAAAGTCGCTGTCGGAGACCGCATGCAATGGGTACTCCACGATCAGGTTTGACTGGGATGGCGAAGCCGCATTCAAGTTCACGTCGCCAAGATGACGCAACGGCGGCAGGCGCAGGCGGCCTTGGGAATCCTGGGTGAGGTAACCCCGCGCAACCGGGTCAATCTGAGCGATGATGGCTCTGCGGCATGCAGCCAGTTCACGACCTTGTACTCATTATCCGCGGTCGAGTGGGAGTGGGCCGAGGCCTGAGTGATCACCAAGTCGGGGGGTAGGCCTCGCTTCATGGCCTCAGCGACGCTAAGGATGTGATGGGCGCCGGTCTTGGAATTGCCGGCTGCACCGAAATTGTCGTTGACGCCGTTGCCGCCGAAACTGAGTTCCAGGAACTCGGTGCCATCACTGTTCCATTGAAAGACCATAGGCTTGGCCCAATCGTGCCAGATGGGAGCCGCAATCATCAGGTCCTCGCTCAGGAAGATTTCGACGGGCTTGCGACTCACGAGTGAAGAAGCGTTGCTCATGTCAATTACAGGCAATCCACCTTCGCTGTGGCCGTAGACGCGCCTGTAGCCGTTGGCGAGATTGAGGCTGCTCACGTCGTTGAAGGATTCGTGAACGGCCAAACCTCCGGGCCAGGAGTGGTGGCCACCAAAGAAGCTCCCCGGCGCAGAGAAAAAGGTTTGAGGCAATTGCGGGCAGGTGCTGCCGTCATTGAGAAGCGGAGGAAAAACTCCAGCTTTCAAGCCACCCGGAAAAGTGTTGTCGTCACGTGTGTCCACTAAACCCGCGGCTATTAAAGCATGGAGAATGGCGCTCTTGTCGACGTCTTTGACACCGCCGCGATGGGCCACGCAGGTTGAGGGGTTAGCGATAGCATCGAGCGTGATTACTCGAATGCTGAAGTTGTCGATTGAGTTAAGGTGCGCAACCAAAAACTCCTTGGCGGATTGCACCATTGGGGATTTGTTGCTTAGGGTTACGGCAGCGTCGTTCCCAGCTCCTGGAACGGTTTGATCTGCCCCTTGCGCCGGTTGGCCCGGCAAGCTGAGGGTCATTGTCAGTACCGCGAGATATAGGGAATACTTCAGCTTGGTCATAAGAACCTCCGTCACGATTTGGGCCGGAGACGCATAAGCGCTTCTCCATAGCCGTTGGAGGAGGCGATGGCATTTCGACAGCCAACAAATGAACGGGAGGTTAACCAGGCCCAACATGCTGAAACGTCGATAGATGCGGCGAATTCGTTTCGAGTTCGCACGAAGCATAGAGCGGCCGTGTGCCGTGTCTTGGCGTCGGGGCGTCGGAATTACCCACCAAGCCGCATTACCGATCGAGCTGGGATCGCGGAATGAATGCGCTAATCAGTCGAAGGAACGATGGAGGGCTAGCGGTGAAATGAAATACGTGTCTGTCTATCCAGATTGCGCCGCGATAGTTTGCAGGTTCCACTTGCCTGATTAAACGCGGATTGCGGACAAATCTGTCGCGGAAACGGGCCGGCCACTTCTACGAGTACCCCACAAATCAGGCAATCACTCAGAAAACAAGCTTTCGAGATCACGAGCACCGTGAACTACACGCAGAACGAGAATCTTACGCTCGCTCGACTGATAGAAGATCAAGTGTTTGGCGAAACCTGCGACCGGCATGCGGCGGGTGCCACGAAGTTCGTCTGCCGCGAAGCTACAGCGTGGCCCAATTCTCGGACGTTGAGCAATCCGCAACAGCGTAGCGGTGACCGCCTCTTCCCAACGTTGCGCCAGACTCCGATCTGCTTGAGCTTCGTACCAATCAGACTGCTCCAAAATATCTGCAATCGCCTGCATCACTGAAAGCAACCCGCGGTTTTTTCACGCGCGCCGAGCCCGTTCACGTAGCGCCGAGATCAACCCCTTCTTGCGGATCTGGCTGATCGATACTTCAATCTTCGGTCCCTTTGCAGCGGCGAGCAGCTCTTGTTCGAGATTGGTCATCCGACGCTCTTTGTCTTGGCGAATTAATTCTCGGATGTATTCGCTCGGTGTGCCCCAATCTCCGGTTGCAACTTGGCCCTCCACGTAGGCCTTAAGGACTTCGGGAAGTGAGATGTTTAGAGAGGTCATTGGCATACCTTCATTTTATGTCATGTTATAAAGTGCTCGTCAAGGCCATGTACAGCCACGCCGCCACTGCAAACACAAGCGAGACAAGAACCCCGACAATCCAGCGTGGTCTCTTGGGAGCTGCTCCCTAACGAGAGAGGTCCTCAGCTCGATTGCGCAATACCGGTCACCCGACCTAAGTCCCGGTAAACGCTAACCGGAAAAGTTCGTCATTGGGACGAAGATCCCTGCTTAGCCAATTTCATCGAGTGAAACGGAGTTTACGGCGCTGCTTCCTTGGCTTGTAATTTCTCAAGAGAGCGGAGGGCTGCGGCGCGCATTTCCACACTATTGTCACCTAGCGCCTCAATCAAGTGTAACGGCTCACGATCCTTTCCTTTGAATTTCTCGAAAGATTTTCCTGCAGGTTTCTCAGATTCCCTGGCGGCTTCGGGCGGCGAGGTTCCTGGTGAGATGAATGCGCCGGGATAGGATACTCCTGTGCGTAGGCAGAGCAGGGTATCCCACACCCTGACACCACCGGAGCAGTCGTGGAAGCTGATGCTTTGGTGGTTGACGAAACAAAGGAAGAGTTTCAAGGCATGCGGGGGGCTATTCGTCCGATGTCTGCTCTGTTGCGATGAGGAAGAGGCAGCGCGAGAGATATCCTGCTTTCCCCCGCGCTGCCCACATCGGCTCGAATGAGCCCCCACCAGGTTATCCCTCGGCAGGGTTGCATCTCTGCAGAGCCCGCTTCCGTTTCACCTGGTCTCGCTGTTCCGCTGGCTTAGCGGATCATTTCTCCACACGCTGGCCTACAACGGCAAACGGTACTGGCCGTCGTCCTGCAAGATGAGCCCTTGCTGCGAAGCTTCGGTGATGGCCAGTTGTGCCGTGCGCTTGGAACATTTTGAGCGTTGCATGATTTCTTCGCGCAGCTGGTTGTAGCGCAGTTGTCCACCACGGCTAGCCAGCGCTTGGCTTACGTCCGTCGTTTCCACCTTGCGGCTGGGTGTGGTTTTATTGGGCGCCGGACCGGCGCTAGAGAACCACAAGGTGTGCGGATTCAACTCCAACAGGCGCGGCGGTTGCGGTGCAGCATAGCGGAACTGGAAGCGCAACTCCGGGTTCGACAGCTGGGGCGAGGGACGAGTCAGCAGCAGGTAACTATCACCCACCGCGTGCAGCGCGCTGGAGCCACGAAAGGCGCTGCCGATTTCATGGCGGTTAATCGACTTGCGCACGTGGTGCACAACAATAAGAGCCGCACCTGAGGCATCACGCAAGCGCAGCAACGCCTGACAGAGAGCAGCCATGGCGCGAGTATCGTTTTCATCCTTATCGTGAGTCGAGTACAGCGGATCCAAGATGATGACTTCGGCAGCGGCCGCTTGAGCTGCTGTTACGAAGTGTTGCAACCCCTGCGGAGCACTGAGCAGATGTCCCGCGGCGCGCGTATCCACCAGCAGATGGTGGTCAGCGGCGGCACCGAGGCCACGTCGCATGAGGGCCAAGCGACTAACGAACTGCGGCAGGGGCAACTCGAATTGACAGATCAGCACACGGCGGGGAGTCGGGATGGAAAAGCCGGTGCGATTCGAGCCGGCGGCTAGCGAAAGCGCCAGATTGGCGACCAGGAGTGATTTCCCAACCTTAGGTTCGCCACCGATGAACAGGATGCCTTGGGCGGGCAACAGCCCTGGCTCGACCAGACAAGGTGGAGTGGGTGGCTGCTTTTCCAACAGTTGCGCTAGTGACCGCACCGTCGAATCCGCCGATTTTCTGGCAGTCCGTTCGCTCATAACAAGGCCTCCGACGTAGCGTCGAGTAGGGTGGCTTCATTGACCAGAGAAGTTTTGCGCAGAGCAGCCAAGCGTAAAGCGGTCACCGCCAGCTTGTTGACTTTGCGCAGAATGCCCTTGGTGGCTTGATAGAGCGCTTGCGTGGCGGTGTCATCGAACAGTGGCTGACTGATGCCGGCGGCTTTCAGTTGATAAGCGAGATACGCATCAAGCTCCTCGCGGGTGAGTCCTTCCAGGTGATAGTGCACGGCGATGCGCTGGCGCAAGGCTTCGTGCAACTGCAGGGACAGAGTACGGCGCAACAGAGGTTGGCCCACCAGCAGCAAGGTCAAGTAGTGCGAGGAATCCATATCGAAGTTGAGCAGCAAGGGAAACTGCTCCAGGGTTTCATGGCTGAGCAGGTGAGCTTCGTCGCAGATCAAGAGGGGATGCTGTTTCTTGCTTTGGTTCAGGCGGACGATGGCTTCGGAGATCTGGCGCATCAGGTCGCCACGGCGGTGAGCCGGTTCGAGATCCAGTTCACGGGCCAGTTGGCGCAGCAGGTCCAAGGCGGATCCGGAAGTCCAGTGCAGGTAGAGGATCTTGTACAGACTGGGGTTGAGGGTAGCGATGAAGGAGCGGGCGGCGGTGGACTTGCCGGCTCCGACTTCACCGGTCAGCAGACCGATGGCGTGATGCTCCACCAGGAACTGCAGTCTTGCATTGACCTGATTCCAACCTTGCGAAGCAAACAGCTGCTTGCCATCGGGGTTATCACTGAAAGGGGTTTTCTTAAAACCGAAGAAAGGTTCCCACATACGTCATCCTCCTCCCTCGTCCTCACCTGATCTTTTTTTCCGCCGCAACAGCTCGACGAAGTTGATGCCGGTCGGTTCAGGAGTCGGGGAGGGCACGGGCTTGCACGAAGGGAGTTTTGCGTTGACTACCGCATCGACGAGCCGCCCCAGGCCTTGTGCTTGTCCCTGGAAGTAGATCTCCACCTGAGACAGATCGAGAGGATCGAAACGAACTTCGATCGTCTTTCCGGCTAAATGGGAAGGAGCTTCGTAGAAATACCCACGCAGCAGGAAGGTGGAGTCGCGACGCGCGAGCCGATTCAGGCGATAAAAGAACAGCCGGCGCAGATCGCTGGACGGCGGGAGTTGGCGGATCCGTTCGATGTCTCGCTGCCAGCGCAACAAGGGAGTGGTTCCCAGCCCGCTGTGCTCCGACACGTGATAGACCTGCTCGAGCCAGGCCCACAGACGATCATTCAGCTCCACGAGCGTAAGCGTTCGTTTGGGATCGAGGTTGGCCAGAAATTGTTCTCGAACCGAGCGGAAGAAGCGCTCGATTTTTCCTCGCCCTTCCGGCTGATAGGGTGGCGTGTGTGTGACCATCATGCCGATGGAGGCGGCAATGCGCGCCAACTGGGGGCTGCGAAACTGCTTCGCGTTGTCCACATAAAGGCGCACGGGGATGCCACGCGCGGCAACCGCCTGTCGCAAGCAATCGAGGAAAGCATGCAGTCCCTGTTCAGCATAAAACTCAGCATGGGAGATCAGCCGGCTGGCGTCGTCCAGGACGGCATACAAGCAGGCTTGCATCCGTCCGCCACCGGGGCGCTGAACGTACGGCCCGAACAAAAGGTCGGATTGCCAGATTTGGTTACTAAACTCCGCTTCGAACTTCTTGCGGGGAGCAGGAGCCAACAGTTGCCGCGCGGTGAGGCCACGTTGCTTGAGAAAGCGGTACAGGGTGGAACGGGAAACCGTGCCGACGGTGGAGACCAGAGCCAGTTCTCGCAGCAGCGTGGTGCCGGTACGGTGTGGGTTCTCTCGTTTCAGTCGTTCGATCAGCTCGGCCAGCTGTGGGGTGAGGGCGCGCGACTGCCCGCGGTCCCGACGGGTTTGCGGCGCCAAGGCGGCAAAACCACCACGGCGATACCGCAGTGCCCAGTCGAGCAAGGTATCGACCGAGAGGGAGGTGCGCTGGGAATACGGGATCTCATAACTTCGCGCAGCAATTTCCTCTGCTCGTCTTGTGAGCTCTCCACGAGGCAGGGTCTCCAAAATCAAAGGGGCGATCAGTCCGTAGCGGAAGAGGGCAATTTTTTCGGCTTTTGCGTCCATGGGGAAAACCTCTCTGCGTCGCTCACCCTAGCGAGCGGAGGGCTTGCCGCCAAGACAAATGCTGTGTGTTTGCGGTCAGGAGTCGGCTGGAGCCGCCGGGAAACCGACACGGCAACCGTGAGGCAGGAGAAAACGCGGCCAGCCCAGCAGGTGCATACGCAACTTTGCAAACAAGAAGCGATGAGCCGCCGTCCAACCGATCGTTTCGAGCATGTGCAAAGCACGGGTCAGAAAATCTGCCGCGACCACGACCGTCGTCAGACTCGTCAAAGCCGTGCACAAAGCCACCGCTTGCTTTTGAAAACGGCGAATCCAGAACTGACCCCGCTGATAGGGCATGTGCGGTTGCCTGGCGGCACGGCCTGCTTCTCGTAGACTCTGACCTATGAGCAGGCGGGCGACCAGAAACAGACGGATTAGGGAAAGACCGAAGCGCAGATACGGGAGGGCGAAGTCGGGCAACAGAGAAACCGTGCGCTTACAGAAACGACACACATAGCGGCGTACGGGGATCCTGCCATCAAAGGCCACATCCACCAACGTGCGGCTGTAGAAACCATGCGCGATCAGAGGACACCGGGCTTGGCATTGCGGGCAGAGGTCCAGGCGATACCGGTTTGGATCCGAAATCTCTTCCAGGTATTGCTTGATGGAACGCGTAAGACGTAGGATCTGCATGAGGGGGACCTCCTCCTTCCGGGAGCTCGTTACTCCCGAGATTTGTTTCTGCCGGAGGGCTTCACCGCCCTCCGGGTCAAATCCCTAAGATCCTACAACCAACACAGCGCATCCCGTTGCACCGGCGGGATAGATGCCCCCTATCCCTTGCCCGATCCACTGGACCGTCACAGTTGTGTCCGGGAATCTCTCGCGATCGCTTCCACTCAGGCAGGACTTATCTTGAGAAAAAAGAATGCCGACGGGGCAAAGAAATGCGGGCCGTTACAATCAAGGCAGAGATGGCTGAGGCATCACCGATTTCTTCCAACGACCAAGGAACAATCAACTTGACCTCTTCATCCTTCAACAGGGTGATCAGAATGGGAACTGCTCGCATGTCCCTCAGATCGCCGAAAAGGTGCGCAGCGTAATAACGGTCCGCACGAATTTGTTGCCGTGGACTCGGGTGGCCCGCGCTGTCGATCTCGAACACAGCGCGTATGGTCGAACGGTCCTCCAGAATAGCTTTGATAACCTGAAACCCGCGACCATCGCCGAGGCGTGCGAAAATGAACGCCGCGTTGCCTCTGCGGCGCATGTCCTCGCAGCGAAGCCAGGGTTCGAGGTGTGGAAGCACACTTGTGTCATGGAGGGCGACAATCTTCTTGGCCACGAGAAATTGTTCCCAGAATACCGTTGTGCTCTCGAACTGCTCAAGGAGACCGCTAGCAGACTCGCTTGGATGCTTCGCGGTTTGACCGGAAAGTGTGGACAGGAGGCACATGCTCGCCAGGGAGGCCCTGCAGATGAATCCAAATGCGCGCGCCATAATCAGAAATCCACTCGCAATTCCCAAATGCGAATTCTATGATGCGTTCAGATCAACACAAAGCTGCTTTCTTCTTTTCAAGTTCCATCTGGTAAACGCGCTAACCGAAAAGTGGGTACCAGACGATGATGGTCTGACCGGGCCAAGTTATGTCGTACGATTCGTACTCCTTAGCTTGAATCCAACATGGGCAGGCGATGACCGTTCGAGAAAGTAAGGGCTAATGTGCCGTTCTCGTTGCTCTCAAAATTTTTGATGGTGGCGCCCAGTAGCGCTAACGTTCGGGCCGCTACTTGAGACGAACCCGGCTCCGGTCGCCAAACCCATTCATCTTGTCCGTCGAAGTAACGGAAGTCCCCTTCCGCTGAGATAGCAACATCTTCGTCGAATCTGAATGAGATATGGTAAAGACCGACCGCTACTTGGATAAGTTCGCGGTCGTTCAAAAAGCGAAGGTCAATTTCCTTTTTCAGTCTGTACATACAATGCAAAGGTGTGAGCATATCACTGCTCTCAACTCTGATTAACGCGGACAAGTGCCCGTCACGGGCAGAAACGCGCACCGAGCCTGACCCCCTGGTGATCGAATTGATTCGACCGGATTCATAGAATGCGATGAGCGCTAGAAAACGCAATCAAAGCCCAGGTACACATTCGCGGTGTTGCCGCGATGAAGTGCTCTCCAAAATTCGGACCAGCAATAAGGTGTAAGATCGCTGACTCGGAAACGGGGCAGGAGTGAGGCGAATTTTATTTAGCGATGATTCCTCGGATTCCTGGCCCTGCTACCATCCTGCGATGCGCGATCTGTTTGTTCTCATCCACCTTTATATGTGGAGAGATCGTTGGCTGACAGAAGACGGCAGCAATTTGTGCGATTCGAGCCATTGTTGGACCGAATGGACCGACAAACGATGCTGATAGCGTGGAGGTAGCGACTGTACATGCTTGAGAATCCCACGGTTATTTCGCGTGGGCGGGTAGCTCAGATAGGAGCGCACCTGCTTGGGCAGTAGAGGGTCAACGCGAAGTGCAATTCTTCTTACTCTTTTTAATTCAATGAGATGGCGCGCCCGGGGAGACTCGAACTCCCGACCCTCTGCTTAGAAGTTACGCAGTACAAAACTCTAAGTGCCGCTTCTGGTGTCGCTTACGAGGAAGCGCGTCATTTATCTCGCCCTTGAATTGGACCGAAGATGGACTGAAATGTTTGGGGTGAACCCCGATCCGACCACTGCAATGAGCTAATGCTTCTAGCGGGCGTTGTCACCGTCGTGGAGTTATCCCGTGTGGAGCGTAAAGCGCCGCTGGAGTGAGTTGCACGGATTCTGTTTGAGATATACAATTACAATGTATATCAAGGAGGGCTGATGCAGGTATCGAAATGGGGTAATAGTCTGGCGGTGCGGTTGCCCACGGCTGTGGTTGACGCGCTCGATCTCAAAGAAGGCGACCAGATCGAGATTCGAATTGCTCGTGAGCGGGTGTTCGAAGTGAGCCGCGATCAAAGCAAACCTCACGCGCTCGCTCGTCTACGCAAACTCCGACGCGCTTTACCGCCCGGATTTGTTTTTGATCGAGAAGAGGCCAATGCCCGGTAAGGCTTTCTTCGATACGAATGTGCTGATCTATGCTGTGGCGCACAACGAGCCACGGAGCACGCAAGCTGAGCAACTCCTCGCATCGGGAGGAGTCCTCAGCGTGCAGATCTTGAACGAATTCACCTCTGTGGCTCGCCGAAAAATCTTAATGTCCTGGAGTGAGGTGACGGAAGCGTTGGATGCTTTTCGAGTTCTCTGTCCTTCTCCGCTGCCCATCACCATTGAAATGCACGAAGCGGCACTCAAAATTGCGGAGAAGCACGGCTACAACATCTATGACGCGCTGGTCGTTTCCGCTGCATTGGAAGCTGGATGCGCGACTCTCTATTCCGAAGACCTTCACGATGGCCAGACAATTGATGGACAACTGACCATTCGAAATCCGTTCGTTAGATCATCCGGCTAGCAATCTCGTGAAAGGTACATCCCGAGCAATGACCACTGTGCGGATGCCCCTCAAGCAGCCGAGAACAGCTAAAGCTTTCTTTCGTTCCCGCCATCGGCCCCCTTTGATGATCCCTGCCAGGCTTAACGCTGCACCGCTCGGAAATTCCGTTTCAATGATCCGAAGGAGGACGTCACGATGCAGTGCCTCCATCATCCAAGCTGCTGCGGCCTGAGAAGACGTCTGTTGGTTCAAACGATAGATTATTGGCCTTTTGTCGCGGCAACACTCGGCTTGTTGTGTTTCCTATTGGGTTGCGCCATTCTTGCCGTGAATTGCGGATGGACCGCCATTAGGGCATTCCAGCCCGGCAATGGCTAACTGAAAGGCCGGCAAACCGTTCAAATTCTTATTAGGATGACCTCCCGAAGGATAAAAGGTAATCACGGGAACAGACTAGCAGAATCAGATAGCAGTGTAAAGCTATATGATAGATGTGGTATAAAAAAACCCATGCGCAAAGAACAGCTCCAAGCCCAAATTGAAAAGGTAAAGGCCGAACTCCTCAAGCTCGCCCCATGCGGCCCGGCTCTCTATCTCAACAGTATTCCGCCTGCCAGAAGCCCGGTTGCAAGTGCGTGGATCCCGTCCACCCGCAAAAACATGGCCCCTTCTACCAGCTGAGTTACACGCACGGCGGCAAGAGCACCACCCAGTTTGTTCGTCCTCAGTTTGTTCCGGAGGTGCGCATGCAGCTCGCCAACTACAAGAAATTCAAAGCTCTCACCCAGCAATGGGTCACCCTGGCCCTCGAGCTTTGCAAGCTCGAAATGCAAAAAGCGCGCTCGGCCGCCCCGCCATCGGCGACTACCCACCAGTCTTGAGCTTTCACCTACCGGGTGAGAACAGCCGAATTGGCCCGCCCTTTGTTTTTCCGCATCAGGATTGGCTTCTCGTGCATTTTTTGCACATTTTGCAGCAAAGAATCGCTGTAATTAATTAGCGGGGGGCTGGACAAATTCCCTGGTTTGAGTTATGTTGAGCTG
>QHYH01000131.1 GCA_003223215.1 Acidobacteriota bacterium
ATTCTGGCCATGCGTACACACATATCATACTGGCCACAATATGTCTATCTATTTATGATACATACGACTAGATTCCATCAGAGGGATCTCGCGTTGCTTGGCAATCACGCGCGGATTTCGGGAGAATCCTGAGTAGGCTTTATGGTCTCAGGGCTTTACCTGGCCTTGGAATTCAAATTCTTCCGGCACAACAATTCCTGTCTTTACTGGATTGAAAGCCCTGCCACAGCGCGTATAGTTTGAGGGAGAAGGGCCATGAATGTAGGACGAACGGCCCGCGCTGTAGCCTCCGCCAACGCCGAACGATTGGCCGCCCCTCCATCGCAGCTCTATCCGACAGAGATTTCAGTACCCTCGTGCCGCAACGTCTTAAGCATTGGAATCCTCTCTGGCAGCGGAAGCTGCGACTAGCAGATCGAGGCAAACTCCACGAACAGCCGCAGATCATCGGCGTAGTGACCCGGCACATTCTTCGCGCGCATCTCTCTTGCAAGCAGCGCCACAATGCTCCGTTCCCGATAGCGGACAGACTCTACAAGGTGCTGCGATGGACGAAACAAAGCGGTCTGCCTTGGCTGTTGTTGGGCTTGTCGGTTTTTACGCCGATGGTCCGCGCGCAAATTGCCGATTTCGACAGACAGGCCGTCGAGATTTTCGGGACTGTATTTGTGGAGGCAGGTAACCGTCCTATAGACGGCGTTATCGTGAGTATCCGGTCGCTTCCCGGAGGACCTTTCATCAGCGTTCTGACGGACTGGAGTGGGCGCTTTCGGGTGCCGGGGCTCGATCCTGGGATGTACGAGATTGCAGTGGAAGAACCAGGCTACGAGCCAAGTCGGGTGACTCTTCAACTTCTTCGTGGACCTTCACCGCCTTTAGAGCTTCATCTCAGGGTGAGCAACCCTTCGCCTGCGGGGCGGACAGATTACACGGTTTCTGTGCGGGAACTGAGAATACCCGGCAAGGCGCGCAATGCATTCGAGAAGGGATTGCAGCGTCTGGCAAAGAACGATGCGGTCGGCAGCCGGACGCAGTTCGAGCGAGCTATCACAGCATTCCCGGACTACTACGAGGCGTACTACCACATCGGTGTGGCGGACTTCAGGCTCGGCCAAGAAGAGGAAGCCGCACAAGCTTTTCAAAAAGCGATTGATCTAAGCGGAGGGCGCTACGCCTGGGCTCAGTTCGCCAGGGGTTTGCTGCTTTGCCGACGAGGGGAATACACCGAAGCAGAGACTGTCATCCGCAAAGGACTGGACGTAGATGGGAGTCCAGCCACGGGCCATCTCTTTTTGAGTGTTGCCCTTTTTCATCTGAACCGTCTTGAGGAGGCAGAGAAAAGTGCTCGTGAGGCTCTCTTGAGGAAGCCCGGTTTTGCCTGGGCTTACCTTATGCTGGCAGACGTCCACGCACGCAGGGGCGAATACGGGATGCAACTCCACGACCTGGACGCGTACCTCAAACTTGAGCCCGACGGACCCGCAAGCAGGCCGGTTCGCGAGATTCGCGAGGTCGTTCGGCGAATTGTTTTCAGAACGAAAGATAAGGAATGATTCTGCCCCTTCAGGGGCGCGTTACGGATCGGGATTAGTGAAGGATAGCTCTTCTGGACGGACCAGGGGACGGGGACCGGCATCGCGATTGCGAGCGGATGACGGGGACAGTGCGTGTCCGAAAAGACGGGAGAAGAATCGACGTTTCTGTGAGCATCTCTCCGACCGGGGAGGCGACTCAAAAAACATAGGCTGCGGCAGGAACTTGGGGAAGCCCGCTGGAAGAGCATGAAACGGGCAGCCATTCGGATGACCGAGGCCGCCACGTCGGCCTAAATTTTTTTGTGACCAAGTAGATGTATATACATCTAACATCAATGGAGAACGGACCGGCCACAGTGAAACTGTTCTGGGACTGTACGGGGAGCGATAGGCCTTCCCGCAAATGCGAGGGGCCAAACGCATTTTGTTGTGCGGTTCGGCCCCCCCCCGACGCTGAGATTTCTACCTTCGCAAGCGCCGCCCTGTTCTACTCCGGTTGCTTGAGCTTGGTGCGTGTGGTCTTCCAGATGTCGAAGAATACAGACTGGCTGCCTTGCCGGAACGCGGAGTGGAAGTACAGCTCCGTGCCGTCAAACGAGAGGGACGGTTTCCCGTCGAAAAATGGGCTGTTGATTACGGGGCCGCCCTGCGCTTGATTCACCGCGTCCAAGTTAGCCGGCGTTCCCCATGGATCCGAGGTACTTGCCCGAGTCGAGACCCAGATGTCCACGGAGGGCTGGCCTGGCGGGCCAGACATGCCGCTATCGGGATTCGGCGTCGAACCGGGTCGGTCGGAGGCAAAGTACATCTCCAGGCCGTCGCGGCTGATCGAGGGATTCTGGTCGTTGTATGTGCTGCTGACTTCGAAAACCAACTGAGGTGGGCCGAATGTTCCGTCCGGTTGCAGCGTGCTGGCGTAAATGTCGGTACCAGCACCCAAGCCTGGGCGACTCGAGTGAAAGTACAGCGTGGTGACCCCGGTCATCTCATCCTCGAAGACGAATGGAGAGGTCTCTCCGAAGCTCGTATTAACTCCAGCGCCAATATTTACCGCTTCCTGCCAGCCACCAGGGCCGAAATCCTCGCGTTTGTTCTGCCGGTGGGCGACGTAGATATCGTTCAGCCCGAACGGCAGAACGCCGTTTGCGTCGGGCGTCTTTCGGTTACTGTTGAAGTACATCCAGTGCCCGTCGACGGTGACGAACGGCTGGCCTTCGGTCGCGGGCGTGTTGATCTCCGGGCCGAGTCTTTGTGGCGTTCCCCAGTTTTCGGACCTGGAGTTGCGTTTTGCTACCCAAATGTCTTGCGGTGAATTCGGCGTGGGACCTTCCAAAACGGAAAAGTACAGGCTGAGCCCGTCCTTGGAGATGAACGGCTGGTAATCAGCAAGGACCGTATTCACCGGTGGACCGAGGTTGACCGGCGCGGACCAGGGACCAAACTTCCCATCCTCGCCGTCATCGTTTTTCCAAGCGGATGCTGGCGGTAGGGAAACCAACATGATTAACAGCGCACACATCAGCCCTACCGCTATATTCTTTCCAAATAACTTCTTCATCGCGTCCTCCTATGCTAATCACTCTATTCATACAACTCGGCGGAATTGTCGTCGGAACCTCCTGTGATCAATACCCTACCATCCAGCAACAGAGTGGCCTGGTGGCCGCTGCGCTTCTTCACCATGTTGCCCGTGACGAAAAATGTGGGACTGGCTGGATCAAACAGTTCTGCGCTTGATAGGATCGAGGCGTGGCAGTCTGCCATGTCGCTAAAACAGTTGGTGCCACCTGCCAGCAACACCTGTCCATTCGGCAACAGGATAGCTATATGGGCAAAGCGTGAGGTCGTCATCCTGGCCGCTGGCGAGCTGAAAATGCCCGTGGCGGGATCGAAGGCCTCAACGCTGGCATGGGAGCCAACGGCGCCAAGGCCTAGCGCTTGGACCTCGCCGCCCGCCGCCAGTACGCGCCCGTCGCTTAGCAGGGTAGCGCTGTGCGAATCGCGCGCGTTGGCCATGCTTCCCGTAGACGTAAAGGTCCCGCTAGCCGGGTCGAAAATCTCCGCGGAGGCCGATGAATCACAGCCGTCTGGATCACAGCGATCCCCAAAGCCTCCACCCACGAGGACCCTGCCATCCTTCAGCAACACGGCTGTATGGGAGGCTCGCCGTTCTGTCATATTCCCCGTGAGAGTGAAACCTCCAGTTGCTGGGTCGTAGATTTCAGCTCGCTGTAGGACGTTGAAGCTTTCATTCTGCCGCCCGCCGGTTACAAGCACTTTTCCATTCGGCAATAGTGTGCCGGTGTGGGCTGAGCGCGCGTCTACCATCGAGCCGGTCGGCGTGAAAGTCCCGGTCGCTGGATCGTACAATTCCGCACTCGAGAGGGCCTGAACTGCGAGGTTCGGGCCTGGCGGGGCTAAGCCTCCAGCAAGCAACACTCTTCCGTCAGGGAGTAAAGTAGCAGTGTGAGCGTAGCGCGGAGCGGACATACTGCCGGTGTTACGAAATTGGTTCGTCTTGGGGTCGAATATTTCTGAGACCGGCACCGGATCACAGCAGACCAGGGAAACGCCGCCGGCTACCAGCACCTCGCCATTGGGCAGAAGGGTAGCGGTATGGTTTCGGCGCGGCACGCTCATACTCCCGGCAGGGTTAAAACCGCCCACGGTAGCGATAATCGCGAAAGGTATCGCACTGGAGGTGCCTCCCCCCGGCACCGGGTTGAACACCGCCACACTGGCCGCGGCAACAGTGGCAATGTCACTCGCTGGGATCTGCGCGGTCATGTGCGTACTGTCTTGAAATGCCGTGGGACGATCATTTCCGTTCCAACGCACCACAGATGTGGAAATGAAACCTGTACCGCTCACCGTCAGGGTAAAAGTCGCTCCCCCGGCGGTGGCGCCAGTCGGTGAAATCGAAGTGATGGCCGGGACGGGGTTTGACGGGATCGGCACCGGCGTCGGTGCTGGCGCTGGCGTTGGCGCGCCGCCGCAGGCGGTCAGGAACATGGCTAGGGAAAGTAGTGGCAGACGGTCGCTAACCTTCTCAGTAAATCGCTTTTCCATGTCGCCTCCCTCATGCACATCCGCGGATGGGAATCGTGCAAACGCGCCAACGATCCTTGAATTTCTCAGAACCGTCAATGAACGGAACCTGATCTCTTGCCGGAATGCTTCTGGAGTGGCAATCGCTTGAGTGGAAAGAACTTGGGCGCCTGTCTGTACGTACCACGTCGAAATCGTTGAACCTCTCCTGACTGGGTGTTAGACTTCGCGCAATCACCCGAGGCGGTAATGGCACCTCACGTACGGGCCAGCCGGGTCTTGCAGTTCGGCACATTCGAGGTGGATTTGCGTGCGGGCGACTTGCGCAAGAGTGGCGCACGAATCAGACTTCAGGAGCAACCCTTCCAAATTCTCACTATGCTGCTGGAGAAGCCAGGTGAGGTGATCACACGCGAAGAGTTACAGCAAAAGTTGTGGCCCGCTGATACATTTGTCGATTTCGACGACGGCCTAAACACTGCCATCAAAAAGTTGCGCGACACCCTGGGTGACTCCGCGGATAGTCCGCGCTTTATTGAGACGCTTCCGCGCCGCGGCTACCGCTTCATTTATCCGGTGAATGGAGCGCGCGCCCCAGCAGACGTGCAGGTTCTACCGATGACCTGGTGGCGGCGGCGTTGGGCCGCTGGTCTGTTGGCACTGACCGCACTGCTTGCTGCAGCGCTGCTATCAAACGTCGGTGGTCTGCGCGATCGAATCACGGGCCGGACGGGCGTCGGGCCGATTGATTCGGTCGCCGTTCTGCCCTGCAAGAACCTGACGGGGGACCCTGAACAAGATTTCCTTGCGGATGGCTTAACTGATGTTCTGACGACCCATTTGGCACAAGTCAAATCACTGATTGTGCCTTCTGTGACCTCTTCGATGTACTTTAAAGGCGAGCGCAAGAAGCTTTCCGAGATCGCGCGGGAATTGAGCGTGGAGGCCATGGTCGAGCCCAGTGTGCAACGCTCTGGGGACCGGTTGCTGGTCAACGTCCAGCTCATTCACGCGCAAACGGATCGGCATCTATGGGCCAAGTCCTATGAGGTTGAACCCAAGAACGTTCAGGCGCTGCTCCCCGCGGTGGCGGCCGAAATTCTTGAAGCAATGAACGTGCAAGTAACGCCCGAAGAAAAGTCCCGCCTCTCAAGGTCGCGGGAGACGACTCCGGAAGCCAACGAAGCCTATCTGAGGGGTAATTATCACTTTAGGAAGGGAACGGACGCAGACAGGGCCAAGGCTCATGAATATTTTGAGAAGGCAATTGAAAAGGACCCGAACTTTGCACTTGCTTATGCGAACCTTGCTGTCTTGCGTGCCCATGGCGGTTTCTTCCGCGCAGGAGCAGGACCCTTAGAGGACCGTACTCAGACTCGGGAGTGGGCTCAGAAGGCGGTGGAACTGGACGACACGCTAGCTGAACCCCATGCCGCACTAGCTTGGATTGCAATGATGGATTGGAATTGGATAGGCGCGGAGCAGGAATTCCGGCGGGCCATTGAGCTGAACCCCAACTTGCCCGTAGCTCGTACTTGGTATGCCCAGTTTCTCAGCTGCATGCGCCGCTTCGAGGAGTCTCTCGCCCAAGCAGAAATCGCACGTCGACTCGACCCCGTGTCGCCGGACACCAGCGTTCATTCTGCAGAACCCTACCTAGATGCCGGGCGCGTTGATGAAGCAATCGAATCCTATCGAAAGGTGCTGGAGCTGGAACCGAACTATCACATTGCGCATCATAGTCTCGCTCGGGCCTATATCGAAAAGGGGATGTATCAGCAGGCGATCGAGGAACTGGAAAAAGCCATGGCCTTGGGCGGGCGAGACTCTTTGAGTCTTGGAGTGCTGGCGCATGCTTACGGTAAAGCCGGGCGACGTCAGGAAGCACTAAAGCTGGTAAGCGAATTACTGCATCGGCCGAATGGTGAACACGTGCCGCCGTGGAGGCCGCTGGCAATTGCCTACAGCGGCTTGGGAGACAAAGATAAGGCCTTCGCCGTTCTCGAAACAGCTTACGAGCGGAGGCGTGGCGCATTGTTCGAACTCAACTCGCAACCCTTGTACGCCCCACTACGCGCCGACCCGCGCTTCCAGGATCTTGTGCGCCGCATCGGCCTCCCGTTGAGCGGGACATCTCCGCCGACTCCATAGCAGAAACTCCGGCTCACGTCCTGGAGGTCACGGCTTTCTCCAAAGGACCTTGCCTCCTTTACTTTTAGAAGGAAATCCGAAGCGCCAGTTGCCACGAGCGAGGGGCGCCCAGGACAAAGCTTCCGGTTCCACCGGCCCGGTTGGGTCGATTGGAAGCGGTCGTTCCATTCAACGAGCCCACGGATGTGTCCAGCGCCCCTCTGAGCTTGTTGTCTGGCAGGTCGTAATTCGCGACGTTGAAAAGGTTGAACCATTCGAGTGCCGGCTCGATCGTAATTCGTTCGCGACGGAGCTTGAACGGGCGCGCGATACGCATGTCGGTAGTGATGAAAGAATCGAGGCACACTTGGCCGTCAGGTGCACGGTGCACGGTCGGGCTCACGGCACCCAGCGCTTTCAACTGAGATTCCGTGAAGAGTCCCGCATTCACCAGGGCTTGCCCGGCAGGCGTTAGGTTGCCGGCCTGCTTGCTGTTGTAAGCGTCAATCACGCGATTCAACGCCGCGCTCCCGCAGCCGACCTTGCGCCCGTAGCTCCCGCGGTTGGTCCCCGGCAGCACATCCAGGGCGTTGCCGTCGCCGTTGAAGTCGGTAAGAAAAATCTCAGCGCCTGCGCCGGAGACCTGTGGCACTGATAATGTCTGAGGCAGAGCACTAAACACCCTCCAAATGCTGTTCAGCCGCACCCCACCGGGGATGGTGAACAGGCTGGCCAAGCTCAGGATGTGTTTGCGATCCAGGCTGGTTGGTCCCCGAAAGCCCAGCGGGTTGTCGTTATCCACGCGGTCGGACACGTTGAGTACGGCCTGATCTTCTGCCGTTCCCTCCAGCCGGCTGAGGGCATAGGAGGCGACCACCGATGGTTCCTTGACGAGACGGCCCACACTCGGCAGCCTGCCACGGAGGTTTACCTGGAGCGCATTGTAATTCGAGAAGCCGTTCATCGAAAGCAGAAAGAGGCCGTTGAAATTCGGGTTTATCCCCGGAAACGCGGAGTTGCTCGGGCCGGAAATGCTAGCCGTGGCCGTCGACCCGAGGCCGGCGTTTGTGTACGTGGTTAGCCTAGCCCCGGCGGCGACCGCGCAATCCACTCCTGTGGGTCCCGCCGGACAGGGCGTCGGCCGGATGGAGGCGTGGACGGCATTCATCGCCGACAGGGCTCTGGTGATGTCCAGGGTGTCGGCCGCCCCGTTGCGATTTGCGTTGTGTTGCATCAGGAAATGCAGGCTGCGATTGCGGACATAGTCCACCGAGAGGACAAGGCCGGGCCGGAGTTCGCGCTGCACGCCGATATTGAATTGAAAGGAGTACGGAGTCTCGTAACCGGGCGCCAGCGTTGTGCAGTTTCGGCTCACCTCGCAGGCCGACAGCCCCGCCGGGAAATTGGCGAACGCCACTTGGTAAGCCGCTTTGAATGCCTCATGCGCCGCAAACACGGCATCCAGCAGGCCGGGAGTCCCCAGAGGTCGTCCCATCCAGTTCACGCCTGGAGTAATCAGGGCCGGACCGCCGTCCTGCGGGAGCCAATTGCGCCCCTGGAGATCGAAGATTACGCGATGGGTGATCGGATCACGCAGCATCCGCCCTTGCAATTCCCACGTGACTCCAAGTGGAAGCAGGTTGGCGCGTTCGCCGAACAGCGCATTTTGAAGTCTGTTCACGTCGTAAAAGACGCCCGCCCCGGTTCGTATCAACCATTTGCCGCTTGCCGACGGCGCCCACGCAATCCCAAATTGCGGAGCAAAATTGTTGGTGTCGCTGCGGTTTGCCCGTGACAGTCCAGGCAAGAAATCGTCCAGAATCTTCGGTCTCTGAAGGCCAGGATTGCTCGGACCAGGTTCATAAACCCAGCGCAGCCCGAGGTTCAGCGTTAGTCGGGGGTGCGCGCGCCAACTATCACCCACGTACCAATGGACGCGATTGTTCCTTGCTCCTCCATAGGGCTGACTCAGAGATGGCACCTCGCTGAAGTAGCCCAGGCCATTGCCGAAAAGAGCATTCTGAACCGGATAGCATAGGATGTCGCTGCGGCAAGCGCTGACGGAAGCTGGGCTGAAGTTCAGGTTGACCTGCGGCGCATTTCCGAAGGCGGAATCGAACCAGTTGATGCGGACGATGTTGACCAGGACGCCGCCGCGGAACCCGTGACGGCCAACGCTAAAGCCGGCGTCGTAGCGCATCTCATGGGTATCCTGGTAACGACGAATCGAGGAATTTGGATGCGTCCCAATTAGGATGGGGCCCTGAGCTTGCGTCACCGTCAGAAGCCGCCCGGCGGGATCCACTGTTTCCGGCACCCCAGGAACGTTCTGTCCCGCGGGGTCGGCGGTATTGTCGTAGTTGGTGTAACCCAGGCGCACGGAATGGGTGAAGCGGCCCACGGTCGCGTCCAGCCCCAAGGCGGTCTGTCTCGCATTGGTTGCTACTGCGATGGGAGCCAGCCTCACGCCACCGAATGTTGATCCCGGAATTTCCTCATGCCCGTCATACGTGAAGCGGAAGAAAGCCCGCAGATTGCCGGTCACGTTCCAGTCCAGTCGTGCCGTGGCCATGCGTTCGTCGGAAGGAGAAGGCCAGGTGCGGCTGAATTGCGGGAACAGAGGAATATTGGTTACCACGGCAGCGTCCTGGTTGTTGCGTTCGTAGTTCAGGAACCAGAACAGACGATTCCGGATGAAAGGCCCGCCGACATCAAAGCCGGCTTGCTCGCGGTCGAACGCGGTAGGCTCCTGGCCGATGCGGGCGGCAAATGCATCGTCGCGCCATAACAAGAACGCGCTGCCGTGCAACTCGTTGCTGCCACTCTTGGTCACAATGTTGACGGCCCCGCTGCCGGTCAGCCCTGTGGAAACATCAAACGTCGACCGGCTGATTTGGAACTCCTTGATCGAGTCTGCTGAGAGGTTAAGCGCGACGGAGCCCGCGTGTTCATCACTCACATCCAGTCCGTCCACCGTCACTCGCGTGGTAACTCCCGTCTGCCCCGCGACAGACAGCCGGGCGAAGCCGCTCCGGGTGATGATGTCGTCTGGAACCACTTGCACGCCTGGTTCGAGCTGGCCAAGATCAAGGAAGTTGCGCCCATTCAGGGGCAGGTTATGGATCAATTCCTCCGTGACGATACCTTCCAGACTGGTCTGCGTCGGATTCACATGCACACCGTAAGCTACGACCGTTACGGTTTGCGTCACATCTCCGACTTGCAGACTCACGTCAGCCGTTTTCACTCGACCGACTTCGGCCTCGAGTTCAACAACCGTTTGTTTGAATCCTGTTGCCTCCACGCAGACTTTATAGAGACCCGGCAGAAGTCCGGGAGCACTGTAGACACCCGCGTTGGAAGTGGTTGCTCGCGTCGTGGACTGCGTGGCTTCGTGAACGATGGTAATGCTGGCTCCGGGAACGATTGCTCCCGAAGGGTCCCTCACCACGCCGGTGATTGTCCCCGTGGGCTGCTGAGCTTGCACCAGAACGGGCAGCAAGACAATGCAAACAACGCAGGACACTTGCGAAAGGGGGCGTAACGCCATGGCTAACTAACCCCCGAATGAGAACTAAGAAATTGATTCAATCTAGGCCAAATGACGTAAAGGGTCAATCCAATAGGCCAGGAATTGCCGGATAGAGCTACCAACAAGATCGTGTCTCACAAGACCGTCCTGAATGTGATCGGGACGCTCTCAAGCATCTTAACAACGGCCCGAAATTGGGGATACAACTGTGAACAGATCCACATCGACAACCTCCGGCTGCCACAACGCGAGGCTCCGTATGAAGCCCGGCATTTTACCGTGGAGCAAGTTCGGCAGATCCTTTTCAGACGCGCCCGGCATTTCGGGAAGGCGGAAGGTTAAGAGCGCTTCCCCTCGGGAGTTGGTGCGGGCCTGGGATTTCAGACCCTTTGGAGTGTCCTCCTCGTCCTTATCACCGAATGAGGCGGTGAGCGATACGCCGGAGACCGGCTTGCCCGAATCGGGGCGCGTGGCCCAGACACGAGCAACGTAGGCGCGCCCCATGCCAACGGCATCCAGATCAAGAAAGCGCAGCTCGAAGAGATCTGGGATCAGCGCACAGGGCGAGAGGATTCCGGAGAGAGCAGGCACGGAGATGCCTTCAAGACGCACTTCGTAGAGGAGACGTGAACTCGATGCATCTGGGAGGCCAACTTGCGCGCCCTGTAATCGTCGAGCAGCACAGGATTCGCACCGAGTTCTTTCGCTAAGAGGATTGAGCTCATCTCGCCGGGGCCCAGACCATATTTTCGTTGGGCCGAGTACAGACCGGCTGCATTCTGAAGCGCCTTCACTTCAATCCATTCTGCTTTCGAAACCTCCGATGCTCCCGGTAGCCCAGCACCGGCAACGACAACTTCATCGTGAACTTCAGCGGAGATATAAAGATGTGGAAAGAGTCGATTGAGGAGGTCAAAACAGCCAAGCTTGGTCAGAATAACAAGCGGTGATGAATCTGATACGACGGTCACGCTTTGAGACGGTCAGCAGTCTGACGTTCTTCTTCTAGGTCCTCAAAGCTGTACCGTAGCGGGGGGACACCGTGCTTCGCCGCAAAATCCATGAAAGCCGCCAACGGCGTCTGACACAGCTCAGCAGCGCGTCCCAGCGAGACCTTATCCTCGCGATAAAGTTCGAGGGCCAGCAATCGAGCGGCTTCCTGGGAGAGGCTGCTTCCCTCCAAATTTGCGACCCTCAGAAGTTCCGAAGGCAGCTTCACATCCACGGTTTCCGTAGCTCAAAAGTACCGCACCCGCGGTAGTTTGTCATGCGCTATCCTTCCCCATTCCAGTGCACCATGCTCCACCCGCAGTATCAGTTTGCTATAGTAAAAAGAACGGAACGATGATTACGGGGAGGACACCCGCAATGTCAAACAGCGCCCTGCGCAAAGCCCGAGACCTTTCCTCGGACGTCCGCGATGCGCTCGAAAGGCTCCTTGGCCGTGCACTTCAAGAGGAAGAAACCATTAGCGTTCAAACATACCCCACTCATGAAGCACCAACGGGCAGTGAGCGTGACGAGGCGTGGCGCCGGCTACTAGAGCGCATCGACAAAACGGCTGCTCGCGTCGCCAACGTGCCCGAATCAGAGCTTGATGCCCTTATCGACGAGGCCGTTGATTTTGTCCGCCATCACCCGGCGGCATGAGGATCACGCTCGACTCCAACATCCTCGTACGCGCGAATACGCGCGCTCAGGGGTCAGCGCGTGAACTTTTAACTCTCATCGGCTCCCGAGGCCCAAACACTCTGGTCCTTTCCCGGCACATCCTCTCTGAAGTAAAACGAACGCGCTTGCAGACACTGTACGGGCTCACGGAGGCAGAAATCCAAGAACATGTGGATTCTGTTCTGTATCGGTCGATATTACAGCATCTTCCGCCCGTTTTGCACTCACGTGAAGCCATGCACGTCACGGTTGGAACCTGGGGCTCGACCACAGCGGTTTGCTTTTACTTGCGAGGGTGGAAGGCATCCAATTGCGGCATGCATTCCACCCCCGACAACACCGCGAATCAAAGGGAATCGGGCCTCGCTCGTTGTCCCATTTATCGTTCGCCTTCGCGTCTGGCCGCGTCTGCCTCTTCGGCCAAATCACGCAGAAACGCGAAAAATGCTGGCGACTGCCCAATAAAAAGGCCCATGGCCGTCAGGAAATTGAGTGCGCCAGTCGCCGCGCCGGTAGTGTTGGTCGGACGAATAATGGAGCACCGCGGCAGACTCTTGCTCAAGAATATGGTTGGTTCAGGCATGATCAGGTTCGTTTGGAAATCCTCTCCGCCAAACGGAGGGGCATTGAGGTCCGGAAATACGAGTGTTGAATCGCTCGGATCAGTCAATGGTGGGGCATTCCCCGCTTTGTCGTGCCAGGTCTGAAAGTGCATTGCCTCAGTTCCACCGATGCTGAGGACAATCTGTAGAACCTCCGAACTGCTCACACGCTGAGCCAGCGATGGATAGAGACTAGTGCCTCCTTGCTCGATGGTGGCGAAATGAAATCCCGCGGTATTCGCAATTGCTTGTAGGTGATTGGACGGGCTCAAGTCGGCATCGCTTCTGGGGATTGCCGGGTGTTGCCCAACTGCCAGGCTCGGAACGGCTTGAGGAAATGTGTCCCCGAAGTCGGGGTTCTGAGTACGGCTGCGGTACCGGGTCCACCAACTCGTGTCCACCGTCAGCTTCATCAGATTTGTCAGCCGCGGCTTACCGCTCGCGCCACTGGCGGTACTGCCTGGCAGCGTGCGAAACGGCTCTAAGTCAACTGTGTCTGCGCCCTTCGAAGCCAAATAAGCGTTGATGAAAGTCTCGTGAGTGAACTCATCTTCGGTGTTGTCGTGGATATATTGATTCATGTCTCCGTCGAGAACCTGGAGGGCTGAGGTGTAGAGTGGGCTGCCACTCCCTCCTGGAACCTCATTGTCTTGGACTCCTCCAAGTTCGTTATATTGAACCCACAGGTCGGTCTCGAGGATCTCGGCTGCGGCCAAGAACCTTAGAATCGCTGCGTCTCCCCTTGAGAGTTTTCCGCTGCTCTCTTTTTCCTGTTCAGCTAACACGGGGGCTCCGCTCGCAAGAAGACCCGTACCCAAGGTTGCCGCTCCCGCCGCGACCATTCCATTTCGCAGGAATTCTCGGCGATTCTTGTTGTTCTCGGACTGCCTACTAAAACTATTCATGACTTCCTCCTTTTCGATGATGCCTTCTGAACCGCACCTTCGATGCTCCGGAAGATCTGCACTTGTTGGGGCGCGCGTGAAGACCTCCGGAGCACACCGCGCTTCAGCAGTCCCAAGGCGAAGCGATTGGCACTGTTGAAGCCTTGGGGTGACGCATTCCACCCCGACAACACTGTGAATCAGCGGTGACGATCACTGAGCATTCCCCTCGGTCAACTCTGAAGACACTGCGGCCAAATAGCCGAACAGCCCTCCGGAGCCATGGTTCGGTCCGGCGGTAAAGTACACTTGTGCGGCAGGCGCTGCCGCAGCATCGCTATTGGCTGGGCTGACGTTGCCAGGGCTGAGTGCCCAGATGCCGTTGATAGCGAGCGGCTTTCCACTGGCATCCTGTAGAAGTCCGTCAAATTTTCCGGTAGCCAGATCATAGGCGGCGATGAAGCCGCTCGACTGAGTATCTCCCCCACCAGCGAACTGCCCGATGAGCAGGTCATGGCTGAAGCGTCCGAAGTCAAGCGGAGCAAGAGCCACGCCCCACGGAGCGTTCAGCCAATCACCGTGTTCGACGCGCTGCAAGAGGCGGCCCGAGGAAGTATAAATGTCCACAAAGCCCAGGCCCGGACCGTCGGTTTCAAACGGCGAACCTTCCTCGTGGAGCACATAGGTGACGACTATGTCGTTGCCGATGGCCTGCACGTTAAAAGGCACATAGTTGTGCGGCAGGTTCTCATCCGCGAAAGAATTTTCAGCGGCGTGGCCGTTATCGTGATCGGCGGTGTCCTCGTTGAAGTGCTGCTTGGACAGGTCTACAAGGTGAAATGCGTTGTCATAAACATCGACGCGGCCCTTGGTAAAGTTTGCCGCGTACAGGAAGCGCTTGCCATCAATGAAAGCGCTGGTCAGGCCTGTATAGCTGGAGCCGTCGGAGGTTTTGATCACAGTCACCGCATGCGTAGAAGGCGGTGCCGCCCCTAGCGCTACCGCAACGGTGGGATTCCATCCGGCAATCGTCCCATCAATCGTGGAGAAGAGGAACAAGCTCGGTTTGCCCGGAGCCAGCAAGAAATCTGTTTGACTGCTGTTGGCGATGGTGCCGGTGGGTGTACCTAGTGGTGTGTTCTTGTTATTTGGATCGGCTTGCGGAATGGTGACGACAAGGGACTGCTTGGCTCCAGCTCCGTTGTAGAGCGTACTGAGTCCCGTCGCGTTGTCAGAAATCCACCACGGGCTGCTGGAACTGCGCGACAAACCCCACGGATTGACCAACTGAGGGTCGGTAACCGGAGCCACTCCTGACGTGTCGGAAACCAGATTGGTTTGCTTGTAGTGCTGCGCAAAGCAAACGACCTGCATAATCAGAGCCAAGAGCGCACCGGCGGCAAAACGTAGCGACATCTTCATCTGCAAATCTCCTTTGTATTTAGAAACGATTATGTAAGTGCGGTTGTCGGGACTGAGAATCACATGGTTGATTTAAGCGATGATTCAAACGCCGTCAGTTTTGCCCAACGTGATCGTTGGAGTGCTCCTGGTTGTGGTCGTCGTTACCGCCTGAGTGCTCGCCGTGATCCTTCTCGCCGGCCAGACTAAAGGCGTACACTTTGTTATTTCCGGTTCCTTGAATATTTCGGTAACCCGAACCCCAATAAAGGGTGCCGTCGACAATCGATGGCCCATCGATCACGGTGCCCCCGCTCGCGAAGTTCCAGAGGATATTTCCGTTTGTCGCGTCCAGTGCGTACATCTGCCCTGAATTAGAGCCGGCGTACATAACGCCGTTTGCAACACTCACCGAACCTCTGTCAATTGTGTTGGCCGTGGGGTCTGCAGTCTGCCAAAGGATCTTCCCAGTGGCGACATCCAGAGCGCTCCAGGCACCCCAGGTTATTTGCTGTCCCGACGGCACCAAGGTGTAGGGGAGGTGGTCGCTATTCGCGATAGCAACATAAATGCGCTGACCATCGGTCGCGGTACCCCACTCGATGCCTCCGAGCGAAGCGCCTGGACCTACCGGTGTGCTCCAAACGATGTTGCCGTTATCGGGATTGAGTGCCCAGAAGATTCCGCTCTTCTGGCCAAAGCCAACAATATTGCCGACGAGATTAGGTCCTGACCCTCCCAGATCGAAATCAGGGCTGGTGGGTACAGGACAGTTTGGGTTTGTTCCCGTCGGGAGGATGCATGCTACCGTCCAAGTGTCAAAACCTTGCAGCCTCGTCGCCCACTTGATCTGTCCTGTTTTCAAATCAAGCGCAAACGCAGTGTCGAAGAAATCGTCAGCTGCGACGCAGTTCGCGGTGAGAGTTGCGTTCTGACAAGCTTCCACATCTGCGGGAGCAGTGTAATTGTTTCCGGTGCCAATGAAGAGCGTGCCGCGCTTTGGATCGATCGCGGGTGGTTGCCAAATCGCGCCGCCGCTGTATCCCCCTGGCTGTCCGCCATTGTCCGGCATGTCGAAGGTTTTCCAAAGCATCGCACCGGTTTTCTCATCGAGCGCGACGATACTGCCGCGAAAACTGCAACAGGGATACGTTGGGTCAAGTGCCAGAGTCTCCTCACTCGACGAGACGCCAATGTAAACAACGCCGTCAAAAACAACCGGTGAACCGGTAACGATTGCTGCCGGATGATCATCTACGTGTGTCATCCACCGGAGCGTTCCTGATTCGCGATCTACCGCCATGACGTTCGCCCCGTTGTGGACCTTGTTGCTGCTCAGAATGTCGCCAATGATTACCTGGTTCCCGTCCACGGCAGGACTAACACGAGAGATAGCTCCATCGACGCCGTCGTAATCGGAGATTTTGTGAGACCAGATGAGCCGGCCGCTGTCCTTCTTGACTGCGAAGAGATTGCCGGCCCAATCGGGGAAGTAAACGGCGTCTCCGTCCACTGTGGGAGTAGCAGAAACATCGCCACCCGTTGTGAACACCCATTTCGGTTTCAGCTCTTTGACATTGGCCGGGCTGATGGAGTGCTCAGCGGGTTGGCTCCAAGTATTGCTCAGATTCTGTCCGGCTATTCGCCATTGGCCAGACTTGGACTCAGGTGATTGGCTCTGCGCGCTCAGTCCGGCGACTAACAAAAGGATACTGACCAAGGCTGCTCTTGCCAGCAACATGTCACGATTCTTCATATGTATCTCCGTTGTTCTCCTTGAATTTGGTGCAATCACGCTCACGCGTATTTGCTGTACTGCACACGTCTACTGCATACGTCTACTGCACACGTTTCCAAAGTGGCTAGGATTGAGGAATTACAGCTTCTGCTTGTTTCCGGAACAACTTGCCGGCTGGCTTTCCGCGAGAAGAAACCGCACACACTCAGAACGTGATAAGTGCAGTCGATAGTGTTGAACCCTCAACAGTCTCGGTGCGGAGTTAATGCGACTCGTTCCGTCGCTCGTCTCGATGTGATTGCTTTTTAGCCGCTCACCAGGATTAGTACTGAATGCCTGATCGGGCGATCTGAAGGAAGCCGATAGGCGCCATTGCAATCCACACGTGTGGCCTTTCATCATTTGTCCTTTGAACGTTTGACGGCTATGGGGGTAACTGCTCCGCTCACGGCTTTTTTATCCAGCGAAAAGGGCTTTAGCACGTGTTTAGAACAATCATCGTCAAAACGTTTCACAAAGCGTTGGATTGTGATGTTCGCTACACCGTTACAGAATCAGATGTAAAGTTTTTGTCGCCTGTAGCGCGAAGAGTCGTGACAAAATTCGCGCTTCATGGTTAGCAGCATATTTTTATCGACGTGCCCTCTGCTGGCGAGAAATGCGGTTATGTAGGAAGCGAAAAATGGATCTTGAGCGAATTGTCCACAATTCGGAAGCAATGGTGCGGTCGAGTTTATTGGAGTAACTTCCGCATAGCCCGTAATCCTCCCAGAATTGGCGGTAGCCGCGATGATCACTTCCAACAAGCCGACTTCCCGTTACCGAATCCTGCGGCCCGTTTCAAGGAGATTTTGCATTTCCCGCACGTTGCCCGCCCCGCTAATGCCACGGCAGCGCGCATCCACTCAGGGGAAGTCCGTCACCTTCGGCGTCACGCGAGGATGTATCGCGGTCGCCTCGCCCGTGTCGTCGATCACATGGTTGATCGCGCCGTGATCGCCCAGCGCCACGGTGATCATGTCGTGGAACCGTACCTCCGGGCTCTTCGGCGTCTCGATTGCCCGGGTCAGCCCGACATCCGGACAGATGAATACGCTATACACGCCCAGCCCCCACGCCTCATGCGTCGTCACTCCATCCGCCACTTTGTACGAGGCCCAGCCGTTCACCCCCGGCGCACTCGTATAGCTCGCCTGGTTCGGAGGATCGTAAGGAATCTCGGACTGATAAAAATACGTTCGCCCGCCATTGCCCTTCCACAGAACCTGGAATTGCTGGTGATGCTCCACAAACAGGCCATACATCGTGACCTGGTTTCCGTTCACCACCAGCCCGTTCTCGCTGGTATTCAGCTCCCAGCCCACTCCGGCGCCGTGGTCCGCTCTCCAGATCCAAGTATGGTCCACCAGTGTGTCGTTGCTGTTGATCCTCAAATTCACCTTGGCCCGGCCCACTCCCGCGCCTCCAACACGAAAGAAAACATCGTGCAGCGTGATCGGGTCGTTCGCGTGACGCGCCCGACTTCCCTCCGGACCCACCTCCAACAGCACCGGAGACTCGCTCGGCCCCGCATCGAAGAGCAGCCCCGCAATCTCGATTCCGTCCACATCGGCCGTCGTCATCGCCGCTGTGCCCTTCATCGGACGTAGCGTCGCAAATCCGAGACCCAGCACCACTGTATGCGGCCGTGTCGCGCGAATCGGGGCCGTCAGTTCATATATCCCCGGCGTCAGAATCAAGTTCTTGCCTTGGTGGAGCTGTGCGTTGATCGTCTCGACCGTATCCACATCCGGGCGCGCAATATAGAACCGCGCAATCGGAATTGTCTCTCCCGCTGTTTCCCCACCACGGAACGTAATCCCGACGCCGTCGCTGGACAGCTCCGGAACCCGCACGCTGAACTCGCCCGCAGCATTCACCTGCAGAAACGGTTTCTCGCGCACCACTGGCGTACGCGCCACCTTCGTGTACGGCGGCGAAGGCCATGCGCCTTCCGGCGGATGCGCCACGCCAACAAACACCATATTCCAGTTCGAGCCCGTCCAGCTCTTCCAATCGCAGTTGCGCGAGATCCACTGCTGCTGGCTGCCGGAGTCGACATTGCCGTCCACGAGCGAATCCGACATCCAGCCGCCGCTCGCCCAGCCGCGATTCTGGTGCAGCACCAGGTCGCCGCGTACATGCATGCGCCTCAGCGACACTGCCTGTGAAACCGCCCACTGCATCGTGCCCCCCGCCGGCTTTATCGAGAGCCCTTCCGCAGCTCTCCAAAAGGTCGTCGTCGCATTATTGTGCTCGTGATTCGCATCCGCATGCACGTTGCCCGCAATCCGTGTTGCATCGGGCGACGCCCCAAGCCCTATCACCTCCGTGTAAAAGCCTACCGGCACGTCCACCGAATAGTCTCCCGGCAGGAACAGCAGCGCGTTTCGCTGCTGTCCAAACTCGTTGTGCTCCTGCGTCGCATACACCGCATCGATCTGCTTCTGGATCGCCTGCGATGGCATCGACGAATCGAAGACCATTACATTGGGTCCGAACTCTGGCTTCGCGCCCTTCGTTAGCCACAGCTGCACCTCACCCTCCTGCTGCGCGTTCAACGACAAGGACGACAAGGAAGAAAACAGCAGGATACAAGACAAAAACAGGACCAATCTCAGCTTCATGAGGACTCCGGCTTACGACGGGTACGATCTGTTTCGGAAAGACAAACGATTGCGCTAATAAGAAACAACAGCCGTACCACAATTCGCTAACGATAAGAGCAGGGCAGAATCGCGCCTGTCAACCCCAGCGACAGCCGCAAAAGGAATCGATTGGAGCGGTTGGCCGGATCGGAGGGCATAGGCAGCCAACATCCTCTTCCGGCAATTGTTCGACAACGCAAAAAAATTGTGGATAGAAGATTGGCTCAGCGGGAATCTGTGCTCCCTAGGTCACGAGTTTCTGCAGCTTGTTTGTTGTCGGTCTCCGATTGCTACCGAGAAACGGGCCAGCAGTCACCGACCAATCATTGGAGAGAAGCCGACTTGAACTAAGCCGCTGGCGCGGCGGACGCTTCGCGTGCTATGCTCCGCACGTCATGCCCCAGCGTAACGCATCGAATTGCGGTTCTCGCACATGCTCATTTTCTAAGTACCGCAAAACCAATAGCTTACAGATGGGTGAAAAGATTGAATTCCCCTAGCCATTAGCCCGCATCCGCCGCAAACGCCAGCGTCTTCCTTCAAGTCGTTGTATCGAAAGCGCGCGAACACACCGTGCTCGTGCGTGCAGCTTGCTCACTCGCGCTTCCGATACAACACTAAGACTTCTCGACACCGACCAGCACGTCGCTAATCTAGATTATTTCGGCACCCGGAACACGGACGAGTCGAACCTATTGCAGCCTGTGCCGCGGCAGTTCACTCCTCGCGCAGCAGGATCGCAGGATCAATCGAGAGCGCGCGTTGCGCTGGAATCCACGTAGCTACTAGTCCCAATAACGACATCGCTAGAACAGTGCCAGCCAATACGAGCGGGTCGCGGGGAGTTGCCTGATACACGATGAAGGCGAGCACCCGGCTGGCCAGAATTCCGAGGAGCAATCCTGCCGCGGAACCAAAAGCCAGCAACTTTAGTGCGCGTCCCAACGCTGCCTGCAACACTTCCTTGCGCTGCGCGCCGAGGGCCATACGAATTCCCAATTCCCGCAAGCGTTTGCTGACGGAATAGGCAGCCAATCCAAAAATGCCAGTAACAGACAAGATCGAGCCCATCACGCCCAGAATACCCAGCGAAACCGCGGCTATTCGCGAAGGAAACAGAGCCCCGTCCATCGCTTGGTTCCATGTTTGGACGAAAGTGGGCAGCCCTGCGTCCAGGTCCCGCAGCTTGGATCTTATGGCCGCCGCCAATTGGTGCGGATTGCCCGTGGAGCGCACCGCGAGCCAAGTCTCAGTGGAGGGTGATTGCAGGATTGGCAAAAACATCGCCGGCCGTGGATCCTCTGTGATGTTCGGAGAATATTTTCCGTCTTCGACAACGCCCACCACTTGGATGCGGGTTCCATCATCCACTTTGTAATATCCGCCCAGCGCGTTTGTGGCGGAGCCGAACATTCTGCTAGCAAATAGCCGATTCACCACGGCAACACGCGGCGTATTCTTGTCGTCGTGCCACGTCAAGTCTCGGCCGGCCAAAAGGGGCGTGCCCGCCACCTGGAGATATTCGGGAGAGATGCTGAACATTATGACGCGGGCTGCAGCATTCGATGGCCTGAGATCCGTGGTTTTGTCAGTAAAGATATTCGACTCGCTGCAGCAGGCTGCTTGTAATGGCGGAATGTTGACCAATCCTACGGATGTGACGCCAGAAATCGACCCCATCGCGTCGATCATTCGCTTTTGCATTGCGGGCACGCTATCGGTTTTATAACCTGCCATATTCAAGTCTGTATCAACGAGCATTGCGTTCCGCGGCTCAAAACCAAAACTGCTGTGTAGCGAGCGCACGAGTCCGTGCACGGCAACTATGGAAGAGGTGACGAGCACTGCGCAGATCGCAATTTGTGCGCCAAGTAACAGGTCTCGGGCAGTGAGTCGCCGACCAATTGCGCCCGTCGATCCCGACTTGATGATCTGATAGGCGTCCGTGCGAAGCACCTGCTTGACGGGAACCGCGCCGAATAGGAACCCACTGGCTAAACTCAATAGCAAAGCAACTCCATAAACAGTTGCGTCCGGATTCACCGGCATATTTATTGGATATTGGGGAAATGGCTGCCACACGCCCAGCCAGTGCAGCAGCACTACGCTGCCCCAAAGTCCGGCAGCGCCTCCCATCGTCGAAATCAGAACCGCTTCGGTAAATAGTTGCCGCAAAATGCGTGATCGGCCCGCTCCCAGCGCGAGTCGCAGAGCAACTTCCCGGGAACGGTCCGCGGCGCGCGCGGCAAACAAGCTGCCCAAGTTGGCACATGCGGCCAACAAAATTAATCCCGCCAGCAGCATCAATCCGCCAACGAATGCCTGGATAGCGGTACTAAAGCTGCCACCGGGCAGACCTGAACGCTCCAAGCTAAAGTTCATCAGAGCATCCTCTTTGGGATAGCTCTTTTCTAGAGCGGAGCCAATCGAGTTTAGGTCGGCAACCGCCTGGGCCGGAGTGACTCCCGCCTTCAGATGCCCAAGGACCTCGCCAATCCAACGGTTTCCGCGCGCGTTCAATAGATTCGCTGCGTCGTCTTGTTCCTGGTTGACGATGGGTACAAAGACATCGGGCGAGAAGATCAATACAGTCCCGCGGAACCCGGGCGGCGTTACACCGATAACGGTAAAAGGATGGCTGTTGAGGTGGAGAACGCGGCCCACCACGCTGCGGTCATCCTGAAAGTGGCTGTGCCAATACGCGTAGGTAAGCACGATATCTGAAGCATGCTCATCGGAGGGATGAATAACCCGGCCAAGATAAGGCTGAATACCTAATGCGTCGAAGTAGTTGCCGCTTACTTCAAAGACCCAAGCGCGGGCAGGATTCTTGCCGGTGTCCAGGCCAGCCTGATCGATGTTATACGCGATGAGACCCTCAAAGCTGCGGTTGCGATCGTGCAGATCGAGATAATCGGGATACGACTCACTTGAGTCCTTGTCGGTTCCGTGCTCGAGCGTATAGAGGGTCTGCGCCTGGGGCACATTCAGAGCGCGGAGAATTAAACCATTCATTGCGCTAAAGACTACGGCGTTTGCGCCAATGGCTACGGCCAGCGTCAGCACGGCAACGATGGTGAATCCGGGATTCTTCTTCAGCATGCGAATGGCGAACCGCAAATCCTGCCAAAGTATTTGCATAGGCACATCCCTGAAGTATGGTTAGTTAAAGGCACCTATTCTTCCCGAGCTTCCTCTCTTTTAACTCACTGTGCTGCCTATACTTAGTGGTTTACCGACAAAGAGGGGCGGTGCCCAATTGTCCGGTTGCGGGAAGAGTCGTCGCGAAACCGGACAGTTATCTGCGGTCAGATTCCAATTTAAGGGCAATCCAGAGGTAATGCCTCCGGATTGGTACCGAGAAACGCGCTTGTGGTGATTAAAGAGGCCAACTCCCGAGTGGCTAACCGGTAACTATCCGGAAGCGATCCGGAGCTATCCGGCCTCGACGGCGGGATTAGTCGGCATCTCGTCCGGAAAACAAGCAATGATGAAATGGGCGTTTGTCAGTACCAACCCGACCGGCGAGTTGATAACTTCTGGGTTGCCGTCATTCGGACAATATTCACTTTTGGGGAAGGCAGGGCTTCGCGAATTCGTTTTTCAGGGGAAATTTCCAACCAAGAGAACGAACACGCCAGTGCTCGTTTAGGGTCTGAGAAGCGCGTGCACGTAAGCGTGTTTCAACGGGAATCGGCGGACAAGTACTCTGCCCAAGGCGGGACGACGAGTCCGACGTGTAGCGCTGGCGAGAAACTAGCGTCTCCACCCACGCGGACTCTCCCGGAACATTTCTCGCTTTGCGACTCTGAGCGTATCAAGGTGCTGAGCTTGAACTGCATGGACGATCTTTCGAGCGACTCTAAAGTTGTACACCGCGCGTTGTGCCGCAATTGGAACGGAGCTACAGTAAAAACTAATACGGCAACCATCGTAGCTTTCATCCGAGGGTGAAAGGAGCGCTGAACCATGGCTGATTCAGCTGCAGCAAAAAAGAGGGCGCTGCCAAGTGCGTCCTTCGCGCGCCGCTATGGTTTGGCTTTCGCTTCGGTCGCCGGCGCTCTCTTGCTGGAGCTTCTGTTTCACCACTTCAATCTGCCTCATCCATTTGCTGCATTTGCGCTGTCGGCAATCGCGGTGACGTTTTGGTACGCCGGTACGAAGCCCGGTATTGTGGCAGTCTTGCTTTCGTCGTTGATTCGGGGCTTCATCGTCGAAGGGGCAACCAGCAGCCTCTCTCGCGTTCTGTATAACCTGGTGTTCTTGCTCTTTGCCGTCCTCATGATCTGGGTAAGACGGTCAAGGGATGCTCTCGAGGTCGAGGTGACGGACCGAAAGGAAAGGCTGGCTGCGGCGAATGAGGAATTGCGCAGGGAGAAAGAGCAGCTCGACGGATTATTTGAGCTGTCACCCGACGCGGTAATCCTCACCGACGATGACTTTCACGTGTTGCGGGTCAACAAGGAATTCACACGCATCTTCGGGTACACAGCAGAAGAGGCTGCCGGACAGTGGCTTCCGGAATTAATAATTCCCGAAGAATTGCACGCTGAGGGTCTCAAGAACCGGGATGCGCTCATTTCGGGGGAAAGAGTTGAGTTGGAGGCCATTCGGCAACGCAAAGACGGTGTTCCCTTGGACGTTTCCGTCGTCGCGAGGGGCATTTCGCTTGGTTTCGGCCACATGGTCTTCTACCTCATTTATCGAGATATTACCGAGCGGAAGAAAGCAGAAAGAGAACTCAGGCGGAGTGAGGGTTATTTAGCCGAAGCACAGAAATTGACCCACACAGGCAGTTGGGCCTGGAATGTGCGTACCGGCGTTCTCTTCTGGTCGCGAGAAATTTTTAGCATTTATGACTATGAATATCAGGAAATGGGACCCACTTGGCCACAGTTCCTCGAAAGAGTTCACCCTGAGGATCGACCGGTAGTTGAGGGGATTTTTGGAAGGGCCCAACTCGACAAGACCGATTACGACGCCTCCTACCGTATTGTTCTCCCGGATGGGTCGATCAAACACATCTTCTCTATCGGCCATCCGTTCCTGAACCAGTCGGGTGAATTGGTGGAATTTGTCGGAACTTCGATGGATGTCACTGAACAGTGGAAGGCCAGAACCGAGTTGGAGAAAGCTTTCGAGGAAATTAAGCAGCGGACGGAAGCTGCCCGCCGGAGCGAGAGAGAACTTCGCGACGTGGTCAATACGGTTCCGGCACATGTCTGGAGCGCTTCGCCCGAGGGTCAGGTTAATTTCGTTAATGATCGTTGGTTGCAGTTCACAGGTTTAGCTTTGGACGAGGCATTCGGGTGGAAGTGGGAAGCGGTTCTTCATCCCGATGACCGGACGAGGGTCGTCGCCGATTGGCACACAGCCGTTAAGAACGGGCAAGCCATGGAGAGTGAAGCGCGGGTTCGGCGGGCAGACGGAGAATATTGCTGGTGGTTTATTCGCAATGTACCGCTGCGCGATGAAACCGGAAAGCTCCTCAGATGGTATGGAACCGCTATCGACATCGAAGATCGCAAGCGGGCTGAGCAAGCCCTTCGGAAAAGCGAGGAGCGGTGGAGATCCGTCTTTGAGAATTCGGCTATCGGCGTTGCGCTGACTGACCTGACCGGCCGCTTTCTAGCCACCAATCATGTCTACCAGACAATCGTGGGTTACACGGAGGAGGAACTGCGTGCACTTTGTTTTCTGGACGTAACGCATGAGGACCACCGCGAAGCCAACTGGGCGCTCATCACCGAGTTGCTGGAGGGAAAACGACGACAGTTTCAGATTGAGAAAAAGTATCGCCGCAAGGACGGCAGTTCGATTTGGGTAAGCAACAACGTTTCTCTTGTACCGGGCACCGAGAGGGTACCGCGATTCATAATGGCGCTGTCCGAGGACATTACACAGCGCAAACGCGCCGAGGAAGCTATCCGGTCACACGAGCAGAATCTTCGCCTGCTAGTCGATACCATTCCCGGGCTCGTTGTCACGACGACGCCAGCCGGCGAAATCGAACTCCTCAACCGCCAAGTACAGGAGTATTTCGGCAAGACTCCGGAGGAACTCGCCAACTGGCGGACCAGCGACGCGATTCACCCGGATGACCTTCCTCTCACGATCGCCGCCTTGACCCGGTCGATTCAGACGGGCGAACCCTATGAAGTTGAGCACCACCTCCGGCGCGCCGACGGGGTATACCGCTGGTTTCACGCACGCGGCCTTGCCCTCAGGGACAAAGACGGCCGCATCGTGCGCTGGTACTATTTGCTAACAGACGTCGACGACCGCAGACGTGCCGAGGAGGCTTTGCGTAAGAGCGAAGCGCTATTACACGAAGCACAGCGGCTGGCGCGTACAGGTTCCTGGTCGTGGGACGTCTTATCAGGGAGAGTCGTGAGCTCACCGGAAAACGCTCGAATTAACGGCTTTCAGCCGAATGAGGACAGCGCAGCCCCAGAGGTCTACTTCCAAAGGATTCATCCTGACCACCGCGAGCGCATTCGGGAAGCCTTTCAAACGTGCGTGGTTGAAAAAACCGATTACCAGGCGGATTATCCGATCGTTTTACTCGATGGAACCGTTAAGTATATCCATGCCACAGGCCACCCGATCTTGAACAAATCAGAGGATCTTATAGAGTTCTTCGGAACCACCGTAGATGTCACCGAGCAGCACGAAGCGAGAGCGGCTCTGCAGACTGCGTTTGAGCAAATAAAGGCGGAGGAAACAGAACTTCGGCGGATGACCGACGCCATCGCCAGTTACGTTTACGTGTTGCGCCCGGATGGGACAGCCCTTTACGCAAATCAGGCAGTGCTCGATTACACCGGTCTCACTTTGGAGGACGTGCAGAGAGAAGACCAGCGCGCACGGGTCTTCCACCCCGAGGATTTGGAAAGGCTGCGCGAGGAGCGCCATGAGGGTCTCGCGCGCGGCAAGCCTTTTGAACTTGAGCAACGAGCGCTTGGAAAAGACGGTAACTATCGGTGGTTTCTTGTCCGCTACAATCCCCTTCGCGACGACCAGGGGCATATTATTCGCTGGTACGCGACGGGGACCGATATCGAGGATCGCAAGCGAGCCGAGGAGAGCATGCGTGACGAAAACCTTGCGCTCAGGGAGCAAATCGATCAGGCGTTCATGTTTGAGGAAATTGTGGGCTCGTCACCGGCCCTGCAAACCGTGCTCTCCAGCATTGTGAAAGTGGCCCCCACCGATTCCACCGTGCTGATCACGGGCGAAACCGGCACAGGAAAAGAACTGATTGCTCGCGCCATACACAAGCATTCACAACGTTGGGGCCAGGCGTTCATCAGCGTAAACTGTGCGTCGATTCCTTCCTCCTTGATCGCGTCGGAGCTGTTTGGCCACGAGAAAGGCGCCTTCACTGGCGCTGTGCAGCGTCGCCAGGGCCGCTTTGAAATGGCGCACTCGGGTACGATCTTTCTAGACGAGGTAGGCGAGCTTCCCGCAGAGACCCAGATTGCGTTGCTGCGAGTACTCCAGGAGCGGCAGTTCGAACGAGTGGGAGGTAACCGAATTATTCCCACCGACGTTCGCGTCATAGCCGCAACCAACCGTGATCTAACGGCGGCCATTGCCGCGGGAACATTTCGAGCCGACTTGTTTTACCGGCTTAACGTATTCCCGATTGAGGTGCCTCCTCTGCGCAAACGGAAGGAGGACATTCCGATGTTGGTGGAGTATTTCGTAAAACGCTACGCGGAGAAAGCCGGGAAGCAAATTCGCAAGATCGACAACAGTACGCTGGAGCGGTGCCAATCGTATCCATGGCCGGGAAATATCCGCGAGTTGCAAAACATTGTTGAAAGATCGGTGATCTTGTGCGGCGGAGACACTTTTTGGATCGAAAAGGCCTGGCTGGCAAGCGTGCAGCCACCCCGGCAGGAATTAGCAGGTCCGTTGCCAGACACCCTCCAGAATCAGGAAAAAGAAATGATTGAAGCTGCCTTAGCGGAAAGTAAAGGGAAAGTTGCAGGCCCAGAAGGTGCGGCAGCAAGACTCGGAATTCCCCGATCGACGCTGGACTCGAAAATTAAGCAGCTGGGAATCAAGAAACACAGGTTTATCTCTGAGTAGTAGTAAGTCCCTCTCTTTTTAATTCCCGAAAATCCGGCACTTACCGAAGTTTCGTCATCCTACGGTTGTGTCTAGTCTCATGTTTTCAATGTGTTGCACGTGGCCTCCGTATTGCAATCCCACTTACGCCAGCGACCGTGATGGCGGCAATGCAGAGCATCGCGACCACTGAGACTTGGGCCAAACACACAACTGATGACCTTGAGGATCGAGAGATCAGTGCGGCAGGGATTCACGGTTTTTACCCTAAGCGGGCGTATGAGAGCCGAGCAGGTCGCGAAGCTGAAGGAGCTCTTCGATACCGACTACCGAAGCATCATTCTCGACTTGCAAGAGGTGAGGCTCGCGGATCGCGACGCAGTGAAGTTTCTGAGGGGTTGCGAGGCGGATGGCATGAAGCTTGAGAACTGTCCGGCGTACGTCCGCGAGTGGATGGATAGAGAAAAAGATTGAGGGAACGACGACCTGCCACTGCTGTGGCTCAGGTTTGAAGGAGGAAGTCTATTGTGGTCATGACTACATTTTTCTCGGTGCAGAGCGATACCTCAGTGGTTAGCGATCTTCGAGCTTGGAGCGAGGAGCAGTTGATCGCAGCCGCTAAGACTGGAAGAAGAGCCCCCTTCGGGGAGCTTTGCGAACGCCATGGCACAAAAGTCTTCCGTGTCATCCATCGGATCATGCGAAACCGCGAAGACGCGGAAGACGCAGCGCAAGACTGCTTTCTGAATGCTTTCGTCCATCTCAAGGATTTTGATGGAAGATCCCAATTTGCAACCTGGCTGACCCGCATCGCGATTAATGCCGCCTTCATGAAGCTCCGTAAAAACCGCGGAGCGCGAGAAGTTCCCATAGACGAACTGAACCCGTCGCATGAACCCGTGGCGCAACGAGAATTTCAGTACGACGCCCCCGATCCGGAAGAGAGTTGCTCCCTTCGTGAACGGAAACGGATCGTGAAGTCAGCCATTTCGGGGCTGCGGCCACGAACTCGCAACGTTGTGGAGCTCATCCACCTACAAGAACACTCAATCAGAGACACTGCACAAATTCTGGGCATTTCGACCGGGGCGGTAAAGTCGCGGATGTTTCACGCGAAAATCGCTCTGCATCGAATGCCCTTGCTGCAGGGTGTCGCTAGGTCCAATCGGCTGAGCGCTAGGTAGATAAAGAGGCATGTCAAAGACAGCAACGATGAAGACCGCAATTTCTCCGGCTAGGCTGCCTAAAACGGAGCCCAGTGCCAACTCGATTGACTTCGTCGATGAGGATCTGGCTTTGGTGCCAGTCTCCGGCATTCCGGAGGAATTTCGTAAGCTATCGCGTTTCTTGCCGGTGATTGTGCTCGTTCCGAAATCGGCTGTTCATGATAAGACGACCCAGAAAAAGCCGGGATCCAATAAGTCCGTCACTGGCCTCATCGATACCAGCGACGTCTGCTCACCGCTCGATGCAGCGAAGGCTTGGTTGAGAAATCCCAACGCCACAGACACGTTTGAGTTTGGGGGAGTGAAAGGATGTTTTTCAACGATGGAAATTCATCGCAATGGTCGGCCCGTTATTCTCACACGTAAGGAATTCAAAATGCTCGCGTATCTGATCCGAAACCCTCGGAGAGTGATCTCACGGGAAGAACTACTCAATGAAGTGTGGAGATATGAGAACTATCCTCGTACAAGGACTGTCGATAATCACATTTTGAAGTTGCGCAAGAAATTAGAAGCAGAGCCTGCCCATCCCAAGCACTTTCATACGGTCCATAGCTCTGGTTACAGGTTCCTGCCCAGTAAAAGGAGAACATCATGAAAAAGGTGGCGATAGTAACCGGAGCATCCCGTGGAATCGGCCGCGCGGTCGCGAAGCGACTGGCACGGGACAGTTTCGCAGTGGTCGTGAACTATCTAAGTAATGTAGACGAGGCCGAAGGAGTAGTGGCTGAAATCAAAGGGATTGGCGGCGACGCCGTTGCGGTCAAAGCAGATGTTTCTAGCCCTGCTGACGTCGAGCGGCTCTTCAATGAAACCAGTACAAAATTCGGGAGCGTCGACGTTGTGGTTCACAACTCGGGGATCATGCCACTTTCGCCCATCGGCAAGAATAACTTCGATCTGTTCGATAAAGTCATTTCCACCAACCTGCGCGGCGCCTTCCTGGTCCTGGCTCAAGCAGCGCAGCACCTGGCGTCCGGCGGCAGAATCATCGCTTTCTCAAGCAGTGTACTGGCAAAGTCTTTCCCCACCTACGGTCCTTACATCGCATCCAAAGCCGGCGTCGAAGGATTAGTGCATGTTCTGGCAAATGAACTGCGCGGGCGAAACGTTACGGTCAATGCCGTCGCTCCAGGACCCGTTGCCACCGAGCTTTTCCTAAAGGGCAAGAGCGAAGAACAGATTGCGGAACTGAGCAAGATGCCACCGCTGGAACGTCTGGCACAGCCGGAAGACATCGCCAGAGTGGTTTCCTTTTTGGCAGGTCCAGACGGCGCTTGGGTGAACTCTCAAGTATTGCGTGCTAACGGTGGGTTTGCCTACTGAATGGAGTTCGGAACCTTGCAAAGACACACGAGACACCAGATAGAAGGAGGAGTCAGTCGTGAAGAAGGTAATCGTAATCACTGGAGCTTCGAGCGGCTTTGGCCGTCTGTCCGCCAATGCCCTCGCGAAGGCCGGCCACACTGTCTACGCCACGATGCGGGATGCCGCCGGCCGCAACGCACCGCAAGTTGCGGACGTGAAAAAGTTTGCGCACGACAATAAGGTTGACATGCGCCCCATTGAACTGGACGTGTCTTCGGAGAAATCCATCGAAGCGGCGATCCGCCAGATTGTCGCCGAACAGAGCAGGCTCGATGTCCTCATGCACAATGCCGGGCACATGGTCTTTGGACCGGCGGAAGCATTCACGCCGGAGCAACTGGCTGAACTCTACGACATCAACGTGCTCAGCACCCAAAGGGTAAACCGCGTAGCGCTGCCCCAAATGAGAAAACAGCGCCAGGGGCTGCTCATCTGGGTGTCCAGCAGCAGTTCGGCGGGTGGAACGCCCCCGTATCTCGCGCCCTACTTTGCCTCGAAGGCGGGCATGGATGCGATGGCGGTACAGTATGCCCGCGAACTGGCGCTGTGGGGCATCGAAACCTCGATCATCGTTCCCGGCGCATTCACCGGCGGCACCAATCACTTCGCGCATTCCGCCTCGCCCGCCGACAAGGAGCGCGCAGCCGAGTATGAAGCAGGTCCATACAAAGGCTATGGAAAGAAAATACAGGAAGCCTTTGCCGCCATTGTACCGCCCGACGCGGATGCGGGCTCGGTGGCGGACGCAATCGTTAAAGTCGTGGACGCGCCGTTTGGCAAACGTCCGTTCCGCGTTCATATAGATCCAACGAAGGACGGGGCGGACGTTGCATTTGCGGTAATGGACCGCGTGCGGACGGAAATGCTGCATCGCGTGGGCCTTAGCGAATTGCTGACGCCTGCGGGCGCGGAGTCAAGAACCGCAAGCAACGCCTGAGTGAAGGCTCAGGTGAAGCAGCATCCGGAACTCAATGTACTGATCAACAACGCACGCATCATAAAAGTGGATAACGCGCAAAATGGATCGCAAGGAGAAAGGTACGATGTTCGCAATTACTGGAATCACCGGCAACGTTGGCGGCAACGTAGCGCGTAACCTCCTGGCCGCTGGGCGGCCAGTGCGGGCTGTAATGCGCGACGTCCGCAAAGGTGACGGCTGGGCACAGCGCGGCTGCGAATTAGCGACAGCGGACATCCTTGACGTCGCGGCGCTTGCGTCCGCGTTCGAGGGAGCGGAAGGCGTCTTCGTGCTGGTTCCGCCGAACTTCGATCCGGCACCCAGCTTTCCCGAGGCGCGGGCCACGGCCGCCACTCTGAAATCGGCGATCGAAAGAGCACGTCCGGGCAGGGTCGTTTACCTGTCGACGATCGGCGCGCAAGCGGGCGAACCGAACCTGCTCACACAGCACACAATCATCGAGCAAGTGCTGGGAGAGCTGTCGATGCCCATTGTCTTCCTGCGACCGGGATGGTTCATGGAAAATTCCAGATGGGATGTTGCTGCAGCGCGCGAGAACGGTGTGATTCCGAGCTTTTTGCAGCCTCTTGATAAACCGGTACCAATGGTTGCCACCGCCGACGTCGGACGTGTGGCCGCGGAAGTGCTCCAGGGAATTTGGAACGACCGAAGAGTCATCGAGTTGGAAGGGCCGCGCCGGGTGACACCCGACGAGGTTGCGGCCACCCTCACTGAACTTCTTGGCCGTCCCGTAAGAATGGACGCCGTGCCGCGCGAGACTTGGGAACCGCTATTCAGATCGCAGGGCATGAAGAATCCCACACCCCGTATTCGGATGCTGGATGGCTTCAACGAAGGCTGGATCGAGTTCGAGAACGGTGAAGCCAGCTCTCGAAAAGGAGAGGTCGCCCTGAAAACCGTGTTCCAAATGCTCATCTAACGGGAGCGCAAGCGACCTCGCGTGGAGGGTGAATGCTTGGCAGGCGTGCTACTGATTGGTGGCGGTCAAGAGAGGGACAATGTCCTCGATCCCCGTTTCTGAACCGCTTTCTTGATTGCTGGGGAAGCCTTGTTATCGACAGTTATTCGCGACCCGCTCTGTGCATGGCGGTAATATGCTGGTGGCAAGCTAGCCTTCTCACCAATGACCGTCAACAGCAATCTTGAAGCTGCTTGGAAGTACCACAACACTTCCAAGCATTCCTATGCCAGCGTCCATAACAACCCGCATTTCCTGGATTGGTCCAATCAACCATTGCCATTCAAGGCTTACACCACTCTAGAGCCGTTGCGGTTGCCCCGCGAGGTACGCCAAACTGGCGTCGCTGCCCTTTCCGCGATCGCTGAGAGCATCCACCTGGAGGCCAAGGTTGGACCCGACCTGGAGGCGCTGGCCCAATTGCTGTATCTAACCGCTGGGATCACTCGGCATCGGAAGTATCCTGGCGGCGATATTTATTTTCGCGCCGCAGCCTGCACCGGAGCACTCTACGAAGTTGAGGTCTATGTTGTGTGCGGAAATCTTATCGATTTGGAAGCAGGCGTGTACCACTTTGCTCCCGCCGAGTTCGCCCTACGCAGACTGAGGGATGGAGACTATCGCAGCGTGCTGAGTGAGGCTACTGGGAGAGAAACAACAATTGTCCACGCCCCGCTCACCATCATTTGTACTTGCACCTATTGGCGCAATGCCTGGAAATATCAGGCCCGTACCTATCGCCACTTTGGCTGGGATAATGGCACCCTTCTAGCCAATTTGCTTGCGGTCGCCACGGCTCTTGGACTGCCTGCCAGATTGATCTGCGGATTCCTGGACGCAGATGTGAACCGATTGCTGGATGTCGATCCCGAGCGTGAGGTCGCCTATTCTCTGGTAGCCCTCGGCCATGTCGAAGCGTTGGCGCAGCCACTACCTTCCAAGCCCTCGGCCCTCCATTTGGAAACGGTTCCGCTCTCTCGAAACGAGACTGTGTACCCAGCCATGCACGAGATTCACACTGCCTCTTCGCTCAATTCGCCCGAAGAGGTTGAGATTTGGCGTGGTAAGGCGCCACTGGCGAACCTACCGCCGCCAACTGGACCGGTCATTCAACTCCACCCTTATTCGGATACGGAAATGCCTCGGGATCCGCTCGAACAGGTCATCCTTCGACGGGGCTCCGCACGCAAGTTTGCCCAAGTGTCGATCGAGCTGCGACAGCTCTCTACCATGCTGGACCGGGCTACTCGTGGTATCCCAGCGGACTTCCTGGATCCCCAGGGGACTCAGCTGAACGAGGTCTACTTAATTGTGAATGCAGTCGAAGGTCTCGATCCCGGGGCCTACGTATACCACCGTGACCGCCATGTGCTCGAATGCCTGAAGGCAGGAAACTTCCGCGCTCAGGCTGGCCATCTGGGGCTTGACCAGCAATTGCCGGTTGAAGCCGCCGCGGACATCTTCTTCCTTGCAGACTTGCAAATCATTTTGGGACGCTTCGGCAATCGCGGATACCGCGCCGTGCAGCTCGAAGCGGGCATCTTGAGCGGCAAGCTGTATCTTGCCGCTTACGCCCAACGCTTAAGTGCCACGGGTTTGACGTTTTACGACGATGCAGTGATCCGGTTCTTTTCTCCTCACGCCCACGACAAGAGCGTGATTATGTTGCTAGCGGTAGGCAAGAACGCGAAATCAATGCTCCAGGGCTAGCGATTGGCAAACGCAGCTTTGCCGGAGTGCTTCCTCAAAGAGCCTAACCTCGACTTGCATCGCTTTGTTGGGTTTGCTAGGTTGTTTTTTAGGGGTCGTCTTATGGCAGGAGTTACGATTTCCAACAACAAATCCAAGAGTATGTTCGCCAAAAAGGGCGCATTCAACGCCCAAGCTTTTCTTGATTCAGCGGGCGTGGCGAGAAAAATTAAAGAGTTTAAGAAGGCGGAGCTCGTCTACTCCCAAGGTGATGCCGCTAAGAGCGTAATGTACGTACAAGAAGGCGGTGTGAAGCTCAGCGTCGTCAATGAAGTCGGCAAAGAGGCGGTCGTCGCCATTCTGGGACCGGGTGACTTCTTTGGTGAAGGCTGTCTGGCAGGTCAGTCCGTTCGCATGGGGACGGCAACCGCGGTTACGCACAGCACTGTGCTCGTCATTGAGAAGAGTGAAATGTTCAAGGTGCTTCACGAGCAGCATGACCTCTCCGACCGGTTCATCAGTTTCATGCTGGCACGGAACATTCGAATCGAGGAGGACTTGGTCGATCAGCTATTCAACTCAAGCGAGAAGCGGCTCGCCCGCACGCTTCTATTGCTTGCTCGTTACGGTAAGGAAGACCAGCCCCACGGATTGCTCCCCAAAGTATCGCAAGAGACGCTGGCGGAGATGATCGGCACAACGCGCTCACGGGTTAATGTTTTCATGAACAAATTCAGGAAGCTCGGTTTCATCAAGTACAACGGCGGGATTGAGATCAATACTTCTCTCTTGAGCGTCGTGCTGCACGAATGATGCAGCCCGCCATGCCCTCAATTGGGTGGCTGAAACACGCGTTTGGCCGGCAGCGACGTCTTAGTCTAAATCCACTTCATCCGTCGGTTAAAGTGTCTACTGCGTTCCTTGGGCATGGAGGTAGACTGAAGAGACCTTTTTTTGCCTCTGTAGCTATAATCACGACGTGGAGGAATCGGAATTTTGCCCGTGCGGCCCGCTCGTCCGGCGTTTCGTGCTTCAGCTTGTCAAGATCCTCGCGCTTTTCCTCTGTTCCTTGACCGATGGAAGCTGCCCCGTTGTGCTCCACGGGCTGCTCGAAGCGAGCGCCGTTGACAATGATCATTCTGGTGACATCGATTTTTTCCGATTTTACGTGCCCGAGCAAGTCCAGGCGCCGCTCTTCATCACGTGCCGTGTAAGCGTAATGGTCGCGCGCCTGCCAACTGCGCTCGGTGGCCGCGACCGACTGGCCGACGATCTGACGAGCGTCCAGGACGCTTGCATGACTCTGAGGTTTGTCCGGCCCGTTACTTTGAGCGAAGCCTGAAGCAGCGACCATGACCAGAAGCATTGCCATCCGAGATTTAGCCAGGATTTTCATTTTTGACTCGAGGGCAGCGAAGCTGCAAAGCCCCTGAGAATCAGAATCGTGAAATAGGCTAGCGCATCGAGAGTCGAGAGTCTGTCCCAAAACGAACAGGTCTACTTGTGTGCGTATTAGAACAGACAGGTGAACGCCGAACTTCGTAGACTTATTTTGTTAGCAACAATCTAGTTCCTCTCCGGCTAAACTCCCGCCACTCAGTTTCAGGCGACAGTAAAGGGAACCCGGAGGCCCGCAGCGTCCGTCCTTCCCTTCAGTGTGGAGAGCGAGAATTAGATGAAAGAGAAATCTTGTGATGTACAAACGGTTCATCTTGGTACTTGGGATGTTTCTGGGTAGCCACGTGCCGGTGGCAGGACGAACACCCGTGCCACAGATCGTCTTAGCACAAGAGCATGGTGCGCAGATTATGACGATGCCCCGGACGGTATCGATTCCCTTGATGACCTCTTCCTTCCTGCTGTCCCAGGATCCCGGGAACCCCCCTGCTCATTTCAGTCTACAGTTCGTGGGAGCTTACCAGTGTGACCCCAGCCTGGAGCATTCTTCGCCAAAGGACCAGGTTAAGACTTTGACTCTCACGCAGTCGAGCCTGCCGCTCTTCCAACTCTGGGTCGGAAGATTCCAACTGGGCGCCTTTCAGAGCACACTTCACATGCAGAACGTGCAGCTTGGTCCTTTAGGCTATGGTGGTATGGAGGGCTTTCGTCCCCCGCGACAAAGTTATCCGGGCGGCTCGCGTGCGGTCCATTTCTCCGGCCTCAGCCTGAGCTTTCACTTTGGCCGAGACGCCCGAACACGACATGCAGCTCAGGGATGGGGGCGTATCACGCGGTTTGTCGGCACGATTCTGAATTGAACGGCATTGCTTCTGTCTCGCTTTCATCAGGGGTGTACGATGAAGAGGAAATATAAGAAAGAATCTGACGAAGCGACGCAAGCCAGCGTCAAGAAAGAAATGGCGAAACCGAGCATGGCCAAATCCGTACGCGAAGCGGAAGTGAATTTAGCCGCTGCTCGAATCGCTCAGGGTAAGCTCTGAAAAACGAAGCTGCAGCCGAACTCGCATCCTACTGTGCAAGGTGCAAGGTGCCGAGGAGGCCCGGAGTCCGTTTGCTCCGTCATCTAATTCCGGAATGGCGCTAACTGCTCTTGCCAAAAAACTATTTCGAACGCTGGCCAGAGTCTTTCCGCAGTCCGGTATGGTATTGCAGGCGGTGGCGTTCAATATGTTCTTGGCGTTCTTTGCAGTCCTGCTGACTGCGCTGAACGTTATGAAGAGTTCCTTGGAAGGAAAAGGCGGTCAGGAGGTCGCCATGCGGATTTCGGCGATTCTTCCCCCAGGCAGCTGGCAACTCATATCCGCATACGTGTTACGCCAGAAAGTGAACGCCTGGTACCTGGCGCTTATCGGCTGGATTGGAACGCTGCTCGTGGGCACGCGGGTGATGAAGCTCATCATCAAAGGCATCGAGTTAATTTATGGGGGGTGACCACGGCGCACATTCCTTTCTCGGCCGCCAGATTCGTGGATTGCTTTTGTTTTCCTTGGCAAGTGTGGCATGACTTGTTGCCGTTGCGCTGAGTGTCTTTGGTCGGCCATCAGAGCAGTGGATTGCTGCCAAATTTGGTAACTTTTCCTTGGTTCGTAACTTTTTGGTCGTCACACTTCGAGTTCTGGCGATGATCCTGGCAATATTTGTCCTTGCCTTGATTTATCGCGTTGCGCGACCAGGTACAACGACCTGGAGCTCCGTTCTGCCCGGAGCAACCGCCGCAACAATTCTGTGTTGGGGCGTCAATTCGCTGTTTGGAATTTATGTTCGGAAGACCCAGTATGGGCCTGTCTACGGTGGCCTTGCCGCGGCGATCGGCCTTATGACGTGGATGCAGATCTCTGCAATGCTCGTCTTTGTTGGTGCCGCTTGGAACTCAGAAAGTGCTACTCGGGACGAGTGAGGTTACACCACCGCGGGAAAGACATCTGGTTGTTGAACGCTACCAGAGCTGACGTCAGACGGCAAGAACGAGCCGTCGAAACCCCGCGATTTCGCTGGGGCCTGCTCTGGTGGCAGATTCGTTGTGTCGAGGGCCGGAAAAGCTTATGATGCGCGAGTCAGTGGTCCAAATCGGGAATCCCGACTAAGAGGAAATGGTAAGCCGCAATGACTGGCCATTTCAATGTATGCGCGGTTCACAGATTCGTAATCTGATCCTCCTGGCGCTGTTGTTGGCGCTCATCCTGCTAGTCCTGACTAGCACCATTGCGAACTTCGTCATCGAATACAACTGGTGGAAAGAGGTCGCACAGGTTGGGACGTGGATCAGCATGCTGTGGTACCAGCATTGCCCCGTCCGTGGCGGGCGCCCTGGTGGCTTTCATCGCGTTGTGGGTGGCTCATGCGCGGGGGCTGCACTTCGCCGGCGTCCGCCGAGGGGATTTCCGCCTGTACTCCCGGCTGGTTCTGATGGGGCTGGCCGTAGTGGCACTATTGTTCGCCTCGGCCTCGATTGACTACTGGACGATCATGCGCTTCTTCGGGTCGCGGGGGGTCACGCTGCCCCCCGCCACTTGGACGGACCCGGTTTTTTCGCGGGCCCTGCCGTTTTACCTGTTTGACCTTCCTTTCTATTCGGAACTACTCGGATTTGTGTTTGTGCTGGCGATTCTTTGTGCCCTAGTCTTCTGGGCCACGGCGCGGGGATGGCAGTTATGGCTGCGGGGCGGGTCACTGAGAACTTTTGATCTGGGGCCCCACGCGCTGCTGCTGCCGGGCGCCACCCGGACAAGCTTCGTCCGCGTAATCGCCGTAATTCTTTTGCTTGGTTTTGCTACCTGGGTTTTTCTGGGCAACTACGAGCTTCTGTTCAACTCCCACGCCTTCATGACCGGCGCAGATTACGTGGACGAAAAGGTTACCCTTCCCTTGCGCTGGCTCCTCATTATTGCGGTTTTAGCGGTGCTCCCGCTGGCTTGGACGTCGAGATACAAAAAGGCGATAGCCCTCTTAATCGCTGTTTTTATCCTGAAACTGGTCTTGCCAGGCATCGTTCGCGCCGTCTATGTGCGACCGAATGAGATCTCGATCGAGCGACCTTACATCGAGCGGCATATTCAGGCCACTACGGTTGCCTTCGGCCTGAATCGGAGTGCTACGGAACGTCCCTTCACTACTTCCGGGCAAGAGACGGTCGATGCTGTGCAGGACGCCACGCTGCTCGATAATATTCGTCTTTGGGACCTGCGCGCCTACAACGCAACTATCACCCAGATCCAGGCGCTGCGGCCGTATTATACCTTTCCCTCCACCGATGTTGATCGCTACTTCATCAACGGCCGTATCAAGCAGGTACTGCTCTCCCCACGCGACATCGACGTCAGCCAATTATCCGCCGAGGCGCGCCAGAGCTGGATCAATCCGGGGTTCATTTATACGCACGGCTTTGGCCTGGTCGTATCCGAGGTCAATAAGATTACCCCCGACGGCCTGCCGGTCCTGCTCATCGAAAACGCCCCGC
>QHYH01000223.1 GCA_003223215.1 Acidobacteriota bacterium
GGCTGTAATAGGCCGCCTCGACCTCCACGCAACCGTCCAGATGCACGACGCGTTCTCCGTATTGGTAATAGCGGAACGGCTCCAGAGGCAGGGGGAGCAAGTGCGGTTTTTCTTCGGCGAACATGGCCGCGACCTGTCGTTTGGTCGTGCCATGGATGCGCGTGTCGGCCCAGCGCTCTTCCCAGCGGTCCAGATAGGCCTGCGCTTCCTCGAGACTCTCAAAGCGCTTCCCTTGGAGAGGTGTTTTCTTCGTGTGGCCGACCCCGGACTCCACTTTTCCTTTTCGATCTGGATCATGGACCCGGCAAGCGAGCGCTACCGCGCCATAGTGGGCCAGGACATCTCGATACAGGGGATTGAAAGTGGGATCGTAGATATCGGGACTCAGCACGCCCTCTTTCAAGTTATCGAGATTATGTGCCGCTTCCCGTTATGTGCCGTAAGAATGAGAAACACTGCCCCATCTTAGTACTCCGCTTATGCAAGGCCACATAACGAGTCGTGGTTGAGGCATGATGAACTCCGTTCGAATTCCCCAAATGGAGGTTGTCATGTTGGAAAATTACTTCGCCAAGCCTTCAACGATCGACCGAATCCGCGCCCATTGGTTGGCTCCGCAGATCGAGCGATATGTGGAATGGATGCAGACTAATGGCTACGCCGATCGCAACATCATTAGTCGGGTCCCCTATCTTTGCCACTTTGCTGATTTCACAGAGCGCCGCGGCACTGCCGATCTCAACTCTGCTGCTGCCCAGGTGGAGGAGTTTGCTTCGCACTGGGTGGCCACCTACCAAGCACGCGCAGGATCAAAGCCGCTCCGTCCTAGGCATCTATACGAGGTCCGGAATCCGATTCGACAGATGTTGCGCTTGGCACTGGAAGGTCGCATCACGGTGAAACGACGGCAGAAGCCCTATTCCTTCGTGGCTGAAGCCCCCGGATTCTTGGAATATCTAGCGACTGAAAGAGGTCTCAGTGAGAACACCGTCCGCCACTATCTTTACAGCTTGGAGCGTCTTGGCAATTACCTTAAACGCGTCGGCCTCACCTCGCTCCGAGAACTGTCGCCAGCACTGCTGGCATCTTTCGTCGTCGACACTGCTCCCGGCTTATCACGCACCAGCCGTCGCGACATCTGTGGCGAAGTTCGCGTCTTTCTAAGGTTCTGTTACCGAGAGCGGATTGTGGCTAAGGATCTGAGCGCCGCAGTTGAGATGCCTCAGATCTACGGATTGGCCGATGTACCGCGTTCGATTACGTGGGACGAAGTGCGCCGCATGCTGGAGGCAGTCGACCGCCGAGCAGCTCCGGGACGCCGCGATTACGCGATTTTGCTTCTTCTGGTGACCTACGGACTGCGGGCCCACGAGGTTGCCAGGCTCACTCTTGACGATATTGACTGGAAGCACGAAAGGCTTCAGGTCCCGGGGCGGAAAGCGGGGCACTCGACGGCGTATCCACTTGCCAGCGTGGTGGCCGAGGCGTTGATCGATTATCTCAAGCACGGACGGCCGGAAACAGCAGATCGTCGTCTCTTCTTCCGCAACGTCGCTCCGCGGGCTCCCATCAGCAAGCACGCCGTTTCCTCATGCGTAGCGTCTTACCTTCACAAAGCCGGTATCAATGTACACAGGGCGGGTTCACATACGCTGCGGCACACATGTGTCCAGCGGCTGATCGATGCGGAGTTCCCCCTCAAGACGATCGGCGACTACGTGGGTCATCGCTCTCCGGCCTCGACTCAGATTTATACAAAGGTTGCTTTGGCTTCCCTCAGGGAAGTGGCTATGGGCGACGGGGAGGCGCTATGAACTCCCCGAGCTTCAATAGTGTCTTAGCGGAACCTCTCGCCACTTTTATCCAATACAAGCAAGCGCTAAATCGTAAATATCGGAACGAAACAGCGGCGCTGCACCTTTTTGACCGGTATCTGTCCGAACACCATGTCGCCGGTTGGGAATCCATCGACAACATCCTCATCGATGAGTTCATGAAATCACGACCGCGCACCAAACCGCGCAGCTATAACCACCTCGTCGGCGTGATTCGTCGCTTTTTTGCGTGGGCCGTCGTGCAAGAACTGATCCCACGTAATCCTATAATCGCACAGCTCCGCAGGGAAACTGCCCAGCGGATACCCTATCTGTTCAATCTCAGTGATGCGAAACGCCTGCTTGAGTTCGCGCGCTCGCTTCCCGATACATCCCTAGGCTCACATCGAGCATTAGTTTACGAGACTGTGTTCGCCCTGCTCTACGGTTTGGGGTTGCGTGTCGGCGAGACAGCCAGTCTTAAGGTGGGAGATGTCGACTTTGTTCGAGACACGTTGCTCATCCGCGAAACCAAGTTCAACAAGAGTCGAATCGTGCCGCTCGGACCCAAGCTGGCCGATCGAGTCCGACGTTACATAGGACAGCGTTACGGCGAGAAGTGCGAGCCCGAGACGCCGTTGTTCTCGTTCACAAAACGGGGCTGCGTCCATCCTGGGACGATCAGCCAGACGTTCCATAGGCTCTTGCCCAAGCTGAAGTTGCAGATTCCACCGGGTGTCGTTTCCCCCAGGCTCCATGACTTGCGTCGCTCCTTTGCCGTCGCCACGTTACTCCGCTGGTATCGCGAGGGCATCAACCCGAACTCTCGGCTCATGCATCTGGCGACGTTCTTGGGCCATGTCAGTGTTGAGTCAACGGCAGTGTACTTGCCCATCACAGAGGACTTGCTCCGTGAGGCTGATCAACGCTTCCGTGCCGCAGCTCCTAAGGGGGGCACACGATGAGCACCGTCGGTCAAGTGCTTTTTGCATTCTTCGAGGATCACCTGAAAGTTCAGAAAGGACTCCGTCCCGGTTCTATCCGAAGTTACCGAGACACGCTAAAGCTCTTCTTGGGCTACGTTGCAACCTCGTGCCGGAGGCCGATCACACGACTCGCCCCTACTGATCTATGTTTCCAGCGCGTGCTGGATTTCTTGAGCATGATCGAAAGCGAACGCGGAAACCAAATCAGCACGCGAAACCAGCGACTTGCTGCGTTTCGCACGTTCTACCGCTACCTCGCCGTGCGTCACCCCGAAATGCTCGCCGAAGCGGAGAGGGTGGAGGCGATTCCCACGAAGCGAACATCACCTCCAGAAACGCGTTACCTGGAGCGCGATGAAATCGATAAGCTGTTCACCACGCTGCCGAAGGAAGGTTCACTAGCGCTCCGCGACCGAGCGCTCCTCATGCTGCTCTACAACAGTGGAGCCCGAGCGCAGGAGATCGCCGACTTGCGGGTTGGCGATGTCGACCTCTTGGAACGGCTGCGCGTTCGGCTTCACGGTAAGGGAGACAAGTGGCGAAGCTGTCCGCTCTGGCCGCAGACAGCGGAAGCGCTGAAGCAACTCGCAACCGTGCGCTGCGGAGATAAAAACGCTCCTTTATTTACTTCACGCCAGCACAAGCCGCTGACGCGCTTCGGAATCTATAAACTCGTGAAACACCACACAGCAACATTACGCTGCACCCCTCCGCGCGCAGAGCACTGCGGAGTTTCGCCCCACGTTTTTAGACACTCTATAGCGGTCCGGCTCCTTGAAGAAGGCATTGATGTGAACGTGATTCGCGGATGGCTGGGACACGTCAGCTTGGACACCACGCACCGCTATGCTGAAATCACCTTGCGAACAAAGCAAGCGGCCGTAGCAGCTTGCTTGCCGCCCATCGGTCGCTTGGAAACGCCCCGCACAACCGCCGGATGGCAAAAAGACGAAGAGTTGATGAAATGGCTCAATTCGCTGTGATCATTATGTGGCCCCCAGAACGTCCGCCCCCCACCAACCACAACGTTTCGTGGCTGAAGGGCACATAACGGGAAGCGGCACATAATCTCGATTTTGTTCCCGGGAACAAAATCGAGAACTACAACTCGCGGGGAACCCCCTAAGCGGCGAAAGGCTTTCTCATGGAGTTCGGCCCAGATGCGCGTGCTCGAACGCCACACCAGCAAGCGTACCGATTTGCGGCTGTTGCCGAGAGTCAACACGAACAGTCGCGTGCGACGATACTTGCCGCTCTGCGGGTCACGCACCATCGGACCTGACCCGTAATCGACCTGGGCCTCTTCTCCGACGGCGGTACAGATGATCCCCGCGGCTTCTGGCGACATTGCTCCACGCAGCTTGCGAACAAAGCGCTTCACGGTCTGGTAGCCGTGGGGAAAACCATGATCGGTAACCAAGTCCTGCCAGATGGCCATGGCATTCCGACCACAACCGAGTCCCTGCTCGATCAGATCGCGGAACGGCTCGCACTCACTGGTCGCCCGATCTCGGTTACGAGTCGGAGGTGAAATCGGCTGGCCAAAGTCGGTGGTCACCTCGTTGGCCGGTTTTGCCTCACCGGGGTTGTCGGTCCCCTCGCCGGCTGCTTTTGCCTCAGCGGGGTCGGTGGTCACCTCGTTGGCCGGTTTTGCCGGTGCTCGCCGTCCCCAGCCAGCCGGTGGTCGTACCGCGATCCCCGCCGCCTTCAGGTAAGCGCCTGCTGTTTCTCGACGTACACCAGTGGCTTGCTCGATGCGCCGCAAGGGCCATCCGAGCTTCCCTAGTGCCAAAACTTGTTGTTTCTTCGCTTCGTTCAAGACATTGCTCATACCGAAGGAGCCTATAAGGGCTCCCATCGGAGTCAATGTCCCGGGCTTTCTCGTTGGCCGGTTTTGAGGTGACCCTCATTGGCCGGTTTTGGGTGACCACTGAGGTTTCTAATGGCTCCTTCCTCTCTCTTGGCTTCCAATGTTTTCAACAATTCGAGGAATCTGCTTTCGCTCAAGAGCTAACCCCAATGAACTGAAAACGTTCGATTCGTGCACACTTCGTGTACAGTAGCGCACCTGCTTTTGGACCAGGGCGTTGAGAAATATAATTCCTTCCGCTCAAAGTGTGCCCTACGAAACTGTCTCACTCCAGGGTTCACTCACAAACCGAATCCTTCATTGAGACAAAGGTGTGCATCACAGCCTCGTTCGAAGGGGAGGACGTCGCTCTTCCCCTACTTTGCATTTACCTACCAAAGAAGGTCATCATCGGCCCGTAGAGGCTCGCGAATCTGCTTGGGCCTGATGTTCAAACTCTTGCGGCGAACAATAGCCCAGCGCCGAATGTAACCGACACTGGTTGTAATATCGGTCTACGAATTCCTCGATGCTTTGAAGCAAATCTTCGAAGTCGCGGTACTCGCTAGCGTAGATCATTTCCCGTTTGAGAATCTTGATAAAGCTCTCGCACGTGGCGTTGTCATATGGATTCGCTGGCCTGCTCATACTCGGCAAGATTTGATGCTCCCGGAGCCCTCTTTTTCGTTCCACCTTGCGACTCCTTTCCCCCAAAGTGTGCACGATCTCGTGGACGCAGTACAAAATGGCGTAGCTGTCGTTATCTCTCTTCTTCCACGCTCCCACTCGTCGTAGCTTCGCGACAGCTCCGCCCACTCTTCGTCCGTAAATTCGCCAGGGTTGGAAGCGGGGCGCGGGCCGGTCCAGGGATTCGTCTTTAGGGGAACACCGATCTTACCGTCTTCGCCGGGCACGATTCGTACTTCCGTGAAGGGGACGCCGAGAACCAGTCCCGCGACGGCGTGACGGGCTTCATGGTGTGCGATGACGTCTCGACTAACCGAATTCGTTTGCACGTTTTCCACTCACCACGAACCACTCTTCACTCGTGCATCGCTACGGCAACCTCTGCGCCACATTGCCGTGAGGATCGTACACTTCAAGGTAGGCCGGCTTCCGCAAGCGATCCGGAAAGACAGCGACGCAAACGCCAGAAGGAGGATTCTTGCTCGAAGGATACGAAATCCCGTCAAACCGTCTGGACGTGTGGCACAAGCGTCCGAGGAGATGCGTGGGAGGCTCACCCGTCTGACCGGGAACCCAGCGCCACGCACCGGTGAGCTCCTGGTAACTCGAACCAACGGCCTCGACATTCGCGGATTGCGTCAGGTCCAAAACGGACGAAAGAAACCCTTGGATGGCGACCGTGACCCACGGCACAGTGACGATCGTGAAGGCAGGTCCGGAAGGAATTGAAATAAGGGCCTGCACCTCCTTAAGAGCGGTCACCATGTCCTTCGCCATATAGATTGTTTCAAAGGAATTCTTGGGAGTGTAGCGTCCGCCGAATCGTTTGCTTCCAAGACCCCAGAGCGGTTGCGGTTTGAGATGGGGAACAGTTGCCGCTTTCGGAAACAGATAGTGCAGCGCTACGGTACGGCTGAACGGTCCCTGCATCGGAACCGGCGCGATCTTCCGCAATGCGGCACGGAGCTGCCCTTCGGCAAGCACTAGGAAGGCTGGCCAGCGAGCGCCGCCTCCAACAGATCCGCCACCACCTGCGCTTTTCCCTGAAGGATCAGTGTGAGGGGAGTCTCACCTCCCAGATCCGGATGAGGACTATTCATCCACGCGAGCACGCTTTCCTTCGACGAGAGAAGTTGCGTCAGGATTGCCAAGCTCCGCGCAATCGGAATCAAATGAGGCTGCACGGAAACCGATCGAGGGCTCTTGTGCAGCCCGGCGACACTCACCTGGGAGAACTTTGCAAGATTCGAGAGCGGCGTTCCGAGAAACGAGGCGATCCGGCCGGCATCGAGCCGCCCGGTCTCGGGATCGTGAAGTTCGGCGAGCACATGAGAGCTGACCGGATGCGCGGAGGAAGCAACTCGCACTCGGCGCTGGTTCTCGCGAGAATGTCTTTTGAGAATCCCTCGGAAGCGGGCTTGGAACGCCGTCGTTTCGACCGCCCCCGCAATAACATCTCCGAAGGAGTACAGATTGTGCCGAATCGCGGCCGATTCGTTCGCTGTAAGCAAGATGATGCGCACATCCATGCCTCGAAGTTGCTTGAGGACTTCGAGTCCCGACACCGTTGGCATATGGATATCGAGCAGAACGAGACCCGGCGTGCTTTTCGCCGCTCGGCTGAGGGCTTCTTCCGCGGTTTTGACCAACTCCACGTTGAGGCCTTCTTCCTCGAGCAATTCCGAAAGCAGCTTCCTGCGTTTCGGTCCTGCCTCTACCAGCATGGCCGTTTCCATAGATTCTCCCTTCTAATCGGGATCAACTTGGATTATACTATGTTTCTACCTCCATTACACCAGCTTTCTCTAGGGCGGTGTTCCTGGATGGAGTTTGCGATATAACGGCTAGGGATCAAACCCGATGTACAGGACAATACTCGGCTTCGACACGAGCGCCCTCAATGCCCTACACCGGGGCGGACCGAACGTTTCGCCTCTCCTCGCTGGACCTGATACCGGCTACGCCATCCGCCTGAACGGTACGGCCCTTGACGAGATCGTGGCACACAGCCTGCCCCAAGAACGGGAACGACTGCGCACGCTTTGCCGCAGGCTGCTTGCAAACGGCGCGGGCGATGTTCTGCTTCCCTTCCACGAGATCACCACCCGACTGGCGGTGGCGTTTGAAAGCGGCGCCCGTTTGACTGGACGCGCGTCGATGTTCGGTCCAATGAGTACATGCGATTCATATTTGACGACGAGGTAAGCGCCCTATTTGAAGAGGACGCCGATTACGAAAGAGTTTCCTTGGAGCAACGAATCAGCGCTGTAGAAACAGCCGGGCAATTCGACGAGGTGTTTCTTGCGCCACGTCCTATTTTCCAGAGGCTCAGGGAAACGGAAAAGGAATCGTGGTCGAAGTCCGCTGCGGAGCTCGCGCAAGCGCTCCAAAAGCCGGGCGGCGCCTATTGGAACTACGCCATCGGCCTATACCACAGGGCGACAGGAATCACGGTGAACGAGGAGAAAATCCGACGGTTCGTCCGCGAATGCCCGCCGTTTCGAGCGCTCCTCGCGGCGATCGTGTTCGCCCAGTACGAGCGGTCGATCTCGGAGGAAGTGAAGCCAAAGCTCGCGGGCCGCAACGATCTGTTCATGGCCGGCTACCTTCCCTACTGCGACGAGTTCATTTCGAACGACCACCCGCAACAGCAGGCGCTCAGGAAGATCGTATCCATGGCCGAACTGCCGACATCCGTTCGCTGGTACAAGGAATTCTCCGGACAGCTCTCTCTCAGCTCAGCCGCCAAGAGATGAAATGATCCGATGGATCAGAGGATGCCCCCCGCGGGGCCACAGGGGAGCGAAGAACTCGACCCTAGACAATACTTCACGCAGCGAGGCGCGCCGTCGAAACGCGGGGCAGGTCAGTTCGCAAAGTGTGCATCATGAAACTGTCTCACTTTAGGGGTTCACTCCACGGGACCAGAATTGAGAGATTGGAGCAGAGATGAATCTCGTAAATGCTTTGCAATCAGAGAAGAAGTTGGTGGACGTGGCCGGGATCGAACCGGCGACCCCCTGCTTGCAAAGCATGGGAGTCCTTTCTAATAGCTCCGTCCTCTCTCTTGGCTTCCAATGTTTTCAACAATTCGGGGAATCTGCTTTCGCTCAAAAGCTAACCCCAATGAACTGAAAACGTTGGATTCGTGCACACTTCGTGTACAGTAGCGCACCTGCTTTTGGACCAGGGCGTTGAGAAACATAATTCCTTCCGCTCAAAATGTGCCCTACGAAACTGTCCCTCACTCCAGGGTTCACCCATAAACTGAACCCTTCATTGAGACAAAGGTGTGCATCACAGCCTCGCTCGAAGGGCATCGCTCTTCCCCTACTTTGCATTTACCTACCAAAGAAGGTCATCATCGCCCCCGTAGAGGCTCGCGAATCTGCTTGGGCCTGATGTTCAAACTCTTGGGGCGAACAATAGCCCAGCGCCGAATGTAACCGACACTGGTTGTAATATCGGTCTACGAATTCCTCGATGCTTTGAAGCAAATCTTCGAAGTCGCGGTACTCGCTAGCGTAGATCACTTCCCGTTTGAGAGTCTTGATAAAGCTCTCGCACGTGGCGTTGTCATATGGATTCGCTGGCCTGCTCATACTCGGCAAGATTTGATGCTCCCGGAGTTTTTGCATGTATTCCCGACTGGTGTACTGCACCCCCTGATCTGAATGGTGCACAACTCCCGGTGGCGGTCTCCGATTGGCAATGGCTCGCTCCAGAGCAGACAGGGGAAGCTGGGATTTTAGAGTTCGCCCGAGCGCCCAGCCAATCACTTTCCGAGAAAAGATATCTAAGACCACTGCGAGATAGACAAATTCGCAGCTGAGGCGGATGTAGGTTATGTCACCGGCCCACAGTTGGTTTGGACCCGACAGTGTCATTCGGTTCGCCAGATTAAGATAAATCCGTGCGGCGCGGAGAGAACGGTCATCAGGTCGGAAGCACTCGTGTCGAAGGGCCAGTAGATTGTCGTCCCGCATGATTCGCGCGATCCGCTTGTGGTTCGCCACCATTCCCTGCATCCGCAGCTCCGCGGTGACCCGCCTGTATCCGTAGCGCCAGCGATGCTCGATGACAAGGCTTTGGACAGCAGATCGCAGCGCTAACTCCTCTTCACCTTGCCACCCGCTCCGAAGGTAGCGGTAAAATCCAGCCCGGCTCGCCTGAGCCAAGTGGCACATTTGCTCGACACCCAAACCACCTTGCAACGGCATCCTTGTTCTTATTTCGTCGTAGATGCCTTGTCGCCAGGAATATCCCCCTGCCGACGTCGAGCCCCTACTCTTTGCAAGGCATGTCTGAAAAAATCCACTTCCAAGGTCTTATTCGCTAACAGTTGCTTTAGTTTGATGATTTGCTTCCGCAGGATCAACTCGCGGGATCGCCCAGGGTTGGTCTCGTCGAGTTGGTCGCGCCAGTTGTAAAGAACCCTGCGACATACCCCGAGCTCTCGTGCGAGCCCAACGATGTTGCCGCATGAATTCATTCGTTCAACAGCCTGCCGCCTAAACTCCTTGCCATAACGCTATAACGCTGCCCTCTTTTTCGTTCCACCTTGCGACTCCTTTCCCCTAAAGTGTGCACGATCAAACAGTCTCATTCTGGGGAATCACTCCAAAGCAGCGTCGAACTTCCAGTCGGATAGTTCCATTGCTCATTTGTGCCAAGTACTGGGAGCCACTTGTACGAGTACGCCACTCACCAGGCGCTTGGGCCACGTGACGAAGTCGGCTTTTGAGCCTGCTCTCGCAGCCGGGCAGCAATCTGATACACCGAATCAGCACTGTCGATGTCATCGAAAGTTGGTGGCCGCGGTGGGTTGTTTCTGCCCCATCGCCATTCGCCCGATACGGGGCCGCCGAAACTGATGCTACCAATGCCGTCGTGGCGAACCGACTTGTCTATGATCGTCATGTTCTCGAAGTAGGCACTTGATGCTGTGCGGCCCCTGAAACCATTTACAACTATGAGCGCCCGCCGCGTGGTGAGCCCGTAATAAGTTCGCTGTTTCTTCCAGTAGTTGTAAACAAAGCGGCCCCAAATCATGTATTGACCCATCAGAACGAACGGAGTACCCCAAATCACGCCAAACCATTGAAAGGTTTTATCAGGTCGGCTGGTCCAAAAATTCCCTATCCCAGAAGCGCCGAGAAGCCAAAAAATCGCAAATCCTCCCCATAACAAGCTGAACGGAATCGTGCCCCAGTCTTCTTTGTGAAGAATCACTGCGGCATTCGGGCGGCCCGTCCACTGGACCGTTTCTCCGGGCGACAGTTCGGATGAAAAAACATCAAATGGAAGTGGCGTAATCATTTGCATTGAAGGCTAGTCGCGACCCCGATTCTACATCGGATTGTTCGGTAATCCTGTGCATGTCGGTTCTGTAAATCGTATAGTGCCTTCCATCTGGTAAACGCAGGATCGTCCATATGGATTCAAGTTTCCGATTACCCCACTTATCGGGACTTAGGCGCTTCCGTTCAGCGAAATAACCCGCGCACCCAGAAAGTGAGTCTAGTCCAGTAGTACTGCGCGCGATTAGAAATAGTGTCGGGCTTCGTTAGGTCGGCACCGCCATTCCCGGTCTGTAACGCTAGCCTATATCGCGCAGGCAGATCGAAGAGCGACGGATTAAGGGGCGCTTCGGAGACTTCGAGCAGTTCCACCTTACTTATCGTTTCTTTGCCCGCTTCAGTTCTGAGTGCAGTTTCTTCGATCGGATAGCCTCGGGGTGCTTTACCGAGCCACTTGATTTGGAATCGATCTCGGCGGTTGCCGCTGCCAAGTACGCCGAAGCCAAAGCCGCTTGATGCCTCTCGACATCCGAGCCCAGGCAGATCGATGTACCAGCCGTCTGTCTCTTCTACGCTCGCTGGCGTTGACGCACCAGGGCTAGGTTCGAATCGGATTTTGACTTTGACATGACGAGCGGTGTAATGCTCAAACTGACGGCGCTCACCCGTATCAATGGAATCGATTGTCATAATTACTTCGGCTCCAGACGCCTGAGTCAAGCTGACGGGACGCGCTTTCTTTAACCGCTCGGACCAATCCTCGATTTCAGAAGCCGCATAGATTTTGTCGCGCTCATTTAGGTTGAAGGCGCGCTTTTTGTCGCACTGCCGGATCATCACCAATTCCATAGCGTCGGCTCGCGCTGGCTTCTCTGTGACTATCTCTGTGCGCTCCCGGGCACCTTTCAGGTAAAGCGCATTCACTTGCGACAGCCAGTCGCCCGATGTGCGACGAGTCTTGATCGTGAGATCCGGGTGATTCGGGACAATGAACTTCGGAAGCCCAGCTGATGCAGCAAGGATCAGTACAGAGAAGGTGCTGGAGCAGAGCGTGACCAAGCTTCCCATTTTGGCCGTCCAAAACGGAAGTTTACACCGTTCCTGAGGCTTGATCCAGATACTGCCAAAACACGGATTATCATTGGCCGAAGTCTAGTGCTTGGTTAACGTTAGTGCTTTATCGGATGCGCGTTGTCCCTGAGGAGTGAACGCAGGCGGAGAGTTCTGCGCGCGTCCGGTAAAGCCGTTAGCACGTGGCCGCTGGCGATTGCGGTGGACGCGGGCCTTATGGAAATTCAATTGTGGGAAGGAGGGGTGTTGAGGTGTGCCGGG
>QHYH01000132.1 GCA_003223215.1 Acidobacteriota bacterium
TAACGGTCTTCCCTCTCAGCAGTGTGGAGGTGTTGGACACGCCAACATCGCGAACGCTAGGTGAGTTGACAGCTGGTGAAGAAGCTGTAGAGGATTCGGTTGGGCGAGTTGGGCAATTCACGGCCTTTTCAAAAAGCTAACTGATTGTGGCGACGCGTCTTAGCGCGCGTGACCTTACCAAAAAACTGCCCCAGCGCTACAGGACCGTCTGGAATGAGCGGGTTGTGCTGGATGTACGCCGGACTAACGAATTTGGCCGTTCCCTCCTCCGACTTTTTCCGGTTGATCATCAGTTCGTAGAGGGCAAGAACATTGTCCTTATTGCGAACGGCGCGGCTATCATTGGGGTCTACGAGTACAATCATGATCTTTTTCCTCTCTAGAGTCTTGATTACGAAGCCAGCGTTGAGGCCGGCTCATTACTACTCCAGGCCGACCACATGGAGGCGCATCGCATCCAGTTCGGCATCGGACCGCTGACGGACCAGCCGAAGGATCTCTTCGGCGTCGGCGCCCACTGCTCCCCGGCTCGGCGCGGGTATTTGCTCAGAAAGCTCGATAACCCGATTGGCCGCCGAGACTGAATCAAGGCCGCTGCCCTGCATGTGATTGAGGGTCATCGCAAAGGTATTGAAGGCCTTCCCGTACAACTCGCGCTGCTCGGATGTCATCTGTTCGGCGACTCGCTTGAGGGCGGCGCCGTCTTGGCTGGCCCGCCAGTTCTCATGTTGCCGGCAACAGCCAGAACGACATCGATGCCAAAAGGCTTCAGCTCCGCGCGGTAGACGGCAGCAAGTGCGTCGAAAGCGGCCTTCGATGCGCCAGATGGCCCGTTGAAGGGAAACGGCAAAGTGGCCGTCATCGTACTGACTTGGACAATTCGCCCTCGTGCCTTTCGCAGTGCGGGGAGAAAGGAATTCACAACGGCGAGAGCGCCGAAGACATTGACTTCGAATTCGTGCCGGATAGCGTTAAGCGGCAGAACCTCCAGGGGGCCGGGCGTCAGGATTCCAGCGTTGCTTATGAGAAGATCCATGCGGCCTTCATTCTGGATTGTGACTTCGCCCGCCCAAACTTTGACGGCGGCTTCGTTAGTAATGTCGCATTGGCCCAGATTGACCGCCCCACCCGACGCCTTTTTGAGGTCCGCGATCTCGTCTAACGACATTGCCGTCCCGAACACGCGGTAGCCCTTCGCCGCGAGTCCAAGTGCAATGTCCCGGCCAAGGCCGCTGCCCGCGCCGGTGATTACGGCGGAACGCTTTCTTTGTCCGTCATGTGTGGAAGTCATAATTTCACCTATTCCGTTCCGTACCATTTCTAGCATTGTTCATGTCGCTTCTGCATAATTTATGTATTTCCTCTAATCGCTTGGAGCCTTGTCGAGAAAGGCATACAGGGAGCAAATGCGCCCTTGCTTGAAGACCGCAACATCCATCCCTGTGACAACGGGAGCGGCTCCATTCGGTCCGAAGTGCCACCGTAAGCGGCCGTGATCGTGATTCACCTCCGCCTGTCCTGCCAAACGAAACACGAATCCTGGAGCTTCCTCCAGAATGTGCCCCACCTTTGCATTGAGGGCGTCGCGACCGATGATTTGATCGTCGGCTTCAAAGAAGGTGCAGTCTTCCGTATAGAGTTCGTCGATCACCGACTTGCGGCGCCCGGAATCCCGCTCCCCGAAAACCTCCAAGACGTTCCTCTCCATAAGCTGGCCGAGTGTAGTGATCACAAGAGTCTCCTCTGCATAGCGCCAAACAACTATGCGCCTGGTTTTTGCGAGTTAGCCCCCAAGAGCTGAAACTCCCAGGCGAGACTGGTGCCTATGCTGCCGCCGTGCTTCGACATGATTTCGCCAATTCCCGCTATCGTCTTCTCCCGCGCCCAGTCGCGCTGCAGCTCGCTTGCGAATCCGATCCATGTGAGCGGGGCTGCACCGGCCGGTACCATCCGCTGCACGGCCCTTTCGTGCGCCTCCACGCTGACCCCGCCTGACGCATCTGTGACAATGAACACCTCATAGCCTTCTCCGAGAGCGCTCAGCACAGGATACGCCAGACAAATCTCAGTCCATAGCGCCGCGATAACGAGCTTTTTGCGCCCAATCTTCTTGACGGCATCGACCACGCGCTCATCTTCCCAGGTGTTAAGAGTGGTTCGATTAATTGGTTTCTGGTCCGGGAAGACATCCAATACCGTCGTCAAGATCGTCGGTACGCCAAAGACCTTGGCTGTTTTGGCCAAGCCAACTACGTTGTTGACTAACAGAGTCTCGTCGATGTTTTGAACACCGGCGAATTGAAGGGGCTGGTGGTCGATGAGTATCAGTGTGCAGTTCTCCGGGGCGAGAAGATTGTTTACTCCTGTGTAGTAGGTCGACATTGCTATTTCTCCTTTTCTGATTTAGGTCGGCCCGTGGTTCGCTCGGTGTCAGACCTCGACCTCTCTCCCCGAGGGATCGCTGTGAAACCGTGTGGCGCCCCCTGTTTTGAACGAGCCGGCAGTGCCGTAGCTGTCCTCGAGAAACTGGACGTAAGCAACCTTATCTCCTTCGAAGCCCGCCAATAAGCTGAACGGAGATGTGATTTCCTTCCCGGTCACGTTCGATTTGTAGGTAAAGGAGCCAAAGAATGCGACGCGGCTACCCTGCTCGATCGTGTCCGTGACCTTGAAGTCGAGTGTTTTCCAGCAGCGCTGGATCGCAGAAAAGACGTCAGGCAGCGCCTGAGGCCCCTTATGAGTGCCCGCCCAGGGCATAACCTTCTTCAGCTCCGGGTTGTCAAAATTCAACGAAACGTATGTTGCGTCCGTTGTCATCAATTGCCTGAGCAGTTTCAGATTAGTGGTGTTCTGCAAGAGCTCTTCCAGTACTGCGGTCAAGTTGGTTGACATTTGAAGATCTCCTCTTTTGCTTATTTTTTTGGCTCATGTTTCTTCGATCGTCCGCTTTTGATAGGAGCGTTTGTACCAATTTAAGTGCGGTCTCATAAGGAGGATCCGTCGTTGTCAGGCGAGCATGAGCTTTGCTGCGCGACCTCCAATCATATGGGCCGACGCGTTTGTCCCCGGGCCCGTAATGATCCGCGGCATCACGGAGGCGTCCGCCACGCGTAAACCCAAAATGCCGTGCACGCGAAGCTCTGGGTCGACAACCGCGAGCTTGTCCACACCCATTTTGCAAGTACCAACTGCGTGTCCAAAACTCGCCGAGGCGAGTCTGGCAAGTTCTCGGATCTCTTCAGCACTCGCCTTGGGCCCGGGAATGAGTTCACTCTCGCGCAAACCCTCAAAGGCATTCTGGTTCCCGAGTTCACGTGCGGCTTCGATCGCGCGCAGGATGGCCGCAAAATCACGATCCGTGCCGAGGTAGTTGCCATCGATCAACGCTGCATCCTGAAAGTTATTGGTGGCCAAACGGACTGAGCCTTTGCTCGTCGGCTGCACAAGAGCTGGAGCGATTGTGAACGCGTCCGGGGGAGGAGTTCCAAACCGCGAGGCTACTTCGGGCGTAACCACTGGTAGTTGATGAGGCACAAGACTAATGTCTGTGTCACCCGAAGGACTGCTCGACAAGTAAGCCTCTGCTTCGACTGCGTTGCTGTCGGCCGGCCGATCCGGCATTTTGCCTTTGTACTTGAATACGACTCCGGACAGGAGCACATGGTCCTGCAGGTTTTGGCCAACCCCGGGCAGGTTCTCGACGAGGTCAATTCCAAGGCTGCGAAGCGCCTTCGCTTTCCCGACGCCTGAGAGCATCAGAAGCTTCGGACTATGGATGGTGCCCGCTGCCAGGATCACTTCCTTGTCGGCTGCGATATCCTTGCCCTCGCCGCCTGTCCCTGGCGAATTGGTACGGTGTCAAGGGTACAACGCAAATTTTTTCGCCAGCCACACCTAGCGAGCGGTCCAGCCACCGTCGATGAGAATGGTATGGCCGGTAATGAGCGAAGCGGCGGGTGATGCGAGAAACACAACCGCGCCAACAACATCCACCGGAGCGCCGATCCGGTGCAACCCGGCGATGCGTTCCAGAACATCGGCACGGAATGCCGGAGCGGCGAGCGCGGCATCAGTCCCTGGCGTGGAGATAAAAGTGGGCGCGACGGCGTTCACGGTGATGTTGTAGCGGCCCCACTCGATGGCGAGACACTTGGTCAGATGAGAGATCGCCGCTTTCGTCATGCAATAAACGGACTCTCCCGGCAGAGCTACAAAGCCTGCTTGCGAACTCAAGTTGATGATTCGGCCGTTTCGCTGGCGAATCATGACGCGACCCGCGGCTTGGCTGGCGAAAAAGGTGCCCTTCAAATTCACGGCCAATGTAAGGTCGAAGTCTTCCTCACGATAATTCTCCGCGAGATTTTCGGGGGCCACTCCAGCATTGTTGACCAGAATGTCGAGCCTACCGAAGTAGGAAGCAGCCTTGTCAACGGCGCGGCAGATTTGGTCAAGATGAGTCACATCCATTTGCAGAGACAGCGATTTACGACCCATGGATTGAACTTCGTCCGCTAAGTCTCTGGCGGTGTTCGCGTCGCGTAGGCCGAGGGCAACATCGGAACCGGCGTGAGCTAAAGCAAGAGCAATCGCGCGACCTAAGCCCCGCGCTGCGCCCGTAACCAGGGACACCTGACCGGTGAGGTCGAATCGCGGATATTCCATCCAGCAGCTCCTTCACGCGATGCCGGGATTAGCGCCAAGGATATTGCTGAGAATTCGTTGCGCCGTCAACTGGCGTTCACCAGCCCTGCGAGTGGCGCTGTGGAGAAGGCAAGTTCGGCTCCGAGGCCCAATCCAGGAGGCTTCGGCCTTTTAGCTGATCGGCATGCTTGGGGATCGGACTCGGCGCAAAAGGAGCGTTTGTCACGCTGGAAGAAATCTCACAAGGCCTGCGACTCACTGCGCCCGCCCACGAGGCCATCCTGCAAATCGAAGGCTACCCAAGGCGATGTATCACTCTGGGTTGCACTTCTTAGGCTATGCGACAATGTACATTTCAACCAGTAGTTGGAGAACCTTACTGATCGCTGGTTGGTGTAGACTTCTCGCCTGCCAAAAAATGCGAGTTGGTCTGAAGGAGTCTGTATGAAACGACGCGAACTGCTTCGTGCTGGTGTTCTTGCGAGCGCGGCCGCGGCACTGCCGCGAACGCCCGCCCTGGCGCAGAACACGGCACCGTCACCGGAGTTGACTCCGGCGCAAAGCGGTGTCGATGCATCGAAGGATCTCGCGGCGCCTGGGTGGAAGCCGCTGTTCTTGGATGCTCACCAGAACGAGACGCTCATCGTGCTTAGCGACTTGATCTTGCCGGCGACCGACACTCCCGGCGCCAAAGAAGCATTGGTCAACCGCTATATAGATCTCGTACTGGCCGCTGAAACACCTGAGACGCAACGCGCCTTCTTAAATAGCCTCGGGTATCTGGATGGAGAGAGTATGCGGCGCTACCAAGCGGCGTTTCGCTATTTGAAGCGAGAAGATCAGGACGATCTGTTACACGCGCTGGCCTATCCGCGCGCGAACAGCGGATGGACAGGTGAAGCGGGGGGGCCCGATGTAGGGCACGGACATTTTGAACAGCTCAAGCAGCGCATCATCACGGCGTACTATAGCTCGCAGACTGGCGAGCGCGAACTTGGTTGGGATGGCGCATTTGCGCACGGTAGCTACGAGGGCTGCAATCATCCCGAAGGAAGCCACAAATGAGCGGAAATTACGCGCAGCAGGATCCTCTTCAGCAACCCTACGACGCTATCGTGGTGGGATCGGGAGCCACAGGTGGGTGGGCGGCCAAGCAGCTCGCGGAAGCAGGGCTAAGAGTGGCCTTACTGGAGGCAGGGCGCGCAATCAGTCCGAAAGAGTTCACCGAGCACATGCCTTCGTACAAGCTGAGGTACCGCGACCACTCACCCGAAATTGTGCGCACGCGTCCCGTTCAGAAGCAGTGCTACGCGTGCATGGAATACAACTACGAGTGGTTCGTGAACGATCTAGAGAATCCATACAGCACGCCGGCTGGAAAGCCGTTTACATGGCAACGGCTGCGCGTCCTGGGAGGGCGCTCGCTCGTCTGGGGCCGTCAGAGCTATCGCCTCAGCGATGCGGATTTCAAGGCGGCCAGCCGCGACGGTTACGGAGATGACTGGCCCATTTCGTACGCTGACCTGGCTCCTTACTACGACATCGTGGAACGGTATGTAGGCATCAGCGGCGCTGCCGAAGGAAATGAGATGTTGCCCGACGGGCGCTTTCTGCCGCCCATGAAGATGAGCTGCGGCGAAGTTCTGCTGCGAGAACGCGTCAAAGCGAAATTCGGATACACAGTCACCATCGGACGAGCAGCCGTATTGACACAGAATTACAATGGACGGCTCGCCTGCCACTATTGCGGACCGTGCGAGCGCGGGTGCATGACCTTTTCCTATTTCAGCAGCCCGTTCACGACGGTAAAGGATGCGGTGGCCTCAGGTAAGTGCACGCTCATCACCAATGCCGTGGTGAGCCACGTGGATATGGATAATGCGCTGAACAAGGCGCAGGGCGTAACGTATGTCGATCGTCTGACGCGACAGGTTAAGGAGGTTCGTGGAAAGGCTGTGATCCTGTGTGCGCAGGCGCTCGAATCCACGCGCATCCTGCTGAATTCGTCTACGCGGGAATATCCCAAAGGACTGGCCAACTCGAGCGGCGCGCTCGGTCATTATTTGATGGACCACGTCGTTGGCGGAGGCGCCTCGGGCCGTCTGCCGGATTTTAAGACACTTCCCGATGCCAATGAGCCGCAACGGCCTAACGGGATTTACATTCCTCGGTTCCGGAACACTCCGTCTGGTAACAAGCATTCGCGTTTCATCCGCGGGTATGGCTATCAGGGCGGAGCGGGCGCGGAATTCAACATGAGCGCCGAAGGCTACGGGGCATCTTTCAAGAAAGCGGTCAAGGAAGGGATTTACGGGATTGGTCTCGGGGGTTTTGGGGAATCCCTGGCGCGATGGGACAACTACGTCGAGATTGACACGAATCTGAAAGACGCCTGGGGCATTCCCGCGCTGCACATTGTCATGGCCCACGGCGACAATGAGGTGGCGCTTATGGAGGATGCCGCGGCTACCGCGGCGGAAATGCTGGAATCAGCTGGCGCAAAGGACATCCGTGTCCAGGCAAACGTCGAGATGCCCGGTATGGCTATCCACGAACTGGGCACGGCGCGCATGGGGGCGGATCCGAAAAAGGCCGTGCTGAATCCCTTCAATCAAACCCACGATGTAAAAAATCTTTTTGTAATGGACGGCGCGAGCTTTGTGTCCTCAGCGTGTCAGAATCCGACTCTTACGATGATGGCTATTACGGTGCGCGCCTGCGACCAGCTCATCGATCGTTTTCACAAGAACGATATCTAGCTGTAATAAATTTAGACCTGATCCAAGCCTGACACCGTCTAGTTTTCATTGGGCTTCTGATCAAAATTATCGAAATCTGCGACAACTGAACCAGGAGAATTCATGGAAACAGCCAGGCTGGTCTTTCCACCGGTAAAGGTCGGATCCCGATACTCGCCCACGAAAGCGGAATTCAAAAATAGCTCGGCCGGGCTAAGAAGCAAAATGCGGCCGCGATTCCCAGGCGAATGGGCCGACAGGTGTTTCTGTTTCGCACAGTCTTAGCCTTAAACTCCAATCTTCGCCACTGACCGCACTCCGGATTCCTCACACTCCGTCGCGGGGCTTTTCTTCACGGACAAAAATATTATCTTGGGTAGGTTCGGCGTCGCATTCCAGAGCAAGGGTTGTCACGGGGTGGTCGGGCGCCTGTTCGGGCAAGCCGGTGAAACGGACACGGTAGGGAACCTGATGGAAATCTATCTTTTGGCCGGACGCAAGGAACCGCGCGGATTTCACTTTCGTTTGCAATCCTGCGAGCGCGACGTAATTCCCTGGCCAGAAGTGCACGTGCATGAAAAGCGTGTTGCCCTTGCGCGTGAAGCTCGCGTAATTTGAGCGGCGAGGCTGGCAGGGATCCGATCCGTAGATCGCTTCCCCGTTGCGCCGCAACCATTGTCCGACTTCCGTCAGCACGCGGACGGAATCTTCCGGCACGCTGCCGTCGGCGCGTGGGCCGATATTAAGCAGATAATTTCCCGTGTCCCGCGAGCAAGCAATCAGATTTTGAATCACTCGCCTGGAGCTCTTCCAATCATCATCGGCGCGTTGGTATCCCCAACTGTCATTGAGCGTCATGCAGGTTTCCCAGGCGCGGCCTTCCGTATCCGCCTTAATCTGTTGTTCGGGAGTCGAAAAATCGCCCGGAAGCTTATTGCGATTGTTCACGATAATATCCGGCTGAAGCTCGAACACCATTTTGTTCATGCGTTCGGATTCCCAACCGACGGCATCGAGCGGCCACGCCACGTCGTACCAGAGCACGTCGATCTTTCCATAGTTGGTCATCAACTCTCGAATGTGCGTATGAATATATTCGACGAAGCGCTTGCGTGCGGCCTCATCCTTCGCGCAGCGGGCGCCGTCCGGATGGTGCCAGTCCATCAGCGAATAATAAAAACCGACACGCATGCCCTCTCCTCGAGCGGCATCCAAATATTCACGAACGAGATCGTGGCCCGGTCCTTGCTTTGGCGAACAATACTCTGTGGTTCTGGTGTCGAAGTGACAAAAGCCTTCATGGTGCTTCGTGGTCATGACCATGTAACGCATGCCGGTTTCCCGCGCAAGCTTGGCCCAATCGCGCGCAGGAAACGGCTTCGGCTTGAATTGCTTGGCCAAGGGAGCGTATTCCGAAACCGGGATGCCTTCATTCTCCATGACCCATTCGTGCCGCCCGAGAACGCTGTAGAGTCCCCAATGAATGAACATCCCGAAACGGGCCTCGTGCCACCACTTCATCCGGCGGACGCGATCCTTTTCGTCGCCGGTTGCCGCTGTCTTAGCTTCAGCCTGCATTGGCTCGAATGCACGGCCATCGATCGTGGCAAAGCTCGCCGATCTGCCCGAGAAGGCTGCCGCCGCTACGCCCAAGCCGTTCTCGAAAATCCATTCTCGTCGCGAGGTTTGATTTTTGCTCATTCTCAGTGCTCCCAATTGACGCACAGTTAGGTGCTCAGCTCCATCATCTCAGGCATGGCAGCGTGGTGAGCGCTGCCCCGCCACAAAGTAAAAAGTAAATGGTTGTACAATCGAAAAGGTACCAAGCGCTCCTCTTAAAAAACAAATTTGGCTCCCAGTTGTAACTCACGTGGAGTGCTTGCGATGCTGTGGATGACTCCAAGCGTGCCGGACGTGACGTCCGCGCCCGGGATTCCCAGAATCTGCATATTGAAGACATTGAAGGCTTCGGCGCGAATCTGCAGACTCTTCAGCTCGGAAATGCGGAAGCGCCTCGACAAGGAGAAATCAACGTTATAGAAGAATTGGTCACGCAGAACACTTAAACCCAGGTCTCCAAAAACGGAAAAGCTTCCTGGCAGGACGTCCGTGCACATCGGGGCCAAAGCGCCTTTTGGAACAGTCTGCCCCGGAGAAGACGGGATGATGCACAAGGCTGCTGGATTGAACCACTGGAGTTGACTTTGATTCGAAGGGATCAAAGGTTGACCAGGCACCACGTCTGGACGGTCGTAGCCGCTCACCGAGGTCTTGCCAATCCCTCCGGTCCCGGAAATGGCCGCAGGGTCGCCGCTCCCGTTGGTGATCTGAAAGTTCTGTCCGGAGCGCCCGATGAAGAACAGATTCGTTTCCCAATTCCCGAAGGCCCACGCAAGCGGCCCATGCGTGAGGTACTTCTTTCCGCGTCCAAACGGCAGCCCATAATCAGCGCTCAGGGTAACGTCCTGCGGGATATCAAAGGCGCACGGCCCATAGGATAAGCTTTGGTTGAAATAGTTTTCGGTCACAGCGCCGCCGTTGGTTCCGTTCTCGACGTTGCACCAGCCGCTGCTGACCCCCAAACACTTCGACCACGTGTAAGACACCAGCGCCTGGAGCCCATTCGCGAATCGCCTCTGAAGTTCCGCCTGAAGCGCATGGTAATTCGCGTACCCCGTGGAGGTCGAATAGTGGTAATCAGACCTGCCGCACGGCATTGTCCGTAGGCTGTCCACCGCAGTGTAGTAAGCCGCTTCACAAGCCGGCGTGTCTGTCGCCGAACCCTTTAGGCCACAACTTGTAACACCCTGCGGGGAAGTCTGCGGCGCCGAGTGGAGCAACGGCGACGCCAAAGGGGCGGCATTGGCGTTCCCGGTCCAGTCGAGCCGGTCCCGCTTGTCCCTTTCAATGGACCTTCACTCGCAACGGCTACTCTCCTCGCTAAAATCGAAAACAAACGTTTCGCACGCCCAGCCTAATGGCCGTTCAAATACGTCACCGTAATTCCGAACGAGAGCACTTAGCTAACGCGAGACGGCTGCGACGCAGAAACAACGCAGCTTCACATACTCTCGCAACTATTGCGGCGCCACGGCTCGTATCGCCCTCCGCCGCTCACCGGAAGATTAATTCAGCGTGATCCTCAACACCCAAGCCGGCTGTGCTCGCAGATCGTCGGGAAGCTCTGGCACCTCGATTGCAAGGCCCGATTTTATCGGTTTGAACTTCACCAGGGTCGGCGAGCCCAGCAGGGCGACTGATTTGGCAGCATTCAGGTCTTTGATGACAAGTCTCTGGCCTAACCAGTGCGGCAGGATGGCGTAAATATCGTTACCTTTCGCTGTGAAGAACGCCTCGATAGACGCTTTGCCTCCCGACGGCTTTTCGATCAACTTAGTGACATCGTACCCGGATGAAAATTCCTTGTTATATTCGATCTTGGGCACCTCGCCTGCCGTCCATTGCCGCGTATTCTTCCACGGCTTGGTGCCGTAGATGGCTTCTCCGTTGATCTTCATCCAATCACCGATTTCTTTGAGCCGCTGCTCCATGATGACGGGGATGGTTCCATCCGCTTTGGGTCCAATGTCCAGCAGCAGGTTACCGCCGCGGCTAACGGTGTCGACCAGGATGAAAACCAGCTCACGCCCGGTGTGATAAATGCTGAGGTCTTCGGCGCGATTGTAGCCGTAGCTCACGCCCATGCCGCGGTTCTCTTCCCAGGGATGGTCGATCCCGTTCATGCCCGCGGTGTATTCGGTCGTCCAGTAGCCGCCGTGCTTGTGGCGGGTATCGCTGCCCCAGCGATCGTTAATCACTGCTTCATTTTTGACCGGGGACTCATTGAAAAGCCATGCGAGCAGTTCAGGAGAATGCCAGTCGGCAGAGGGCATCTCCCACTCGCCATCGCTGAAGATGGCCGAAGGTTTGTAGCGCGTGACCAGATCTTTGAATTGGGGGAACATGTGCTCGGTTACGTACCGCGGCCTGTTGTAAAGCCAGAGGGGGTTGTACCACTCGTATAGTGAGTAGTAATACCCCATGCGCAAGCCCTTGCGGCGAACCGCGTCGGTAAGATCACCTAACAGATCCCGCTTCGGACCGATCTCGACCGCATTCCAGGGGCGTCCCCATGTAGCGGAAGCTTCTTTGCTTGGCCACAGAGCAAACCCCTCGTGATGTTTAGAAGTTAGGACAACGTATCTCGCTCCAGATCCGGCAAAAACGTCGGCCCAGTGGTCGGGATCAAAAAGCTCAGCTTTGAATTGCGACGCAAAGTTCTGGTAAACGAAATCGGTACCATACAATTTTTGATGGAGCGCCCAGGTACCCCTCTCGAGATCATTCGCCTTGGACTCGTATCTGCCATTTGTCATCGCGTGCCAGTACCACTCGGCGTAGGCTAGCTCGCCGGGGATGACCGGAGCATAGGCTGGAACAGAATAGGTTCCCCAGTGAATAAAGATGCCAAAACGCGCTTCGGCAAACCACTCAGGCGTGGGGCGTTGGTCAATGGAATCCCAGGTAGGCTGGTATGTTTGCGCACCTATCGTTGTGGCCCAGAAGAGTAAGAAAAGAAGAACGGGAAGTCTTTTCACATAAACTCCATACCGCTGAACGGAACAACGTCCTAGTTCAGTGCCCAATTCGTCTTTTACACCGGGGGCAAACGTTATGGGAAGTGTTCCGATAACCTTCACTTTGTCTCCGACCCGAAACCTCGGCTTTGCCATCGTTTTTGTACTATAAACCACTTTGCCGGGAAGCTCATAAATCGGGGACTGTCTTTTCTTTCCCACTGTTTTGCGTTTCAAGCGGAGCTAGCCACCTAATATGGCCGCACCCACATTAGGCGATAACTGCTTCCATTTGGACTGAGCCTTAGCTCCTGAAAAAACTCTCAACACTCCTCCTTACCATTTTCTCGGATAACCTCTCGTCCTTGCGGGATGCCGCTTGGCTCGCACAAGTTGCACTTCGCCCGCACAAAAAATTTCAATACGTGTCCTCAATTCTTTTGGTACTCAATCGCGTAACTTTTCGCCCGCCGAAGAGTCCAAACTGTTGTATGCATTTTGCTGATGATTGTTGCAACGGTGGCCGGTAACGCGCGAGGAATGCAAGCTCCTCGTTTACTCGCAACGACACCGAAACGTACAAAGGAGACAGTGTGAAAAAACCATTCTTGTTTATCTTCTTGGCGCTGGCTGGCGTCGCTGGGCTCATCATTCCGGCGAACGCTCAGGCCCAGGATCAAATCGTAGTGAAAATACCTTTTCAGTTCGTGGCAGCCGGCCAAACCCTTCCCGCAGGCGAATACAGAATCTCTCGCCTCAGCTATTCCGAGCCAACCATCCTGCTGCTCAGCAGTCTGGAAAATCACACTAACATCGCCATGCTTCGCGCCGTCACCAAAGAGCCTGCCAAGGACCAGGCAAAGCTCGACTTTACGACCGTCGGCGATCAGCGTTTTCTCAGTCGCATCGAGACGGCAGACAACGCCTACAAACTCGCGGTGCCGAGCGCCGAGGCTCTTCAGGCGGCAACCCCACACCCGAGTAGCGCTTCCCCTTTATCCTCCGGGAGCAACTAATCCGCCGCTAACCAGCCCTCGCTCGATGGCGTCCGGGCAAAAGCAGCCGCTCCGCCATACCCTGGACGCCAGAGCCGCCACTCCCAACAACGCTGGGCAAAATGCCGGTGCATGGAAGCGGCGGATACTCCCAGCATGATCGGTATCGGAGTCTCGGAGAGAACACGGCCGCAGTCATCGTGGGAGACCCTGGCCACGCCAATGAACAGACCGTGCTCCACGAGTCCAGGCATATCACTCTAGCTTGCGAGCGAGTGATGGCGGATCGGAGATCCGGTCAAATATTTTCGACCTGGTGCCGCTCGAACAATACGCTTCAGGCAACTTGCGTCGCAACCCGGAAATCTTCCTTGTCCGAGGCGCTCGGGTTACGCCAGCCGCCAGGTGGCGCCACAACCTCGTCGACCTGAGTCGGGCCCCAAGTGCCCTTCTCATATTCGCATACCGGGGTGTCGGCTTTCAGAATGGGATCAACGATTCGCCAGGCTTCTTCAACGTAATCCTCGCGCGCAAAATTTGTGCGGTCGCCCGACAACGCGTCGCCTAAAATGCGCTCGTAGGCCTCCATCTCTTCAGGAGATGGACGACGGCTAGCGATCATTTCGACCTTCTGGCCTTTCATGTCATCGCTTTCGCCCAGCACGGTCGCGCCTACGGCAATGGTCATTTCTGGACTGATGCGAAACCGCACGTGGTTTTGCAAAAGAGCGCACTCCGGAATAAAGGCGGGCGGCTTGCGCAATCTTGCCAGGACTTCCGTGGAGGTCACCGGTAAGTTCTTGCCCGCGCGGATGTAGAAGGGCACGCCTTTCCAGCGCCACGAATCGATCTCAAGTCTAAGAGCAGCAAATGTTTCCGTTTTGGAATCCGGCGCCACCCCCTTTTCCTGCCGATAACCGCGGTACTGCCCGCGTAGGAGGTTCTTCGCTTGAATCGAAGGAGCTGCTTTCAGCACCTTAACCTTTTCGTCGCGGACGGTTTCACTGTCGTTGCGGACCGGCGGTTCCATGGCCAGATTCGACAGGATTTGGAAAAGATGGTTTTGCATCACGTCGCGAATGGCCCCGGTTTGATCGTAGAAGGCGCCTCTCCCTTCGATGCCGAAATTTTCCGCCATGGTGATCTGAACGCTTTCGATATGGTTTCGGTTCCAGAACGGTTCCGTGAAGGCGTTTGCAAACCGGAAAACGACCAGGTTGTTCACCGGCCGCTTACCGAGGTAGTGGTCAATCCGAAAAATCGCAGACTCCGGGAATACCGAATGCAGTGTGCGGTTGAGTTCTTGTGCTGATGCGAGGTCCCTGCCGAATGGTTTTTCAATAATGACGCGAGCACCTCGGGAACAGCCAGACTTCGCCGATTCTTCCACGACCTTTCCAAACAAGACTGGCGGGATAGCCAGGTAATATGCCGGGCTTCGCGCTCCGCTAAGCTGCTCGCAAATCTTCTGGAACGTGGCGGGATCGCTATAGTCGCCGGCCACACAGCGCAGCAGGCTACTGAGTCTTGCAAAAGCCGCCGGATCGACTCCGTCGCTGTGGGTCTTGATGCTTGCATTCGCGGTCGCTCGGAGCTGCTCGTGATTCCAATCCCCTCTGGCCACCGCGATGACCGGAACATTCAGGCGGCCGCGTTTCACCATCGCGTGCAGCGCGGGGAAAATCTTTTTGAAGGCCAAATCCCCCTTGGCGCCGAACAAGACCAAAGCATCCGAATGGAATTGACTCATCCCAGCCTCCCGTGTGGCCTCATGAAGTTCCTCGCCACTGGTGAGAAACATTCACTTGAGTTTCCGATACCGGCGGATCAGGTTGTTCGTCGAACTATCATGGCCAAGCGAGGGCTCTGTGCGGCTCTCAACTTCAGGGATAATGCGCTGAGCCAGAACCTTGCCGAGCTCCACGCCCCACTGGTCAAACGAATTGATTTGCCAGATGGCGCCCTGGGTGAAAACGGAATGCTCGTAGAGCGCGACGAGCTTGCCCAGAATCTCGGGCGTAAGCCGCGTTGCAAGGATGGTGTTCGACGGGCGATTGCCTTGGAACACTCGATGAGGAACGAGCCAGTCCGGAGTGCCTTCGTCTTTCACTTGCTCCGGCGTTTTTCCGAAAGCCAGCGCTTCAGTCTGTGCGAACACGTTTGCGATTAGCATGTCATGGTGCCGGCCAAGCGGGTTTAACGGCTGCGCAAATGCGATGAAGTCGCAGGGAATCAGCCTCGTTCCTTGGTGGATCAGCTGATAGAACGAGTGCTGGCCGCTGGTCCCCGGCTCGCCCCAGTAAATCGGTCCGGTCGCATAGTTAACCTTAGAGCCGTCGAAGGTGACCTGCTTTCCGTTGCTCTCCATCGTCAGCTGCTGCAGATAAGCCGGAAACCGCTTGAGGTATTGCTCGTACGGCAACACCGCAACCGTCTGCGCGCCGAAGAAATCGGTGTACCAGATGCCCAGAAGGCCCATGAGCACCGGCAGGTTTTGCGCAAAAGGTGCGGTATGAAAATGTTCGTCCATTTCGCGGAATCCGTGCAACATGGAACGAAAATGGTCCGGCCCGATGGCCAGCATGGTCGAAAGGCCGATCGCTGAATCCATCGAGTACCGTCCGCCAACCCAATCCCAGAAACCAAACATGTTGGCCGTATCAATGCCGAACTTCGTCACTTCCGCCGCATTTGTGGAGACGGCCACGAAGTGCTTCGCCACCGACTGTTCATCGCCGCCCAAAGCTGCGACCGACCAAGCCCTGGCCGAGTGCGCGTTGGTCATCGTTTCCAGTGTCGTGAACGTCTTCGAGGAGACGATAAACAGCGTTTCCGCGGCGTCCAGATCGCGCGCAGCTTCAGCGAGATCTGTGCCGTCCACATTGGAAACAAAGCGGAAAGTCAGGTCACGCTCCCTGTAATGTTTTAGCGCCTCGTACGCCATCACCGGCCCTAGGTCGGACCCGCCAATGCCGATATTGACGATATTGCGAATGCGCTTGCCCGAGTGACCCTTCCATGCGCCGCTGCGTACGCGATTCGAAAATTCCGTCATTTTGTCGAGGACCGCGTGCACGTCGGCAACGACGTTTTGGCCATCGACCAGAATAGATGTGCCTCTCGGGGCGCGCAGGGCTACGTGCAGGACCGCGCGCTTCTCCGTAAAGTTGATTTTCTCCCCTCGAAACATCGCGTCTATGTTCGAGCGAAGGCCCGACTCTTCCGCGAGCTGGATGAGGAGCTGGACGGTTCTGTCGGTGATTCGATTTTTCGAGTAATCCAGGAAGATACCGACAGCTTCGGCGGTCATCCGCTCGCCGCGCTGCGGGTCCTCCGCAAATAGCTTCTTGAGGTGCTGGGGGCGGACTTCCTGATAATGGTTCTGGAGATCCAGCCAAGCCTTGCGTTTCGCCAGGGGCTCAGCTTTTGGGGTGTAGCCTGGTGTCGCGGATGTTGCCATCGTCGGGCTCCTCTCCTTTTTGATACTGCTGCCTGCTCGAGCTCAAGATTTCGACAGTAGCATGGTCAGGTCGTGCCAAACTGCGCCCTGCCCGGACTCGGCAGCGTTTGTGGTCAGTTTGTTGCTGTGGCCTCCCGCTTCTTCAGGCCGTAGGTTGCCGGAGTTCCGGACCGATTGGTACCCTTCGTCAGCTCGCGCAGCCACTCAAATGCCGAATCGGAGAGCATGTCCTCGGTCGAGCGCCATCGCCAATTTCCTTCAGCACGGCCTGGCGTGTTCATCCGAGCCTCCTTGCCAAGATTCAGCAAGTCCGGCAGTGGCGCCATGGCGAGCCCAGCCATAGAAGACCAAGCCAATTCGATCAAGGCATGTGCGGCTTCGCTGCTTCTGGCTCTTTCGCCTTTTAGGTATTTCCAGATTCTCTCGCGTTGGTCATCGGTTAAATCTTCGAACCAGCCGCGCGTGGTCGGATTGTCGTGCGTACCCGTGTACACCACCGTGTTTGCGACGTAGTTCGCGGGCAGATAAGGGTTGTCCTGGTGACCGTCGAACGCGAACTGCAGGACACGCATACCGGGAAGTTGAAACTGATCGCGCAGCGCATGCACTTCGGGCGTGATCAGGCCTAAATCCTCGGCAATGAACGGAAGAGTGCCCAACTCTGTTTCCGCGGCGCGGAAGAAATCGGCGCCTGGACCTGGCAGCCACTCTCCAGACCGGGCGTCGGGCGCTCCTGCCGGCACGTGCCAGGCCGCCGCGAAACCGCGGAAATGATCCAGGCGAATCAAGTCCACGTGGCTCAACAACGACCGCAAACGCTCCATCAACCAACGATACCCCGACTGACGATGAACCTCCCAGTTGTACAGTGGATTACCCCAGAGCTGCCCAAGAGCACTGAAATAATCCGGAGGCACGCCTGCAACAAGTTGCGGCCGCCTCTGCTGATCCAGCAGAAATAGCTCAGGATGCGCCCAAACATCGCTCGAATCGGCAGAGACGAAAAAAGGCAAGTCGCCGATCAATCTGAGACCCTTGGCACGCGCGTGGCTCTTCAACCGCTCAGCCTGGCGGAACACCAAGAACTGCGCAAAGCGCGCCAGGCCGATTCGATCGATAAGTTCGAGGCGAGCCCGCTCCAGCGCCGCGGGCTTGCGCTGGACTAAATCGTCGGGCCACTCCGGGTAAGGAGCGTTGCCAAACTCCGCCTTCAGCGCCCGGAAGAGGGCGTAATCATCCAGCCAATGACTCTGATCCTGGCAGAACTGCTCGTAGGCTTGACGAAGGTCAGCGCGAGCGCCAGCTTTGAAGCGGCCCCAAGCTTTTTCGAGCAAGGAATGCTTAAACGGGATCACCGTGTCGTAATCAACGCAAGCGGTTGAGAATGAGGGATGCCTGGTGTCGTTCCGCTCCAATAGCTCATCCTCAATGAGGCAATCCGGACTGATCACCAGCGCGTTACCGGCAAATGACGATAAAGGCTGATAGGGTGAATTGCCGTAACCGGTGGGGCCTAAAGGAAGGGACTGCCACCAGCTTTGGCCGAATTCGCTCAGGCGGTTGATCCACGATATGGCAGCCGGCCCAAGGTCTCCAATGCCATGCGGGGACGGCAGCGAAGTGACGTGCACTAGTACCCCCGATGCACGATAGTTTGCGGAGAATGGCATCTCGTCTGAACTACTTTTGATTTGCTGATTCACTGGAATCAAACAGTCCCTGGTTTGCTTCGAGCGCGATTCCGTACAGGGGAAGATCCAGTTTGTGCCGAGGCCAAAACCTCTTCGGCCGCGACCCAATCCAGTTCCGGAGAGCCAAAGGGGCGGCCCCGCTTTCCCAGCGTTGGTAAGCGAACTTCGCCTCCCGTTTCATGCGCGTCCGCTGCCAAGAGCTCGGCCATTTTTCAACTCCTCCCGATGCAAACTAAAGGGCGGTTCCCACTGAGCTACGGTCGCCGCCACGAAGGCGAGTCGTGCCACAAGATGAGTGGCGCCTCAAGCGGCACAGATGCACCGCGATGCTGTGGAACCAGTCGAGGCGTATAGTCGGCTACCGGACGAGTCGCGGGGACTCGCACAGTGTAACCGAAGCCGCCAGCGGAGCCGACCAGGTGTTCGGCGCGGGCCGCGGGCTCTCGCGTCAGGGCGTGACCATCTTTTGCCTCAGCGTAGAGCTCCACGCTCACCGCATCTGGACCGAGTTCGCCGACAAAGACTTGTACCTGGAAAACGTATTGCCCGTCTTTTTCGTCAACTGTCGCGCTGCCAAAACGCAGGCTTGACCAGTACTGCGCGAGTCGGGCCTGCCAAGTGACCAGATCCGTTCCGAGCGCACCTTGCTTTGCCGCGCGTTCCCGGTACGCCGAGGCGGCCGAAAGATAATGCTGCTCCACGTACTCGCGGACGACTCGGTTCGTTGAGAAGCGAGGTGTCAGCCGGCACATGCTCTCCCGCATGCGGGCCACCCAGCCGCGCGGAATTCCTGAATCATCGCGTGCGTAGAATGCAGGCACGATCTCTCGTTCCAGCAAGCTGTAGAGAGCGTGGGCTTCTGTGGAATCCCAGCCCGGGTCATCACCATGTTCCTGACGGTCTCCTATAGCCCAGCCGACCTCGGGAGAGTACGCTTCCGCCCACCAGCCATCTAACTCCGATAGATTCAAGCCGCCATTGACCAGGACCTTCATGCCGCTTGTTCCGCTTGCTTCCCAAGGACGCCGCGGCGTGTTCACCCAAAGATCAACGCCCTGAACGAGTTGCTCCGCCATGAGCAGGTCGTAGTCGCTAAGAAAAACGACGCGAGATCGCACTTCAGGGCGGCGCACGAACTCGATCCACTGCCGGATCATGCCTTGTCCCGCGGCGTCTTGTGGGTGAGCTTTCCCCGCGAGGACGAGCTGGACGGGGCGTTCCCGGTTAGCAAGGATGCGCACAAGCCGCTCCGCATCGTGCAACAGAAGGTTTGGGCGCTTGTAAGACGCAAAGCGCCGCGCAAACCCTAGAGTGAGTGTGTCCGGATCAAGCACCTCGGCGGCCTTGGCAACCTCTTCCGGGGAAGCGCCCCGGACGCCTACCTGTTGAGCGTGTCGTCTGCGAACATAGTGCACGAGAGCGCCACGGCTATCCGTCCGAAGCTGCCATAGATCGGAATCGCTGACCTTCCGAACATTCTGCTCCATGCCTGCTGTAGCTCCGTGCCAGCGGCCTTTCCCGCACGCGCCCTCCCACAAATCATCCGCGCGCACAGAATCCCACGTAGGCGTGTGTACCCCGTTTGTCACGTGTGTCACCGGCACTTCGATCTCCGGCCAACGGGGAAACAGCACCTGGAAGATTCCTCGGCTGACTTGGCCATGCAACTGACTTACTCCATTGACAGCGCCACTGCCTCTGACTGCCAAATAAGCCATGTTGAAAGGTTCTGCTGAGTCTGTTCGATCGCGGCGTCCCAGTGCCATGAGGTCCTGGAGGGAAATCGACAGGCCCTGTTCCGCGTAGTTTTTGAGGTACCAGGCAATCAGGCCAGGATCAAAGCGGTCAAAGCCTGCTTCCACCGGAGTGTGGGTGGTAAAAAGATTGCCAGCGCGCGTGATCGTGAGCGCCACGTTGAATGGTTGCCGGTTGTTCGCCATATACGACCGCGCTCGTTCTAACACTGCGAATGCGGCGTGGCCCTCGTTGAGGTGACAAACTTCCGGATGCAAGCCGAGAGCCTCCAGAAGCCGCCAGCCTCCAATACCGAGAACCAACTCTTGCTTTAGGCGCAGTTCCGAACCGCCTCCGTAGAGTTCGCTGGTAATGCCGCGATGCGCGGGGATGTTCGCTGGATCGTTCGTGTCCAACAGATACAATCGCGCTCGACCCACCTGCGCTTGCCAGGCGCGGATCCAAAGTTTGGTACCAGGCAAGTTGGTGGATAAGCGCAGCCATTCACCGTTCGGCTCGCGCAACGGTTTGATGGGTAATTGGCCGGGGTCATTGTAGGGATAAAGGGCCTGCTGCTGACCTTGGGCGTCGATTTCCTGTCGAAAATATCCCTGCTGATACAGCAGCCCTATCCCTGTCACCGGGACGGATAGATTGCTTGCCGATTTGAGTTGATCGCCTGCGACGTTGCCGAGGCCGCCCGAATAAATGGGCAGGCCCTCCGTCAGCATAAATTCCATGGAGAAATACGCCACTCCCGTAAGGTCCGAACGCGGGTGGGCCTCCTGAAACCAGCCTCCCGGGCGCTCTGCCGTTTGCTTTTCGCGATGCAGGTCAGCGACTAACGTTTGGAAATCCGGATCGGCGGCAACGCTCTCGAGCTTTTCCTGAGAAATGGTCTGCAGAATGATCCAGGGATTGTGCGTCAGTTCCCAAAGTTCAGGGTCGAGCCGTTCCCAGAGGTGATCCGCGGAGTGATTGAATGACCATCTCAGGTCCAGCGCCAATTCGCTGAGAGCTTCCGGGATGGTTTTATCCAAGGGACGACTGCCGATTGCTGGACTGCCCATAAGCTGACTCCTCCTGACACCTCAGCTACCTGCGGCTACGCGAGCGCGACGCGTGAGCGCCTCCGAAACAATTGCTTGGGCTTCATCCTCGATGCGCCGCAGATGGTCTGGCCCGAGGAAGCTCTCTGCGTAAATCTTGTAGATTTCTTCCGTGCCTGAGGGCCTCGCGGCAAACCAGCCATCCTTCGCGATCACCTTGATTCCGCCGATCGGATTGCCGTCGCCCGGCGCGCTGGACAAGATCTGCTGGACCTTCTGACCGGCAACCTCCACAACGTGCACATCGCTTGGCGATAATCTTTGAAGAGCGGCTTTTTGCTCCGGCGTGGCGGGTGCGTCAATGCGCTCATAAACCGGATCACCCAAATCACGGGTGAGTTCACGATAGAGCTCACCGGGGTCCTTACCTAGGCACGCGGTGATTTCGGCGGAGAGCAAGCAAGGAATGATCCCGTCCTTGTCGGTGGACCACACCCTGGCGTTGCGGTCGAGAAACGAACAGCCGGCGCTCTCTTCTCCTGCGAAACCGAGCCGCTCGGACAACAGGCCTTCGACGAACCACTTGAAACCGACGGGAACCTCGTACAGCGCGCGGCTCAGCCGCGCGCTGACTCGATCAATCATGCTGCTGCTTACTACGGTTTTGCCAACCGCCACGTTTTGCCGCCAGTCCTTGCGATTCGAAAACAAGTAGTGAATGCAGGCGGACAAATAGTGGTTCGGTGGCAGCAGCCCGCACCCCTTGGTAACAATTCCGTGACGGTCGTGGTCGGTGTCGCTGGCAAATGCGATGTCGAACTTGTCTTTCCATCCGATCAACCTCTGCATCGCATAAGGAGAGGAAGGGTCCATGCGAATCTTGCCGTCCCAGTCCACGCTCATGAATCGAAAGGTTGGATCGATCGTTTTGTTTACAACCGTTAGGTTGAGGCCGTACCGCTCGGCAATCAGCGGCCAATAATCAATACCGGCTCCGCCCAGGGGATCGACACCCAGCGTGATCCTGGAAGCGCGAATGGTCTCGAGATCAATTACATTTTCGAGATCGCTGACGTAGCACTGGAGGTAGTCGTAGCGATGAATGGTCGAAGCGCGAAGCGCCTGCGTGAAAGCAACCCGCTTGACGGCTTGCAACCTGTTGCGAAGGAAATCGTTGGCCCGCGATTCGATCCACGAGGTCACATGCGAGTCGGCCGGTCCGGCGTGCGGAGGGTCGTATTTGAAGCCCCCGTCATCCGGTGGATTGTGAGAGGGAGTAATCACGATGCCGTCGGCGAGTCCCGTTTTTCGTCCGGCGTTGTAACCCAGGATGGCATGGGACACTGCCGGGGTCGGCGTGTACCTAGTGCCTTCCGACAACATCACGTCGACGTTGTTTGCCGCAAGCACCTGCAACGCGCTCGAAAATGCAGGTTCCGATAGCGCGTGCGTGTCCATTCCCAGGAAGAGCGGCCCATCGATCTTCTGCGCCTTGCGGTGATCACAAATGGCCTGAGTGATTGCCAGGATGTGCCACTCGTTGAAGGCTCCGTCGAAAGCAGAGCCACGATGACCGGACGTGCCGAACACAACCCGTTGCTTCGCGTCAGCGAGGTCAGGCTGCACGTTGTAGTAGGCAGTGACCAGCTTCGCGACATTCACCAAGATTGCGGGATCCGCTGGCTTTCCAGCGGATCGGTCGATTTCCATCTGCTCACCTCGGCGTCTACGGCGAAAACCCCAAAAGGCGCGTGCCAAAAAGAATGCGAGTTTTGTGCTTCCTCTATCCGGTTACCCACGCGCTAAAAGTATGGCACTCGATCGAGGCCCGACGCGAAAAGTAACCTGATCCTCCGTCGATGGCTCTTTCCCAGGTTCGTAGAGATCCCCAGGCGCCGGACGTGAAGTGTCTACCGCCAGGCGCCAGAGGTTATTGCCCGACGCGGCGGGAATTGAAAAATCGGACGGTGCTGTGTCGGCATTAAACATCAGGAATAGGTCGGCCTCTGCGTGCCGCAAAATCAGACACGCAAACGACTTTCGTTCGGGATCAGCCCAGGCGGGAGTCGTGCCTTGCGGTCCAAACCATTGTACCTCGGCGTCGGTGTAGAAGGCCGCTTTTCTGAGCACCGGATGGGCGCGGCGAAACGCGATCATTCCCCGGGCGAAGCGATGAATCTCCCGGTGCTTTTCGAGAAAGCTCCAGTCCAGCCAGCTGACGGCGTTATCCTGGCAGTACGCGTTATTGTTACCTCGTTGGGTCCGACGAAATTCGTCTCCGCCCAGCAACATCGGGACGCCACGAGAAATAAAGAGTGTGAGGAGAAAATTCTTGATCAAGCGATTTCGCAAGGCTTCGACATCGGCGGAATTGCTTGGGCCTTCAACTCCGCAATTGTCGCTGTAATTGGCATCGGTGCCGTCCCGCCCGTACTCGCCGTTTTCCTCATTGTGCTTTTGTCTATAGGAAACCAAATCATTCAGTGTGAATCCGTCATGACTGGTGACAAAATTGAGGCTGTTTTCCGGCCCTTTGCCTGATCTTTGGTATAGATCCGCGCTCCCGCAGATGCGGCTAGCGAATAGCCCCATCATTCCCGCCTCACCGAGCCAGAAGCGGCGCACGTCATCCCGAAAGCGGCCATTCCATTCTGCCCAACGCTTTTCGGAGAAACTTCCCACTTGGTAGGCTCCGCCTGCATCCCAAGCCTCGGCGATGAGCACGACATCGCGCAAGATGGGGTCTTCCGCGATGCTTTCGAGCAACGGAGCGTTCTGAAGAAGATTGCCATGCTCATCTCGGCCTAGCACGGAAGCCAGATCGAAGCGAAATCCGTCAACGTGCATGAAAATCACCCAGTACCGGAGCACGTGCACAATGAACTCCCTCACGACCGGGTGGTTTGCGTTGAGCGTATTACCAACCCCAGAAAAATTTTTGTAATATCGGCGTTCATCCTCCTCGAGCATGTAAAAGATCGAATTATCCGTGCCACGGAGGCAGATTGTTGGACCGAGTTCATTTCCTTCGCCGGTGTGGTTCAAGACAATATCCAGAATTACTTCGATTCGAGCGCGGTGAAAGCTCTTGACCATTTCACGGAATTCGAGCACCTGCTGCGCGGCTGATTCCTGGGTGCTGTAAGTTTCTTTGGGGGCGAGGAAGGCGGCCGGATTGTAGCCCCAAAAATTCCTTAGTCGCCCTTTGCTTATCGGATTTACACGAGATAATTCGTTTTCGTTGAATTCCTGGACGGGCATCAACTCAATCGCGGTCACACCTAAATCTTCTAAATAAGGGATCTTCTCCGTCAAACCGCGGTAGGTTCCAGGGTGGACGGCGCGCGAACTCGGGTCGATCGTAAAACCACGAATATGCGTTTCGTAAATGACCGTGTCTGTGGCGGAATGCCTGAGCGGCAGGTCGCCCTCCCAGTCGAAGTGCGCGTGTGTCAACATGCACTTCGGCATGCAACCTGCATTGTCCACAGTCGAGAAACTTAGATCCCTTAGACGGCTCGACGAATCGTAGCCCCGCGCCGCTTCAAAATCCCAGTTCTTCGTTCCGACAAGAGCGGTAGCAAACGGATCGAGGAGCAGCTTATGGACATTGAATCGATGTCCGTCTCCCGGCTGATAGGGTCCATCGATCCGGAAGCCATAGAGTTGGCCGGAGGTGATACCTCGAACCCATACGTGCCACACGTCACCGGTTCGATGTCGTGCCGGATCCAAATCGATCACCCTGGTGGGCGAACAGCCGTCCGGGCTTTCATAGAGCTCCAGGAGAACGCGGGTTGCATGACGGCTGAATAGCGCGAAATTGACTCCTCCCTCGTATTGGCATGCCCCAAACGGCAGGGGGCTTCCGGCACGAACTTCGCCGCTCGGACTCTCGACACGATTCGACCTACCCTGTTTTCCGGCCGAGGCAGTCATCGACAGATCGCTTTCAAGCCGTAACCATGACCGACCTAACTTGCTGAAAAATTGGCTACTTCTCGCAGATGGAAACATCCAATGATGCGCGATTCAGCGGTCGACATACCTTCGATGTATCAAAACAAGACGCCGATGTAACTTTTTTTTTGAACGGCTCACTTTCCGACTGAGACGGCGCATTTGGAACGGCAGTTACGCCGAACCTTTCGCCACATTTCTGGTGCGTCGCGTAGGACTGGCGCAATAACCGTACAGCCGCACCACCGCCAAGCCTCTGATTCGTCCACAAAGCGGTAAAGTCCAAGCTGTTCCAAAAGCCAGGAACGGGATAATGCACCGCAGTCATGGCAGTGAGGCGTCCAGGGGGTGGCAGCGGGGGCTGCCGTTAGTGGACGCCATCCGGCGGGGGCTGACGCGTAACGAGTCACACTGCGGTCTCAAAAACGGGAGCATGCTGTCGGATAGAACACGACGACGTATCGGTGGATAGTGCCGGCAACCCCGCGGGTCGGTTGAACGGAGGCCAATTGCAGGGCTGGGCCGTCTCCAAACTAAACCGATTCTCCAGTCCGCTGCGCGCATTCCATGTCGCGCAACCGAAAGCGGCAATCGGGCGGCACCACCCCGCGCTTTTCAGTCGCCTTCTGGGGGAGCTAAACACGTGGGAACTTAAGCATATTAGAATTCGTACAGACATTGAGTACGGATAACGGTTGGGCCTTTTGGTGTCCGGCGTAGAAAGTAGGATTCTTCTCAAGACAGAAGGAGATAGACCATGGGGGACATAAAACATTCGGTACCGAAGTGGATAACCGGAACGATTTGTCTCGTAATGATTTCACTGCTGGGCGCTGCCCCAGCATGGGCTCAGACCGAGAAGCACACGGTGTTCACCGAATACGATTTCCATTGGCTGGGACAATTGAAGGCTGGGCAGACGCTGGAAGTAATCAATCGAAACGGGCAGATTGAGGCGAGCGCTGTTGCGGGCGACGAAGCGCGTGTCGAAGGCATTAGGAGAGGCAACGATGACGACCGCGATTTGTTTATCGAAGTCGTTGAGTATTCCGACGGCGTGACGATTTGTGCCGTGCACGCCAACGACAAGACGCCCGGGCGATGCCATCGCGGCGGTGTGTCCTCCGAGTCCAATAGCTGGCACGGGAATCGCGCGAAGATTAACTTCGACGTGCAAGTGCCGCCGGGCGTCCGCTTCAATGCCCTGACGACCAACGGAAACGTACTGGGCCGCAACCTGGCAAGCGTGGTGGAGGCGGCGACGACGAACGGCAACGTGGAAGTTTCCACAAGCCAGTGGGCCTCAGCCACAACAACCAACGGTGGAATCCGCCTGTCTATGGGCAGCGCGAAGTGGAACGGCGAGTTGCAGGTGAAAAGTACAAACGGCAGCGTGGATGTGACCCTCCCGGCGTCGGCGGAATTCAAACTAGATGCGGTCACCACGAATGGCGGGATTCACACGGATTTTCCGATTACCGTACAGGGGAGCTTCAGTTCGAAGGAACTTTCCGGGACCGTGGGCGGAGGCGGAAGGGAATTAAAAGTCGCAACAACCAACGGCACGATTAAGCTGATGAAGAGCTGAAGAGAAAAGACGAGATAATCCACCAACTCACTGGCGAAGCTATCAAGTTGAAGCCCGGGCTTCATAAGAAAACTCGCGATTCCATTCTCGAGCTTCTAGCGTCGCTGCCCGTTTCCCGGACTCCTCCTCTTGACAACCAGGATGAGAAGCGTAGGGTCCTGTTGGTAGCCAAGGGATGAACGGGGATTTGCGGGATGCACATGCCGAGCTTAACGCCGCCAATGCGGCTGTTGGAAGTTGACACGCCGAATGGGCAGCACTTTTGCACGATCTTCGACCTCGCCTCCCTCCCATGATTCGCCTATGCATTGACAACCTTGGTTTCACTCGGCAAGAATCCACACGCAAAGAATGGCTCGCAAGAAATGCAATCCTTTGCCTCCCGAAATCCTCGCCGTGCCGCGAGGCTCGCCAAACCTCGAACCCTGCCGGAAATTCCGCCGCAGAAGGCATGTAGAGATTCTGGGTCGCTCGGGCCGGCACCGGGTTCGAGCAGCGGGAAGAGCCGCAGGGAGGTGACTTGGGAGCCGAAGGTCCAAGCTGCAAGCGCAAACTGCTCGTTTCGACGAATCATCTTGGTTTTGCTCATGGCTTTTTGTGCGCTGTTCACCCGGCTCCTTAGCGCCTCGCGGCCTCAGAAAAACGGCGACTCTGCACTTGCAGGGATTGCCCACACCATCATCTTTTGGGCCACGCCGGAAGATGCGCTGCGTCTGGGCGCGGCTTCGGCCGCAGCAAACTGCCTTGCCGGTTCTCCGGGCGCAACGCGGCTCGGGCACATTCGCCGCTTGCAGAACGAGATTCGTCTGGAAACAATCGAGACGGGTCCTGAGCATTTCCGGTATGACAGCTTTCTACGAAGCAGCTGGTCCGCGCAGGAGGGTGTTATGAAAAAATCGATCGGCGACAACATGATCCCGAGAGGTTGGAGTTTCGAGCAGGGGCTCGAGCTGGTAAAGAAGGCCGGCTACGACGGTATTGAGCTGTGGCTCGGGGAGGTCCCTTGGTTCCAGATGAACACCACCGACACGCAGGTAACGGAGCTGCGCCGCAAGGTGGAAAATGCCGGTCTGGTGGTCTCCAACGTTTCGACCGGCCTTCATTGGAAGACTCCGCTCTCGGCGCGCGATCCCAAGGTCCGAGCCGAGGCCATTCGCATCGTCGAGCGCGAGCTGGAGACGGCTCAGCTGCTCGGTTGCGACGCCATCCTTGTGGTGACTGGGCTGGTGACCCAAGAGGTTCCGTACAACGAGGTGTACCAGCGCTGTCTCGACGCCATGCAGCAACTTACTCCGGTTGCAGCCAAGGCGCGAGTCAAAATCGGTTGCGAGAACTGCAATTCGGAACAACGCTTCCTGCTGACGCCCAGGGAATTCTGGACATTCCTCAATGAGGTGGATAGTCCTTTCGTCGGCATCCATCTTGATGTTGGAAATATCCACGACACGGGCTTCGCCGAGCAATGGATTGAGATGCATGGCCCGCGCATAACGCGCATTCATCTAAAGGACGTCATGAAAAAGCGTGGACGATGCTGCGACACCGTCTATACGAGTCTTTTCATCGGCGACAACGACTGGCCTGCCATCCGAGCAGCGCTGACGAAAGTGCGCTATGACGGGTGGTTGATCGCGGAGATGGAAGCGCGCTATCGTTACGCCCAGGACCAGCAGTTTTACGACACCGCGGCTGATATGGACCGCCTGATTTCCGCCAAGTTATGAACCCAAAGGCTGCAGGGGCGTGGATGCACATCTCGCGCCGAAATTTTCTGCATGGTATGACCGCATCGGCCGGCACGCTATGGTCATCCCGCGTTACCGGATTGGATAACCTTGCTGGTCGGCAGTTCGATTGCGTTGTTCTCGATCTGACGTCACATTGCGTTCTGGGCGAATCGTTGCAAGGCTACCAGGCGGCATTCGCCGATGAGCATCATTGTCTTGCGGCAGACAGACTCGACTCACGATGGCGCTGCCGGATGGTAATTGCTCCAGGCGTTGGAATGATGGACCCCGCGATAGGGCGCATGCTGCTGGAGTTAGTCCAAGGAGGGACGCGCCTTGTGCTGGAATCCGGCGCGGGATTTCTAAGCCCGGCCGAGACTGCCGCGCACCAGCGGATGTTGTTTCGTTGCTTTGAGCTGGAGGTTGAGCCGCCTGTCGATCTGTGGTCTGGAAAGCTTGCTGATGACGATCTTTTCGCCAGCCGCAGCAGCCCACATCGAAGAAAGACGATCGACGGCCGCCAAGCGATCCCCTATGTCCGCTACGTTTGGCCGCGCGAGATAATGGTCCGGGGCTTCACCCGGGTGATTCCTGTGTCCGCGAAACTCGGAGAAGTAATCGGCTGGGTCGGATCACTCGCAGTGGCGTCGAAGCGCCCAGTAGGCAGGGGAACGTTGATTTTCCTCGGCTCCCCGCTGGGTCCGGCGCTCCGGGCAAGCGATCCTGAGGCGCGATCCTGGCTCCAGTCGGTTGTCTCGGTCTGAGCGTCGGCATCCAGCCGCTGCGGCGCAGCCAGCGTTTGATGACAACCTAGCGGATGAGAATCACAACAGCGTCTACAGAGACTACCACTACCAGCGCCTCAACATGGGCAGCGCTCCCGGGTTGCGCTCGATCCACCCCCGGGTAGGCCTTTCCCTACGAGACCCAGGCGAAGCGCCGGACAGGGTGCGCCCGATGTCCCTAGATCGGTCGCATTTTTTTGATTTTGGGACACCCCTGGCGTTTGCTATAGTCGGCGTCTTGCAAGGTGCAATCCTGAGATCTATGTTTCATGGATTGCGGGGAGTTTTTCTGTGACGGAACCAGAGGCGAATCTCAGCAAAACTTACGATGCGGTAATTGTCGGCTCGGGCGCGGCCGGCGGCATGGCCGCACACGTCCTCACCTCTCACGGCCTGCAGGTGCTGTTGCTGGAGGCCGGGAAAAAGCTGCCCATCGAACAGGAATTGCGCTCGATGGAGTGGCCTTACGACAATGCTCACCGCGGAGACCTCCCGCCGGAGTCGCATGCGCTGACCTTCAACGAATACACCATTCGCAATCCGCCCTACGGCGCAGGCTTTGAGAAGGCCCGGCACCTTCGCAGCTACGTCGGGAACAGCGATTACGTCAAAAATATTGTTGTTGACGAGCGCGAGAATCCGTTCACGGGCACGAACTACGCGTGGGTGCGCGCGCGATGTCTGGGCGGAAAAACAAATATCTGGGGAAGGCTGGCGCTGCGCCTCTCCGACTACGACTTCAAGGCCAAGAGTCGCGACGGTTTCGGCGAAGATTGGCCTATCAGCTATAGCGACATCGCCCCTTACTACGACAAGGTGGATTTGTATCTCGGCATCATGGGCGTGAAGGAGAACTTGCCGCATCTTCCCGACGGCATATTTCAGCGTCCGCAGAAATTGAATTGTGCCGAAGTCACGCTGAAACAAAGTCTGCAAAAAATGGGCCGCGTGTTGACACAGTACCGCGCCGGCGTCACCAGCGAAGGACTGAAGCACAACAAATATCGCAGCCGGTGCTACGGGCGCGGCTCCTGTGAACGCAAAGGCGGATGCGACATTCATGCCGCGTTTGACTCGCCGACCGGCCTGATCTATCCCGCGATGGACACGGCGAATCTGAGCTTGCGCACCAACGCAGTGGTGCGCGAAGTTACGGTAGATCCGCAGACAGGCAAAGCCAGCGGCGTGCATTTCATCGATGCGCAGACGATGAAGGACTACACCGTTCGCGCAAAGGTCGTAGTGCTAGCGGCGTCCACGCTCGAATCCGCCAGGTTGCTGTTGCTGTCGAAGTCGCGGTCGCATGCGAATGGGCTGGCGAACTCGAGCGGCCACGTCGGCCACAATTTCTGCGAGCATATTATGGGACCGGGGGTGACCGGCCGTGCGAAAGACTTGGTCGGCAAGCCGTCGACTCTGGACGATGGGCGTCCCGGTGGATTCTACTTGACCAGATTTCGCAATCTTTCAGAGAAACACCCCAAATTCATCCGCGGTTATGGCTTTGAAGGCGGCAGCGGGTGCCGCATGTTTCCGAGTGGGACCGACGTGCACGGCTTCGGCGCGTCCTTCAAAGAAGAAGTTCGCAAGAACCAGGGCGCGTACATTGGCATGGGTGCCTTCGGTGAGGTTCTGGCGCGCTACGAAAACTACGTTGATTTGGATCCTGTAGTGAAAGACAAGTGGGGCATTCCCGCCTTGCGTTTTCACTATAAGTTCGGAGACAACGAGCACCGCATGGCCGAGGACATGAAAGAGACGGCGCAGGAGATGTTCGAGGCCGCGGGATTCGAGATTGTGCACGTCAGAAGCCGGGTGCTCACTGAAGGCTGGTCGATTCATGAGCTAGGCACCGCGCGCATGGGCGACGATCCCAAAACCTCGGTTCTGAATCAGTTTCAGCAGTCGCACGATGTACAGAATTTGTTCGTCGTCGATGGCAGCGGCTTCGTCAGCGCCAGTTGCCAAAATCCCACCTGGACCATCATGGCGTTGTGCTGGCGCTCCTGTGACTACCTGGCGGACGAATTTCGAAAAGGAAATTTGTAGGTGGAACATGTCTAGCAATGATCCGGTTGATCTGCGGCAAGATCGTCGGGAATGGTTGAAGAGTTCGGCCGCGGCACTCGGCGCATCGCTGCTGCCTTTGCCTGCCCTGAGCGGAGAGCAGCCGCAAACCGCGACGCCGCCGAGTAAGCCGGCGGCAAGCTCCGCGCCAAACAAACCCGCGGGGCGTTTCTTTACTCCCGCCCAGCATGCGCTGGTCGAGGAGTTGTCAGAGACGATCATCCCCGCGGACAGCCATTCCGGCGGCGCAAAAGCAGCAAAAGTTGCCGATTATATCGAGCAGTTTCTCAGCGAAACCGATGACGACAATCAGAAGGCGCTGTGGCGTGAAGGCCTGCGACTGGTCGATTTAATGAGCCGCCATTACCACCAAAAATCCTTTGTTGACTCGGGCCCAGAGGAAAGGATCGCACTTCTTCAGGTGCTTTCCGATAACGATCACATGACCGACCTTCCCGAAGTGCGCTTCTTTATTGAATTGAAACGGCTTACGGTGCGCGGCTATTACACGTCCAAAATCGGCATCCACGCTGAGCTCGACTACAAAGGCAATCGGATTCTCCAGGAGTATGTCGGCTGCGACGACCAAGGCACTTCGTCGTAACCTGGGAGCGCGGCGGTCTTGCATCCCAAGCGAAGTCGCAGGGCCGCCTGCTTGGCAGTGCTCAATCGGATTTTTGAGGCAGAGACGGAAATGGCGGACGGCAAAGTAAAGGTCGGCATCATCGGCTCGCAATTCCAGGCGGACATTCACGCCGCGTCCTTGCAAATCATGCCGCATGAGGCGGAAGTGCTTGCCATCGCCTCTCCGACTGCCGGCAATGCTGCGGCGTTGGCAAAAAGGTTCGGCATTCCGCGAGTCTTCACCGATTACCGCGAGATGCTGAAAGAGCGCGACCTTGAGATGATCACCATCGCCGCGCCCAACAGCCTGCATGCACAGATGACCAAGGACATCGCTGCCGCCGGCAAGCACATCGTCTGCGAAAAGCCCCTGGCCATGACCATTGCCGAAGGCGAAGAAATGATCGCGGCAGCGAAACGCCACGGCGTTCTCCTGATGTACGGCGAGGAACTTTTCTTTACCCCGAAATATCTAAAAGCCAAGGAAATGGCGGATTCCGGCGCATTTGGCAAGGTCTATCTGGTCAAACAAAGCGAAAAGCATTTCGGGCCGCACAGCGCGTGGTTTTGGGACGTGAATCGCTCCGGCGGTGGCGCACTGATGGACTTGGGCTGCCACGGTATCGCGTTTTGCTATTGGCTCCTCGGCCGCTCGCCAATCAAGTCGGTCTACTGCCAGATGGGCACCTACGTTCACGGCGACAAGACCAAAGCCGAAGACGATTCTTTGTGCATCCTGGAGTTCGCCAATGGCGCCGTAGGACTGGTTGAAAACAGCTGGGCGCGCCGCGGCGGCATGGACGATCGCATTGAAGTTTTCGGCGAGGATGGGTGCACTTACGCCAATTTGCACATGGGCAACGCCCTGCCGACGTACAGCGAAAACGGTTACGGATACGCCGTCGAAAAGGCGCCTAGTACGAAAGGTTGGACGTATCCCGTCTTCGAGGAACTCTGGAATTACGGCACGCCGCAAGAGCTGACCCACTTCGCGCGCAGCGTTCGTGGGAAAGAGACGCCGCAAGCTACGGGCGAAGATGGCTTGGTCGTGCTGCGCGCGATTTATGCGGGTTATGCCTCCGCGGGCGAGGGCCGCAAAATCGCGCTCCCTTACCTGCCGCCTCCTGGCGTCAAAAAGCCCATCGATCTGTGGCTGGACGGCGCGTCCCGACAGCAACGCGCGCCGCATTGAGGACCGTCATTCTTGTGTGTCCCCTTTCCTTTAACTATGGCACTCTTGCATCGGCCGACGGCTGTCACGAGGTGATTCCGTGCCTTTCTCGATGAGAATGCGTCTCTCCCTGATGATGTTTCTGGAGTATTTCATTTGGGGCGCGTGGTACGTCACCCTGGGGACTTGGCTAGGACAACAATTGCATTTTTCGGGCGAGCAGATCGGCGTCGCCGCCGGGACGACCGCCTTGGGCGCCGCGATTTCACCGTTCCTCGTCGGACTCATGGCGGACGAGCTGTTCGCCAATCAGCGGCTGCTGGCCGCGCTGCACGGTATCGGCGGCGTGCTCCTGTGGTTTGCCTCCACACAAAAAGCTTTCGGTCCGATGTATGCGGTCTTGCTCATCTATTCGCTTTGCTACATGCCCACGATGGCGCTGACCAATGCGCTCGCCTTTCGCCAGATGAAAGACCCCAAGCAGGATTTTGGATCGATTCGCGTCCTGGGGACCGCCGGGTGGATCGTTGCCGGCCTGCTTATCGGTTTTCTTCGCGTCGAACCGACAGCCATTCCCATTCGTATCGCAGGTGCGGCCTCTCTATTGATGGCCATTTACAGCCTGACACTGCCCCACACGCCGCCTTTGCGCTCTGCCCACGGATTCAAACTGAGCAATATCTTTCCGCCGGAGGCCTTTACGCTTTTTAAGGATCGCAACTTCTCGATCTTTGTCCTGGCCTCATTCCTTATCTGCATTCCTCTGCAGTTCTACTACACGTTTACCAATCCATTCCTGAATGAAATCGGCATGCAAAATGCCGCCGGCAAAATGACCATGGGCCAAATGTCCGAGTTGCTCTTCATGGTAACGTTGCCATGGTTCTTCCGCCGGGTCGGCGTGAAGTACACCCTCATGCTGGGCATGTTCGCCTGGGTTGTGCGCTACATTTGCTTTGGCACAGGGAACACCGGCAGCTTGCTGCCGCTGCTCTATCTGGGAATCGTCCTTCACGGCATCTGCTATGACTTTTTCTTCGTGACCGGACAGGTGTATGTGGACCAAAAAGCGCCTCCGGCACTCCGCGCTGTGGCGCAGGGGTTGATCTACTTCATTACCTATGGCATCGGGATGTTCGTCGGGTCCTGGATCTGTGGCGGCATTGTAGATAGGTACGCGAAATCCCTGGTGTCAGGCGGAGTGGTCCATGACTGGCGCTCCATCTGGATGGTGCCGGCCATCGCGTCGGCGGTAGTCTTACTATTCTTCTGGGTCGGATTCCGGCGTGAAGAACGTCCGCCCCAGCAGCCCACGCCTGTCGCCGAAGCTACGGTGAGTCGCTAAGGGACTAATTCCACAGCAACAAACGAAAAACGGCAGGAGCGGCCGCAACACCACTGTTTAGAACATTTGCCTTTTGACCTGGATGATCGGACCGACGCGAGAAGATTGGTGCGGCTAGCGGTAGTTTACCGCTAGCGAGAAGCGATCCCTATTCAGCCGTGACGCCATTTTTGCGGTTGGAGGACAGCAGGTCGGCGAACGATGGGTAGCAAAAAACGAATCTAACGTGTCTGCACTTCGACAGGGTCCGGCAAGTGCATCGAGCCCTCCGTCAGCTCTCCAATCGTCACGTTTTGCCCATGCTCGACGTAGCGCAAGAGCACACTAGGCTGCAACCATGCAGAACCCCAGGCGTCCTCTACCGCGACGATCGTATATGCTCCGGGAATCACTCCTCGGAGCACGAAGCTTCCATCTAAATCGCTCTGATCCCTTCGGAACATTTCCTGGTGCAATTCAGGATCTTTTGGCACCAGGATCACCATGACACCAGCCATGGGCTTCTCTCCGCGTTTCGCGAATCCTTCCAGGGTCACCACGCCGCCGGCCAAGAACACCGTTAGGTCGAGAGACGCACCCGGCGTTACATTCAGCTCGTGGCCAGAGGTTTCGACTCCCTGAGACGAAGTGCGAACCACGGAATATGGCTTGGTGGGAGAGGAGACCAGGATCGCGTATTTGCCCGCAGGAAGCTCCTCGAATCTCACTTCGCCGGCACTATCAACGGGCCTGACGGCTACAACGCGCTGCCGCGAGTCTTGCAAAGCGATAGAGAACTGCTTCGGGAATGGGTCTCCCCGCGGAAGCTTTACCGACAATTTCGCGGTACCTGCCGGTTCGCTGATGGGTTCGTCCAATTCTTGACCATTTCTGGCCAGGTCCATCTCAGTCGGCTGTAGGAGTTGGCTAGTCTTTGGTTCACGCCGGCGGACGATGTATTTCCCCGCCGGAACCCCCTTCAACTCATAAACGCCAGGAGCCACCATTTGCATTCCTTCGGGTTGAACGTGTTCCTCCGAATCAAAGACCCGTTTCCGAAGCACCGGCATGCTGAACCCGTGCTGATCGTCGGATACACGGAAGATGAAATGAAGGGCAGGGACGGGACTCAGGTGCACATCGATCTGCAGGCGATCGCCACCTCTGACCGGGATGGCTGTAGCCCCATCGGCTTCCGTTGCCCCGTTGTAATAGGTCGTCGGATAGGCCACGTCCAGCGACGGCGCAACTCCTGGCGGCGGATTTGCCGTGCCATCGGCAGAAGAAGAAACAGGGTGGACGGCATACCATGGGTTCGCTGCCACGGACACAAAGTAATTCCCAGGCGCTAGAGACGGAAACTCGTAGGAACCCCGGTCGTCGGTCAAAGCGGTGCCCACGGGCATAATGCGGTTCAGCCCGCCAGCGTGGTTTTCCTGATAAAGCGTGATGCGTGCATGGCGGACGGGATCCCCCGACTCATCGAAGATTTGGCCGGCCAGCAGCGCCCGCGGCGTGAGCCGCAAAACGAGGCTCTCGGTGTCGAGGCCGGCCCCGGTCACGATTGCGGTGGAATATTGTTCGTGCTGATCATAAGCGGCGGAGATAAATCCGCGTTTCGCTCCCTGCAACGAGAACTTGCCCGCCTTGAGCTGAGGGAATTCAAAATGCCCATTCTCAGAAGTGATCGTCCATGCGGAGTTCGCGCGGTTGCTGGTATCGAAGATCGAAACGCGGGCTTTCCCGATCGGCGCCCCGTTGAGTGCGTTTACGATCGTGCCCGCGATTCTAAACTTTGTATCATGAGAGTTGCTTTGCTCGGCGTTCTGTGCGCCGAGAGTAGCGCAGCAGGGCAGCAGGAGAAGCACCAGCGCGAGGGGTCGCAATCGAATCGCTCGTAAAAGGCCGAACATGCTCACTCGCCTTGGGTAATCAGCGGCAGTTGCAAGTGCTCCTTCTGTCCCGCGACCACCCGAATGACCTGTGCCTTGGCCTCATATTTGCTCAGGGCCTCCTCGCTCGCGTACTCCAAGTCGGGCTGTTGGCGATCGAATGCCAGCACCCGGTAAACGCCCGGTGGGAGCTGCTGCAGTTGAAATTTCCCATCGGGGGAAACCCAAGCCATGCGGAACTGGCCACTGCTACCGGTCGTAGGACAGAAATAGACGTTGCCTGGGGATTGACCCTGTGATCGGAATCCAGCTCCAGCTGCGTCCCTGGTTGACGCACCTACAATTGCGCCTTCGACCTCCGCGCCGTCGTCTCGCACGGTGATCTCAATCGGCGGAGTCGCGCCACCCAGGGCTACCACCAAAGGCTGGTGCTCGAGATCGGTACCGTTGGAAGTGACCGATGAAGCAAATCCGATTGCCGTGTTCACCAGCACCCGGTAGCGGCCAGGTTGCACATTTTCGATCATGAGCGGCGAATCGTCGTCCGGGCCCCTGGGCGGGCGCAAAGAAGCGCCGGGCGCGAAGCCGAACTCCTCGATCGGTAGCAACGACACTTGCAGATAGCCTGGCCGCCTCCCGTTTCCAGAGGCATTGCGAATACTGTCAACGACCATAGGCCCCTGAGTCGCGGTTTCACGGTGTTGAAATTCCTCTCGAACGCTAACGACGATGGAACTGTTGGGCAACATCATCAGCGCCGGTCCCTCCGCAGCGGCACCTTTGACCGTGAGAGTCGACATTCCGGTCATCGCATTGGAACCAGCGGCTGTTGCCCGGACGACATACGTTCCATCTGGTAGCAACCCCTGGATCAACTGCTCCTCGGCGTTGTATCCAAGAGAGTATCCGGGGCCTTCGTGCCCTTGTAGCCACACCTGAATACCGATCGGGAGGCCAAGTGGTGCGCCTCCGACGGGCACTTTTACCGCGTAGTACTCTCGCCGTGCAGGCGAAACATCTGCCTCGGTAGTGCTCCCCGCTGATAGCTGAATGACCGAGGCTGTGGTGAAGTCGGTTGCCGCAGGGTAGTACACCGGTGGGTACCCAAATAACTGCCCACGAGGGTTAAAGGCCAACGGATCGCGGTCAAGTAGTTCGTGGGTCACAAGTTTGTAGGACCCTGCTGAAAGTTCAGCATACCGGTACTCTCCGTCTGATTTTGAGATCACCGTTCCTACAGAATCCCAGTGCTCCCGGCCTTCCCGCACCTGGCGTCGAAACAGTTCCACCTGGATTCTGTTAGAGCCGTCGGACTCTGGCAGAAGAATGTGCCCAATGATTAGAGCTTCGGGCGCGAGGGGGATGGTTAGCTCCTGCTGCGTTTCGCTTAACGGGAATGTCTGCTGTCCGTCATGATCCGGTAAAAAGCCCGTCTTTCGTGCCATCAACATGGAAGGACGATTTGTCGCGCCATATTGGCGCGGATAGGATGGCGAGGGCCCAACGTTTGATGTGGCCGCAAACCCTGCATTCGGTTCGCGTTCCGCCCTTGCGAATTTGAATTCAAAACGGCCTTGACCGTCCGTCATGGCGGCGTAGCGATTATCCGGAGAGTAGACCAGCGCACGACCTATGGGTTCATGGGTCAGACTGTTCACGACCGTGCCGCGGAGGGTGTCGCTCTCCTGATCGGGTGTGCCGGCAGTTTGTGCGCACAAAGGATAAATGGCCCCGGAGCAACAGAGAAACACGGTGCCAAGTGCAAGCGCACCAAGTGATTGCAGGCCGAACATACACTTCGAATGCAAGAAACCTGCCCGGTCTTTTGAAAGAAGATAATGAAGCCTTCGACGTCCTGGGTTTGCCGAGGACAGGTTCGCCTTGCGTTGCGTAGGATGCCGCAGCGCAGGGACCGGTTGTCCCCGAGGTCGAACCCAAACCGGGTGCCAACCGTAGCAGATTCATCCATGCGCCGACAATTGGGGTGAAACCCCTAATTCCTCGCGCAGGCAAAAACCTGAGCATATGCTTAGTAAACCGTACGCGGTGAGG
>QHYH01000009.1 GCA_003223215.1 Acidobacteriota bacterium
CGCCAATGTGGCCCCAAACCGCTACATCCATATAATCGAGGGAAAGGGCATAGTGTGAAGTTGTGGCGCTTAGCTCCAGAGTCGATCCCAGGAGCGTTCTTGATCCCAGTACGACGTGGATTCGAAGTAGCCGGTGCCAGGCGCCAAGTGCTGGCGGACTATGCTCTCATTGAGAGTCACACCAAGGCCAGGCTTGTCAGGCACATCGATCCAACCGTGGTTGACGATCGGCGTCTTCGTGCCTTCTTCCACAAGTAAGGACCACCAAGGCGTTCCCCGCAAAGTGCATGGCCATCGGTACCTCGTAATCTTCAGCCATATGTCGCCGATCTTGTGCGTTTCCAAAATTCCGCCCGAAGTGGCGAGATCCGGATGGATCTTGCTCACTGCGTGCTTCTCGCACAGCACCTGGAACGGCTCTTTTAGATAGATATCTTCGCCAGTCAGAATGGGAGTTGGGCTCAGTTCAGAGATTTCCGCAGCGTAGGTATTGCAACAGCCCTGAGGAATTCATACCGCTAGTGCCATGCAGGCTGACCCACCAGAGAAACTCCCTTCATTGGAATCAGCCGGTTAGCTATTCCCGCATCTATCCTTTGCCAAAGCGCTGCACCGCGACCACCGCGACCGGTGAGCGTTCGACGAATGTCGAGATCTGTGCTACAATGAGGACTAGCGTGTGCTACAAAATAGAAATGCTAGGAGAATCAGGATGAAACGTGCTGCTCAAACTGCCAGTTCGAGAATGGGAAAAAGCACCAGCATTAGCTGTCCTGGTAAGCTCCGTGAGGTGATGGTCATCGCCGAGGAGCAAGGCCTGTTGCGCGGGGAAAGAGACCAAGTGGTCCGGGGTAGAATGCCTAAGGCCCTGGTGGCACAGGCAAAGAAGCGCACCGGAGTTGTTTCTGATACCGATCTCATCGAGCTGGCGCTGGCCAACATTGCGGTCGCAGACGACTACGCTGAGTGGCTGCTTGCTCGCCGTGGCACCATCGACCACGAGGCTGACCTTGAATTCTGAATTTCAGAGCGCTCTTAGACGTCTTAAGCCCGAAAAGCACCGAACACCGCTCAAACCGCGCCCCGAATCGGAACTCGACTTCATCGAGTCCGCAGGCGGTCGGACCACCAAGCTGCTGTACGACACCACGGTTTATATCGACATTCTCCAGAACCGTTTTCCACGAAGGGGAGACGCCATGCTCCGGGCGGCCGAGGCGTGGCATTCGCCAGTAACAGAAGCGGAACTAGCGGCAACCTGCGGTCTACTTGACCCCGCACGTGCTCAGACACGCGGGATCACGGAACAGGTTGTCGCGGTGATCGAACGGCGGCCAAGCCATCGCACACTCGCAACCGATTCCGAGATATGGCGTGAAGCGGGAATTCTGTCCGGTACACTCGCCCGGCTGCAGGGATACAAGAGCGACCAGCGACGCCGGGTGTTGAACGACGCCTTGCTATTTGCCACAGCTAGAAAGCATGGCTGCTCCGTGCTGACCCGCAATGTTGTTGATTTTGATTTTCTGCAACAACTCGATCCTTCCGGGAAAGTTCTGTTTTACAGATAAGCCCTTGTGTGTAAGCCCTCCAACCAATCTACGCCGCCCTTCGCCAGGTCCGGCCTGCTGAAAATCAAGCGAATTGCTGCGGCAGTCGATAAAAGCGTTCCAGAAACAATCTTTCGAGCGCAGTCTCTCCTAAAAAGCTTATCGCAGGAGAGGCAGCCTTCTAATCCTGGCTCCGTTCTCGGTCACTCCAGATCATAGCTCCTTGGATCAGATTGTCCTTGCAAACCTTCAGCACGTTAAGCAGTAAAGTGGCAAGCCCCTCTGCGCGTTGACCTTCGATCCGAATGCGAACCACGGATGGGCCAGTCGCCCCAGAGAGAAGCCTGCATCCAAAGTCACAACGATTCAACCGCCCTGGCGCGCAAAGTCGATAATCTTCGCATCGCGCGCACTGGCTAGTCCTTTTTCCGCTACGTGGGCGGACTCGACCCCGGCGGCATCGAGATGGTGGACTGTGGAACTCTGATCGAGCAGCAGCCTCATCCAGCGCGCGGCAGGGGCAAAACCTTGTCGTCAACCAAAGCAGCCGCGAGGGCCAGCGCTTGCCGAATATCTTCGTCCTCTAGCTCCGGGTATTCGCGCTTCAGTTCGGCACGGTCAGGATAGATGGCGAGCGCTTCAAGTACTCGTCATGCGAGCAGGATCAGTCGTGATTCGATCGAGTTTCTCCATCTGTTTTTCGCCACTTCTAGACAGGCGCCAGCGAGTTTGTGAAAGGCTCTCCGCGCGATGTGCTGTCTCTCTGAAAATACCCGAACTAGGCCTTGAGAGCCTCGATTTTGACAATAGAGGGAACTACGTGCTTTTGTTTTCCATCATTTTCCAAATAAGGCCCTGTTCCAAAATGCTAAGTGCCGCCGTTCCAGCGCGTTAGAGTTGACTACTCGAACCTTGCGTTCGGGGCTGGTTATACAACCCCAAGACTTCGAACACGCGTGCCCGTGCAGGCGCCTAGCCCCTTCGCGCTTCCGATACAACTCTAAGACTCGTGGAAGGACTTAATCCCGCCGTCGAAGCCGAACTAACCGGGATTAGGTCCTTTTCGCCAGGCGAGTAGGCCTGAACTCCCACTGTGTCAAATTGCCCGCTTGACCCAGCGACCACGAGAACGCTTGGTGCTAGTGGATTGCGGCGGGGAATGAAGATAAGAAACTGCTTGACATCTGCAGTAGTGTTATAGTTAGCTATAACAGCATATGACGAGGGGTTCGTTGAGCCTGATTGATCGCAAGTGACTGAGCCAGCGAATCACCCCGACCCGAGATCCGGAAGAAATGAATTTCTTAAGGAGAATGAAACATGAAATCCCTTCGTTTTTTGTTGTCCGTTGTTCTGATGTCGCTCGCCACCGTGGCTTTCGCGCAATCCGACGCGCACAAGATGGCTGAGCCCAAGGCTCCCGCGCCGAAGTCCGAGGCGCAGACTTCCTTCGACGCCATGAAAACCCTCGCGGGGGATTGGGAAGGCCCCGTGAAGACGGACATGCCGCTAGAAGCAAAAGTGGACATTAAGCCACTGCACGTCTCGATGCGCGTGACCTCGCGGGGAAACGTCCTCGTGCACGAGTTCCAGGAGGCAGGAACGCCGCTGGACCCCGCAAAATACGACCATCCCGTCACGATGTTGTACGTTGACGTTGACGCAGACCGGCTTACGCTGGTCCATTATTGCGACGCGGGGAACCGGCCACGCATGACCGGCAAAATATCGCCGGACGGCAAGACTCTGGAATTCGATTTTGCCGATCTTTCCGGCAGCAATAAGTACGGACACATGTACCACTCGGTGTTCACCATCATCGACGCCAACCATCACGCTGAGGACTGGACCTACATGCTGCCGGGGGACAAGCCGGTGCACGCGCACATCGACCTGCAGCGGGCAAAATAACGCCGGCGTGTCTCCAGCAAGGGGCAACAGGAAAACCTGATGGACCGTGAGTGGAACGACAGTCAGCCGATTTACCGACAACTTCGCGACCGTGTCGTCGCGATGATACTTGACGGCGTGCTCAAGGAAGGTGATCCGCTGCCTTCGGTGCGCAATGTCGCGGCCGAATATCGTGTCAATCCGCTCACGGTTTTGAAGGGCTATCAACAATTAGTGGATGAGGGACTGGTAGAGAGCAAGCGAGGCCTCGGCATGTACATCAATACGGGCGCACGCAATCTGTTGCTGCAGGGCGAACGGCGGAGGTTTCTTGCCGAAGAATGGCCCCGGGTCCACGCAACCATTCAGCGGCTCGGCCTGACACCGGAAGAACTAGATGCTGCCGCAAAACGCAGGTCCAAAACCGCCGAGTCGAAGCCCCGCAAAGAGGAGCGCTAAAGCCATGGCATGCATAGAAGCACGTGGTCTCCGGAAGGCGTTCGGAACAACGATCGCGGTGGACGGCATCAATGTGCGTGTCGAAGAGGGCCGCATCCTCGGACTTATCGGGCCCAACGGGGCGGGCAAGACCACAGCGCTCAACGCGATTTTAGGCCTCACCTCATATCAGGGTGAGCTGAGGGTGCTCGGACGAGACCCCTGGACGGAGCGCGAAAAGCTCATGCGCGATGCCTGTTTCATTGCCGATGTCGCCGTGCTGCCGCGCTGGATGAGGGTTTGGCAGGCTCTCGACTACTTCGCGGGCGTGCATCCGCGATTCGACCGCGCGAAGGCGGAAGGCTTTCTTGCCAAGACCACCATCGGGCGCGCCAGCAAGGTCCGGGAATTGTCGAAGGGCATGGTGGCGCAACTGCATCTCGCCCTGGTCATGGCCATTGACGCGAAATTGCTGGTGCTGGACGAGCCGACGCTTGGCCTGGATATTTTGTATCGCAAGCAGTTCTATGATTCGCTGCTGAATGACTACTTCGATCGCGGCCGCACCATCGTAGTGACCACCCATCAAGTGGAAGAGATTCAGGACGTCCTGACCGATGTCATGTTCATTAACCGCGGCCGCATCGCATTCGATTGCAGCATGGAAGAATTCGAGTCGCGCTATCTGGAAGTGATGGTGAATCCCGAGCAGATCGCCGCAGCACGGGCGCTGAAGCCGATTCACGAACGCCAAGTGTTCGGGCGCAGCATCCTGCTGTTCGATCGTGTCGAACGCCAGCAACTCGCCGCGCTTGGCGACGTGCGAACGCCGAGTATCGCCGACTTGTTTGTTGCCGTGCTCAGCAATCAAAGCGGCGCGGCCCAAGGAGGGGCTCGATGAGTACTCCATCAAACACCGTGCCCGGATCTCCCCTCGAATCGCAAGTAACCGCGCCTGCGGTCATCACCGCCAGTCGGCGCATGTACTGGTCGGTGCGGCGCGAATTGTGGGAGCACCGCTCGATCTACATCGCCCCTTTGGCCGCCGCTGCCGTTTTTCTGCTCGCCTTCTTGACTGGGTTGACGCTCAGCGCGGCGCATCGGCACGAGCCGCTCGACATACCGTACGAATTCGCGGCTGCTCTGATCATGGGGACGGGTTTTATAGTCGGGATTTTCTACTCTCTCGACGCGCTGTACGGAGAGCGCCGCGATCGCAGCATCCTGTTCTGGAAGTCGCTGCCAGTTTCCGACCTCACCACCGTGCTCTCGAAGTTCGCCATTCTCCTCTTCATTTTGCCGCTCCTCAGCTTCGCCATCGCCGTTGTCACGCAGTTCGTCATGCTGCTGAGCAGCGCAGTCCTACCGGGCAGCGGCCTGAGTGTCGGGACGCTCGGGGCACG
>QHYH01000224.1 GCA_003223215.1 Acidobacteriota bacterium
GTCGCGAGTTCGAGTCTCGTCGTCCCCGCCATTCCTAATCAAGCACTTACGCCAGTGGAAGAATTTTCGCGTGGGCACAAAAAGGTACAAACTCCGCGCGAGGCGTCAAATTCCGCGCACAGCTCCCCTATAACAATGTTTACGTTCAACCTCGGCCTAGGGGGCTGATCGCTCCCCTTCGTGCCCTAGTCCAGCTTCTATTCGCCATTTCCAATAATCAGCGAGACAACAGCGGTGTGGGCTGTACGCTTGGCAGCTGTCACCGCCTGGGTGTAAGTATCCAAGGTCACACGGATCGTGGAGTGCCGCAGCAGTTCCTGCATTACTTTCAGATCCGCTCCCACGGCCCGAAGCAATGTGGAGTACGTGTGCCGGAAGGTATGCCATCCGATGCGCTTGGTGATCCCCAGCTTCTCGGCAACCGGGCGGATGTCCCGGCGCATCAGCTGTTGTCCCCAGTACGGATTTTTCCCACCGCTACTCGGACTTGCAAATACCCAATGCTGCGCCTCCTTGTAGGGGTTCTGCTGGCGCCAGCCCTTCAGGGCTTCGATCAGGTCCTCGTGAAGTGGAATGGCCTTTTGAGAGGCCTCTGTCTTGCAGGTGCCGACCACGTGACCTACCACCGATCGCGTCACTCTGAGCTCTCCGATTTCGAAATCAATATCCTGCCATTGCAGACCGAACAGTTCGCTCTGTCGCAGTCCGGTGCTTACGTCCAAGAACACCAGGATTCTTTCTCGCGGCGGTAGCGCTGCCAATAAATGCCGTACCTCCTCAATCGTAAGTACATTGGGAGCACTACGACGTTTGGCGCTTTGGCGCACCCATTGGATAGGGTTGCCATCGAAGAGATCGTACCGGCGTGCATGGTTGAATAGCACACTCATCACATTGCGGATTTTCGCGCGCGTGGTTCGTGCGCGTTGCACACTCGCCAGCCACAACTCCACTTCTCTGGCCTTGATGTGCTGCAGTGCATTCTGTCCCCATCGCGGCACAATCCATTTCGTCAAGTAGCCGGCATACGCTTTTTTGGTGGAGTACGTAATCCGTATGTTGCTGTCGAGCAACTCCCGTTGACGAAAATGGTCCGCTAACTCTGCCACGGTCATCAACGTCGTCTTCGTGCGGATGTCGTGCGAGTTGATTTCCCTTCGTAACCCCGCCGTCGCCTGGTTCGCCGCCCGTCTGTCATGAAGTTGCTCTACCGTACCGAGAATGATTCGACGGTGTATCCTCCTGCCGGTTGGACCCGACTCCCACCATCGGTAGCACCAAACATCCGAGCTCCGTTTCCGTTGCTCTCTGCTAAGGCTGCCGTTTTGCATGACGCCGTCCTTTCTTGCCTGAATAGGCTGTGCTGAGGTCTTGAACCGGCGATTGAGAACTGGGGCGGACAGGATACGCTGGGAGGGCATCGAGAGGGTGGCTACTGCCGCGGCAAAGCAGTGACAGCGAATCGTTGGAGATAGACATCGCGAATCGCCCAATCACGTTCTACAAGCCATTACTAATCCCGCCGGGGAAGCTGGATAGCTTCCGGCTAGCCATCCGGGAGTTGATCGGTTCGGTCAACACTACCGCGTTTTCATTCTGCAGTGGATAGGTTGCGAGAAGGGCGGTTTGACCGGTGGACCTGGCGCAAAAAGCTGACATTTTCTAGACCGGTGACAGAGCTACTGCAGCTTTGCGTACTCAGCTTTTGCTTCTTTGAAGACGGGGATGTCTGGATCGGCGTCCTTCCACAACGTCAGAAAATCCTGGTAGGCGGCGCGGGCTTTGGCGGTGTCGCCCTGCAAGGAATAGGCGCGGCCCAGTTGGAGATGCGCCAGAGCGCCGATGGGTTCGTTGAGCGCAATCCCGCGATGGTCGAGGATTCTCTGAAACTCTGCTGCTGCTTCTTTGCCCTGGTGTGCGGCAAGATAAGCTTCTCCGCGCACATAAACGGGGTACAAACTGGGCCAATTGTAACCACTAAGAGCCGACAGACCCAGCTCATACGGAGCAGCGACCCTAAGAATATCAACCGCCTGCTGCGGGTTTGAACGAACGAGCGCAAGCTTTGCCCGAAGTGTCGGAAGGTAAGTGAGCTGAAGAGTTGTGTCTTCGGGGAACCTCCTGCCCAAACCATCAGCCAGTACTCGTGCCCGGTTCGCATCCCCTGCATAGGCAAGGGCAAGCGCCAAGCCGTAATCCACATCACGCCCGGACGCACGCCCCTTCGCGAGAGTGGCTTGCTGCCGTGCTCTGTCTACGTTTCCGAACAACGCTTCCCGCAGCGCAGACGTAGCATAGTAGGTCGCCGCAGTTTCCTTCTCCGCTGCTAGCTCTGCAGATTCCGCAGCCCGCCTAGTTAACTCACGGGCTTTCCCAAGATGTCCGAAATAGGCAGCCGTGTCAGCCTCCGCAGATAACATAGAGTCTTCATCTCCCGGTACACCCACAGCACGAGCCGCTTGTCGCGCCATTTCCGCATGGTCATCCCGATAAAAAGCAACTAGGTAAAGGATGGTCTCAGAATTGGCGTCCACGGCCTTTGCGCAAGCTTCTTTGGCTGCAGCCTCAGCCTCCTGGACTCGGTTCAACAAGAGATACGCGTAGATAACAGTCCGGCAAAAATGGCCGTCGTATGGGGCGAGACGAACGGCTTCTAGTTTCTCTTTCAGGCCTGTCTCATAGCGTCCCAGCGCGTCTGAGTAGAGTGCAAGGTCCTGATGAAAGAGGGCGTCGCGTGGGTACGTTTTTGCGCCAAGTTCACAACTGCGCATTGCCTTCATGACATCGCCGGAGGGGTCATCGCATTCGATCCTTAATCTTTCGAACTCACTCAGCCTTTCACGCAAGCCGTAGGCCTTCCGGCCGATTTCAACTGCCAAGGTGGTTTCGCCGTTATATGATTGCGACATTCCCCAGTAGGCCATCGCAAAATTCGGGTCGAGTTGAGTGGCTCGCTGGAAAAAGCCCAAAGCGGCCGCATCTTCGCCGTGCGCCAAAGCTAGCCGACCTAAGTTATAGGCCTGCAATGCTTCCAGAGATGGAGTAGTCGCTTGCTCGAGAGGTGTGTTGTATTTTTGGGTGGAACTCAAGGATTCCCCAAGCTTCCGGCGCATTTCCGAAGCCGCCTTGCCTAGCGCATCCAGAACATGACTCTTATCGTCCACCTGTGCTTCCGTGCTCGCCAGCAAGTCTCCGCTCGCGCAGTTGACCGCTTTGAGAATCAGGTTGTATCGGGTGCCGATCAGGGCAATCGAACCGTCCAGTTCAGCCGCACTGCTTGTCCTTTGACAAACTTCCTGAGCAATCTCGGGCGTAAGTCGCGCACTCGTATTTTTGCCCATCATCCGCAACGTCTGATGGATCTGCTTTTCCGGCACGAGACTCAGGAAGGGCGATTGCTCCAGCTCGACAGAAAGACCTTCTCGAAGCGTCCCGTCGAATACTGCATCGCCAGTCGAATTGGCGAAATCTCCGAGAACGATGGTGTCCTTTTCTGTGAGGTGCCGTGCTTGCCGCGTCCGCCAGAGCAGTCCTCCCGCTATTCCCGAGGCGAGCACTACAACGGCCGCTGTGACAGCGATCTTCCGGCCGCGAATCGGTGTGACCGCGCTCACACCCGCGGCGGTCCCTCCCGCTGCCCCATCTACCCCGGTAACAGGGGCGATAAACCGATACCCGCGCCGAGGCAGTGTCTCGATGAACCGCGGATTATCCGCCGAATCGCCAAGAGCCTCGCGTAGCTTGTTGATCGCCGTGTTCAGGCTATTGTCGAAGTCCACGAACGTATCGGCGGGCCAGTTCTGAGAGCGCAGCTCTTCGCGAGTTACCACTTCCCCGGGCCGCTGCAGGAGAACGGTGAGGACATGAAACGGCTGTTCCTGCAGCTTAATCCGTACGCCCTGCCTGCGTAACTCCCCCGAGCGCACGTCCACCTCAAACGTTCCGAAACGTTGGATTTCAGCGCGCTCACTCCTCATTGTAGCTTTGCGTACTCCGCCTTCGCTTCCTTCAAGATCGGGATGTCAGGGTCGGCGTGTTTCCAGAGTGCGAGGAAATCCTGATACGCGGCGCGGGCCTTGGCAGTGTCGCCCTGCAAAACGTAGGCGCGCCCTAGTTGCAGATGCGCCAGCGCGCTGATGGGTTCGTTGAGCACAATCCCGCGATGGCCGAGAATCTTCTGAAACTCTGCTGCCGCTTCGCTGCCCCGATGTGCAACTAGATATGCTTCTCCTCGCACATAGACGGGATACATGTTGGGCCAGTTGTAAAAGCCACCTGCCGGCAAACCGAGTTCATACGGAGCAGCGAGCTCGAGATCATCAAGCGCCTGCAGGGGATTTGAATGCATAAGCGCAAGCTTGGCGCGAAGGGTCGGAAGGTAATTGAACTGTACATCCGTGTCTTCAGCGAACCCTTTTTCGAAACCCTCTACGAATCGTTGGGTCGCCTTTGCGTTTTTCGCATAAGCCGATGCCAGCCCGAATCCATAATAGATGTCGCGTCCGCTCGATGGCGTCATTGCCATCCTTGTCTGATCTAGTCCTTTGGCAGTATTGCCAAACAAGTCTTCGCGCAGCCCAGCCATGGCCTCGTAGGCTGCCGAAGATTCCTTCTTTCCCGCCCGCTTCGCAGAATTTGAAGCCTGCCGTGACAGCTCACGCGCTCTTCCAAGATGTCCGAAATAAGCAGCAGTGTCGGCTTCTAGTGCCAAGAGCAAGTCTTCTTCTCCCGTCTTACCCGCGGCAGCGGCCACCTGTCGCGCCATTTCGGACGCGTCATCCTGATAGAAGGCGATCAAATAGGCGGTAGGACCCAAAGCAGAGTCCAGCCCCTTTTCGCGCGCCTCACGGGCTGTGGCTGCGGCGTCCTCGACACGGTCCAGCAGCAAGTAGGTATACGCGACAAATCGGAATGCCACACTGTCAGGAGGGAGAAGACGAAGGACCTCCCGGTGCTCTTTGAGAGCCGATTCGTACTGTCCGAGAGACATATAGATCACACCAAGGCCGCCGCAGAAGCCAGGTTCACGCGGGTAGATTTGCTTCCCAAGGACATAGCTCCGCTGTGCTTCGATTAGGTTGCCAGTCACACCAAAGTAGTAATCTGCTTCGATGTTGAGCTTCTCCATCTCACTCACACGTCCGCGCAGCTCGAAGGCTTTCCGCGTATTCTCTACGGCCAAGGCCCTTTCGCCGATGGATCCATACGCACCGCCCAACAGGTCGTAAGCTATAGCAAAGTTTGGATCAAGCTGAATGGCTTTCTGAAAAAACGGGATGGCTGCAGGAAAGTTGTTCTTGACGCCAAGGCTGAAGGCTTGCAAAGCCTCGAGGGATGGAGTCGTCGCTCGTTCGAGAGGCGTATTGTACTTTTGGAGCGTGCTCAAAGACTCTCCCAGTTTCCTCCGCATTTCCGAAGCGGCATTCCCAAGCGCGTCGAGAACGTGACTCTTGTCGCTCGCCTGCGCTTCTGTGCTTGCCAGCAAGTCTCCATTCGCACAGTTCACAGCCTTCAGAATCAGATTGTACCGGGTGCCGATCAGGGCAATCGAGCCGTCCAGTGCAGCCGCGCTGCTCGTCCGTTGACAAACTTCGCGCGTGATTTCAGGAGTGAGTCGCGTATTTGGCGGTCGTTCCATCATCCGCAATGTTTGACGGATTCCTTCCTCTGAAACGAGACTCAGGAAGGGCGATTGCTCCAGCTCGACAGAAAGACCTTCTCGAAGCGTCCCGTCGAATACTGCATCGCCAGTCGAATTGGCGAAATCTCCGAGAACGATGGTGTCCTTTTCCGTGAGGTGCCGTGCTTGCCGCGTCCGCCAGAGCAGTCCTCCCGCTATTCCCGAGGCGAGCACTACAACGGCCGCTGTGACAGCGATCTTCCGGCCGCGAATCGGTGTGACCGCGCTCACACCCGCGGCGGTCCCTCCCGCTGCCCGATCTACCCCGGTAACAGGGGCGATAAACCGATACCCGCGCCGAGGCAGTGTCTCGATGAACCGCGGATTATCCGCCGAATCGCCAAGAGCCTCGCGTAGCTTGTTGATCGCCGTGTTCAGGCTATTGTCGAAGTCCACGAACGTATCGGCGGGCCAGTTCTGAGAGCGCAGCTCTTCGCGAGTTACCACTTCCCCGGGCCGCTGCAGGAGAACGGTGAGGACATGAAACGGCCGCTCCTGCAGCTTGATCCGTGCGCCCTGCTTGTGCACTTCTCCGGCACGCACATCCACCTCAAACACTCCGAAGCGCAGGATTGCGGAAGCTTGGGCTTCAAGGGCCATCTGCGTCTACCCCAGATCTTAGCGCGAGTCTAACACCCTCCAACTAGATGACAAGGTTTAGATAAGCCAAGGCACTAAGTTACTGGAACAAAAAGCTTTAATCGCTCATAACCAATCAAGCCTCAATCAAGCCGCCGTCCATTGAGCTTCCTCCTAACCAGCCCCAAGTTCGCCTCCAGCACACGCCTGGAGGTGGCAAATGAAGGTCAGAATTTGGGCGGTTCTACTCATCTTGGGATTTGCACAGTTCGGCTGGGGACAAACGAACGGGAACGCAAAGCTGGTCAGCGAAGAAGCAACCCCGCCTGAACCTTCCGCAAACAGCTACACAGTCCTCGGAGGTACGCCCCAACAAGAAGCCTTGGTACGCGCTCAGATTCGGATCATGCAACCCGTCTTTTATCCACTGCGAGTTCTCTTTGTGCCGCACTGGAAGTACATCGACACGACCAGAATATTTCGCCTCAAAGTGCCAGCCGGATATGCCAGCGCCATGTTCACGCACCTGCCCAGCCGCAGCGTGTTCATCGACAGCGACCGATATGTGAGTGACGACTCCCTCGGATACTGGGTAGCACATGAACTCGGACATTTGGCTGCCAACAGCGCCAGCGAGAATGCTGCTGACAAAGCCGCCCGTGAATACCGAAAGCGCCTTAAGGATGCACGCAAACAGCCTGCCGAGGTCCATTTCGAGCTCTACAACGATAATCTCATCATCGTGAAAGGCAATATTGGGTTGATCGAGAACGTGAACATCCTGCTAGACACGGGAACTAGTCCAACGGCAATCAGCAAAGAGTTGGCCGGAAGACTTAACTTGCGGGGAAGCATGGAGCCGCTACTATCATCCAACGGCAAAATTGACGTGCAAACCGTAGTGGTGCCGCGTATCGATATCGGTGCGCTGCACATGGCTTCCGCCAGAGTCGTAGTGCAAGACTTGAGCTTCATGCAACGCGCCCTCGGGGTTCCGTTAGGAGCCATTGCGGGTCTTGACGTTCTCAGCAGTGGCAGCTTCATGATCGACTACCGAACGAGAAGAATCGTCTTTGCACCTGCGAATACACCCAAAAACGCGGTCCGGTTTGACACTCAAAAGCCATTCCTCACGGTGAAGGTCAGGATCGCCGGACACGTATTGCGTCTGCTGGTCGATTCCGGAACACCGAGACTGCTTCTCTTCCGCAAACGGCTCGAGGCGAGTCTGGCGAAGCTGGAGCCGCTGCCTAACGAGACAAATACTGTGATTTTTACGGCGACGGGTACGATGTACGCCGCATGGTTCCGCGCCTCTGATGTATCACTGGGCACCCAAAGCATCGGTTCTCAGATTATGCTCGTCGCCGATGGCGATCCTGATCCGAGATACGAATTTGACGGCTTATTGGGATTAGCGAAAACCGGATTCCAAAGAGTGTGGCTGGATTTCGAAAATGGTTTGCTTAGATGGGACTGAAAACAAACGTGAGGCGATAGGCCTCCAAGAAAGAGGAATCTAGCAATCCATCGATGCTAAAGCAACTGCGACAGCTTACTGCTTCATATCGATAAACTAATGATCGAAAGCTCTGGCGACTGCGCCGGAGGGCTTCGTTCAAACGAGCAACCGGGAATCGGTTCGTGCGTCGGATTAGTACCGACAAACGCGCTAGGGTCTAGAAATGCCACTGGGCGGATTTCGCGGGAGCAAACCAGTGAGCGGATAGTCGCTGTCTGGGGCAAACGACCCGAATTTGTTGCCCGCTTGCCAACCCAGATGGTGAATGATAAAGGACGTTATCATTCCTTATGGCCACGCTCCGAGAGTACTTCGACACGGATTTTCCGTCCGTCCTCAATGCAGCAAGCACCCTGACTCTGACGATTAATCAGGGCGGTTCCGCGACCGCTTTTGAGGTCCGCGGACGCGTGCATTACGACTTCGATAGCGGCACTAAATACGTCTCGTATTTCATACCGACTGGCCCGGAAGCGTATTCACTATGCGAGGGAGTCGCGATGAACCCTCAGTGGCTATTCGATTCCGTTAAGGGTGTTGCCGTACGTGCGGGCTACCCCGGCGAACGTACTCATGATGCTGCGGATCTGAAATTCTCCGGCAGAGTGTTTCTTTACACCGAGGATTTGTTTTCCGCAGAGCAGGTAGGGAAATTGGAACAACGTACTAAAGAACAGGGGTTAGATGTCGTCTTTCGTACACCAACGAGTGCTCTGGAGCGCTCGCGATACGAAAAACCTTTAGCTTTCATCTCGCACGATTGGAGGGATAAGAAGGACATTGCACAGCCAATCGCTCTAGGATTGAGCAGAATGCGTTGTCCGGTTTGGTATGACGAATATTCGGTCAAAGTAGGGGACAGCCTGCGTGCCAGCGTAGAAAAAGGTTTGAAAGAATCTAAGAAATGCGTCCTCATCCTCTCGTCCAACTTTTTAAGCAATACGGGTTGGACAAAAACGGAGTTTGATTCCATTTTTACGCGTCAAATCCTCGAAGGTTCAGATGTCGTTCTGCCAGTATGGTGTGGAGTCACAAAGCAACAGATATACGAGTACAGCCCGAGTCTGCTTGATCGACTTGCAGTGAACTGGGATTTGGGGATCGACGAAGTGCTGCGCAAGTTGCATCGCGCAATTGAACCGCCCATCTCAAACTACACTCCCATTCCCTGATGGTTTCCGAAGCGGGAATTATCCTGCACCTGAGCTGACAGTCGGTTGTTGCAATCAAACAACTGCCCTTCGGCGTTTTCTGCTGTCAGGATTACTTGACCCAGCTCGGGGGCAGTCGTTAGAGTCCTCCTCGGTGGTGCCAAAAGTGGCTAATGAAACCCTAAATTCACTGGTAATGCCTGCTGCGCCCACGAGGGTGGGCGTGATACTGGCTGCCCTTGGAAAGCTGAACGTCACTGCTCTGAAATACCTGATCGTACATCTCAACACGCTTCAGACTTCCATTGAGTTCGAGATTCTGTCGCCCAATCCAGAAGATGAATTGCTAGTGACTCTGGGTGAGGGCAAGGTCGTGGATCGTGACAAGTGTCGGTCCATGCTTCCAGATTTTCGCGAGCGGATGAACCGGTTCATTGCCGCAGAGCAGAAAACGTACGATTTGGCTGATCAGTCGTTTCCGGACAATTTTGCTGTGATTTCTTTGGCCAAGTTTTCCGACGAGCACTACGGGCTCAAGGAAAAACATATTCACGTTCAGGCATTGGGAAACTGGGAGCGCCATATGGCACCTCCCTCGATCCTGGAATTCATCGTTGTTCTACTGATGCGCCAAGCTGCAAGCTTCGCCGTCCCGTCGCTGAGCAAGTCGCTCCACCTGGGCACCAAGGGATGCCTTTTCGATTTCACCTCCGAGCTGACCGAAGCGCGCTACAAGGCGCTTCAGTCATTCGTCTGCAGCACATGCCGGTCGCGTATGCAGGAGAGCGGTGCGGTTCATCTTGCGGACGATACTACCCACGTGCTCGATTTCAGTTGGCTCGGCGCAACCAGCGATCCGCACTGTCCGGCGGGTATAGTAGCGAAGCTTGGCTACGATCTCTTCCTTACAAAGGGCATACAGCCCACATTTTGGGAGAATATTCGTTCCATACTTCGGGACGAGGCGACGAAGGAAATTATTAAACTCGTTTTCGCAATCTTGCTTGCGGCTCTTCTATTGCGACTTGGCCTGAAGGAACACTGAGGGTGCCTGGGTGTCGAGCATTGGGGATGAGAGTAGATGAGTAATGCAAAGGAAGAAAACACTTTTGGCTACCAGCTAGCGATTAACCCGGAAGACGACCGTACATTCGGGCCTTGCAGCTGCTGCGGAAACATGACTCGTCGCGTATGGGGCTACGTCACTCAGGATGACGCAACCATTGCAGCTTATTTTGTGGAGTGGACGCCTGGCCATGAGGAGAAGGCAGCGAATTTCGACCTGATCATTGGAAAGTGGGGCGAAGATGCCGGTCGAGTGAGCCGGAAAGCTGTGGCGCTAGATTTTAGACAACTTGAGACCGGGCCTGCCTTCAGGGTTATCAACGCCGCTGATCGGCCGGTAGGTACGAATTCTCTCGTTGGCGAAGCATTGAGCAGAGAGCAGATAATTGGCGAGCCGATAGCGCAAACGATTTTTAGCATTTGCGACACGGTGTTCCTGCAGGACCAGCGGATCGCCGCGTTGCGCGAACAACACAGTTAACACTCTTAGTGTTTCAAACTGGGCATAGCCCGATCTACCCTGGAGTCCAAGATTCGATCACTGAAGATCAGTAAGAACAGTTTCAAAGGCTTCGCTGAAACGATACCTCGCCGATCGTGTTTGGAATCGGTTCAATAGCCCCCAATGCGAATGCGCTAGCAAATTGCGGAGCCCCGGCGACCGCGGCGCTGGGTGCAGAAATGCTAGGACTTTTTTCTTTAAATAGGGCTCACTGCTAACGACCATTCGGTTCAGCCGCCGTATTTCCCTTATCGAATGATGTTATAATTTCTAAATAATGCGACACGTCACGATTGCGCTTCCTGATGAACTCTCAGCGGCCCTGGCTGCTCCTGGTCAAGATTTGTCCCGTGCTGCCTTCGAGGCCTTGGCCCTAGCCGCGTACCGCGAACGCAAGATTTCGGCTGCCCAATTGCGCCAGTTGCTGGGTTACGAGACCCGGATGGAAGTCGATGCCTTTTTGAAGAGCCATGGCGTCGAACTGGAATACACACTGGAAGACATCGAGCGGGATCGCGACACGCACCGGCAACTCGGCATGTAAATGCAATCGATCGTAGCGGACACAACTCCTCTAAACTATCTCGTACTCATCCAAGCAGCCGATATTCTTGATCCCTCCCGCTGTGAAGGCCGAGATGGCTCATGCAAACACTCCCGCCGTCGTGCGCGCGTGGATTTCGCAGCCTCCTGCATGGTTGGAAGTTGTGAGCCTGAAACAGCCCGTCGATTCGGCTCTGGAACATCTCGACGCAGGCGAGCGCGAAGCGATATCGCTTGCGTCCGAACTCCAAGCCATCCTTTTGTTGATGGATGAACGAGACGGGGTGACTTTAGCTCGACATCGCGGACTGAAGGTGGTAGGTACGCTCGCAGCGTTGGAACTTGCTGCAGCCCATGGACTCGTTGACTTGCAAACCATGTTCGACCGGTTGCGCGCGACCACGTTCCGGTCACCGGTTCGCCTCATGATGAGGCTGCTAGAGCAGGATGCCGAGCGCAAGAAACGTCAAGAAGGCCGACAATAGCCGGGCGAGTGGACAAAGCACGATCCGGGTACAATAAGGGGACGATAAGAGGTGACCTACGGTACCTCTGTCACGGCAGAGGTCGCGAGTTCGAGTCTCGTCGTCCCCGCCATTCTTTCTAAAGCACTTAGGCGGATTTCATTGAAACCATTGGGGGCGCGAAAAGGGCGCGTTTCGCGCCCTTTTTGTGCCCTTTTTAGGCGATCCAGAGCTTCCTATCCAGCAACGCGTGTTGCTCCATCCTCATCGGAAGAAAAGACTAGCGACATCACCGCCGCCTGCGCTGCATGCTTCGCGGGCGTTACTGCCTGCGGTAAACGTCCAACGTTGAGCGGAACGACGAATGCCGCAGCAGCTCCTGCATCACCTTGAACTCAGTCCCCACGCTTCGCAGCAAGGTCGAGTAGGTGTGACGGAACGTATGCCATCCGAATCGCTTCTGAATTCCGACTCGTTGAGCTGCAGGACGTATGTATTTGCGCAAGATCGCCTGGCCCCAGTACGGTCTTCGGCCTCGATAGCGCTTGCTTGCAAAAACCCAGTCCTCCGGCCTGACGTAGGTACAACGTTTTCTCCACTGCGTCAGAGCGTCCGCGAGAGTCGGATGCATTGGCACTGGCTTTTGCGATGATTCGGTCTTGCACGGGCCTACCACTCCGTACACGATGGAACGGATGACGCTCATCGTGCCCCGCTCGAAGTCGATATCGCCCCACTTTAGGCCGAATATCTCGCTCTGCCGCAACCCGGTTGATGCGGCAAGAAGGACTAATGTGCGTTCTCGAAGTGCCAGGCCGTCGATTAGCGCCTTGATTTCGGCGGGCACCAGAGTGGCCGGCGGTGTTCGGCGTTTGGCGCTCTGACGAACGAGGTAGATTGGGTTGCGGTCAAACAGCTCATATCGGCAGGCGTGATTAAAGAGGACGGACATCAGGTTTCGGATTTTGGCACAACTGCTTTTTGCTAATGGCAATCCGCGAAGCCAGGACTCGACTTGTATGGTTCTAACCTCGGCAAGTCCGTATTTCTGCCAGTGCGGGCGAATCCAGCGAGTCAAGTACGCCTTATAGATTTTCTTGGTCGCGTGACTGCGCCAAGTGTTTTCCTTTGGGAGTTCGCGTTGCTCGAAGTGATCACAAAGTTGAGCAACGGTCATTGTGCCGGAATTCGTTGGTCGGCCATCGGTGCTGAGTTCTGAGAGCAGCCCCACTACGGAGCGCCGTGCAGCATCTTCATCAAGATATTGCTCGACTGTGCCGACAATTTTCTTGTGGTAAAGACGCTTGCCGTCAAGTCTGGTCTCAGACCAGCGAAACTGCCAGACATCAGGGCCTTCTTTGCGACTATTTCGTTGCATACATCCGCGTTTCATCTTTTCCTCCTGCACCGCCGTGGCGGAGCAGAAGAATCTTCAGGCATGGAGGCGAATGGAAGGGCAGGAGGGTGCAATCAGTCGAGTGAATTGCCTTGCAGCGGCAGTCCTGCGACATGATCTTAACCTCTACGATTTTCCATCGCCTTGGCGTGACCGACCGCCATGGCTAGTTGTTTTGGGCGTCCGACAAATTCCGGGCCTCGCCGCGACCGACTGCCTTCTATGCGGTTCCCAGGAAGCGCTCGACGATCTCCGGCAGCATCGGCTCGACCGCGAGCGTGTAGTGAGTGGTGTTCGGCACGATTGCGAACTGATTTGCGGGCCGCAGTGAGCCATCAATCCCGGCATCGCGCTGGCCGCCTCCCAACGCCTTCCAGAACTCGACCATGTGTTCGGGCCGGAGGTAGTCAGCGTCGGCAAAGACCAGCAGTGTGCGAGCCTGAAGCTTGGCGACGTCGGCGCTCCAGTCAAAGGGGCGCTTGGTCAGGTCCCCGACCTTGCGGAAGAGGTTCGTCCAATCGACATCGGGATAGGCCTGCCCTAACGGCGATGCCTTGACGCTGCCGCCGAGCATGGCAGCGTTGGCCTCCAACTGATTGAAAGCCGCCACCACCTCCGGATAAGCGTCGTCCTGCCTCATCCTCGCGGCCATGAGCACGAGCCGGTCGACCGCGTCCGGATGGCGGATGGCGGTCTGCAGCGCGACGAAGGAGCCCAGCGAGTAGCCCATCACGTCGGCCTTGCCGAGTTTCAGATGGCCGATCAGAGCGGCAACGTCGTCGCCCATCGTTTCACAGCGCAGTGGCCTGTCGGTGTCTGGCGTGCGCCCATGCGCCTGAAGATGGACGGCGATCACCTGCCGGCCCTTGGCCAGTTCGGCCAGATTGCTCCCGAAGCTGTCTGGGTTGATGCCCCCGTGAAGAAGAATGAGCGGCTTGCCGGCGCCATGCACGCTGTAAAAGATATGCTGGCCATTGACGTCGGCAAAATTCTCTTTTGACATAGTGGGGGTCTCCTTGGCTTGAACGGGAGGGATTGCAGTCAGCACTGCGGTCGCTGTGACAGTCTTTAGGAAATCGCGTCTGTTCGTGTATGTCATCGTTATCCCTTCCATACGCCGGTGGCGGCGGTGTGGTCACGATCTGCCTGCGAGCAACTCCTCCAGCTGCGCGAACTGTTCGGGCAGGCCTTCCGCCGAACCGGCGAGGGCTTCGTCGAGGGCCGCCGTTGTGGGGTAGAGTTCGTGTAGGGTGACCAGCGTCTTGCCGGCATTTTCTTCGAACGTCACCGTGGTCACGGCGCCCTGATCGCTTTCTTCGTTCGTCCAGACGAGGCGCTTGTTCGGCGTCACTTCTCTGTACGTGCCGAAGAACGCCATCGGTTGGTCGAAGGCCGGATGACTGAAGACGAAGCGATACGCGCCCCCGGTGCGCACATCCATGTCGCACGAGAGCAGCGACATGCCCACCGACTTCGGAACCCACCAACGCTTGAACAATTCGGGTTTGCTCCACGCTTCGAAGACGATGTGCGCCGGGGCATTGAACGTCCGCGTCACGACGAGTTCGCGGTCGGACTTGCGTTCCACGGCGGTCCGGTTCATGGCGGCGGGACTACCTTCTTTTCCTTCGGGCATCTGCCTTCTCCTTTGATTTCAAGTGCTCGACAATCTTGTCCAGCGCGTCGAAGCGTGCGCTCCAGAGTTGGCGGTGCCGCTCGATCCAGGCGGCCTCTTCTTCCAGCGCGCGCATGCCAAGCCTGCAGGTTCTGACGCGCCCGGCCTTTTCAGTAGTGACGAGCGCTGCCCGCTCCAACACGCCAACATGCTTCTTCATGCCCGTGAGGGTCATATGGAACTTTCCGGCGAGGTCCGTGATCGAAGCGTCGGCGCGGCTGAGCTGCTCCAGCACCCCGCGCCGGGTCGCGTCCGACAGCGCGGCGAACGAAGCGTCGAGGCGGGTTTCGTTATACTGAACCATGTGGTTCAGTATATAGCAGATCGACTGGCGGCGTGCAAGAGGAAACCAAACCGTTAGGCAATGGATTTCCGGTGCGGCGTACCCGAGGCCAGCGACACGATTTTCCAACCCACAACCCAACCCACAATTCGTGTAGTCTTGTGCGGCTTACGGGTAGTTTGGCAGTCCCCGCGTTGTTGTATGTTGTTGTAAAACCTATCCACGCAGCGCTGTCACGGTAGAGGTCGCGAGTGCGAGTCTCGTCGTCCCCGCCACTTTTTTTAAAGAACCTGCATCGATTCAGTGAAACCCGTTAGGGTGCAAGAGGACACACCTTCTTGCGCTGTTCGAACCTTTTGTTGGGTCTTCAACGAGTTCCCTTCCCTTTGCTGTCTTTCCGCACGTTGCAGTTGGACTCGGGCCGCGAGGAACGGTGCGCCTCCGGTCACCGCTAGCATTTCGATTTGGCCGCGTTTGATTTCTGAAAGAGGCTCACTACTAACGACCATCCGGACCATCCGGTTGACCGCGACATTTTTCTCGCAGGATGATGCTATAATTTCTCAATAATGCGACACGTCACGATTGCGATTCCTGACGAACTCTCAGCGGCCCTGGCTGCTCCTGGCCAAGATTTGTCCCGGGCTGCCTTCGAGGCCTTGGCCCTAGCCGCGTACCGTGAACGCAAGATTTCGGCTGCCCAATTGCGCCAGTTGCTTGGTTACGAGACCCGGATGGAAGTCGATGCCTTTCTGAAGAACCATGGCGTCGAACTGGAATACACACTGGAAGACATCGAGCGGGATCGCGACACGCACCGGCAACTCGGCTTGTAGATGCAAGCGATCGTAGCTGATACAACTCCCCTGAACTACCTCGTGCTCATTCAAGCAGCCGATATTCTTCCAAACCTATATCGAAGGGTTTTGATCCCTCCCGCTGTGAAGGCCGAGCTCGCTCATGCAAACACGCCCGGGATCGTGCGCGCGTGGATTTCGCAGCCTCCCCAGTGGTTGGAAGTAGTGAGCCTGAAGCTACCCGTCGATTCTGCTCTGGCACATCTCGACGCAGGCGAGCGGGAAGCGATATCCCTTGCGTCCGAACTACAAGCCACCCTTCTGTTGATGGACGAACGAGACGGTGTGACTATAGCGCGGCATCGTGGATTGAAGGTGGTCGGCACGCTCGCAGCGTTGGACCTTGCTGCAGCCCATGGACTCGTTGAGTTGCAAACCATGTTCGAACGGTTGCGCGCGACCACGTTCCGGTCACCGGTTCGACTCATGGTGAGCATGCTAGAGCAGGATGCCGAACGCAAGAAACGTCAGGAAGGCTGACTGTAACCAGGCAGGGGACAAGCCCAATCTGGGTACAATAAGGGGACGATAAGAAGTGACATCCGGTACCTTGTGGTATCAAAAGATATCCGCCGACACCGTTTGATATCAATCAATTCATCAAAACGCTGTGCTGTCACGGCAGAGGTCGCGAGTTCGAGTCTCGTCGTCCCCGCCATTCTTTCTAAAGGAGTTATCGGACGTGACTCCTAAAACTCCAAGCCACAACTTTTAGTTCACCGTCGTACTCATCCCCACAGCTGTCAGGAATTCGCCCTGCGCGGCTCGCGTTTCATCGCTGTCTTCCTGCGTGTACAGATCGAGCGTCGTCTGAATCTTGGCATGACGCAAGATTCCCTGCACGGTTTTGGGTTCGACTTTCGCCTTGTTCACCAGCCAGTTGCTAAGCGAGTGACGCAAGTTGTGGAGACCGAACTTTTGCCCGTCCTCGATATGCACTCCGGCTTTCCTGGCTGCCGGTCGCAGATAGTCGGCGACGAATACAGAAGAGCAGAGCGGTTTCCTTCCCCGGGCTCTCATCGATGGAAACACAAAGTCGGTTTCATTGGCATGTGGCGTCTGGCGTTGCCACGCACGAAGATGCCCGGCTAAGACCGGATGTAGCGGGACATAACCGTCCGACACATCGGTTTTTGTTTCTCCGTCTTCTCCCTTGGCCCAGCGCTTGGAAATTTGAATCCTTCCCTCGTGCCAATGCACATCCGCCCAGCGCAGCGCCAGAATCTCTGACGAGCGGAGCGCAGTCGCCGCACAGGTGAGCACCAGCGTGTAGTGAAGCGGAGAGGATAGGGATTTCAGAATCGCCAGGGTCTGGGCCGGGGTGATGATGATTGCCCGGTAGGTGGACCTGGAACGCGTCTCGACGTACAGCACAGGATTCTTCGCGACGTGTTCGTGCAGGATGCCGATCTTGTAGATGCGGTGCATGAGGCCCCGCAACTTTGCAATCGTCGTCCAGGCAAGCCCGCCCATTTCGTTGAGGGATTTGAGCCACTTCTGTATTTCAAGTGGCTTGATGTCCTCCGCGATGCGCTCACCGAATCGTTTGATGACGTAGTCGCGGACATAGTGCTCAACGATGGGTATGGTGTTTGCCGATTTCGCGCGCACAGCATCCGCGCCGAAATCGGCCTTCAAGTAATGCTCTGCAAGAAAATGGAATGAAGCACGGCCGGCGGCGGTGTCGTTGATCCGCACTCCGAGTCCGAGTCTATCGACCTCGCGCCATGCGTCCCTGTCCTTGGGAAAGTCCCAGACAAGTCCGACAGTTGCGATGTGTTCGACTCTTCTGCCGTCCGCGCTCGTGACCCGGTATCTGAGCACCCAGGTCTCTCCTTCCTTGCGGCGTACTTTCGGCGGATATGGGTCCGATCTGCAACAACAGCACAAGGAACTCCCCATCCTCACTAATCAGCGGCACGCGACACGCCGGCTCGGAGTGCAACTGATCCGGGCGCAGGACGACGGTCCAACGCGCCCAATCGGTCCAGTAAGGGGTTGTGCATAAATAAACGCTTCAAGTCATTGTGGTGATATGGTGTAGTTCCAGTCACCGTGGAAGGCATGACGCACGAGCTTGATGGCGGCCAGTTTGGCATCGGAGATTTTCATGCCCTTGGGATATTTGTTTTCATCCAGTTCGGCGCGCACCGTGAGTCCGGTTGTGGTGGTCGTTGCCGCGAT
>QHYH01000133.1 GCA_003223215.1 Acidobacteriota bacterium
GTTCTCCATTTCCGAAAAGCGTTCTGCCATGGGGTTCTCCTTGAGATGGATTTACCCATATTGACTTAAACAATTCTGAAGGATTTGTCCAGCCTAAACCCTCGGGGAGAATCTGCAAAGGTACCCCCGTTCAACCCCCGTTCAGCCTCCGTTGCACAGAATTGACTCGCACTTTCAATTGCACCCCAGGTCCTTTGGAATAGCTGGCGTCCGCTCCTGCGAGGTTTAGGTTTACTCGAGGAAACCAAATGACTGTCATTCAATTGGGCGTGCTTGCCCCTTGCAGTTTCTCTATCATTTGACGAACTCCCTGAGCCATGGAGCCGTTTGGATCGAGCCGTAAGTATTCCTGGTATTCGTGAACAGCGCCCTGGACATTGCGTTCCCGAAGTAGAATGTTTCCAAGAAGAACATGAGGCGATGCCAGGTCCGGCAGGTCGGCGACTGCCTTCCGCGCATGAGGAGCTGCTTCCTGCCATCGGCCCAGCGCCCAGTAGGTCTTGGCCAGCTCGTAGTGGCCTTCCGGCGCGTTCGGGTTCAGCTCGAGTCCATGAAGGAGAGCCGTTTCTGCCTGGCGGTAGTTTTGGGTTTGATTGAAGACTGCACCCAAACTCAGATACGCAGCTGCGGACTTTCGGTCGAGGGCAGCGGCCCTCTCCAAGGCGGCTTGGGCGTCCTTCCAGTTCTTCTGCTCCAGATAGGCCGTTCCGAGAAGAGTGTACGCCAGCGGGAAGCTCTCATGGAATCTGATGGCCTTGCGGAGATGAGAAATGCCGGCATCCAGTTTGTTTTCTCTCAGGGCACTTTCGCCTTTCTCAAACTCCCTGCGCGCATGTTCTGGAACGCTTAAGTCGGCCGCAGACACCGTGTCTTCGAATGTGAAATCAGTCGAATCTGTTGGAGTCGGTCCTGGGAGGGGCCTCAGATCCAAGGTTACATACTGTTTCGAACTGTCAACGAGGTTTACTACCAGCGAGACTTCTTTGTACCCAAGTTGACTGATCCGCACAACGTACATTCCTGTAGAATTGGGATGAAACTGGCATTTACCTCCCTGCTCGGTTACGCAATCGTCTGCTGAGCCTCCTTCGGCGGCTTCCAAACGCACATGAATTCCCCGTGGACCCGCCGTGCCGTCCGCATTGCGAACCTGAATGCCGATCTCCATACTCACCCCTGAACGGGAGCTCGATGTAGGGCCACGTTGTGCCCAAAGAAGAGATGGGCAGGAGAAAAATGGGGGAGCGAGAAAAAGAGTTATAAGAGAGAAACATTTCATCAATGCTTCCTCAAAAGGAAAAGGGAGGGTGCTGCTGGAGCGCCCTCCCGGGAAAACAGCCTTGATTAGAAAACGAGGCGCAGACTCGCTCGGGAAGTGAACGGCGGTTGGAAGAAATAGCTGTTAAGTCCGGGCAGCGCGAAAGGCTTCTGGAAGTCTCCGTTGGGAATTCCAAAGCCCTGGTCGCCGTTCTGGTTAAGGAGCGTGGGCCGTTTGGTATTGGCAATATTAAACGCATCGAATCCCATTTTTAGTGTAAAGCGGTCGCTTAGCTTCCAAGGATACTCTATGTGAGCATCCACCGTACCGATGACGGGAGCGCGGCCGAGGTCGCCGCGGCCGAACAAGGGCACTTCGCCGGGATTCTGGTACGCTTGCTGGGCAACGAGCGTGGTGAGCGGCACACCGGATTGAACCCTTACGCCAGCGCCGAAGGTCATACCCTGTAGGCGGCTGCGGTCCAACACGTACGTCGTGTAGACATTGACGACGTGGCGACGATCGGTGTTGAGCGGTCCAATCCCCTGCTGCTGACCGAGAAGACCAAACTTCCCTTCGGTCAGGTCAAACAGCGAGCTGATGCCTGGATCGGCCTGGCCATTGTCATTCCGGAATGCGCCCTCGTAATTGCCGCGAAGGCGAGCGATGCGCCAGTTCGCGACGAGAGCCCAGTTGTGGCTGAAGCCTTTGTTGACTTCGATTTCCACAGCTTGGTATTCGCGCTTGGGATCCTTGTAAGTATCGGGCTTCCCATCGGGTTGAAATTCTCCGCCGAACAGTGCACCCGCTAACGGAATGTACTTCGGACGGCTAGGATGATTCACCGGATCATAATCCGGATTAAGCATCATCCACGCAGCATCATTCACTGATGGAAAGCAAGCGCTGCCCAGAACGGTTCCAAACGTGTTTGCAACGTTTGGCGCGACATACGGCGTTGGTTGATGATTGGTGTCTACGCAACTGGCGGGGAGACCCATATTCTGGACTGCGGCAGCGTTGGCCGCCGACGGATTATTGATTGCGTTCCTAAGGGCGCAATCGAAGGCACCATGCTGATTCCCATTGGCCAGAGTGTCGCCAAACGCTGCACAGGTTATCGGCGATTCGTCCACGGCCACAAAGGTTTGCTCATTGGGGTTTACAAAAATGTCGGACTTGGAGTTCGGATTCCCGATGAAGTAATTGAGGCCTCCTCCGTTGAAGGCCAGCGCGTTGAACTGCTCGACCGAAATGCCGCCTTCGTCTTCGACGACACGCTTCAGGCGCCGGTCGATGTATCGCCCGCTGAGGATGATACCGCCGCGGAATTCGTGCTCAGCACCGACAACGAATTCATCGGTGTATTCCATGCGCACGCCGGGTTGGAAAGGCTCAAAGCCGCTGACGCCAATCACCACGCCGCTTCCGATCCCGCCGGCTGCGTTGTTGAGCAGATGAGCTGAATCGGGAACAAACATGGAACCGAAATTCGGCGTGCCATCTGAGTTGGTCACCACACACGGGGCCGCGGCGGGGGTTCCAGCTGGGCATCCAGTAGTTGTCGAAGCCGGGGCCCAATACGCGCTGAGAACATCATCCTCCGAGCTGAGCTCGCGAACAGCCGCGTCGAGGGGCAGGATGAAGGCATACCGGCCGTAGTTCGCATAGATTTTGGATTTGCGGTCGCCTTTGGGGTCCACGATGAATCCAACACGCGGGGACCACATATCATTGAACAATTTGCTGGCCACGTTACCTTGCAGGCGCTGTTGTTCCCAGCGCAAGCCAACGTTCAGAGCGGCGTGCTTGCCCATGGCCCAGGAGTCGTTTATGTAAGCAGAATGGTACTTTCCTGTGCTCCGTGTCACACCGCCATCAAAACGGCCGCGCGACTGGAGGAGCACAACCTGTTGTGGGCTGCTGAATCCCGGCACGCTCATGAAGGGGCAAAGAGAGCAGTTTGAGGAATTGGGAACGTTCGAGACAAGCTGCAGGTTTAGAGCAGCGTCGCTCTGCTTGCCAGCAACCGTTGGATTCGTCGCGTTAGCATAGCCCGGGTCTCCCCCAGCAGCATTCGTTTGCGGAAGAGTGAATTTCGGCCCACTGTAATTGGTGATGTCGTTGTAGATGGGAAACTGCCAAATGTAGCCCAAACTCAAAGTGTGCTGGTTTCCGAGGAAGCGGAAAGTTTTCGTTGTGTCCGCTGAGATTCCCCTGGTATTCGAGTCGTACGGCTCGTGGAACCCAAAACCCTGAGCCGTGTACGTACCAGCCTGGCCTGGCAAGCCAGCAGTCTGCGTGTTGTCGACAATCTGGACAACGTCTGCCGAAGGCGTTTCGGAAAACTTATTCCAGCTCCAGGTAAAAGCTCCATCCACCGTCCAGGTAGAGGTGAGCGCACCGTCGTAGCGGGCCGACCAGTTCCGCGTCCCATAGCTCCATTGAGAGTTCACCGTCGAGTTTTGTGCATTCAGCGTGGCCCACGGCACGTGATTGGTATATGCCGGGTCGCCAAAAACAGAGGATTCAAATGTATGTGAGTTTCTGAGTTTGAAAGTCAGTTTGCCGGCGTAGTCCTTCGAGTTGGTTATCCGGTCGACGACACCCTGAGTGCTACCGTAGTTGGCGGCGATACCGGAACCAGGAACCGTAGCGACATACTGGTGATTGAAGCTTGGGTTGAAGTTTCCGAAGTAAAAGAGCCGATCTCGCAACCCGCGCAATGGAACATATCCGCCCAACTCCACATCGGCTTCATAATTGACAGTCTCCAAGCGCCGACCAAAGGCGTTCTGAAGTTGGAAATCGTCAGCGTTGGCGGGGGTATCCTGCATGTCTCTGGCCTTCGCATACCCCGAGATCTCGCCATGCGTTTTGGTGCCGCCGGACTTCGTTACAATTTGAACGATGCCCCCGCTAGCGTGACCGTACTGTGGCTCGAAGCCACCGGTCTTTACTTGCACTTCCTTTACGAACGTGAGGTTAATGCCGGATCCCAGAGCGCCATAGGAGCGCGACCAAACACCGAGGCCGCCGAAGGCTGGGTCGTTGATGGAAACGCCATCGGCTATGTAGGAGTTCTCCAGTCCGCTGGAGCCTGAAATCGAAGGATTGTTCGAGCCAGTTTGCAGGCCATCCACTGCCCCCGGACTAAGGTAGAACAAGCTGGACACACCTCGCTGCACGGGGATGTTTTGATAGAACGTATCCGCAAATTCGGAATTCAGAGAGGAGGAGGAAGTATCAACCGTGACCGACGCGGCGCTGACTTCCACGGTTTGCGTAATTTCACCGGCTTCGAGGATTACCTCAACGCTGGTGGTCTTGTTGATGAGAACTTCAGCGCTTTTGATATTCGCGACTTTGAAGCCGGACTTTTGCACCTTGATGGAATACATGCCCGGGATCAGGGTCGAAAACAGAAAGGACCCTTCTTCCGTAGTTGTCTGGGTCAGGCTGCCGATGGGGCCAGTGATCGTGACTTGGGCCCCCGGGACCACGGCCTTGGTTGTGTCGTAGACCAAGCCGCCAAGATTGCCGCGGGCCGAACTTTGGTCTTGTGCAGAGGCTGAGGGATGGACGGCTCCCCCGAGGATCAAGACTGCGACGAAGCAAAACCACCGATTCTTCATAAGACCCGGTACTCCTTTCTCCAGAGCGGTTCAACAAGAATTTAGAACTGGATTATGAATGGAAGAACCCGCAAGCAAACCCGTGGAAACTGCTCAACTCTCTCCCAAGATCGAACAAATCCCGCTGGAAGTATGCACAGAATCCTCCAAAGTTCAGGAGAAATCGACTTATGCTAAAGACTTTTGATTCATCGGCCTATACGCACAGATTCCAAATAGGCAGGCAGTTTGGCAGGGTGTTATCCAATTTATCATATGAATATTCGTAAATATGGATTCTTAACTGAACAGCTAGTTCTAGCACTACCTGTTAGAAGTTCTTAATGACTTGGCCTTTTGAGTCAGTTCAGCTGCTTTCTGGGTACTCCCGATCTCACTGTAGTATTGGGCAAGAGCCAAGTAAAGGGGACCCTGTTCTGGATGAGATGCCACGGCTTTCTCAAGGACCGAAATTGCTTGCTCTGTTTTCCCATTCTTATCCAGACTGGTAGCTATGCGAAGGAGCGTTTCGGAATCCGTATGTTCGGTGATTCCCGCATCGGAATAAAGACTGACCACCGCTGCGTAATCCTTCTTCGAGTAGTAGGCATCCACAAGCCGCGCCCTAGCAATCTCGTTAGAGTCGTCCGTTTTCAGTGCCCGGCGGAACCAGGCCCGGGCCTCATCGACTTGGCCGAGCGCCCAATAACAGAGACCGCGCTGTTGGTCAAGGACACCCCTCCCAGCGTCCTCGGCAATCCCGGGTTCAAGCACGTCCCAAGGCTCCGGACCAGGGGGGGTATCGAGGACTTTGAAGTTCAAAGTGCCAAAGCTGTTCTGTTTTGTTTCGAAGCTGCTGACAGACACGGTAAGGATATAGTTGCCATTCGCTTGGTCGAGAGAGAGCTTTTTTCCTGTGGTCAGCGACCCGCCGGCATCGAACTGCTCCATGCCGACTTCTTCCTGGATTTCTTTCGCGCTGCCGGGGACGGCGGGTCTCCCGAGGGCGTACCGCACATCTAGTTTCTTTCCGAGATTCTGGCGGGGGTCCTTCGCCGGGGCCCAGATTTGATACATCACTTGAAGACTTGTTTCCGGTCCAAGGGTGGGGTCCTTTTCGACGAGTGGCGTAAATTGGACTCCGCCAACAGCAAAAGGCGTTACATCGGCGAGGCTGGGATCTATGTCCGCCGCGGCCCGGAAGGGCAGCACGCTCGGTACAATCACCCCTTCTTTCAGCGGAGCGGGAACTTCCACTTCCCGGGTCGTATGGTGCGAGGCTTTTTGGGTCCAGTCCGTAAATTGGAAGTCCAAATGATATTTTCCCGGCGGAAGGGGCACAGTGCCCTCATAACCAAAGACTCTGTCCTTAACCTCTTCGAATCGGGCTTTCGTAATGGAATCCGTGAGTTTTTTCTCTTGCGTGAAGATGGGCCGGTTGTCTTTCCCGAACACGACTACACGCACTTCGACGGCATAGCTGTACCGCCCGTCCGGCTCCGCGGTCATGCTCAAATCCCTTGGATGGTGAAGGCGAACCGCGTAGTCCAATCGTGTAAGTCCGCGCGAATCGCGGGCCGGGAAAGTTACGATGTCCAGATTCCGGCCTTCCAGAAGCAGGCGCGAGCTGACACTTTCCTTCAGAGTTCTCCTGCGAACGATTTCATCGCGGTTGACCGGCAAATTAGCGAGGTTCCTGATGCTGTTCAACAGGATGTCGGATTCCAGGCTGACCGCTGCGGTGGTCTCGTCGACAGGCTCGTCCGGCAAGAGACTCAACGAAACACGTGCCACCTCGGGCCCGGCGGAATCCCGGATCATCCTGAGAGCCGCGGACCGGGAATTGATGGCCTCCACGCCAGTCACCAGCTTATCCGGACCATCGGTATAAGGACTGTAAAAGCGGTAGTCCCCGCTCCCTTCGCGTTGATAAAACATCACGTAAAAGAAGGGAGGCAGTGCCGCATTCGTGCTGCTGTAGAACCAGATCTCAATGGGGTACAGATTCGCGGAATTGCGGAATATCTCCTTTTGCTGCGGGGGGCCCAACGTGATGTACGTGCGCCCGCGATCGGTCCGCCAGCCCTCTACGCCCGAGCCAATGCCGAAGCGCGCGTTGGCAAAGGCGATGCGCTGGTAGATTTCGTCCTTGTAGGAGTTGGATGGTGATCCGGGATTGGGATTTCGAATGGCCCAAAAGTCTTCGATGAACTTGTCCCGAGCTTCGTTTGTGGTGAGCCGCAAGAACGCGTCCTTTTCGTCTTTCGTGATGATGTAAGCGACGTCTCGCGCGAGCCACTCGCGATAGTTTTCTTCCAGCTTCTGCTTTTTCTGGCAAAGGGCGGCCTGTTGAAAACAAAAAAGGGCGCTTGCCAGTGCTGCCAAAACGCGGAGGGACATTCTTGCGCTGCTGCAGGCCCCATTCAGTCTGAATCGATGCATGTGAGATCCGACTTAGGCAGATTTCCGAGTCTGCCTCTCAACCCTGATGCCGTATTCGTTCTGCCAGGGAGCGCGAGCGCTGCCTGGCGATATCCACAAACTTCGCATCGGCGGCGATCTGCTCGAGCATGGGCAGGAGGCGTATGGGTTCCGGGAGCAGGCTGCGGTTCAGGTCCGATTCAAATTGCAGCAGCGCATCATTGATGCCCAGGCGGTCGTACTTCATGCGCCGGGAAATCAGGTCGGCGTCTTCCTGCTGGCGCGCCAGGCCCTCGAAAATCTGCAACAGCTGAGATGCCGCGGGGTTCATGGTGTAATTGAATTTTGTTTCATGGGTTTCCGAGCCGCAGTCCCAGCGAAATGTTTTTTCCCCGAGATAGGCAATCTTGCGGTGAACGTCGAGGTCCTGCCCCTGAAAATGTTTCAGCTCGCCAGCGAGCGCAAACATTTTGCTGCGCAACGGTGCTCCAACCTGGAACGGGGTGGCCCCGGGGTCTTCGTCAAGCTGGCGGATTTCATACGAGCCCAGGTCCGAGTTCTCGTGTACGCTGATTTCGATGAATTCTGGAGAGCTACCTTTGAAAACCCGTCGAAACGTCATCTTCGCTGCGCAATCCGCGGGGGCGGGAAGCGCCGAACTAGCCATCAAGCAGGCTGCCCCAATCGTCAGCAAAAACCGCCAGGAAAAAGTTCTCATCATCACTTCTGCAAATCGCTCACTAAGCCGTTTGGATGCGTGGCGACGCGCCACGCGTTGCGCGGCCCATTCGAAGGGAAGCCCCTCGACCGGCGGAATGCGGATTCGCTTCAAGCGGCCGCGGCCTGGCAAGTTCCGCTTCCCGCGGCAACCGGAAGCATCGCCGCACCCGCTCCATTTGCAAGTGGCACAAGGCCAGCGCCAAAGCGTCGGCAGCGTCCGGCGGCTCGGGAGTGGCATCCATCGAGAGCAGCGCGCGCACCATGATTTGTACTTGCCGCTTGTCCGCTTGCCCTTGGCCGGCGATGCTGGCCTTCACCTCCCGCGGCGCATAGCTGTGAACCTCGACGCCATGCTGCGCCGCGGCCAGTAAGACCACACCGCGCACTTCGGCGAGGCGCAGCGCGGTTCTCACATTTAACGCGGAAAAAATGCTTTCCACGGCCATCACGTCCGGCGCAAACTCTGCAATCAGATTCGAGAGCAGAGTGTGCACCTCTGCGAGCGCCGCCCCTTCGCCGTTCTTGATTTTGCTGCTCCTGACTTTCAGCGCTCCATAATGAAGCATCCGGCACTGCCGCCCGTCGCCTTCGACGATTCCGTAGCCGGTTGGTCCGGCCGCGGCCGGGTCGACTCCCAGGACGCGGATCCAGCCCTTCCTTGATAAATTTTCGCGCGAAGCCGCGGCTCGCATCATGGTCCACAATTCTACGGCGAACGAGGTCTCGCTGGCCACCCCTTTGTAGTCGCGCAGTCTCGCCAAGCCTTTTTCGCTGCCTGCTCTTAGCCGGAAAATTCGCTCTTATCCCGGGCGCTCCAGCCGCCCGAGCTTAAGCCTGCGGTTCTGGTGTCTCCGGAGCATCAAAAACAAGAGCGGCCATTGCTTTTCCGCCATGGCCGTTTGGAGAGTGCACGGATTTGTAGGTTCGCTCGACGCTAGTTCGCACCCACCGCCGCTTGAATCTCCGACTCATCGATGTCGAAGTTGGCGTAAACATGCTGCACGTCGTCGTGCTCTTCGAGCGCCTCGACCAACCGCACCATCTGCACCGCCTGCGGACCAGTGAGCTTGATGTAATTCTGCGGCACCATTGCGATTTCCGCCGAAGTTGGCTTGATTCCCGTTTTCCCGAGCGCGTCTTTCACCTTGTCGAGCGCTTCCGGCGGCGTCACGATGTACCAGGAAGAACCGTCATCCTTCAAATCTTCCCCGCCCGCATCGAGTACCAGGTCCAGCAGCTTGTCTTCGCTCGCCGCTTCTTTGGGAACGGAAATTTCGCCTTTGCGATGGAACATCCAACCCACCGCGCCCGCTTCTGCCAGGTTCCCGCCGTTCTTGCTCATCAAGTGGCGGAACTCGCCAACCAACCGGTTCCGATTGGTGGTCACCGCCTGAATCAGCATGCCCACGCCGCCCGGTCCGTACCCTTCAAAAGTCACTTCCTCATACTGCTCACCTTCGAGCTGGCCCGTGCCGCGAAGGATGGCGCGCTCGATGTTGTCGTTCGGCATGTTCTCGTTTTTCGCCGCGAGAATCGCTGTGCGCAAGCGCGGATTCGAGTTTGCATCGCCTCCTCCGATGCGCGCCGCAATCGTGATTTCTCGAATGATTCTGGTGAACACCCGGCCGCGTTTCGCGTCAGTGGCCGCTTTCTTATGCTTAATGGTGGCCCATTTGGAATGCCCGGACATGATAAATCCTCGTTTTTTCGTGTGACCCGGCGCTGGCCTGGGCCATCGATGAATGAAATTTCGCGCCGCAATGGCGTCGCACAAAGCCGCCCATTCACGGTCGCGCAAAGGAAACGACACCAGTGCGGAAATTGTCGGTGAACCGCAAACCCCTGCGGAACTGGCCTAGTCTAGCATACCCGTCTGCCTTCGGAAACGCCATCGTTTGGCGTGTGTGGCGCTTCGCGCACGCTCGGGCCACGAGTTTCCGGAAGCGTATTTTTACCGAGAAGCGCCGTAAGGCTCCGTTCTTGAGAACGGGGATATAAGGCGCAGGTTTTGGTGTGTGGTTCTTTTGTCGCAAGACCTAGGGCCGGGCCGGCCCGATCCGAAGCCTGCGGAGACGCGGGGCAGTAAGGCCGATCGATGAAACAGGAACCCGCCGAAAGTGCTCTGGTTGAAACCAAACCAGGCTTCGTAGGAATCCTCGCCCCCTTTTAAGGGCGGGAGGAACGAGGACTGGCCGAAGAAAGGGTCTTCCCACAATCCTCGCTCGGACGGGTGCCTGCGGTGCAATTCCTCTGCGTCTATGGGTTGCCGGACCGTAGGCCCGGGCGATCCGGTTTCTCCGAGGGAGGCAAACCAGTCGCGTCGATGCCCTCGGGCCGCGGCAGACCGATTAGCCCGAAGTTCCACCAGTAGGCGTGGAACTTCGGATTAGCTCGCTCCGACTCGCGAGGATTCGTTCAGAGTGCCGGTCTTGGAAGCCAGGGCCTAGCGGCTTCCCGTCATCGCCTCCGTAATTGATTGCGGGCGTCTCGCAAATCCTAAACAGGAAACGCCGGTCGAGAATGCCAGGCGAAAGGCCGTACGTTGTGCGCTCCTTGCCGATAAGTCCCTTTGTTTTTTGTAAGATGCAAGTCTGTTGGCATGAAAACCTCCAGCGGCCAAACCCCGGGCGAGTCCTGGCTCTAGCGATTCAAAAAACTCTCTCGCAATTGTAACAATTCCGTAACATGCGGAAGCGAGACTCGGTTTAAAGGCCAAGTTTATACGGAGATGCATATGAAGCGCATCGTAGGAATCGTTCTGGTAGGACTCGGCATCGCTAGCGTCCTGGCAGCTGGCTCTTTGTCCATAACTGGTGCGGGGGCCACTTTCCCTTACCCCATGTATTCGAAATGGTTCGACGTATACCACAAGGAAAACCCCACGGTCGAAATCAACTATCAATCGATCGGTTCTGGCGGCGGCATTAAGCAGATCACCGAGGGTACCGTCGATTTCGGCGCCACCGATGGCCCCATGAATGACGATCAACTCAAAACTTTCCAGGACAAACACGGCTGCGCCGTCCTTCATTTCCCGACCGTGCTCGGTGCCGTCGTTCCCACCTACAACCTTCCCGGAGTCACCGCATCTTTGAACTTTACACCGCAAGCCCTGGCGGGCATTTACCTTGGCAAGGTGACCAAGTGGAACGATCCTCTGATCGCTGGCGCAAACCAGGGAACGAGCCTCCCTGCCGATGACATTATCGTCGTGCATCGCGCGGAATCGAGTGGCACAACTTACGTCTGGACCGACTTTCTTTCCAAGGTCAGCGAGGAATGGAAGACCCAGGTTGGCAAGGCCACCGCGGTCAAATGGCCCGTGGGCCTGGGAGGCCAAGGGAATGAAGGTGTCACCGGAACCGTGAAGAACACCCCCGACTCCATTGGCTACGTTGAGCTGATTTACGCGGAATCCAACAAGATTCCTTACGGCAACGTGGGGAATGCTGCCGGCGTTTTCGTCAAGGCCTCGCTTGCCGGGGTGACCGCTGCCGCTGCCGGCGCCGCGAAAGCAATGCCCGACGATTTCCGCGTGTCGATCACCAACGCTCCCGGCAAGGAAGCCTATCCCATTTCTAGTTTTACCTGGCTGCTTATTCCTGCCAGGATCTCGGATGCTGCCAAGCGCGACGCTCTTAAGAACTTCTTGTCCTGGATGCTTGCGGACGGACAGAATTACGCCGAAGCTCTATCCTACGCGCGGCTTCCCAAGGAGGTCGTCGCCAAGGAAAAGAAAGCTCTGGCCCAGATCCAATAAGCGTGGCAACCACAACTACAACCGTTCCAGGGGCGGGCCCCCTTGCGGGCTCGCGTTCGTTTCTATCTCGTCTGCGCGATGGTGATGAAATCGCGCGGCTCGGCACTTTTTTGTTTGCAGCTTCCGTGGTGCTGATCACCATCCTGCTGGTTTATGAGTTGTGGCAGGGGTCCGCTTTGCCTCGTCATCAATTTGGTTTCAGTTTTTTCCGCACCTCCGTATGGGACCCGGTCTTTGATCAGTTTGGGGCGCTCCCCTTTATTTATGGCACCCTGGTCACCTCCGCGCTGGCCTTGTTGATCGCCGTGCCTCTGGGTGTCGGCGCGGCCATTTTCCTGGCGGAACTCGCACCACTAAGAGTCTCGGACACGCTTGAGTTTTTCATCGACCTTCTCGCTGCCATTCCCAGCGTCATTTACGGGCTCCTCGGCATTTTCATCGTCGTGCCACTGATGCGCCGGGTTATTCAGCCGCAACTCAAGCACTATCTTGGCTTCCTTCCTCTCTTTCAAGGACCGGCCTTCGGGCTGGGATTCCTGACCGCGGGCGTCGTCCTGGCAATCATGATTATTCCTTACATCATCTCTGTCTCCCGGGAGATTCTCCTGTCGGTGCCCCGCGACCAGCGGGAGGCGGCCCTGGCTCTTGGCGCGACCCGCTGGGAATCGACTTGGAAAGTCGTTGTGCCCTTTGCGCGCAGCGGCATTTTTGGCTCCGTGTTTCTGGCGCTCGCCCGGGCTCTTGGCGAGACCATGGCCGTCACCATGGTCATCGGCAACACGCCGGTTATCAGCGCCTCTTTGCTTTCACCGGGCGACTCGATCGCGTCGGTAATCGCCAGCCAATTCAAGGAAGCCACCGGAGAACTCTACACGCAGTCGTTGATTGAATTGGGTCTCGTGCTTTTCCTGCTGACTTTTATTCTTAACGGTCTCGCTCGCATCATGATCGTGGTCACTTCCAAGCGCGGCACCGGACTGGGGCAGGCATGACGAGACGCCTCCGCTGGCGCAAATTCGTAAGCGCTTTTATGCTTTCGATGACCGGTGTTTGCGCCGTGGTGGCCGTCTCCGTGCTTTTCTTGATCCTCGGTTACCTGATCGTCCACGGCGGGGCTTCCGTGAGCTGGAACTTCTTTACCAAGCTGCCCGCCCCGGTGGGCGAACCCGGCGGTGGTATGGCCAACGCCATTGTCGGCAGCGCTAAGCTGCTTATGCTGGCGATGCTCGTGGGCGTGCCGATCGGCTTTCTCGGCGCCATCTATCTTGCGGAGTTTAGCGGCACCGCCACCGCCTTCATCGTGCGCTATGCGGCTGATCTGCTGAACGGTGTGCCCTCGATTGTCATCGGGATCTTCGCTTACAGTCTTGCCGTTCTGCCTTTCAAGCATTTCTCTACCTTTGCGGGCGGATTTGCTCTCGGCCTGATGATGATTCCCATCACGCTCCGCAGCACCGAGGAGTTCCTCCGCTCCGTTCCGGTCTCCCTCCGCGAAGGTGCCATGGCCCTTGGCGCTAGCAAGTGGAAAACCATCGTTACCGTCATCGTGCCTTCCGCGTATCGGGGCATTCTGACAACCATTCTGCTGGCTTTTGCCCGCGTCGCGGGCGAAACCGCTCCGCTTCTGTTCACTGCTCTTGGCAATCGCTTTTGGAGTCCCGGCTGGGGTCAGCCCACGGCGTCTCTGCCGGTTGCGATCTATAACTATGCCATCTCTCCTTACGAAGATTGGCATCGTCAAGCGTGGGCTGCCGGGCTAGTATTGCTCGGTCTGATTCTGGTCGTAAATATTGTCGCCCGTGGGGTGCTTGCCCGGGGTATTTCGGTGTCGAGGTCCTAACCGATGCACGCTTCTGTGAGGCCCGCTTTGTCCGTCAACATTCCGCAGACTGGAACCAATACCGCCGCCCGGGAGTCCGCCGCGGCCCTCTCCATGCGCATGGCCATTTCCAAGGTCAATTTTTTCTACGGCAACAAGCAAACGCTGTTTGACATCTCCATGGGGATTGCCACGAACAAAGTTACGGCTCTCATTGGTCCCTCCGGTTGCGGGAAGTCCACGCTTCTCCGCACTCTCAACCGCATGCACGAAACGGTTCGCGGCGCGCGCCTGGAGGGCGAGATCGTTTTGGATGGCAACAGCATTTTTGGCCAGGATGTGACTTCTCTTCGCCGCCGCGTCGGCATGGTCTTCCAGCGCCCCAACCCTTTTCCCAAGTCTATCTTCGACAACGTGGCCTACGGGCTGAGAATTAACGGTTCGAAGGTCCCTATCGCTGACGCGGTAGAAAAAAGCCTGCGCCGTGCCGCCCTTTGGGAGGAAGTCAAGGACCACCTTCACAAGTCCGCCTACGAGCTTTCCGGCGGGCAGCAGCAGCGCCTGTGTATCGCGCGCGCCCTTGCCGTCGACCCGGAGGTGCTGCTTCTCGACGAGCCTTGCTCGGCGCTCGATCCCATCAGCACCGCAAAGATCGAAGAGCTCCTCGTGCAATTAAAGGAGTTTTGCACCATCGTTACCGTGACGCACAACATGCAGCAGGCAGCGCGCATCAGCGATTTCACCGCCTTCCTGCTGATCGGCCAGCTTATCGAATTCAGCCCCACGCCGCAGCTGTTTACCACGCCCGGCGATCCGCGGACGGAGGCTTACATCACCGGACGGTTCGGGTGAGTTTCTCCAGGGGCTCGCACACTTCGAGCGGCCCGGGAAAGCTGTTTTTTCGCGGTAGCGGGGGATTCAAAGAAAGGCTCTGATGGAACGCCACTTCGAAAAAGATATGAACCTTCTCAAGGAGCGCCTGCTGTGGATGGGCAGCCTTGCCGAGCGCTCCGTGCATCAAGCCGTTCACGCCGTTTTGGAATCGGACGAAGCCTTAGCCAACCGTGTGCTTGAAGAAGAAGACGCCATCAACGAACTCCAGATAGAAATCGACGACCGTGTCGTGCAGCTTCTGGCTCTGCACCAGCTTATGGCTACCGACCTCCGCTTCGTTCTGGCCATCTCGCGGATCAACAACGATCTCGAACGCATCGGCGACCAGGCCGTGAACATAGCCCAAGGTGCGCTACGCATCCTCCGCCACCCGCGGGTGAAGCCCTATGTCGATCTTCCGCGCATGAGCGATCTCGTCGAGGAGATGGTTCGCAACGCCCTCAACGCCGTGGTGCGGCGCGACGTCGAATTGGCGCAGAAAGTTCTTGCGACAGACGACCAGGTGGATCACTACCGCGATCAGATTTTCCGCGAGTTGCTTACCTACATGATGGGCGATTCGAGCGTGGTGTTTCCCGCCTTTGAGCTGATCATGGCGGCAAAGAATCTGGAACGCATTGGCGACCACGCCACCAACATCGCCGAGGACGTCATCTACCTCGTGCAAGGCCAGGACGTGCGCCACCCGACCGTCGACCGCCGCTAGCTATTCGATTCTCACCGGCCCCAATGCATCATGCATCGAGTCGAAGGCTGCCGTATTGACGCGTGCCCCATCGAAATGGTGATCCGGATACTGTTTCATGAGCTGTACCGTGAGGAAGCTGCCGCGCAGCAGCGCCGAGTCGTGATTGGACCAGAGCTTGCTCGTCGAGCGGATCCCGTAGCGCTCGATAATAATCCTCATGAATCCCGGTGCTGGACGCGGATCGTAGCCGTGCTCGATCACGTTCTGCAGCCCCAGCCGGTCGGCTTGGTTTTCAAGCTCCCGCTGATGCCCGTTGATCACCGAGATCATCCCAAGCTCGGCCATAAACACTCCCAGGTCGCCGATGAAAGCGCCGGCGGCAATCCCGGCGACGAGAAGACCGATACGTTGCTGTCTGGTCTCGTGCACCTCCCGCCAGTAGTGCACTTGCAGGACGTGCGAGATTTCGTGGCTCAAGATGAAGGCGAGCTGCGACTCATTTTCAATGGCCCCCAATAACGCAGTGTTCACGAGAATCGTGCCGTCCGGGAGGGCCGCCGCATTGATGCTGGAATCTTCGATTACGAAGAAGCGGAATTCCAGCGCCTTGGTGGTACCCTTCGTCCCCGCGGGAAGGAGCGAATCTCCCAGGTCGGAGACATAGGTTTGCACGGTCTTGTCGGGAAACAGTTTCATCCGGCCATCCACTTTTTTCCCCCGGCGAAACTCCAGAATGTCAATTCCCGTTTGCGGGTCTTTTGCGCGTACCACTTCCAGCCCGTGCGGCATCTTGTAGGCGTCCGCCGGCGCCGGCGCGCCCAATGCGACTTTTTCGGCAGAAATCTTGCCGTCAGCAAGCCGCGTCCCGTGGTATTCCACGCGGTAGCCTGCGAGGTTCCCTGGACTGGCCGAGTCTGCCGCTGCGTCTGGCGTTTTTCCGCCGCTCGTGTCATTGGCGTTCACGACAGCGGGCGCAGGCGCCGCCCAGGAGCGCTTTGTCTTGGGGTCCACCAGGAGCCATTCCCCGTCCACTTTCAATTCCGCGGGCGCGCCATTCTTGATTCTTTCGGCGTCCTTCGGTTCCTCCTGGAGGTAGGCGGCGTAGTGGATTTGCTTCTCAAGCAGTCCAGCGTCCACCGTGACCCTCTCTGCAGTGAATTGATGATGACCCGTCCAGCTCCCCTCGGCCTCGACTAACATGCCGGTTGCCAGCTCCCCGCCCGTTATGGGCCGGTCCCCGGAGCTGTCATGGGCCACGATCTTTGCGCTGGTACAGTGAATCTGGTCGTCAAGGATGGCCACAGTCGTGTCGTCCACCCGCGCCGTAAGATACCCGCGCACTTTTAGTTTCGGCGGCGGTGCCGCTGCCAAGTTCTCCGGCGGCGTTCCGGCTTGTAACAACAGCCAAGAAGCCAGGAATGCTCGAACCGTGTGCCATCCACGGTTCCGTTTGTGGTCGCACATAGGTGCAATCCTTGTCAGAAGCCTATCGAGCCCTGCCTATTTCGCTGGGTCCTTGTCTTTGAGTGCTTTCTTAAGCTCGTTGACAATTTGGTGTGCGGCTTCCTTCGCCAGCACCTTGTCCTTCCACCGCGGCGAAGCTCGTACGTGAATCTGGGGGCTCGCGACGACGCTTTGGTCGCTGCGCCGTTTGATGGTGGTGTCCACCTTCATGCTGCGCCAGCCGGCTGTAAATCCGATCAGGGCATCCTTCGCGACGCTGCCCTTCTTATATTCCGTGATGTTGCCTTCGATAATGATGGAAGACGGGGCGTCCGCGGCATCCACGACTTCGCCTTCCCCGAGGACCTGGCCGAACAGCTTCGCCTTGGTCAATTCCGCGCGCAGCTCGGCGTAGAGATAGTCGGTAAACTCGGGCGACAGTTCGACCCCTTCGGCCCGCTCGAAATGTTTCGCTTCCACGGACTTGAACTGTGCTTCCTTGTCCTTGGCAAACCCGGGCAGCGCCGCCACAACAAAAGCAACCACCATGGTCATTCGAATGAATTGCATTTCGAGTCTCCTTTCAGAATCCCTTCGCTGATCCTCAACCGATCGGTGTCCCAATTGGTTTGTCGGAGCCCGGTGGCGTCGTCGTGGCAGGCGCTTTGGTATCGGGCGGCACATCCAGCGCCGTGATTGCATCCCGCAAATTTTGGCCCCGCAAAAAATTCCGCAAGGCATCGCCGAAAGCATTGTTAATGTCCTCCAGCACATGTTTCTGGATGTTCTTCTTGCGCAGCGCGACACCCGAGATGGAGGTCCCCGCCGCGGAGACCTGTTGGGATTTCCCGGTCTTCGGATTTTTCACCACCACGGCAAGTTCCACCTTGCCGAAGAAGTCCATCCCCGAGCTGTCGGTCAGCCCGAACCGGAATAGGTAAACCGTCAGCAGGAAGTCAGCCGACTCCCGGTCAGGCGCCAACATATCGGCGGACTTCAAGCAGTTTGAGAACGCCTCTCGCGTGATTTCTACTGGCGTCCGGTCGAGGAAGATTCCGTTCCTCGGTTTGTAGACCAGCATCGGCTGGGCGTTGCCGGAGCGATCGGTCACGTCGGTTAAAGAAAATTTGAGCGGGCGCGCGAAAGCCTGAGGCTTTACCGGTTCGGTCAATTCCACGTGAATCGTGTTGTCTGGCGTGGGTTTTGGCTCATCCGCGAACGCCACGGTAGTTTCCGCGGAAAGAGCCAGCAGCGCTACCGTTCCGAAGCCAAGAATGACCCGGGAAACCATGCGGACGTTCCTCCGTTCCACCGTTTTTTAAGACTGCTGTTCCATTTACCGGGAGCGCACCTTGTGGTTAGCTTTCCAAATTGCTGTGAGGCTACGCCGAACTGGATTGCTTGGCAAGCGACATGGAGCGACACGTTGCGACATCTGCTACCTGGCCAGGCGTCGCAGCCGGCCATCAGCTGGATTGGTCTCGGGAGTCCTCTAGACGCGGTCTTGACCTTCTCCCCGCCACCCCCCAAAGTGCCGCCAGGAGGGCAAATGCGCTGACCCCGGACAGCACGTTGCCAAGATCCCGGTCCAGGGTGCGCTTAAAACTTAACCTAATTCGGGCTCTGCCTGCCGGTAGAGGCAAGATCATCTGAGCCGTCCCGTTACGAGACTGTGGAGTAACCGATTGGCCATTCACCTCCACGCGCCAAGCCGGGTAATCTAGCAATCGAATCGCCAACCGCAGCGGCCGAGGTGAGGTCACGCTGAGTTCCTTTTCTTCCGCCGTCCATCGCACAATCCGAATTTCCGCCTTCGGTGCGGATGATTGCGCATCTTTCGCGGGCAGGATTTGCACCTGTGGCGCTTTGGCAGGCAGATCGGTGTGATCGTCGCTTATCGGATCGTATTCGTCGGTTCCATCAAAACCCTGGCCGCTGGCAATGGCATCCTCGAGCACGGGAATATCGTCGGAATCCCACCAGGCTTTGCGAACCAGGAAGGTGGCCGTCCCCGCAACGGCGAGAATCACCACGCTCGCCCAGATCCAGCGCACACGCGCCCTGCCTATCGCTCCGGCTCCGAAAAAGGCATAAGGCACGGCAACGATGCCCGTCCACCGCCAGGGAAATTGTATGAAGCGCAGTTCCGGCAGAAGCTCCCAGAGAAGCGAGCTGGGAGGAATCATCAAAACAGCGGCCGCGACGCCCAGCAGCGCCATCACCCGCCAAAGTTTTCCGGCAGCTTTTCCGTTGTCCCGATTCTCGGAAGCGCTCCTTCCGAGGAGCGCGGCAATCGTGGTTAGCGCCATTAACAGCATGGCCACACTCGAAGCGACCCAATTGAAGGCGTTGTGTTCCGGATCTCCGAGCGTCGTGTAAAGAAAGTTTTGCGCCGGCTCGAGTCCGGGCGAAAGGGCCTGGCGGATATTGACCCAGCGTTGCTCGTACAGGGCCGGCACCAAATAGAATCCCGCGAGCCCGAATCCCAGCGTCAAACCACAAGCGCCCCGCCACACCGGAGCGAGAGATTTTGCTCGAATGGCCGCCCACACAAAAAGCAGTGCCATGCTGTAGCTCGCGATTACGCCCGCTGGCGCGTTGCAGAGCCATATGCACGCAAAAAGGAAGGCAAAGATCGCGGCCACGCGGGGCGTCGATCTCCGGCAATTCTCCATGAGACCGCACAACTCGACTGCAGCCAACACAAGCATCGGCAGCAGCGCGCACGCCAGCAGCTCCGCAAAATCGCTTCTCAAGTACACCACCAGCAGCGCGTACGGATTGCCGGCGTAGCAGGCCGCCGAAAACATTGCGGCCGCCGGGGAAAAAAATCGCCGCGCCAGCGCGAACATGGAAATCCCCCCGAGCGTTTGCGCCAACACGATGAGGAGGCCGGGCACCGCGCTCCACGGCGCGACGAACCCCAGCGCCGCCCCCAGCATCCACGACAGGGGCGGATAAAAAATGAAGCGCGGCTCTCCAAAGCCGTTATTGGCCCACTGGCACCAGCGCGGATAAACAATTCCTTCTTTCCATTGCTCCGCCACGTCCAGCCAGGAGGACGCGTGAAAGGCAATGTCGTGTCCCGAGGCGTTTCCCCGCCAGAAAAACGGCGTGACGACCAGGATGGCTGTTCCCAGGGAAACACCCAACGCGGAGAACCATCGGCGTAGGCCGGCGCGCGCGTCCAATGGGTTTGGGCCTTGTCGAGGAAATGTCATCTCGCGTTCATGTCACAGCCATGGCAGCGGAAGCGCCCCTTTGCGCGCTCGAGCGGCCGGGTGCGCCCACCTGGCAGTTGAGCGATAATACACGCGCACATGAGCACTGCAAACACCACTGACGCCGCGCCCGAACCAATCATTGAGGCTCGTCAGTTGGAGAAGCACTATCCGCAGGCCGATGGCAGCCGCATCCAAGTCATTGCGCCCATTGATTTGGCGATTTACCCGGGACAAATCATCGCCTTGCTCGGGGCATCCGGTTGCGGGAAATCCACGCTCATGCGCATGCTCACCGGCCTTTCTCCCGCCACCGGGGGCGCGGTTTACTGGCACGGCCAGCCGGTTGACGGAAGATTTCGCAACGTTTCCATTGTCTTCCAGAGTTTCGCGCTCTTTCCCTGGCTTACGGTCATTGAAAACGTCGAAGCTCCGCTCGAAGCCCGCGGCATCCCTCCCCTTGAGCGTCGCAAGCGCGCTTTGCGCATCCTGGACGCCGTCGGGCTGGACGGTTTCGAGTCGGCTTACCCCAAGGAGCTTTCCGGCGGCATGAAGCAGCGCGTAGGCGTGGCCCGCGCATTGGTTGTCGAACCGGAAGTGCTCTTCATGGACGAGCCGTTTTCCGCGCTCGATGTGCTTACGGCGGAAACGCTGCGCGGCGAACTGCTCGAGCTCTGGCTCGGCCACAAGATCCCCACGCGCGCCGTGTTCATCGTCACCCACAACATCGAGGAAGCCGTCGTTCTGGCGGACCGCATCATCGTCCTCGGCCGCCATCCCGCGCACATCCACGCGGATTTTGCGGTTGCCCTTCCTCATCCTCGCGATCGCAAGAGCCCGGAGTTCCTCGACCTTGTGGATTCCATTTATCGCGTACTGACGCGGCCGGAACACAAAGACGGTTCCGTGCCGCCGCGCACGCGAATCCCGGGTGTCGCTCCGAAGTCCAAGGCGGTCATGCTCCCGCACACGCGCCCCGGCGGAATGGCGGGCTTGCTCGAAATCCTCGTCGACCGCGGCGGGCGCGTAGACCTACATCGCCTCTCCGAGGAACTCAGTATGGATTTGGAGTCTCTTCTGCCCACGATCGACACCGCGGTTCTCTTAGGTTTGCTTCGCGTGGAGGAGGGCGATGCCATTATCACGCCGGAAGGCTATGCCTTCGCCCAGGCCGACATTCAGACCCGCAAAGCCATCTTCCGCAAGACCGCCCTCGCCAATGTGCCTTTGCTCCGGCAAATGGAACAAGCCCTCAAGGCCAAATCCAACCGCACGCTCAGCGAGGACTTTTTCCGCGATCTGCTCGACGAGCACTTCAGCCAGGAGGAATCCCGCCGGCAGCTCGAAACCGCCATCCAGTGGGGACGCTATGCCGAGATTTTTGATTATGATTCGCAATCCGGCAAACTGACCCTCACCGAGCCGTGAGCCCACCGTGCCCGCGCCTGCGCTCCCCGCCGTTCACCCCACACCGCATCCTCCCGCCGCGCCGCGCCCGGCCGGTGCGCGCTCGGCCTGGGCTCTGCTGATCGATGTCGCTGTTTTTCTGTTTGTATTTGCCACCATTTTTGGAGTCTACGCCATTGGCCACACCTGGCTCGGTCCCGCTCATCCCCAGGCGCAAATTTCGCAGAATCCGCGCGACCTTCCTCTTTACGCCTTGTACTCGCTGGTGCGCATGGTCATCGCCTACGCCATCAGTCTGGTCTTTGCTTTGGCTTTCGGCTATCTCGCGGCCAGCTCGCGCCGCACCGAAATGGTCATGATTCCTCTGCTCGACATTTTGCAGTCGATTCCCGTGCTCAGTTTCCTTCCCGGCGTGATGCTGGCCATGGTCGCCCTTTTCCCGCACAGCCAGCTGGGCATCGAGCTGGGCTCGATCCTGCTGATTTTTACCGGCCAGGCCTGGAATATCTCCTTCAGCTTTTACTCTTCGCTGAAAACCATTCCGCGCGATCTACGCGAAGCCGCCATCATTTACCGCTTCAGCCGTTGGCAGCGCTTTGCTGAACTGGATCTTCCCTTCGCCACCATCGGCCTGGTCTGGAACTCCATGGTCTCTGTCGCCAGCGGCTGGTTTTTTCTGATGGCCTGCGAAATGTTCGTGCTTGGCAAACGGGACTTCCGATTGCCAGGCCTCGGCTCCTTCCTCGAAACCGCCGCGAACCACGGTGACACGCGCGCCATTTTGTGGGGTGTCGCGGCCATGATCGCGGTTGTCGTCCTACTGGACCAGCTGGCCTGGCGTCCCATCATCCTCTGGGCGGACAAATTCAAATTCGAGCAGGTGGAAAGTTCCGGCGCCGCGCATCCCGCGCTGCGCGATCTGATCGGTCGCACTTCTCTCATCATCCGGCTGTATCGGCGCCTCTTTCATCCCCTTGTCAGCCGGCTGACGCTTCTGTTCACTCGGAGCGCTCGCCGGGCCGCCGAATCCTTTGCCGCTCCGAAGCAGCATCGCCTCCGCCGCGGAATGGCCTACTTGCTGGCTGCGGGAATTTTGGTTGGCCTGGCGTTCACCGTATTCCACACCTTCCGCGAACTCTCCGATCTTCATCCCGAAGATTACCTCGAACTCTTGCGCAGCGCCGCGCTTACTTTCCTTCGCGTCAATTCCGCTCTGCTTTTGAGCGCGCTCTGGACCGTTCCTGCGGGCGTGGCCATCGGCTTCAGTCCGCGGCTTGCCCGCATTGCTCAGCCGCTTGTTCAAATAGCCGCCTCGGTCCCGGCCACGGCGCTCTTCCCCGTCATTCTTTTGTTCTTCCTCCGCCTTCGCGGCGGCATGGAGCTCGCGGCCATGCTGCTCATGCTCCTGGGCACGCAGTGGTACATCCTTTTCAACGTGATCGCCGGCGCCCTGGCTATTCCCACCGACCTCAAGGAGGCGGCGCAAGTCTTTCATTTCGGCTCGTGGGATCGCTGGCGTTTTCTGATCCTGCCCGGCATTTTTCCCTATCTGGTCACCGGCATGGTGACCGCGTCGGGCGGCGCGTGGAACGCCAGCATCATTGCCGAGTACTTCCACTTTCAGGGAAAGATCGTTTCCGCGCCGGGACTGGGCAGCACCATCAGCAGCGCCACCGACGCTGGTCGCTTCGATATGCTGCTTGCTGCAACGCTGGCCATGGCCTTGATCGTGGTGCTCATCAACCGCCTGGTTTGGCGTCGCTTCTACCGCCTCGCGTCTTCCCGCTTCAAGCTCGAAAGCTAGTAAACCGGAGGCCGGGCTTTCCCGGGGATTTGCCCTACAAGGCCGCCGATGGAATCGTTTTCCCGTCGGAGTTTGGAGCGAAACTCGAGTAACAGGCCAATTTGGAAACCAGCTTTGCCGGATGTCGCTCCCTTCTTCCGGGTTCCCAAGAGGAAGTGTGATAGAGTAAAAGAAGTTTCCATCTCACATTTTTTCCAAACCACTATGGCCGATACGCATCTCGGCTCCGGCGTCCGCGCCTGGAGCGACCTAGACTTTCTCCGCGCATTCGAAAACCTTTCTTTTCCGCCAGACCAGTTTCGCCACCGGGAGCATCTTCGCGTCGCTTGGCTCTACTTGAAGTCTTCTGACGCCACGCGCGCCGCCGAGCGTATGTCCGCCGGCATCCGTCGCTTCGCCAATCACCACGCCGCGAGCGAGAAGTATCACCACACGCTCACCTTGTTCTGGATGCGCCTGGTCGCGGCGGCTCTTGTGGAAACCCCGGAAGGCTGCGCGTTTGAAGAATTTCTTACCGCCCACGCGGAACTGTGCGACAAGAATCTTCCCTCCCAGTACTATTCGCAGGATTTGCTGCGGACGCCGGCTGCGCGGGACGGCTGGGTCGAACCCGACCTCCGGCCGCTTCCCCATTTACGGGTTTACCGCTGCGGTTGATTTCTTTTCGTCTTTTTTGGGCTCGGCCGGTTTCCTTTCTTCCGGCTTTTCGCCCCAGATATATTGCCCGAACCACTTTTCATTTTCTTCCATGACCGCGCGCTGTTGCTTCGGTTTGGTGATGCCGTGCCCGAATCCCTTGTAAACCGTCATCTTGACGGGAACGCCGCGGTCTTCCAGCGCTTGCCGCAGTTCGTAGGCATTCGGAATCGGCACGCGCCGGTCGTTCTCTCCGTGCTGAATCAGTGTAGGCGTCTGCGCCTTCGCGAGGTTGCTGATGGGCGAGGTCTTCCAGTAAATCTCCGGGTCGTCCCACGGCGTGGCGTGGAGGTATTGCCGGGTGAAGGGGGTAATGTCCGTGTTCACGTAATAGGTGGTCCAGTCGGAAATTCCCGCGCCCACCGACACCGCCCTGAAGCGGTCGCTAAACGTCGTGACGTAGGCAGAAATGTATCCGCCCTCGCTCCACCCCATCGCGCCGACGCGGTCCTTATCAACAACACCCTTGGCGATAAGCGAATCCACCCCGGAAATCACGTCCGCATAATCTCCGATGCCAAGATTCCGCACGTTCAATGACCTGAATTTCTCTCCGTAGCCTGCCGAGCCGCGGTAATTTGGCCGCAGCGCCAGCGCGCCTTTGGCCACAAACCGTTCGATCGGATAGTAACGATCGGCGTTCAGGACCGGCTGATCGGTTCCCGTCGGCCCGCCATGAATCACCACCAGCAGGGGATACTTTTTCCTGACGTCGAAATCCGGCGGTGTGTACAGCACTCCTTCAATCGTCGTTCCGTCCCCGGACTTCCAGGAAACCACTTCGCGGTGCGCCAGCGTGAATCCTTTGAGTTGCTCTCCCATCGCGGTCAGTTTCCTGGCCCGCCACGGCGTAACGCTGGTTGTGTAGATCTCCCCATACTGGTTGTCGAGTGCCGCTCGATAGGCCGCCGTTTTGTAGTCCTGCGAGAAGGAAAAGCCGGATGCCACCATTTCCTCCGGCGCGCTTAGTTTCTCGATAGCTCCGTTCTCGGGGTTCAGCCGGAACAAATGCGACGCGGTCTTCTGTGCCGCGGCAAAATAAATTCCATCCGGTCCCCAGCCGACGAGCGATGGGTCTTCATCAAAAGATTCCGTCAGAATCTGCACTGCGCCCGCATCGGAGGGGACCACGCCGATCCTGCGATCCGTATAGAAGAAGAACTGCGACCCCGCCGCGGTTTCGAAGGCGATTTTCTTCCCGTCCGGCGACCAGTGCGGGTTGCGGTCCGGTCCTGGGGTGCTCACCATCTTTTTCACGGCCTTGTCGTTCACGCTGATGACGTACAAATCTGCCGTGCCAAGGGAAATCAAGTCCGGATCCCTTTGCGCGCTGAACGCGATGCGCGTTCCGTCCGCCGACCAGGAAAAGTCCCCGACACTGAATTGGTCTCCTTCGGTCAGCCGCTTCGGCTCGGCCGCGCCAGGACTTCCGCTTGAGAACTCGACGGTCCAGAGATGGGTCATCTGATAGTCGCCATGCACCATGGAATAGTCTCCGTACTTTTCCTTTCGGTCTTTCATGGCCTTGGTCTCGGGATCGGTCATGGAAAAGGCGATGCGTTTCGAATCCGGGGCCCACGCAAAATCACTCACATCGTTTTCCACCTTCGTCACTTGCTGTGCTTCCCCTCCCTCCGAGGAAATCACATACAGTTGTTTCTTGCCTTCCGGCGTTCCTGCGATTTGCGCCGGCCGGTCAGAGAGAAAGGCGATCCACTTCCCGTCCGGCGACCACTCGGGATTCGTGCTCGACTTCTTTGCCGTCGTCAGCGCATGCGTTTCCCCGCTCGCGACGTCGCCGATCCACAAGTTCCGTTCGAACGCATTCTCCTCCCAGTTGGTTTTCTGCACCTCGTAAACCACGCGCTTGCCGTCGGGCGAAATCTTCGGGTTGAACGCGCTTTGCCATTCGAGCGACTGGTCGATGGTCGGCACCCTGGACGACGGCCCTTGCGCAGGCTTGGCCGTCTGCTCGGCCGGCAAAACCGCCAACATTCCGCACCACGCCACCCAAAGAGCCATCCAAGACACTTTGCACATCTCCGCCTACCCCCGTCCTTCAGGAAAAAGTCGTTCAGGATTTCCGGTTCCAGATGAGAAATACGACAAGAAGTACGACAGCGATAATGGCAAATCCCAGGTAGACGTGCCATCCATGCAGTTCCTTTGCCGACACGATCGCCCCTAAAGCCGACAGAATCAGCAAAAGGGCGGCCTTGCCCTTGGTTAGTTTCTTCTGTTCGACCACTCGCGTTCCACTTCGCTCGCCGCGTCCGCCCACTCCGCGTTCCGGCGAGGCGTTCTTCCCGGCCTTAAGTTCTCGCCAGCTCTCGGCTCAGGTAGATAATCTGCCCCACGTGATGATAAGCGTGCCCCGCGCATCGCACGAAAATCTGAAAGCGACTTTTGGCTTCAGGCTCGCGCTCTGCGGTGTACCCCTTGCCCCAGTCTCCCTCACTCTGCTTTTGAATCGTGTCTACTACCATGGCGACGGCCTTATCAAATGCCTCGAGCGCCGCCTCCTTGTGTGGTGGATAGGGATCGCTGAACTCACGGTCCCGGTCCCGCACGTACCCCGTTTCCGCGACGCATCTACCGATGTAATAACTCAGATTGCCGGTCAAATGCAGCACCAAGTGCCCCACGCTGTTTCCGTACGGATATGGTTTGCGCCAGAACTCGTCGTTGGTCAGCGGGTCCACCCACTTGTGCAGATGTTCGGCGACAAATTCGTAATACGCCGCCAGTCCATCTGCAACGGTTTCATCGAGCGCCGCCACGCCACGCCTCCCCGCGCGAACCGTTTCCTTATTGTGACCGAGACAATATCGCGCCCCGAGGAAAAGTCAAGCACTCGCCTTCCGCCTTGTGCCGTCTCCGCGGTAGGGGTCGGGCCGGGGGAGACCGTTCGTACTATTGCGTCTGTTACTGCCAAGTGACGACACTAGGAAAAGGATGGCCCGCTACTCGTCCTTTCTCGGTCGACGTGTGGAAGTGCAATATCGCGCCGGGGACATTCTGTTGCCTGCTTCCGGAGTTTTTGTTGGCGATTCGGGCCGCTCCATTTTCCTCGAGCAAAGCTTCGAGCAACGCGGGAAGAACGGGCACTTCCGCTGGGAGATTCCCTATCAGTGTCTGGTCCGCATCGAAGAAAAACCGGACCCCAGCGCAAACGCAACCGCCGGCCCGGTTGCCCTGAAGCCCGCCTCCAGCCCGGAAGCTCCCGACGCTAGGAATGCTGCGGGCAAGCCCCGCGGTACAGCTTTGGCTGCCGCGGCTTCGACTCGCGGCGCACGTGCCCTCCCCCTCGACGAGGGCTCCAAAACCGCCTGAATTTCTCCTGGACTCCTCCCGCCTGCTTCCTGTAAAACAAAATTCGGCTACAATAATCTTTTTTCTTGTGGCCAATTGCTCGCGTCCGAAAGCCAACCGCCGTCGAGGAGGGCTCTCTTGAATCTCGCCGCCAAACAGATCGGGCTCATCGGTCTCGGCCTGATGGGCCGTCCCATGGGCATGAACCTCATCAAGGCCGGCTACCCGCTCACCGTTTGGAACCGCACGCCTTCGCGCGCCGATGAACTGGTTGCCGCCGGGGCCAAACTCGCAAAATCTCCCGGGGAGGTGGCGGCCGCTGCGGACTTCTTGCTCACCATCGTCAGCGATCCTCCCGCCCTCGAAGAAGTGCTTTGGGGCAACTGCGGCGCGATGGGCTCGCTCAAGCGCGGCAGCATTTATGTTGACTCCAGCACCGTCTCCCCCGGGCTGGCTCGCAGAATCGCCGCCGCTTGTTCCGAGCGCGGCGTGCGTTTCCTCGACGCGCCCGTCACCGGCGGGGATTGGGGCGCCAAAAAAGGCGAACTCGTGTTTATGATTGGGGGCGAGGAAGAAACTTTAAAAGAAGCCGAGCCCGTTCTCCGGGTCATGGGCAAGAAACTGTTTCACCTCGGAAAGAACGGCGCCGGCCAAACCATCAAGCTGGCCATGAACCTCATCCTGGCTCTCCAGGTAGACGCCCTCGCCGAAGCCCTGGCCCTCACGAGTTGCGCCGGGATCCCCGGCGAAAAGCTCGTCGAAGTCATGCAATCCAGCATGGCCCGTTCCGGCGTTCTGGACGTCAAAGCTCCCAATTTGCTCAAGGGCGAGTACGTCCCGAGCTTCCCGCTGCGCCTCATGCACAAGGACCTTGGTCTTGCGCTTGACCTTGGCAATCAGCTGGGCGTCGCTCTGCCCGCCACCGCCGCCGCCCGCGAAGTCTACAACGCTGTCAAAGGCGCCGCCAAGGAAGACCTCGATTATTCCGCGGTGATGAAATTCTGGAAGCGCTGAATTTTCCTGGTCGCCCCGCTAGGAATCCTGGCCGAGCTTGACCTCCTCCCCTCCCTGAAGGGTCCCTGAAGGGAGAGGTTCCTACGGGTCTCATGCTACGCACGAATACAATGCGGTTCTCGGCTGATACATGGCCGCAGTTGGGGCACGAGCGGCTGGTGTTCTGGGGAGGAACGGCTATCAACAACCCTCTCCCCGCCACAACGCCTTGTACTCCAACTGGCGGCGCAACTCGAACGGCGAAGCATCCAGAATGGCGCGGTTCAATCCAGACTTGGAGTGGTGCGGGCTCGCTCGAAGCTGCCGGCTACGAAGTTCCGCCCGAAGGCTATTGAGCGGTCCGGGCGCAACGGGCGCGATCGCTTTGCTATACTCTCCGGTGTGAAAAAGAAGAAAGCAGGCAGCGCGACGGCCAAAGGCAAAGCCGCTCCAAGAAATGTGGCCGAATACCTCGCTCGTGTTCCAGCACCGGCCCGCAGCGCTCTAAGCAAAATGCGCGCGGCGATCCGCCGAGCAGTGCCTCGCGAAGCTAGGGAAACCATCAGCTACCGGATGCCGGCCTTCAAGCACAAGGGGATCCTGGTGTGGTTCGCCGCATTTTCCGACCATTGCAGTTTATTCCCGACGGCCGCGGTCATCGAAGCCTTCAAGAAAGAACTCAAGAGCTTTTCGACCTCGAAAGGGACTATCCATTTCCCCCTAAACAAGCCGCTTCCGCTTGCCCTGATTGAGAAAATCGTCAAGGCCCGCGTCGCCCAGCTCGAAGCCAAGCCGACCCGCTGACCGCTTTGCCGGGAAGGGGTTAGTTCTGTCGATGTTCGTTGGCTTGGCTGGCAGCTTTGCCGCCGGGGTTGGCGATGAATCTAGGCGGGGCGGCTTCGTTCGCGAATCGGAATCCGCTCAAGTAGGCCAGGCGCAGGATCTTGGCCATTTTCGCGTAATTGATTTTGTCCGCGGTGTCGGTGGTGTGGTGGTAGTCGGGGTGAAAGCCGGTGAACCACCAAAACGAAGGAAGGTTGTGCAGCACGAACGGGAATTGATCGCTTCGGAAGAAGATATTCAGGGCGTAGTCGCGGTCGAAACGGTAGTCCAGATCGAGGCCGACGTACTTGTTTTCTTCCTCCACGATGCGATCGTAGTCGGGGCTGTACGATCGGCCGATGAGGTTCAGCCGGTTGGTGGTATCAGCGGGAATTTCGATCAAGCCTTTGGTCTGGTCGCTCGCGGTTTCGTTGCGGCCGATCATGTCGAAGTTGATGACCGCGCGCGTGGTCTCAAGCGGGCGCAGCGGATGCGCCGCCATGTAGAAGGAGCCGAGCAAGCCGCGCTCCTCGGCGGCAAACACCACGAAGAGAAGCGACCGTTTTGGTTTTTCGCCATGCGCGGCATTGGCGGCGAACGCCTGTGCCAGCGCAACCACACCAACAGTACCGGAGCCGTTGTCGTCCGCGCCGTGCCAGATTTGGTCGCCACTGATGCCATCATGATCGTGGTGCCCGGAGAAAATGATCGTCTCCGCCTTGAGCTGCGGGTCGCTGCCCTCCAACAATCCGGCAACATTGTAGGATTTGCCGGTGCTCACGGAAACGTTCCGGTAATGCAAGGTGGCTTGCGTGTCCGGCAGCGGGCGCGATTGCGGCTTCAGGTCGCGGTCGATGGCCGCTTGCAGCTCCGAAGGAGCTGCTCCCGCGGTGGCGAAGATTTCCTTGGCCGCCGCGTCCGAAATAATGGCCGCAGGCGTATGGAGTTCGTCCTCAGCCAGCGCCTGCGAAGGAAGCGGCACCGCGCGTGTAATGGATCCGCCAATTCGGGCGACGCGCTCCTGATTCGACGGATGCTTGCGGTTGGGTTCCGCTGCGATCAGCACGCCCACCGCCCCATGCGCTTGCGCGTTCAGGATTTTCACGCGCCCGGTGGCGTAACGCGTGTTGCCGGTGCCGTTGAAGATGGAGTTGGGATCGGTCTCCTGCGGCTCGTGATCGAAAATCAGCACGATTTTTCCGTGCGCGTCGATGTCCTGGTAATCGTCGTAAGCAAGCTCGGGCGCGGTGATGCCGTAGCCAGCGAAGATTACCTCCGCGGTCACATCAACATCGGAATGGTAAGAGCCCAACGCGTCGGGAAATTTCCATTGCTTCTCGCTTCCGCTGCGCTTCAGCGCCACGTAACTCTGCGCGCGGTCCGCGCGGTATTCGATGAGCTCGACGGGCTGCAAAAAGCTGCCATTCTCGGCCGGTTGCAGTCCGGCCTTGGCAAACTCGGAGGCAATCCATTGGATGGCCACCGCGTCGCCATTTTGCAATGACATTCGGCCCTCGAGCGCGTCCGAGGCCAGAAACGTCAGGTCCGCGCGCAGCGTGTCTTCGCGGATCAAGTTGAATCCGGTCGCCACGCTGGCCGGCATCGGCTGCTGGGTTTCGGCGAGACCCGCCAAGCGGAAAGAAACCAGGAGAGCCAGAACTACCAGGAGCATTTTGCTCAGTTTCATGGCAAGAACATACGCAATGCTGCCTCGATGCGCAACCGCAGAATCCCCTGCTGCCAGGGCCGCATGCGACTTGCCCATGCGTTGTAGGTCCAGACAACCCGTGGGACTTCGCGAGAGGTCCCTCCACGCTTTTCCCTAACTTACTCCTATGAAAATAGCTGCCTATCGCGTTGAAAACAAAGCATAGGTGCCTGGGTCCATTTTCATCCTTCGTTGTGGCTCTCCGAGAGCCATGAGTTACTCGTAGCGGAGCGCCTCAACCGGATCGAGCCGCGCCGCTTTGATCGCCGGATACATTCCAAAAAACAGGCCCACGCCCATCGACACGGCGACCGCCAGCACGATGGCCCAGAGCGGAACATAGGAGGGCAGGGACGGCACCGCCAAATTGATCAGCAAGCTGATGCCTGCGCCGAGCAGCACGCCGATGACGCCTCCCGACCCGGTCAGCACGATCGCTTCGGTGAGGAATTGCCAGATGACGTCGCTGCGCCGCGCTCCAATTGCTTTGCGCACGCCAATCTCGCGCGTGCGCTGCGTCACCGACATCAGCATGATGTTCATCACGCCGACGCCACCCACCAGCAGACCGATCGAACTGATCGCAAAAATCAGCAGCGCCACGGACGACGTGATTTGCCGGAACTGGTCCGCGACTTGTTGCGCGCTGGCCATCCCGAAATTATCCGGCTTGCTGTACGGCACGTTTCTCCGCCGACGCAGCACACCGCGAATCTGGTCCTGGGCTTCCGGCATGCGCCCAGGATAGGCAACCGCTCCGACCAGGTTTTCGTCGTCCATCGGCAGATGCTTTTTGTAAGTACGGTACGGCACCAGCACGGCCTTGTCGGCAGATTGGTCCTTTACTAACTGGCCTTTGCGAGGCTCCAGCACGCCGATCACCTCGTAGGACACGCCGTCAATCAGGATCGCTTTCCCGAGAGGATCCATGTCCGGATAGAGTGTCTTGGCGATGTCCGAACCGATGAGCGCGATGTCCGCACGGTGCTGATTTTCCGCTTCGCTGAAAAATCTCCCGCGCGCCGGCCGCGAGTTGAACACTTCTTCGGTTGCCGGGAGAGTTCCGTTGTAATCGATCCCGGAAACTTCCTTACTCAGGTAGCGCGCCGTGACCGGCCCGCGCGCCGGCCCTTCTTCCTCGAACCGCGGATACACGCTGGCGGTCACCGCGCGCACCGCCGGGCACAATTCCCGGATCGCTTCGGCATCCTCCAGCGTTAGCGGCTTGCGGGCCCGGTCCTCCGGCGTCAGGCGCCCTGTGTGGATGCCCGGGTCGAACCGAAAAAGAAACAGCGTGTCCGGCCCGTAGTCCGAGAGGTAGGCATTCACGTCTGCATACACTCCCATGAGGATGGACACGACGGAAAGCAGCGCGGTAATGCCGATGACCACGCCGAGCACGGTCAGGAAGGAACGCATCTTGTTTTCCCGCAGCGTGGTCAATGCCATGTGCGCGTTCTCCCCCAACTGCATGTGCGCGGTGATCCTCAAGAGCGCTAAACCTCTTGCCGCAAGGCTTCAATAGGCTGCAACCCGGCGGCCTTCTTGGCGGGGTACACGCCGAAGAAAATTCCCACGGCTGCGGAAATCGCTTCGGCGATCAGTACGGCAATGAACGGTACGTTCATCGGCACGGAAATGGCTTTCGCGACTCCTGCGATTCCATAAGCCAGCGCAACGCCCACCACCCCGCCAATGGCTGCCATCACGGCGGACTCGATCAAAAACTGCAGCAGAATATCACCGCGCCGCGCACCCAGCGCCTTGCGGATGCCAATCTCCCGCGTTCGCTCGGTGACCGTCGCCAGCATCACGTTCATGATGACCACGCCACCGATGACCAAAAACACCGAGACAATTCCAACCATGGCCTTGGCGATTACTCCGGTCAGGTTCTTCCACAGCTCCATCAGCGAGGCCTGATCGAAGATGCCGAAATTGTCCGGCTCGTTCGGCGGCAGGTGCCGTCGCGCCCGCATCATCGCCCGCGCCTCATCCTGCGTACGTGCCATCCACTCCGGCCCGCGCGCCTGGATGTTGAGCCAAATGGTGTCTTGCGTCCCGTACATCTTGAGATAGGTTTGGATCGGAATGTAGGCAAAATTGTCCTGAGACTGCCCGAAGGCCGTGCCGATGACTCTTGCAACTCCTACCACCTGAAACGGACGCCCCTCGATCAGAATCTCCCGCCCGATGGGATCCACGTTGGGGAACAGCTTGGTAGCCAGGTCGTTGCCAATCATGGTCACTTGGGAGCGGCTCTCGTCGTCGCCGTCGGAAATGTACCGTCCATCGCGGGGGGTCACCGGATCGATGTCGCCCATGTTGGCGGTCACGCCGCGAATGTTCACGTCAGTGATGCTTTCCGTGCCTCGGCGCACTTTTCCGTCCGTGCGCAATTCCACGCCCACGCGCAGCGGCAGCTTCAGGTTCTCGCGCAGCGCTTCGTAGTCGTCCCAGGTCACCTTTTTGTTGCGCCGGTTGGCTTTTACGTACTCTTCCACGTCGGTGATAAGCGGGAAGCGCGTCAACAGAAACACGTTGGAGCCGAGATTGGCCACGCGGTCGGCGATGTATTGGTTCACACCGGAAATCAGTGAAATCACGACAATAAGGGTCGCAACCGACAGGATGATGCCAAGCAACATCAGGAAGGAGCGCATTTTGTGCTGGCGCAGTGTCTCAAGCGCCACCCCGACGGGTTCGCGAAACAACACGCCGCGTTTCAACACGCCCCTCGTCATTCGGGCACACGCTCCCTGGCCATTCTACGCACAAGTCACGGCAATTGTTTCGCTCGCTTGATGGCGCGGGGCCCACAGTCTAAAGAAAAGAAGATAGGTAAAGAAGGAAGTATCAGCCGGAGATCACGGCGGCAAAGAGAAAAGGCGACAGCAGCCGCCATGTGCCGTCGTCCGCGGTTTCTCTCGGGCCTTTTATTGCTCTTGGCGAGGTTCGACAGCCCACCTATGAGCCCGGGTGGAACTGGTCGGTCGAGCGTTTGGCTCAGCTTCCACGTAAAATCAGGGAATGAGCGTTCGACTCCTCGCCGAGCCCTGGTGGGTCAACCTCCTTCTAGCGGTTCCGCCGCTCGGCTACTTTTCCTGGAAGCGCGGGGGCGGCCTTGCGCTTGCGCCCAAGCAACTGCTCTCGAGCGGCGTGTTTGCGGCCGCATTCGGATTTGTCGAAGCTGCGGTGGTCGCTTACCTTCGGGCCGCCACCGGCTTGCTCCCCGGTTATCAGGGAACCCTCGCCGACGTCATGCGCAGGTCCGGCGAGTTTTACCAGCAATCGCAGGCGATCGACCAGTTCCCGCCGAGCCTTCTCACTCTCGAACTCTTTCGCGAAGCTGCCACCATGGTCATGCTTCTCAGTGTGGCCTTTCTCGCGGCAGCGAAGATGAGCTCCCGGGCCGCTGTTTTCCTGTGGACCTTCGCCATCTGGGACATCACTTATTACGGTGCGCTTTGGGCCACGGTGCGCTGGCCGCTCTCGCTCCGCGACGCGGATGTTTTGTTCCTGATTCCGCGGCCGTGGATTTCGCCGGTTTGGTTTCCGCTGATGGTCAGCGTTTTGGCGATCCTTGCGGTGCTCTTCGCGCGTGACTCCGGCAGGGGCGGATAAAACGGAAAGCCGCGAAGCGCGCACCAGTTTTTTGGGCGCGGGAATCTTCGTCGCGTCCTGGTGCCCGGGAAGCAGGCTTCGCATCAAAGAGGTGCCATGTCCCGCCAAACACATCCTTGGGGCGTACCGCCCTGGAGCGTGGATTTCCGTCCTGCGCCGGGACCGCTGCCGGACCGCGTGGATTTTGCCATCGTGGGCGGCGGCTTCACCGGGCTTTGCGCGGCAGCGTGGTTGGCCAGGCTGGCGCCAAAAAAATCCGTGCTCGTGCTCGAGGCCAGCGCACTTGGCGAAGGCGCGAGCGGCCGAACCGGCGGCCTGGCACTCGAGGACACCGCGGCCGGGCCGCTCCCCGGACTCGGCGACGTGCTCGCCGGATACCAGAAAATCCTACGCACCTTGCGCATCGACTCCGGCCTGGAACTCCCAGGTGTGTACGAGTTGGGACGCGCGGATCCCGCGAAGGATTCGCCGATCTGCTGGAGCGATTCCGGGGACTTGAAAGTGGTGCGCACCGTGCCCGGCGGCGCCGTCGATCCCGGAAAAGTTGTCGCGGGGCTGGCCCGCGCAGCCGAAAAAGCCGGCGCGCACATCATCGAGCACGCCGAGGTTCAAGCCATCGAGTCTTCCGATCCGCCGTGCCTGCGGGTTCGCCGCAACGGTCGGGGCCGTGTCCAACAGAAGAACATCCGTGCATCGCAGATCCTTCTCGCTGTGAACGCCTTCTCGCTCGAACTTTCCGGCTTGCGCGGTTCGACGCAGCCGAAACTGACTCTTGCCATGGCCACCGCGCCGCTCTCCCGGGCGCAGCTCCAAGCCATCGGCTTGTCCTCCCGCCGGCCGTTCTATACCGTGGACCTTCCCTACTTGTGGGGCCGGCTGCTCGATTCGAACGGCATGGTTTTCGGCGCGGGCCTGGTTCCGGCGCCAACCACGATCGCCTCGCTGTTTGGGAAGCCAGCTCGGAAACGCTCCCCGCGCTACGCTGCGCCGGATTTGTACCGCTTTGATGTGCGCGAAGGAGAGGCCGCGGAGAGCTTTCGCTGGCTTGAAGATCGCGTCCATCATTTGCATCCGGCGCTCGCGTCTGTGCGCATCACGCACCGCTGGGCCGGCCCGATTTTGTTCACCGAAGGGATGCGCCCCGTTTTTCGCCGCCATCCGCGCTCGAAAAACGTGGCGGTCCTCGCCGGATACAACGGCCACGGCGTCGCGCTCTCCGTGTATCTCGGTCAATGGGCCGCCGAAGTCCTCCTCGACTGCCGGTCACTGCCCACCTGGGGCTAGCGGCTTTTTAAGCGGCTTTTTTCTTTACCTCGTATTTCGCTCGGGCAGTGGTAGAATGCGCGGCGCTCCACTGGAGGAGAAACATGCGCAAGAGGATGCGGGTCGCGATGATGCTCGTGATAGGGGCGATGGGCGTGCTTGCGAGCCGGGCGGCGTCGGCCCAGGGGCAGGATTTTTCCAAGGTGCAGATCAAGGTCACCAAGGTTTCCGGAAACATTTACATGCTGGAAGGCGCGGGCGGAAATATTGCCGCGTCGGTCGGCGAAGACGGCATCGCGATTGTGGACGACCAGTACGCCCCGCTTGCGGAGAAAATTCAGGCGGCGCTCAAAGATTTGGGGGTCACGACAAAGCCGGTGCGTTTTGTCATCAACACGCACTACCACGGCGATCACACCGGCGGAAACGAGCTGTTTGGCAATGCGGGGTCTACCCTCATCGCGCACGCGAACGTGCGCAAACGTCTGGAGACGGGCGGCACGGCGGGCAACGGGGGGTCGATCAAGGTGGAGCAAAAGCTGGCGTCAGGAAACGCCCTGCCGATTATCACCTTCGAGCACGACGTGACCGTGCACCTGAACGGCGAGGACATTCGCGCGCTGCATTTTCCTTCCGGGCACACCGACGGCGATTCCATTATCTTCTTCCCGAAGAACAATGTTGTGCACATGGGCGACGATTTCGTGCGTTACGGCTTTCCGTTTATTGACGTGTCGAGCGGCGGCGGCGTCGAGGGCATGATCGCCGCCACGGAAAAGGTCGCGGCGGAGTTGCCTGCCGACGTAAGAGTGATTCCCGGACATGGCGCGCTTTCGAATATGGAGGACCTGAAAGCGTTCACGAAAATGCTGAAAGAAACCTCCGCGGTGGTCGAGAAGGCGCTCGGCGGTCGCAAAACGCTCGACCAGATGAAGCAGGAGAAGATTCTCGCGCCCTGGGAAAAGTTTTCCGGCGGGTACATCAACTCGGACGCGTTCATCGAGACGCTCTACAATTCGCTGACGCGCCACCAAGGGGAGTTCATGAAGCACAACTGAAAGGGATGGTCGGGAGCCATCCCTGGCAAAGGACAGATTCCGCCCGCATCTCCTGTTTCTGGGTTTCGCTTTACGGTTTCGCGCTAGGCGAAAAGAAGCCGATGGGCAGATCGCGCGAAGTGCGCAGACCGGCCGGCGCATCGAGGATCACCGGGATGGAATTCACCACCACCGAGGCGGTGGCGATGTCGCCGTGCGAGCCGCCCGGGATGGTTAGGCTGATGTTGGGGTGGCCGGTGAGGGTGATGGTGTCGGAGGGATCTTTTGCCCCGACGTACATCTGCAATTCGAGATGAACCAGCTCCTTCCCGTCTTTCGAAAGGCCGCGTGCGATTTGATGAACGCCGGCGGCCTGTCCCTTCTCGACGGTGAGGTATTCGGTTGCGACGCGTTCGCTGGCCACTTTTGGCTCGATGGTTTCGCTGATGTTTTCGACGGGCAGATTCAGGCTATCTGCGACCATGGCAACCGATTCCGGCAGGCCGACGTGCTTGATGGCGCCCGCCTTTACCTGCGTACGAAATTCATCCACACTCAGGCCCGCGCCGATTTTTTTCTGTAGCGGAAGCCGCCGCTGCGAGGCATCCACAATGCGCAGCGCCTTGGCCTGCTCGATGCGTTGCGAAACCGCCGCCAGCGTCAGGACGAGTTTGTCCATCACGAATCCGGGATTCACTCCGGTTCCCACGAGCGCCACGCCCCATTCTTTGGCGGCGGCGTCGAGCTTGGCGGCGAGTTCCGGCTGCGTGCGAAACGGGTAGGACAATTCCTCGCAGGTTGAAACGATACAGCACTGCGCTTCCAGGCACGCCAGCAATTGATCCATCACTTTGGCAAGCGACGAAGAAGTCGCGTGGATAACCACGTCGGCGTTCAGGTCGAGGGCTTGTTGGGGATCGGCGAACACTTTGACGCCCCAGGGCGCGTCGCTCGCGCCCACAACTTCTCCCAGATCGCGTTCCGCCTTGGCGGGATCCAGATCGATTGCGCCGATGATTTCGATGGCCTGCTTGTCCCGCATCAACTTCGCGATGGATGCGCCGATGGGGCCGACACCATATTGGATGGCGCGAATCTTCTTTTTCACGAATGTCTCCGTTTTGTAGCGGGCGTGCGCTTACCGCCTTTTTGGACTGCTAAGGAAACCCCTACAATAGAGGATTTTGCGGGCGCATTCAACGACAGAAGCGGCGTTGCCAGGGTGAATTCGTCCAGCCAGCTAACGGCCATAAAACTTAAACGGTTATAGATTTTCCTGGACATCTCTACCCTGCCCCTGTATCGTCGCACTTGAATGCGTCCCGAGAGCAGTGACTCTGCTGCGCGTACGGAACTGCGCGAGATGGTGGTGCGGCTCGTTCATTCCAGCGAACAGCCTCGCTACCAGGAGCTCATGCGAGAGCATCACTACCTGGGCCATTTGCCCAAGATTGGAGAAACGCTTTGGTACGTG
>QHYH01000225.1 GCA_003223215.1 Acidobacteriota bacterium
GCGCTACCGGCGCAAGCCCACGATCATCACCACCAATTTACCGTATGAATCGTGGCCCGCGTTGCTCGGCAATAAAGAGCTAACGGAGGCCCTGCTCAGCCGGCTGCGACACCACTGCCAAACCATTCAGATCAACGGTCCTTCCTTGCGACCACCCCAGAGTTGATCTCCAAATCTCACCCCACACAGACGGACATGTTGCAGAGTTTTCTGACATCACACCGCGCCCACCACTTCCAATTACAAATTCAATTCTAAGATGTGTTCCGCGTGTGGGTCACTTCTTAAGAAGGAACCAGGGTCACTCTTCGAAAGCCCCGACACGGTGAGCGACTGGTCCATTTTAGCGGTCCATTTAGGGCCACCCCTTTCCCTCTTGTCGAGGATCTCAGAACGGTCCTCGCCGTGAAGGGTTCGCTTCGCCGCGCAACGCCGGCGCGCCCTTGACCGCTGCGGGCCGTTCTGAGAGAACACCCCCTTCCAAGAGGGAAAGGGGCAGAGTGAAAAGTAACCAGACCACCGCTGTTTTGGCCCCTTGGAATGGAATCCATATGAAGAACGGCTTTCGCAGGCTACAACGGTCTTGGAAACCGTCGTGCTCAGACTAACCTGCTGGTCGCACGCAAGAGATTGGCTAGCCCATGGCTAGCCCAAACCCACTGATTGTAGGGATGCGCGGAGGTCCTTCATAAGCAGCATGAGTTGTTTGGGATCAAGCGGAGAGGGTTCAAATCCGAATTTTCTGTAGAAGGTCACAGCGTCTTCATCGATGGCGTGAACCAACACCGCCCTAGCACCGATAGCATCGGATGCGATCATAGCTCGCGACAAGGCGTCAACCAGCATGGTCCTGCCAAGCCCCGCTCCGTGTTCCGTGCGGTCAATTGCGAGACGCGCAAGCAAAATGACGCCAATCGGATGCTTTGCGAGTCCTTTTGCGATGCGAGCCGGTGACTCTTCCCTGCGGACTGAGCCTGCTGAGAGAGAGTAATAGCCGACAACCTTGCCAGCGCGATGAAGGACGTAGGTGCGAGCTGAATCATTCTGTTGGTTTGTGAGGGCGAATCGGCGGAGCCAATCATTAAGAGACGCTTTTCCGCAGTCGAATAATGAAAGGTCATGATCCTTCGTCAGCTTTTCAATGACGGAGAGAGGTTCTCTATTTTGGTTCGGAGAACTGCTTGTCACTTCCGAGACCCGCGCTCAAGAACGCCAGTTTCAGAAAAAAGGCGCGCTAACTCTGGTTTTATCTGAGCCGGTCTGTCGAGAGCCTCGACAAACACCTTCCATTGTTTAGGAGAGACGATGAACTCGCGTTTGTCGGCAAGGACGTGCTCTGCCTGCAAACAGGCGCTATCTAGGATGAAGTCTGTCACACTAATGCCAGTCGTCTCGGCACCAGTACGAATGAGTTTTTCTTGACTGTCTGTGGCACGGAGATTAATGCGCCTAGTTCTGATTGTTCTAGAATGCGATACTCTCACAGCTACCTCACATCTGTATTGTACGTACATTGTATGTCATAAGTTTAGGCTCGTCAAGAGTTCATGAAACGCGTACTAAACGTAGGTGCTCATTCATTCGTCGCTATCTAATTTAGCCAAGGTCGTCGCCCATGATATTGCTACTGACTTCGGAGGCTTTCACGATGCAAGAGAACAGAATTCTCGTTTCCTGACGCATAACTTTCTAACGCCAGGCGACTAGAGACGTCTCAGGAATAGTGTCGCGGTCGCTCCCTTCTTTCAGCGCAACGGTTATGCTGCAAGTGGTTAGGCGGGGCCGCCAGAATCGGGCACCCTGCGGCTGGTGAATATGATTATCACTAACGATCTCGTGGAAGCCTTCCTTAAATGCCCCACCAAATGCTTCCTTCAGTCATGCGGAGAAGTTGGGACGGGAAACGCTTATGCCACCTGGGTACGAACTAGAAACAAAGTCTTCCGCATCGAAGGGACCAAACGCCTGGTGGCAGGGGTCGCGCCCGATAGATGTGTCATCGGCACACCGGCCATGGGAAGCCCTAAGTCGTCTCAATGGCACTTGGGCGTAGATTTTGCTGTACAGAGTCAAAACTTACGATGTTCCTGTCACGCAGTGGAACAAATTCCCTCGGCCGGCCGAGGCCGAACCGCGCAGTTTGTCCCGATTCGATTCGTGTCCCGCAACAAGCTGCACCGGGACGACAAGCTTCTACTGGCACTTGATGCGCGAGTATTGTCAGAAGTGCTTCGCCGAGGGGTCAGTCTTGGCAAGATTATGTATGGGGAGAACTATGCAACCCTGAAAGTGAAGACCTCAGCTCTGGCGACTGATGTACGTAAGTTGACCGACAAGATTGGTACGCTGCTTGCCAGTCCCTCACCTCCCGACCTGGTTCTGAACCGACACTGTGGCGAGTGCGAGTTTGAAAGCCGCTGTCGACAAAAGGCAATTGAAAAAGATGACCTCAGCTTGCTCGCTGGTATGACAGAAAAGGAGCGCACCAACTTCAACAGCAAGGGTGTCTTCACGATTACCCAACTCTCCCACACTGTTACGCGGCGCACTGATGCAGGAGGTCATCTGCAGGCTGCTCCAGGGTTGAATCACACGGGGCGATGGGCGTGAATCTTTGAACCTTCCCTTCCCGTTCTACTCTAAGGGGCGGGAACGGAAGGGCGATGGTCTGGCCGGATGGAAAACCGGAAAAAAGGAGCGCCGGCAAAGAACGCCGGCGGACGTCGCGTTTATTTTCCGAGGGACTTCAGCTCAGAAACCGAACCGGCTCAATGAGGCAGCAAACAAAAGAATACCCCGCCAGAGGGAAAGATTCCGGCGGGGTTGGTGGACTGCACGGAAAGAGCCGTATGCGGATCCTCGCCTCAGCCCTCGGGGCCTGCCTAACCCGGCAGGCAGGTTTCGCCGCGGCGCGACCTGCGGCAAGTGGCGGACTCTGGCAGGAGATACGCGATCAGTAACGATCTTTGTCCCTGAAGCGGGATGATCCGGGAATTCTTCCTAACCCTGGTTCAATCGGCGGCATTACACCCACACCTTCCGACCACGCCGCCGGCCACAAGGACTAAGGGACAAGAGAGAGAGGTACCACCACTCGTTGAAGGCGCTTGCAATCCGGGAGAAGAAAATCCATATCGTGGGCAGCCCAGAAATCAAGATCGAAGGCACACCTGTTTACATCGATGTCGAGGGTTTGCCCGACCGAGACTTCTACTATCTGATTGGCGTTCGAGTCAAAGCGGGCGACTCAGCCTTGCTCAAGGTGATTTTCACAAGCTTGGATAAATCTTGCTTCACAGGAGACAACATGGGAGACGACAAATTGATTCTGAAGTATGACATCTACATCGCAGCTCCAGTCAACAAGGTCTGGCAAGCGCTCACCGACGGTTCCGTAACCAAGCAGTATTTCTATGGCTGCAGCGTCCGAAGTACTTGCAAGAAGGGGGCGCCGATATCGTATTTGGGAGATGGTGAATTCAACATGCTCGACGGCGAAGTACTCGAGGTGAAGCCTGAGAAGCGCCTCGTGACCACCTTTCAGGCACTCTGGGCCGATAACGTAGGTAAGGACAAGCCATGGAGAGTAGTCTTCTGGGATCTTGCCCCCATTGGAGAAGCCACAAAAATCACACTCGTTCACGATCAATTTGCCGGGGAAACGGCAGCCTACAAGCAGTCCGCGGATGGCTGGAACGTAATCCTTTCTTCCCTAAAGACTTACCTGGAAACAGGGAAACCCCTCATTCTCAACCAAGCAGCTTGAGTGCACGAGTGAAGTACACGCAAGCAAGGTTTTGTGGACAAGTGGGACTCGGCTCCAGGAGAACACGATGCTGAAGGTCGTCGATCGTATTTTCGGATGCTTGTTAGCTCTGGCAGCCTCAAAAAGCATACTTTGGACAGCGAGCCGACACTGGAGTAGTATGTAACTCTCCGCTGCACGTCCATTCCAGAGGTGTGTAATGAAATGCTTGGTTCAAATTCCAACTAGGTTTGTCGATCATCTAAATCAAAATAATGAAACAGGTATCGGCTATCAGGTGGTCTCGGTGGAACTCAAAGACGGGAGATCTTTCGATCAGGTCGCCACGAGTGAGGGCTGCGTTATAGAGGTCCGGGGGTACAAGGAAATCCCGTTTGCGGCTGAGGACATTGCGTCGGTGAGCGTCAATCACAAGCGTTGGAATTTCAGAGACGGGTCGGACGCTCGGAGCAAATGCAGGGCTGTGACCGCTTGATATCGACGTCTCCCTGGTTGGTCTGGTATGCAGAATCCCTTCGTTAAGCCCAGGGCCCCTCGCGCAGAGGCTCTCCTTGAATGACCAAATGAAGGCTGTGGAACCCGGTCATCCAGCGATAACCGGCGGACTCATAGAGATATAAACTCCGGACTGGGAAGGGCGATATATGGGCGACGTGAGGATCCCGGTGAGTTCCGCGGAATTGCCGGCAGACAACAATGAAAAACAAGAGCATTCATATCGCGGCTGTAGCAGCGGCGGTTTTTGTACCGCTCGCGCTGTTCTTGCATACATTTTCGGCATCACCTTTGCCGAAGCCCGAACCCTACACGGGGCCGCAGCCCTCGGCCACGCCGCCGCAGAACCTCGCCGTCTTCTCGGTGGTAACTGGCGTGAACCATCGCGTTACGGCCTTCGGATATCGCGGAGGCTCGTTGTTCGAGCGGCGCGACTTTTCCATGGCCGGAGCCCAGGTGAAGCACCCAAAGGGTGACCTGCTCATCGACACCGGCTTCGGCCGCAACATCGACGAGCAATTTCGGACGCTGCCGTGGGGCTTGCGTGCTGTCACTCCTTATCGTGTGTAGAAGCCCGCCCTCGACCAGATGCAGGCTGCTGGCTACGACCAGAAATCGCTGCGTGCCATTCTGCTGACCCATTCGCCCTGGGACCATGTCAGCGGCTTGCCCGACTTTCCGGTTTGCCGGAGTGGGTCACGCCGCAGGAGCACCAGTTCATTCGCCCGGGTGGACAGGGCCAATTCGGCAAATCCTTCAGCGGCATCCGCTATGAGGAGCACGGATTCGAGGGCGGCCCGTACCTCGGATTTCCGACGAGCCATGACGTCTACGGTGACGGTTCGATCGTCGTTGTACCGGCGCCGGGTCACACTCCCGGCGGCGTGATCATCTTTGTGACGCTGGCCATCGGAACGCGCTACGCGTTTGTTGGCGACCTCGTTTGGCAGTTGGAAGGAATCACATTGCGCGAGGAACGCCCCTGGATCACCCGCAGAGGGTCCGATTCGGATGCGGAGGGCAACCGCGAAAACCTGCTGCGCATGATCGCTCTCAAAGAACGCCTGCCCGAGTCGATCATCGTACCTGCGCACGACATGCGTCCTTTTGCCGAGATGCCGGCGCTTAACTCAGGCAAGCAGTGAGACCGTCGCTAGACACCGCGGCATAACCACAGACCGAGAAACACCAAAACAAGGCAAAGATATTTGAGGGTGTTTGATCCCCCCCTAGATTCTGGTGATTGGAGAAAATCAAAAATCGCGTTGCAAACAAGAGACATACCAACACTCACCAACGTGTATGTCCTCCCATTCACCAATTGGGGCTACACGCCCCCCTCTCCGCCAGTCAGTTGTTAGTTATTAGTACTTTGTCGTGATCAGACGACGCGCACTTCGCTGTTCAGAGAAGCTTTTTCTCATTCGTCTTGCTCGTCGCCTGGCGCCCGCATCGCGTGTCGCGATACGTAATCCGCGACAGCTCGACCCAGCGAATTCCCTCGGGCGCAACTGCTTCGGAGGTGAATGCCGCCAAAGACGCGCGCATCGGCGATTTCGGCTATCGCCTCGGAAAAACTCGCATAGGAACGAGTACCTGGACGTATCTCGGAGGTGAGGTTGAAGGCGGTGTTCTCTCCAAACGCGGCAGCCAGGATGAACGCGGCGGCGCCACTGTACGTGGAATGCGCCGATGGATACTCGGGATGCGCAGGAGTGCCGGTCAGAGAGTCCAGCAATGGCCTCCAATTGGCGTCGGGGTCTCCCGGCGCGGCACCCGCTCGGATCGCGGTGACTGGCCGCCAAGAAAGGTAGCGGTACTTGCTATCCCAGCACGCCATTATCGCGTCGGCGAGAGTTACATTGAGCACAGCAAATAGACGCGCATTCTCGGTCAGACTGAGCCCACGCGCCGCCGCAAGCTGCGCTGCAACACGGTTCCAGGCTAATGGAGTGTTCAGCGCCCAAAACAACGCGACCTCCGTCTGTTCACTTGAGCGACCTGCGCTGGAGAGGCTCCCCATTTCTCTTACTTCCTTGAGATCCGCGGCGTACTCTGGGCTGTTGAGGGCTAGTGGCGGCGGCAAGCGGAACAGCGAGGGTCGCGTCAGTACCCAGGGCGTCATTGTGGCAAGTTGCGGTGTTGCGCCTGATGCGTTAGCCGGTGGCGTGGGGCGCCAAAAACCAAGGGAATTTGGAGTGCCGGCTATGCTCTGCACTCCAAAGAATGGCGGCGGCGTGGGCGCGAACCCGTCGGTCAGCCTCCAGGCCCAGATGGCGTCCGCCACGCTTTGTCCCCAGGCGATGCCCGCGGCGATCGAATTGGCGGTTTCAGTTGCCGCAAGCGCCGCCACCGATGCGTTCCGCTGATTGGTCAGCGTGGCGGACTGCGCGGGATATAGATTGAGAAGAATGGCGTACGCCGCCTGGATCGCCGCTGCGCGTTGTGACGCATTAGGCGGTGCGTCCGGCCTCACATACAGTGGACGGAAGCGTGGCTCGATACCGTTGACGGCATCGAACACTGATGCCGATACCAAGGCGACCACGCGACCGGTGACGTTTGGAGCGGTGCCCGCTGTAAGAACCGTGGTGTTCATCACAGCGATCCACTCCAGCACCGGGTCTGGCGTGGCAGCCGACACCCGTAGCGGACAAGCGGCGAACAGCGCCGCAATCGGTATCAGCGCCGCCCTCCGCGCAGTCGCACCAATACCTTGCCGGACAACCGAGGGGATGAGCCTCAGATTACATTCCGTTGATTTGCCAATTGCCTGCGCGACTCCCGATAGAGCCGTTGTAGAAATTCGGGTTTCGGTCATACGAGCCTTCCTTGATGTTGCTGAGTCAGAGTCCAGTCTGGAGGTCAACCGCCTCGACGTACCAGTCGCGTTCAGACTTGGTCGCTTGTACCGGCATGGTCGGGCCGGCATACTCCCCGACGCAACGAGCAAAGCCGGGCAAACTGCGGCAAAATCGGGCAAAGTGGGGCAAAAGGCGCCCGCCGCCCATTCAGGCCTCGGAAACAAACGATGTGATAAGCTTCGGTCAAACAGGAGCCCTCAGACCCATGCCTCCCGAGGCGATATCGAGGCCAAACACCCATGCCGACCCTCGAGGGCGGCGCCTGGAGTCTTGGAAGGAGATTGCTGCTTATCTGGGGCGTGACGTCACGACCGTCCGCCGCTGGGAGAGGCGCGAGGGGTTGCCGGTCTATCGCATCCTTCATAGCAAGCTCGGGTCAGTTTATGCCTACACGACGGAACTCGATGCGTGGCGGGATAGCCGGGCTCCTGCCGCGGCAACCGATGCCGCGGATGCGGATTCAGCCCTGGAGATCGCTCGGCATGGGGCTCGGGCGCGTCGCTGGCTTGTTGTATGCGGGGTCGCTATCCTTGCCCTGCTGGTCGTCGCTTACTTTACGACACGAAGCCGCCTAAGAGGCGCGACCCGGTCGAAAATAAGGTCGTTGGCGGTATTGCCCCTGAAAAACCTGTCGGGCGACCCAACACAGGAATATCTTGCCGACGGCATGACCGAAGCTCTCATCGGGCGCCTCTCCAGCATTCACGATCTACGCGTCATCTCCCGCACCTCCGCTATGCAGTTCAAGAACACTCCGCTCTCCGTGCCGGAAATCGCCAAAACTCTTCACATAGACGCCATTGTAGAAGGCTCGGTCATACGCGACGCCGGCCGCATTCGCGTTCATGCGCAGCTCATTCGCGCCGCCACTGACGAGCACTTCTGGTCGGAGATCTATGATCGCGAGTTGCGCGACGTCCTGGCCCTGCAAAGTGAAGTGGCTCAATCCATAGCCCGCAAAGTCGAGATCACCCTTACCGGAGAGGAACACGCCATGCTTACCGCCGCGCGTTCCGTCTCACCGGACGTGTACGAGAGCTATCTCAAAGGCCGCTTCAACAAGAACAACACCAAAGCTGAACTTGAACAGAGCATTGTCTACTTCGAGGGCGCCATCAAGAAGGATCCAACATTTGCCGCCGCTTATGTCGGCCTGGCGGACGCTTATGACAGTCTCGGGACCGTTTTTGTCGGCGCTCCTCCGGCCGAGGCACGCCAAAAGCAGATGAGCGCTGCCCGGAAAGCCCTGGAGCTTGATCCGACGATCGCCGAAGCACACGCCCTGCTGGCAGACGTCCTGCAGAGACGCTGGCAATGGGCCGAGGCAGAGGCCGAATACAGGCGCGCTCTCGATTTGAACCCTAGCGATTCTGCCGCTCACGTCGGTTTTGCTCGCTGGCTATTGTGTCAAGGACGTGCCGACGACGCGGTCGCCTGGGCCAGGCGTGCCCGTGACCTCGACCCGCTTGGAAGTGTCGGCACTAGCATCGGTTACATTCTGTTCGAGGCCCGGCATTACGACGAGGCCATTCGCGCCATGCGGGCTGTTGTTGGTGTGCGCCCGGAGGATGCCTCGGCTTATTGGTATCTCGGCTTTGCGCTGATCGCTAACGACCAGCCCGAGGAGGCCATTCCCGTCCTGGAGAAGGCCCTTTCTGTTTCCGAGCGCAGCCCCGGCGTTATGGGTGTGCTGATCAGGGCGTATGCCCACTCCGGACGCCGCTCCGATGCCCTGCGCGTCCTCGAAGAATTGAAAAAACGTAGCCAGACTGGTTACGTCCCTGCCGGCGCCTTTGTGAACGCCTACTTAGGACTCGGCGACAAGGAGCAAGCCTTTGCCTGGATGGAGCGCGCCTACCAGGAACGATCCAACCTTCTACAATTCCTTAAAGTCCATCCGTTCTTTGATCCCCTGCGCAGCGATCCCCGTTTTGCGAACTTGGTCCGACGCGTGGGGCTTGGGTAGGCTCCGTAGCCAACGGCTCCGGGTTAGCAGACCAGCGAACTGGCCAAAGACTGTCGCGCGCTGCCTGATCCATGGTGGAGTTCACCTGGGGGTGTCGCCCGTTGATGAGCGCTCAGCTTATCGCCAATTCATTGAAGCAGATTCGGCCCCGGTGGCCTTTACTTGGAGCGAACCCTGAACAGCGATATCCGCGGATGATTTTCCGATCATAACGTCAAAGGTCCCTGGCACCACCACCCAACGCATGTGGCTATTGAGCAATTGCAGGTCTTCCGGACCCAGAGTAAACGTAACGTTTTTCTTCTCTCCCGGAGAAAGGGCGACTCGCTCGAAACCACGAAGCTGCTTGACGGGAGTTGCGACTGGAGCGAAGCGCTCGTGCAGATAGAGCTGGACGGTCTCTACGCCGGCCAGCTTCCCCGTGTTCTCGACGTCTACGCTCACTCGCGCGTTTCCACCCGTGTAGATCTGCACGGGCTCAATGCGCAGGTTGCTGTACTTGAACTCGGTGTAGCTCAGTCCGTAGCCGAATGGATAGAGAGGCGTGCCAGGCATATCGGCGTAACCTGGCACATGAGTCCATCCACGGCTTAACCAATAAGCCTTCGAGGGTTTATAGTTGTAATACACAGGCAACTGGCCAACACTGCGCGGAACAGTAATGGCCAAGCGACCGCTGGGATTGTCATCGCCGAACAGTATGCGCGCCACCGCCTGTCCGCCGCGTTCCCCCGGCTCCCAAGCTTCGACGATTGCGGAAACGTGTTCGGCGATCCAGCGCACCGAAAGCGGACGGCCGTTGATGAGCACCACTACAGTGGGCTTTCCGGTTTGCACGACGGCTTCAACAAGATCTTCCTGCTCGCCTGTGAGGTCAAGACTGGCGACGTCGTAGCCTTCCCCGTCGGTGGGCTGCACGCCGTGTGTTCCATCGCGAGGGTGTTCGCCCACCACGACAACCGCCGCATCAGCCTGCTTGGCGGCCTCAATTGCCTTTGCAAAGCCTTCCTTGCCGCCACCGATGATCTCGCATCCTTTAGCGTAAATGACTCGTGTCGAGGACGAAACTTCTTTCAGGATCCCCTCGAGCACTGTTGTCAGATGCTGCGGAACCACCTGGGGCGAATAATCGCCGAGTTGGTTCAGGCCATTGTCTGCATTCGGGCCGATCACAGCGATCGAGCGGAGGTCTTTCTTGAGCGGCAGCACGTTCCTTTCGTTCTTTAGGAGGACGATGCCCTCACGCGCGACCTGAAGGGCCAGATCCTGGTGTTCGCCCGAGTGCATAACTTTGACCGCCCGGTCCACATCCACATAAGGGTGCTCGAAAAGTCCGAGCTCGAATTTCAAAGCGAGCACACGGCGCACGGCGCGATCCACCAGCTCCATCGGAACTCGCCCTTCTTGGACACTTTCGACTAGCGGTCCCATGTAGGCCGGCTCGTAGGTAATGTCGAGATCCACGCCTGCGCGTAGCGCCAGTGCGCCAGCTTCTTTCTGAGTTGGAACGATATTTTCGTAAATCAGTGTGTCGAATCCGTTGCCTTCACTGACAACGATGCCCTTGAAGCCGAGTTCTTCGCGAAGGACATCGTTCATCCACTTTTCTGAACCGTGGCTCGGCACGTCTTCGACCTCGGGATATCCGGCCATTACGCCGAGCGCTCCAGATTTCGTGATTGCGGCTTGCCAAGGGGGCAGAAAATTCTCGCGCAGCGAACGCTCGGAGAGCTCGATGGCGCCGCGCTCGAGGCCGCTCGTGGGTTCGCTCTGCGTTGGAAAATCGGTCATTAGCGCAACGACTTTGTCCGGGGCGGCGATGTCTGCGCCCTGCGCTCCCTGTACGATATTTTCCGCGATTCGGGAATAGAGATAAGGGTCTTCCGTGTAGGCTTCTTCGTTTCGCCCCATCCTTGGGTCGCGGTCGAGCTCGAGCACGAGCGTTGAGAGCACGTGGATACCTACGGAGCGCGCTTCCTGGGCGGCAGCGGCGCAAACTGATTTCACCAGCGGCATATCAAACGTGCTACCAATGGCCAAACCTTCTGGAAAAATTGTCGCGCCCGGAAACATAGCGCCATGCGTACCTTCTTCGTCCTGGAGAAGCGGAATCTTCAGCCGGGTTTGCGTCAATGCGATTTTCTGCAATTCGTTGAAATATTCAGCCTGCTGCTTAGGGCCCTCGTGCAAGATCGTGTCAGCCAGCGTGAAGAAACCACACCCCGGCCCAATTTCACTGGTATAAGTACCTGCGGCAAAACGTCGGCAGGCATTCATCTTGTCTGGGATCGTTTTGCCGAGCTCGTCGACGTAGACGCAAGGTAGATTCAGCTGGCCAACCTTTTCCTTTAGAGTCATTCGAGAGAGTAGATCATTAACTCGCACTTCGATGGGCTGCTTGGGATCTAAGTAGGTAGAGGCTCCTGTGGAAGACTGGGCCCAGAGTGGTCCGTTTGCTGCCAGCATTAATGCCGTGACGAGAAACGGACAAAGCCATAACCGTGGGACCCGCAAAACACCCTGAAGGCTGAATTTGGCCCCGAGTTTTGTACTGGGGCAGGCTATGCGCTCCATGCCGTCTCCTCCAAAGCACAATGTTTGTAAGCCCATGCGCCAATCGCTTCGTCCCGGTGCCGAACACGGCCCAAGCGGTCGGTTCATCTCGATTTTCAGTTCTGGCTAAAAAAGGAACTCCATCGCGAGTTGCCCTACGCGCGGGTCACTCTGATCTTTGACAGCGCCGGAAATTGTGCCTCCGGTGCTGCCAAGAGCCGATAGGCAGCAGGACAGGACTGAGAGGACTAGCGCACAAGCATGCTGAAAAAGGCGCGACGACATGTTTAATCTGTCGGACTTCGATGGTGAGTTAGTACGGAAAAATCTGATTTCGGTCGGCATGTTGCCCTCCATGCAAAAGGTGGGAACGCTAGCTTGGTCTCTCCTGTGATGGTTTGATGGCTCGTCGGTCATATCTCACCGCTCCACAACACGGACTAACCGAAAAGCACGCTTTTCTCATACCACGAGGTTTAAAATGGGTCAAACCTACTTCCCGCGCGTCATGGAATAACAAGAGATGTTTGCTGCAGTGTCAGATACGTTTGAGGGTTGAATGCGAAATAGAGTATTGGGTACGAACATGCTAGCGACTGTGGCCACCGTGCTACTGATCGTCGGCACAGCAATCGGGCGGCAAGTGCCCAACGCTGACTCCACTAATCCCGCGAAGAGGTTCCGCTGGCCAAATGGAAGGCGCGCAGCCGTGAGCCTGAGCTTCGACGACGCGCGGGTTAGCCAAATCGATACCGGCCTAGCCCTCTTGAAGCGGCAGCTTGTTAAGGTTACTTTTTTTGTGCAGGCAGAACAGGTCCGCAAGCGGCTGGATGGATGGAAAAAGGCGGTCGCTGACGGTCACGAGATTGGCAATCACTCGAACACTCACCCTTGCACTGCAAACTATAGCTTCTCACGGCTCAACGCGCTCGAAGACTACACGCTCGAAATGATGGCGACGCAGCTCGATGGTGCGAACGCTGAGATTCAAGACTTGCTTGGAGTGAAACCCCGGACCTTTGCCTATCCTTGTGGCCAGAAATTTGTGGGTAGAGGACTCGACGTAAGGAGCTATGTACCGCTGGTTGCGGAGCGGTTCCTTGTTGGACGCGGTTACCTCGACGAATCGGCCAATGACCCACATGTTTGCGATTTGGCGCAAGCCATGGGCACTTCCTTCGATGACATGGAGTTCGAACAAATGCGGAATCAGGTGGAACAAGCCGCGAATGAGGGCCGCTGGGTTATTTTCGTCGGCCACGAGATCGGCAAACGAGGCTACCAGGTGACGGACACGGCGGCGCTCGAAGCCCTTTGCGAATACTTGAAAGATCCTGCGCACGGGATCTGGCTCGGCACCGTGGCAGAAATCGCCGAGTACATTCGACAGCAGAGAACCAGCAACTTCTAAGAGTCTCTTTCTCGCTATAAACAGATCACTACTGTCCGGTTATAAACCGAACAGAATTAGCTGGTTAGAGTTATCGAGTAACTCCGATTGGGAGTCGAATGCTTCGAACACTTGTAAAATGGGCACTTTTTTCAAGGCTCGTGATGCTGAAAATCTGTAGAATTTGGTAAAGACTCTTCTCCAGCCCAAGGCGCTTGCGAGCGATGGCTACCAGCACATGAATCGAGACGGCGATCCAGATTTGAGTCTTCACAGCGTTCTCGCTGGTGCCGTAGAACGCTTTGATGCGAAGGTGCTGTTTGATCCATTTGAAAAAATTAGTTTCGCAGAATCAGACCAAGCCGGGAGGAGCCAAAAAACGCCGTTTGCATTTCAAATCGAAAAAAGTCGAAATGTCACTTAAGCCGCTGGGTTACAGACAGTTACGTCGATATGAGAATTCGACAACCGGACAGTAGTGTAAACAGATATTCTAACCAATCATTAGCGAAGCTACAGCTTCGAACTGCGTCACGTGCTGATGTATTGCTTCCGCCTTTGTCGGTGTCGGAACGCCGAGTGGTCGGCAAACTCTTTCCTAGTTCGGTTTTGTCCGCGTAGGCCGTCCTCCGGCCCCAGCGTAGATTGCTGGCACACCTGCGTTTTCAGAACGGGTGGCGCAGTAGGCTTTTATCGCAATTTATCCCAATGCGCCGTACGACGGTCCAGGAAACCGTTGCATGTTCCGTCATGCGCTGGCCCCCGAACCGAGATTTCTTTGCCCGAAAAGAGTCGGTAACGTGGTCACGTCCGCTCAGGATGCGATGCTTAACCAGAAGTCATGTCTGGTTTCCAAACGCGATTGCTTCCGACCGTCAATCCTCACACGCGTCCTTCACGCGTCCTCCCCTGCTATTGCAATTGGACATCGTAAGCATTAGCATCTGGAGTACCCGCTCAACACAGCCCAATCAAGTAGTGTCCGTTCAACATCACTTAGAGACAACTTCGGAGGCCATCGGGGTCGAAAATGAAGACGATGACACGCCGTCCTGTACCCGACAACAATTTGATCAAATCAGTTCGCAAACTCGGCCCTCTGTGTGGTCTATCCGGCCCTGCCCTGGTAATCGTGTTGCTTTTCAGCTGGTTTCTGGCAAGCTGCGGAACCGTTTCCAAGCAGTCACAGCCGTTGCCGCCGGACTTCGGTCTTTCCACGTCGCCGGGCACCCTGACCATCGCTCAAGGATCTAACGGCTCGAGCACCATCACCGTCGCTCCCCAAAACGGCTTTACCGGAAACGTTACTTTGGCCGCATCCGGTCTGCCAAACGGCGTCACGGCGTCGTTCAGCACGAATCCCACCACACCCACGAGTACGATGAGTACCTTGACGCTGACGGCTAGCAGCACCGCCGCGACCGGAATGTCCACGGTGACGATCACCGGCACTTCAGGCACACTCAGTCATACGACCACACTGGCTCTTACGGTGAACGCCGCCGGTGGCACGCCGGACTTC
>QHYH01000134.1 GCA_003223215.1 Acidobacteriota bacterium
CACGGCTTCGATAACAATGGCGAACGCGCCGGGCGGGGGCCTGCGCTCCAACCCAGTTTACTTTCCGATTGCAATGCGCGAAGCGAACTTAGCGCTGGTGCAGGCGGCCGGCTCGCCCTTCCCCTTGGGGGGCGTCCTCGGGGACATGGTCTCGGCGGACTTTAATGGTGACGGCATCCCCGACCTTGCTGTTGCCGGTGCGTACGCCACCGCACCAGATATCAACATCCTTTTGGGCAAAGGGGACGGAACGTTCTCTACCGCAAACGGCTCCCCCATTCCCATGGTGGCCTCGCCGTTTAGCGTGGGCGCGGGCGACTTCAACGGCGACGGAAAGATGGATCTGCTTACGACCAGCCAGTCCGCAAACTCAGCGGCGGTCTTCCTTGGCAACGGTGACGGCACGTTTACCCCTGCTGCGGGTAACCCGATCCCCGCGGGACAGAGCCCGAGCTACCTCGCGGTGGGAGACTTCAACGGCGATGGCAAGCTGGATGTAGCAGTATCTAACCCTTACACCAACAGCCTCACTATCCTGCTGGGGAACGGCGATGGAACATTCACTCAGGCACCCAACCCACCCGCAGCGGCAACATATCCAGCGACGGTCACCGTGGGAGACTTCAACGGCGACGGAAACCTAGATCTGGCGGTCACTGTTTCCCATCCCAGTGGAGTGGTCGTGCTGCTAGGCAATGGCGACGGCACATTCACACCCGCGCAAAGCTCACCGATTCCTGTGGGTTTTTTTGCAACTGGCATTGTCGCGGCCGATTTCAACAACGACGGCAAGGCAGATTTGGCTGTGAGCGATGGTATCGGAAACACCGTCAGCATCCTGCTCGGCAATGGAGATGGCACGTTCAAGGCCGCTTCAGGCTCGCCAGTCCCCGTGGGGCACGGACCCTTTACGGAGGTTCTGGGCGACTTCAACAGCGACGGCGAGCTTGATCTTGCCGTCGTGAACCTCAACGACAACACAGTAACTATCCTGTTCGGGAACGGAGATGGAACGTTCTCTGCAACAACATCCCCTGTAATCGTGAACCAGCCAGGTACGATGGTGACCGCAGATTTCAACGGCGACGGCCGGCTCGACTTCGCCATTGTCGACGGGTTTGACAATAAAGTCTACGTCGTCTTGCAGCAGTAAGATGGTGCATTCCCGACCATACGCGCAGACGCTCGCCGGGTGCCCACCTTTTCGGGTTTGGTTTTTGAAAAGGTGGGCATTTCTGTGCCTGCGTCTTTTGTCCCTGAGTTTTGATCAGCCCCTCTATCCCGGAGCATCCAAACGACTTAATCCCCGATCCCAACATGGAACTCTTGACCCTCTTACAGCCATCCCTATCCCCTTTCCCATCAGTCACTTATTTGTTTATTCACTTAACAGTAATACAATGCTATGATTTTGAATGGTTTTAATTTGCCGGAGACGAGGCGATCACGATTTGGGGAAGAACTCAACGTTGAGAAGATGAAGAAAGCAGTTTGGTTGAGGCCAGAGGCTGTTGCTCAGATTGAATTTCTAGAATGGACCGAGGGCGATAGGTTGCGACATTCGAAGTTTGTCGGCTTGCGCGAGGACAAGAATCCTCGAAGCGTGGTCAAGGAGGATGCTGGCGAAGGCTAATTGTCGGACATTACGCTGGGCGGTGAATACTGGATCGATGCCGCTTGCGTTTCCCAGAAACGAGTTTCGATCTCTGATCAAATCCCCCGGGGTTCGTACCGTCTTGTTACGTCAGAATATGTAAACACTGCAAGAACGAGCGTTATTTTGCGATACAGTCACTAATTCGAGTATACTGCGCGCCTGTCTTTGCACATGAGCACGAGCAGAAACACGCTGCCTAGTATGCAAGCGACGAATCCAAATGCGACTTCTAAGATCGGCCTAGCACTCTCGGGCGGCGGTTTTAGGGCGACCTTGTTTCATCTGGGTGTGGTAGCCGCGTTTCGACAACTTGGCCGGCTCAAAGAAGTCGGTGTAGTCTCCTGCGTGTCCGGTGGTAGCATCATCGGCGCACACCTCGTACTGAATTGGCACCGCTACATCAGTGTCGACGAAGCGATATTTGACCAGGCAGCGCGAGAACTCGTCGCAATTACTACTGCTGACGTTCGGGGCCAGATTATACGGAGATTGCCATTACCGCGGCACCGGCGATTTCAGCATTGTCTCGATCAGTTTCTCTACTCGAACGCTCTGCTCACCGCTGTAGAGGGCGATGAAAAACCCATCCTTGTTCTAAATGTGACTGATCTCAAGCATGGCACTGCAGCGGCTTTCGTCGGCGGAGCCTTCCTACCTGATGTCAGAAAGCCCGAGCTGGACGACGGAACGTCCACAGCGATAGACTGTCGGCCCGTTTTCGCTCTCGAACGCTGTAGCGTGCTCAGCGGCATTTCCGGCATTGTTTCCAGAGCGGGCGCTGTCTGCGAAGGACTTCGCGCAGCCACGCAAGAAATGGGAAGCCGGAGCATCCCTCGCCGACGGGGGAGTCTACGACAATTTGGGAATCCAGTTTTTTTTGGGTTTAACAGGGAAGGTTCCTCCTCCAGCGTTCTACGTGTCCGATGCGGGGGCACCGTTCGATTACGCAGCCGGTCTGAGCGGTAATGTCTTTAGCCGCGTCGCCCGTGTGACCGACGTGCAAATGGACCTTCTTCGGACGGCCTTCATTGAAGACGCAGCCGATACATCGGTGCCGGTTCGACAAATATCGATTGCCGATGAACTGTTGAACCGTCAAGAATACAAGCGCGAGGATCTCTTAGACGGAATCCCTCCTCGCGAAATTGTCCGTCGGCTACAGCTTATCCGCACGGATTTGGACGAGTTCACTAAGTTGGAGATCGATCTTCTCATACGCCACGGTTACACTGTGGCGTACAAGGCGCTGACCGGCAGCCTTGCTCGCATACGAGACGTTAGATTCGTTTGGTCGGTAACTGAGCTTGGCCCGCCACTTAGTCCCGCGACAATTCAGGAACAATCAACAGAACTAGAGAACTCCCAGAGACGGCGCTTGGGGCTGTTCAATCCGAAGGACCGAACCTTTCCCGTCCCATGGTTCCTAATTGCGTTCGTCCTTCTCTTTCTCTTTGCGACGCAGAAAGTACTGCGACCGTTCGTGTTCGAATCCATCCGCAGTCCCCGCGTCGATCAAGTACTTACCGGCCGACCGTACAGACTGACGCGAGTAATGCGGTATGTTGTTCTGGAACCAGCCGCGGAAAGGGAAGGACATCAGGGTGTGCTCGCGACCAGTCGATTCTTTTATTGGACTAGGTTGAACCAAAACATTACGCCGAAGGATTCCACGTTTACTGAGGTTCTTATTCCGACGTACGAGCGAAGTCCATCGGTCCACGGGTTGGGCGTCATAGGCGCAAACGCGATTCGAGAGTCGGAAGGTACATTGCCTTTCGAGGACCGCCGGGAGCTTACGTTTCAGGGAGCGCGCGGAGACACGCTGTTGCTCGGAACAGGTGTTCAGTACGAATTCGATTGGCCGGGTCCGTTGCGAAACTTACAAAACATCGAATTCAGCAACGGCGAAGATTACTGGGCGTACGAGAACACATCCGACTACGTAGACCATCTCGTGATCGTAGTGGACTCTCGGTCAGACAAACTCCTAGTAACGCAGCCTTCCGATTGCGCCATTCTGTACCGCGCAAACCGGGCAATCGTGCGTTCCAAATGCAAAATAGGCGAAAACAATGGCTCGATGCGGCCAGGGTTATCGCTATACGGCGGTGCGCTAGTCGCAGAGTTCAATGACCTTAAGCCTGGCGACGAGGCCATCATCAAGTACAAACTCGCTTGGCACTAAACGGGGTTCGCGGAGATCAGTGGTGATGAGTTACTGGTGAGCGTGGATGAGGACGTATGAGTCACGATTGAATGGAGCTGCGACGTGCGCAACTTAATGCCTGAGGAAGCACTGCACGGCATTTACGCTCAGAATGATGCTTCAAGAACTACGCTCCGGCCTACTCCGAAGAGTTGCCGGTGAAGCTGGTTTTGATTTGGGAATGATACCGGACGGCCTAACAGATGGTGGCATTCAACGAGCACCTATCTTGAGCGCTATAGATGGTCAGTGGAGCACTTTCGATGCTGCAAGAAAAGAACGCATGATTGGTTGGCTTGCAGAGGCCCTGTCGCGCCAACTGGGCAAAACCAATCCCCCGACTGACGGAGAAGTCGAAAGAGGAACTGCCATCATCAATGCCAGAATATTGAAGTACGGGTTCAAGTTCGAAAACGGTGGTTTTGTTCCCGTGAATGCGGTCGGTCAAATCCCTTCCTAAACGAGTCAATACCTAGCCGCCGAATTTGGTCGAGGTGCAGCCTTCTTAGTTCTGCTTGATGGGCTGAACCCCTGTTGTGAGATAGTTGGTCGTCTGTAAGGTCATTTCCCACAACCCCGTTTCCTGCCAACTTCCGGTTGGCCAACAATCCAACAAATATGCTTTATTCTCATAGCGGAATTCGTTAATCCACTCTATGTAGGAAACGCATGATTAGCCCGGAAAAGCCCCCGGAGCCGATTGAACCGCCCCACGCCACGAGACAACAACCATCAATCGTGGCATGTCTCGGTTCCAGTAGTACGGCAGGAAAAGGGCAAGCGTTCAACTGGATTATCGAACTGCAACGGAGACTCGGCGAAGGGCGCTTCGTATTTCGTAACTTCGGAGTGGGAGGCGATCTTGCGTATAATGCCCTCCAGCGCCTTACCGATGTAATAGCATCCTGCCCGAAAAAGATAGTGGTCTTCATCGGTGGAAATGATGTTCTGGCCTTGGTTTCTGCCAAGGCCAGAACTTTTTTTCGAATCTCTAAGCGGCTCCCGCGCGATCCATCACCCGAATGGTTCCGTGAAAACCTTCAGACAATCGTACGGCGTGCGAAGGCTGAAACCTCACGCACCACGGGCCTCTGTTCGTTGCCTCCGATCGGAGAAGACCCAGCATCCACGAACCACTTCCAGAGTGAACTCAACCGACGCATTGAAGAGTTCAGGGCCATCATCAGAGGAATTGTCCAAGAAGAGGGCACTGACTATATTCCCCTCCATGAGGCGATGCTTGCGCAAATTATGAAATCATCGGGTCGCGCTTTCACGGAGTTTGCGTTTCTTCCGTTCTATCGTGATGCTTTTCGCACTCTGGTGTTGCGCAAGAGCCCTGACGAAGTCGCCCGGATCAATGGCTGGAGCTTTCACACGGACGGCGTCCACCTCAATAGCCGAAGTGGATTGATCGTTGCCGATCTTGTCCAAAAGTTCATCGAGAGATAAGAGCGACCGCAGCCGAACCGACGGCGCAATCCTCATCTCGTAGCTCCCGTATCACGGGCAACCCTGAAGTTATGGCCAGGATGGACTGGCGACTGCCGGCCACGCGGTCCGGAAGTCCCGTTCTATCTTTGCTGGATAGAACGACCCCTCCCAACGTCGTGAGATTTTGTGCTTGCCATACTACTATATACATATTGTATGCTGAAAAAACCCTCTGAACCCTCTGACTGCTCCTTGCGAGTCTGTGGGCTCGCTGGTCATAAGTAAGGCGGTGCCGTGAGGCAGGGGACTTTTGCTACTCCGCGGCGGCAGACGACCGGGAATTTTGAGTTGGTGCCCAATGCCAATCCAGAAGAGATTCAAGAAGCCTCCTGTAATTTCCACATCTGCTTTGACTCCCATCGTAGGTCCTCGACTTTTAACACCTAAATCCGCCGCTGCATATCTCTCGATGTCTATCGACGTTGTCCGGGATATGATTCAGCATCGCAGAATCCCCTACGTTCAGAATGGCAGGCGGTATTTGATCGACCGTCTAGACCTCGACCGCTACATTGAGAAGGCAAAAGTCGGGGATGCTGCGTGAGGAAGAAGATTGGTAGCCCGGACGGGAATCGAACCCGTAATCTTCACCTTGAAAGGGTGACGAGTTAACCAGTTACTCTACCGGGCCACGCAAGCAGTTTATCGTGCGGCTGGCTTTTCAGCAATCGGTGTAACCGACGCCGGTTTGAACTGCCCGACTTTGATGAGGGCTGCTTTGACATCATCATTCACTTTGATGTTGTAGCGCTCGAAGATGTGTTCAGTTTTGTGGCCTGTGATTTTCATCGCAGTTCGCCGGTCAACCCCCGCGAGAGTCAGATTTCTCGCGCACGACCTACGAAAGTCGTGAGGTTTCAAACCTTCATAATGGCGCAGTTTCTTGTCAAATTTTCCCAGTCCCAATTTGTCACACACCTTATTCCAAGTAAACCTGAAATTGCGAAAGCAGAATACCTTGTCCGTGGGCTTCGGAAAGCCCTTTCGCAGCTTCTGTAATTCGTCTGCAACTGCGCTTAATGGACCGACCAACGGAACATTGTGAGGCGTCTTGTTTTTGATTACACGCCGAGGCATTTCAATCTCAGTGTTGTCGTTCGAAACCATGCTCCAAGTGATTTTTTGAGCAGCCCCAATGCGAACGCCCGTGTAATACAGGAATGTTAGTGCCGGTCGCAAGTGCTCGGGGAAAGCATTTCGGAGGGTCTCGAAAGTGTCGGGCTCGATAAAACCTTCCCGTGGGTCTGAGTCCTTGGGAAGTTCAAAGGGCGGTACGTCGTTGCGGTTGATCTCCTCTTCCTTGAACGCACGGTTGAACGCCAAGCGCAGATGCCCGCGTTGACGACGAATGGTCGCGTCAGCATCGCCTTCTTTGCGTCGCCACTGGATGTATGCCTTAATTTTTTGTACGCGAATTTCAGTGACCGGCAGACGTTTGAAGAACGTGTCGAGCTTGTCCATGCCGAGGAAGCATTCTTCGATACCGCCGTTTTCGGTCTTCCGATGATAGAGGCTGGCTGGTCTATCTGTGCGGTAGTAATCCAGCAGGATACGCTTCAAGTCTTCGTAGCGAACCCGTCCGACCTCGGAGGGAAGAAGACGTTGGCCTTGCTCGACCAACCCCCGAGCTTCTAGTAGCTGCCGATACGCAGCCTCGGGATCATTCGTCTTTGTGTTGACGAACTTCTGTACCCCACCTTGGTAGAACGCGAAATACAGGAATTTGGAGGGTACTTTCTCCCCGGCGTCATTCTTTGAATACCGGTTCCCGATCCATCCCTCGCCCTTTTTGAGCCTCTCGTTGACAGCCGATATCTGAGTTGCATGCACGGATTCACTCACGGCGGTAAAGAACAACTGGTCAGACAGGCGAGCGGATTGGACATAGTTTCGAGCTACACTGACGATGAAGTTTGTACCTTAGTGCGAGAGACGATGCTAATCGCATTTCTCGCAGCCCTGCTCATTACTGAATTCTTGGGTTACGCCTCTGAGCATCAAAGCGCAATGGCAATGCTCAACGAGTACGGCAAACAAAGATTTGCTTTGGGGGCTATAGCTTGAGAAATCTTGCACCAATCTTGCACCATTTGGGCACCGCACCAAAATACAACAACTTACAACAACTCGGGAAATCTGGAATCGTCAAAACCCCAATAAATCCGCGGTTTTTGAGAATTATCTTGTCCCTTTCAAGGCCGAAATACGGGTTCGATTCCCGTTAGCGCTACCAAAAAACCAACAAAAGCGAGGGCAATTCCGCTCTTGTTGCCCGCACTGTTGCCCAACTCCAAAACTGGGGATGAGGCTCCGCCCGCCTCAGTATTAAGCAAACTGAAGGTTGACCAGTAGAAGAGGGGCTTCATGATGCTTCGCCAGCTGATACTCTCCTGAGTTCGGCGACCATCCGTTTGAGTTCTTCCACGATCCGCCAGTTCCGGCACCGTTCTTCGTAAACCTTGATGAGCTCGTCGAAGTACCAAAGTTGCTGGTCGCGCCCTCTCTTGAACCGCTTCCAGATCTCCGCTCCGACCTCCCTGTAATCCTCAAGGATTGCGCGGGCGTTGTACGGCTTGTCTGCTGCTGAGACGAGCAGCGTTCCTTCCGACTCGTCAGGTTCCTCGCGCAGCCGCTTAATGTACGCTTCCTTCCGCACTCCCCATTCCTGTTTCTTGTCGCTGTCAACTTCGGACCTATCGGTGCAGCGCCCTTCACAATTTTGGCTACATCTTTGCCAAACTTCGCTTCAATATCTTGCAGCCGGGGCAGGCCACCCTCGTCCTCCACGGCGTCATGCAGGAGCGCCGCGATTACCATGTCTTCCGTCACCGCAAAGGGAACGTGGCCGCTCTCTCCCATCACCAGCGAAGCAACTCCGAGCAGATGGGCCATATAGGGCACGTGCGTCCCTTTGCGCCAGCCAGTGTGTATCTGCCGTGCATAATCCACGGCCTGAATGAAGCGGCGTGTAAGAACGAATGCTCTATGCTCTTCTTTGGTGCTCATGGACTTCATTCTCCAGAGCTACGGGAATCGCATGGTCAAGCGTGCATCACGGACCTGCCGCAACGCGAACAGATATTCGTCGCGGGAACCGCGTGCCCGTTCATGCAGCGCCGGACATTTGCGTTTGCCTTCGCTGCGGAGTAAAGAATCACGAGAGTGCCGGCGTAAAACGCCATCCAGTGGCCTGAGAATCCTCTGGGAGACGCTGGCGGATTTGCGCCCCCTCGAACCACGGCCAAGTGCTCAGGCCAGTCCAGCGGAATGGATTTCCTGAAATCATTCGTCACATCTTAAAGGAACCGATCAGCATGAACGAAAAGGAATTGCGTATGATAGTCCAAAAAAAGATGCGGTTACCAACACTCAACACCCTCAAATTCAATGGATTGTTCAGCAAGTCCAGACGCACATCGGACAGCAGCGCCAGACCTACCGGCCCGGCGCAGCGCCTCTCGACTTGGGCCAGAAGGACGGCATGCGCTCCTTCTTTCCGGAGGCTGCTCTCGATCCGGCGCGGCTCGTTGTCCTCGCCGGGAAGTACGTGAACAATCCGCCGCTCTACAGCAAACTCATGAAGCTGGGTTTCGAAGCAGCCTCTTTGCCGGATTTCGCGCATATGGCCGCCATCACTTTCGCGGACACGGTGGTCTCCCACCAGCCATTCACCGACAGGCTCCTGTTCCACGAACTCGTCCACGTCGTCCAGTACCAGAAGCTCTGTTTGTCACAATTCTCCGCCCAGTACGTTAAAGGCTTCCTGAACGGCGGCAGCTATGAAGCCAGTCCGCTGGAAATGAATGCTTACGAACTGGAGGCCCGGTATGCCGCCGAGCCCGCGAAACTTTTTTCGGTTGCGGACCAGGTTCAGAGATGGATTGCCGAAAACAGGTTCTGAAGGAAGGGCACTTGAGCTTCGAGTTAGGTAGACAATCCCGTCAGCGCTAGCAAGTTCTGACCGTTACCGTTACATCTCTTCACCGTCGGTAAGACGACGCGTCCGGTTATAATTTCACGGCAGCCCCGTGCGTCTGAGAACGGCGCCAGCCCTCTCAAGGAGTTTCTTTGAGCTACGTCGAACAGCACCTTATCCCGGGCGAGTCCATTCAGTACCAAACCAAGCTGCACTGGATTGTCATGGCAGGCCACACGGTCATCGCTATTCTGCTTGCGTTACTGGCCATCGCGATTCCAACTGTCTGGGCTTCCTTCGCGAGCAAAGTGAAAGGCCACTCCATTCCTGGAGCGGTTTATTTTGGTGCACTGGTGTGTGTTGTGGCCGCTGGCGCATTGTTTTTCATTGGCATTTTGAGGCGCAATGCCACGGAGATGGCCGTGACCAGCAAGAGGGTGATCGTCAAAACGGGCATCGCCGAGCGCCGAACCGTGGAAATCCTTCTTTCACGGATTGAAAGCGTGGCCGTGGATGAGCCCGCCTTGGGGCGGTTGCTGGGCTACGGCACGGTGATCGTGCGTGGCACAGGAGGAACTCCCGAGACGTTCGAAAAGATTTATCACCCGCTGGAATTCCGGGAGCAGGTGCAGCGTCAGATTGCCGGATGGGCGAAGCCCGCTTGAGAAATTCCATTTGTCCAGGTGGAAGCCACCGGTCCATCCTCCTAGTGTCGTGACCGTCCGCCCACCTCACCCGGTCCATGCGATGACTGCACGCCCGGCAAAGGTGTTAACGCGCGGTGATGCGTTTCGATAGGCCTTGGCAGCTCGCCCTACTTGGCTGTGTTCGGCCTCTAGGAGAAGATAGAAATCTTGCCCTCGGTGCGCTTTTACCGGGAGGTTGAGGAGCGCAAAATGAAGGCCAAGACGGCTTCCGGTTGGGAAACCGAATGGAAGAAGCGAGTGCCCGCCCTGGTCGTCTCTTCCGGGTTTCTCATCGGTTCACACACCGTACCGTCTGAGGAAGTGGACCGGACGTTTGCCATGCCCATCGGCAAGCTTCGCAAGCGGGCGGGCATCGAAACGATCGCGTACGCCTCCGACGGCGAAAACGAATTGACGCTCGGCGCGAGCTCTCTCGAGGATGCGCTGCGCTGCGCGTCGTGCGGTGCGCAGGAGCTAGACTGGATTATCGCCACCAGCGAAACGCATCACGATTATCCGGCACTTGCCGCGCAACTGCATTCTCGATTGGTGGCGCGAGAGAACTGTGGCGCGCTGGATGTTGGCGGAGCGTGCCTCGGGTTGCTCAATGCGCTTGCGGTCGCGCAATCCCTGATTGGCTCAGGTGCGGCGAAGACGGTTGCCGTGGTCACTGCCGACATGCATAGCCGCGTGCTTACTCCGGCCCGCGTCGTCGGAGAATTCGGCGGCCTCTTCGGCGATGGCGCTAGCGCTTTCCTGCTGCGCCGCGAAGAAGATGTCCACGACTGCCCTGGTTACCGGCTCGGCGATTTTCTTTTCGGCTGCGCGGGACAATACGCTGCCGCGATCTGCGTTGCCCCCAAGCGGGACGGCGGTCTCGATGTGAAATTCGATGGCGAAGCCCTCTCTCGCGCAGCGATCACTCGCATGGAAAAAGTCATTGCGGCAGTGGAGGCGCGCAGCGGCATTTCCCGCAGGTCGGTCGGAAGCTTTGCGACACACCAGCCGAATCCCCGGCTTCTGGCTCTTTTGGCAAAACACTGCGGCGTCTCACCTGGCACATTTCCTCCCATTTGCCGCACCTCCGGCAATCTGGGCTCTTCCATGTGCGGCGCGGCGCTTCATGCGGCGCTACAAAACGCTGCAAACGAAGAATCCCGGCAACGCAAGCCGATTTTCCTGGTATCACTCGGACCTGGTTTGTTGTTTGGGGGAACGTGGCTTACACCAGGATAAGCCAAAGGCGTCTCTTTCCTACGTTTCCGTCCACCTTGGCCCCGCCGTCTCGCGTTGACTTCCCTCGCTCTCCCGCGAATAATCCCTCTCATGGCCCGCCCGGATGCCGTCCGCCGCGTCAAAAGCTATTCCGCCGCTGACGGCTTCGTGTATCAGTATTACTTCTTTGAGGGCAATCGTGCCCAACGCGGCGGCACCCCCGGCGGCGAGTTCACCTACGCCGTTTCGGTGGACCGGCAAACTGCCTTTCTCTTCAAGATCTTCGTCCACCAATCGGCACTCGAGGGCTGGGCCGCAGAAAACGGTCGCCCGCTCTCGAGTTCTGAAGAATACGCGGTCGCCAAGATGCGTCTCTTCAAGGCCTTTGATGATGGCGTCGTCCAGTCCAGCCCCCACGGGCAGCCGCCCGGCGAAGTCGTCGTCAACGAGGCCAACCTCGAAGACCTGCTGGGCCAACTGGGGATTTAGCCTGGGCCCGCCGAGCGTTACCATCTCCGTGAACCAAATTCCGTACCGCGGCGTCTGGTAGTTGTAAGGGGACGAAGCTCTTTGCTTTGTCCGGTGCTTGAACGTTTAGAAGGGATCCTATGCAGGAGCTGGTTCTGAACCAACCAGTCAGCACGGCAAGGAGCGAGTTGGTGCGCGAGGCAGCTCAGGCGGATGCCCGGCGGGAGTTCGAGGAGCGCCTTGCCGAATGCGGCCAGCTGGCCTTTCGCGTCGCGCGCGCAGTCCTGCGCAACACAGCCGATGCCGAAGACGTAGCCCAGGAAGCCCTGCTCCGGGCTTACCAAAGCTTCGAACGTCTTCGCGACCGTAGCCGGTTTAACGGTTGGCTGGTGCGAATCTCGTTTCGACTTGCGCTCGACCGGCTGCGCTCGGCAAAGCGCCGCGACCGTCGCGAAGCGCTGTGGTCCCAACCGGCGCATCTTCCGCCGCCGGCCACCGTAGAGGATGTTGCGGCTTCTAAGCAGTTTCAAGGCCACCTGGAGCGCGCCTTGGAGGAATTGCCGGAGAAATTACGTCTTGTGCTTTTGCTCTCGGCCATGGAGGGTCATACGATCGACGAAATTGCCTCCATGGTGGGTGTTCCCCTCGGTACGGTGAAGTCGCGGATTTTTATTGCGCGAAAGAAATTAGCGGAGAAGTTGCGATGCTATGCGAACACTATAAGGACGCGCTAATCGAGGCTGCCGCAAGCGGCGCGGCGCCGTCAGGAGAACTGCGCGAGCATCTCGCAGAATGCGCTTCCTGCCGCGCTGTATTCGGACAAGAGCAGTCTCTTTTTGCCGCGATCGACACCGGACTTCACGCCGCGGCCAACGCGAAGATTCCGCTATCTCTGCTTCCCCGTGTCCGTGCCCGGCTTGAGGAAGTCGCCACGCCCCGGCTCGGTTGGGTGCAGCAACTCGTTTTCGCTTGTACTGGCGTGGTTCTTGCGTTGGTGATTTTTCTGATGGCGCGGCCTCATCGCGCCGCGCGAGAAGAGCTCGCCAAACAAGGCCCTGTCACTGTCCCGGCATCGATGCCGCCCGCAAAGAGTGTAAATCGTGAGGAGACTTCTTCGGAGGGCACTCAGATTGCCGCCATTCCCGTCAATCGTTCCCACACATTGCGAGATTCAACCAGCAGCCCTTCCGCGGCGTCTAGCAATCCGGAAGTCCTCGTTCCACCGGACGAGCGCGAAGCCTTTGCACGATTAGTTGGCGTTCTCAATGAGCGAAGTGATCTTGGCGCGTCTCTGCTGGCTAAGGTGCCGGAAAAAGAGGATGGCTTGGCAGCTGTGGACCCCTTGCAGATTCCTGACATCGAGATCAAACCGCTCGAGGGCACGGAAACGGAAACGTCGCATGGTGCGGGCGAGAAGCATTAGCGAATGGTTGAGCAAGAGATCGAATGAGTGTGGAGGAAAAATGAAACTCAGTCCGATTCATGTTGCTTCACTTCTATTGCTCGGTATGCTTTCGCCGGTTTGCCGGCCGCAAGACAAACCCAAGCCTGAGGATAAACCGAAAAGCGAGGTTTCGACCACGCCCGTGAAAGTCACGATCGTGTTTACCGAATACGACGGGGACAAGAAAACCAAAAGCCTTCCTTACACCCTATACATAAACGCCCCCGATGCTCCGGAGCCACCGAAATGGGCAAAGCTGCGTGTGGGGAATCGGGTGCCGGTCTACACGGGCGGGAGCACCGGAAACATGACGTATTTGGATGTGGGCACGAACATTGATGCACGAGCAGGGCACACGCCCGAAGGCCATTTTCTCCTGTATCTAAACTTGGAGCGTTCGTGGCCTGAGGGCCATACGCTCGTTCCCGTGCAAAGGCCGCCAGAGCAATCGGACCCAAATGCGGGATCCTTCCAGGAGCCAATCATCCGCAATTTCCGGTCAGAACTTGATCTCAAACTGCGCGAGGGCCAGACGCTCGAGACCGCGATGGCAACGGACCCCATCAGCGGCAAGGTGATGAAGGTGGAGGTCAGCCTGTCCGCCGTCAAATAGGCTACTGGCTTACTTCACTTGCCGTTGCAGCACCGAGTTCAGTGCTGCTGATAATTCGGGATGCAGAAATCGATATCCGAGTTTTTCCAAGGCTTGGGGCTTGACGCGCTGACTAGACAACAGCAGCGCGTCGGCCATTTCTCCCAGTGCTAGCCGCAACGCGAACGTTGGAGCAGGGAAGAGCGCCGGCCGGTGTAGAGTTTTTGCTAGCACTTTCGTGAACTCAGTATTTTGCACGGCCTGCGGCGCAACCACATTCATAGCGCCACGTATGGCTCCATTTTCGATGGCCAAACGGATGATCCCGACGACGTCCTCCAGCGTAATCCACGACATCCATTGCTGGCCCGAGCCCAGCTTGCCTCCCACACCCAGCTTGAAAGGAGGAAGCATCTTGGCCAGCGCGCCGCCGTGCTGTGCCAGAATAATTCCGAAGCGTGCCAGCACGACGCGAATCCCCAGCGCCTCGGCCTTGAGCGCTTCCGCTTCCCATTCTCGCGCCAGGCCGGTCAAAAAGTCCGTTCCCGGCTTGCTCTCTTCCGTCAACACTTCGTCCCCACGATCCCCGTAAATTCCGATCGCCGACGCTGACACCAAAACTCTTGGCCGCATGTTCATTTTCGCTAGCGCGCCCACCAGGGCTCGCGTTGTCTCAATCCGGCTTGTGCGCAACAGTTCTTTCCGCCCCTTCGTCCAGCGTCCCCCGGCAACGGATGCTCCGGCCAGATTCACAACCGCATCCGCACCAACGCCCGCTCCTCCTAATTCTTCCGTCGCAGGATTCCACGCCACATCGAATCCCTCCGCTTTACCGAGAATTTCCGCGAACGGCGCCTGGCCAGCCATTGCACTCTCCGCGCGGATCAATCGGCAGACCGTCTGTCCGTCGCCCGCCAGCGCGGTCACCAGCGCTGTTCCTATGAGCCCGGTCGAGCCTGTCATCAAGATTTTCATTCTGATCCTCCGCCGAAGTGCTTCAGGGAAAGGTGCTGGCAGTGTCTGACTCGACGCTACGCAACCTCGACGTTGCGGTCAAGCCATCGAATCTTTCAAAACATCCTATCGGGTGGAAAGCGCCAAACTCTGCATCCTCTGGCCGGGCGACAAAGGCCGCGGCGAGACGTTTTTCACGAGTCGCCAATCTCCAGTCATCGGCAACACTCCGACTGGCCGCTTTCGGCGGCTCGCGCTACAATTCCCTTATGCCTTCCGTCTCGCAAACTGTTCGCGTCAAGGTCCTGTTCTTCGGCCGCCTGAAAGATGCGGTTGGCCAAGCCGAGGAATCTCTCGACATATCTGACGCTTCGACCATTGAGCAGCTCTTTGCTTTGTATGTTCAACGCATTCCTGAGCTTGCCAAATACCGCTCTTCCCTAGTGGCCTCCCGCAACCAGGAATTTGCGGCTTGGGATTCGGCGCTCTACTCGGGCGACGAAGTCGCTTTCCTTCCACCCGTCAGTGGTGGCTGAGGCAAAACCGTGACCGCGCCACTCGATGACGACATCTTCCAGCTCGTTCGCGAGCCGATCGAGCCCGGCACGCTCGTCGGTCACGTTCGCGCTCCCGAGGACGGCGCCATCGTCACCTTCGACGGCTTCGTGCGCAATCAGTCCCACAATCGCCGCACGCTTTACCTCGACTATGAAGCCTACGAGCCCATGGCCCTTGCCAAGATGCGCGAAATCGCCGCCCAGCTTTACGAAAAGTACCGCATCCATCGTGTGGCCATCGTCCATCGCCTTGGCCGCCTCGAAATCGGGGAAACTAGCGTGTTCATCGCCGTCAGCGCCCCTCACCGGGCAGCCGCGTTTGACGCTTGCCGTTTTGCGATAGACACGCTCAAGCGGACCGTGCCTATTTGGAAGAAGGAGTACTTTGAGGATGGCGCGGTTTGGGCCGACGGTGAACTTCCTCCTTCGCCCGTGGCGACACCAGGCGCGAAACCTGCATCTTAATTCCCAATGTTCACCCCATCGCTCCGCCCCGGCCGCGTGATTCTTTTGGCCCTCGCCCTTTCACTGCCAAGCGGAAACGCCTTCAGTCAGGAAAACCCCAATCGTCCGCCCTGGGCCCAAAAATCCAAGCCCAAAGCGAATTCCACTTCTACCGCGAACTCCGGTGCGAACGCTCCTGAAGCCGCGCCTGTCGGCGAACCCGGCAAAATTGTACAGCCGACGCCGCCACCTCCGAAGGAAGACTCCCAGGATGCCGCGGCCCAGCGCGGTCGCATCCGCGTTAATGTCAATCTTGTCAGCGTGCTCGTCAGCGTTCTCGACGAACGCAATCGGCCGGCCCCGGATCTGCCTCGCGAAGCTTTCCAGCTCTTCGACGAAGGCAAGCAACAAGAAATCGCGATCTTCGAGCCGGAAACCTCTCTGCCACTTGACCTGGCATTGATGATTGACGCGAGCCTCAGCGCGCACAAAGAAATCAGCTTTGAGCAAGAAGCGGCGGCCCATTTCATCCGCCAGGTCATCCGGCCCGGGGATCGCTTGGCTGTCTTTTCCTTCGATGAGGATGTTACGCAGCGCGCGGGTTTCTCCGACAATGTCGCAACCCTTCAGGACGCCGTCCGCAGGATTCCCAATGGCGCGGGCACTTCTATCTACGATGCGGTGCTTCTGGCCTCGCGCGCGCTCGCCCAGCGCGGAGATGACCGGCGCCGCGTGATCGTTCTCGTCACCGACGCTGGAGAAACTACCAGCCATTACGACTTCGACGCCGCGCGCCGGGAGGCTGTCAGCGCCAGTGTGCTCCTTTACCCTATCGTTATTCGCCCGGTGAAAAACGAGAATGGACGCAACACCGCCGGCGAACATGCCCTCGAAACCATGACCGACACGACCGGTGGCGCTATGTTTTATCCGGATGCGCTGCAGGAACTCACCGCCATCTTCGATCGCATCGACCGGGAGCTCCGTACCCAGTATCGTCTTGCCTACTATCCCAATCCTCGCGGTCCCGCCAACACCTACCGCTCCATCGAAGTCAAAGTCACGACCGGCAACTACCAGGTCCGCCACCGCAAGACCTATCTCACCGCTCCGTAATGAGTTGCGGGGTATTGTGCAAGCCAATCTGTATGTGATGGCGGGCATCTCCGCCGGTGATCTGCGTCACTGTGGGACCCTTCAGCGTGCGCAAAGATGAGTAGCGGCAAACGCTATGGGCAAGCTGCTGAACTTTGCGCTCGGAAGGAAGAAATGGAAATTACGGTGGAACACCTGGGGGCCGTTCAGTTTGAGATCAAGGCTCGTCAGCACGTTATCATAAGTGACCAGCCGGCCGAAAATGGCGGCTTTGATGAAGGTATGACCCCACCCGAGATGCTTCTCGCTTCTCTTGGTTCTTGTGCGGGGTTTTATGCCGCACAATACTTAAGAAATCACAAACTGGCCACCGAAGGCACAGTCGTTCGGGTCGCCGCCGATAAAGCCAAAGGACCCGCTCGTTTGGACAATTTTCGCATTGCCCTTGAGATCCCCCGTGATTTGAACCAGCAAGACCTCGATGGTGTTCACCGTGCTGTCCACGATTGCCTGATTCACAATACTTTGCTCAATCCTCCCAAAATCGCAATCTCGGTCCGGGCCACCCAAATCATCGCCAAATAACGCCACGAGCTGCGATTCCTTGGGCAGGTAAAATCCTCTTCGCTCCGGTATTCAGAAGCTTGCCTCCGCTTCCGCCACGCGGTCATTCATGCCCGAAAGCCTCACAGGGCGAGCGGAAACTGGACCCGAACGATCCGCGTGCAGCAATGGAAAAGCAGAGTTGCAGAAATCATCCAGGACGCCTTCGCACCGAACAGGGCTATCGCGCCGTGGTGATGGAAGCGTGGGACCTGGCCAGACAGGCAAAGGATTAGCCTGAACAGGTCTCTGCCCGCGAGCTGCAACCGCAGGGCTATCTCTACAATTTTTCGTCGCAAAAGGATCACTTCCGCCTTTTTTTCGAGCACGACACCGTCCAGCGCGAAGGCACGGAAGTCCACCTGAAGGGTCCCAATGCGGTACAAACTGCAGAACGGCAATGCGGTACGAATCCCGACGGGCATCATTCAGGGTTTTACCTTAGAAAGGAATCGGGTAAACCCTTAGTTGTGATAGTCCTGGACCGTCTCTAGACTTGGGTTAGCTACGCTAGCCCAAGGAACGACGAGCACAAACCCTTCCCGTGTCCCGTGTATAGCGGCAGGGGGTGCCATGTCCGTATGCAGCCCAAGGTGCTGATCATTTGCGAGCGTGCGGCGGAACGCGACACGATTCGTGTCCTTGTGGGGACGATGGGGTGTCTGTGGGTGCTTGCTTCGGGGCTTGACGAAGGCTTAGCGCTAGCCGGCCGGGAGCGTACCTCTGCTGCATTACTCGAATTGCCCGGAACTGATGCGGACGCCGTCAGGGTCGAGCAAGGGGTCAGGGAGCTTCTAGTGCGCTTTCCCGGACGTGTCATTGCTCTGACAGGCGACTCGCCGCCTCCTATGATCAGTGAGCTGCTTTCCAGGTACTCCATTCCCTCCGTACCACGTGATCGCCTGGCGGCGGATCTCTGGCCCTGCTTGGAGTCCATGGTGTATCCCCACCTCGGAATTCGCCGGATCACCAAGGTAGCTCGCCTCGTCTTGGACACGTCCCTGCAACCTCTGCCTGCCGGTATTCGATATTTGCAGCCCGATACTCGCCAACTTGTCTACGAGGCCCCGGCTCTGACTGCGAACATCGCGTTTGAACGATCCCCCGGTTCGACCCGTATTACGCTGACAGGACAGATCATGAGAGTGAATTTGCCGCAAATTCCGCTCAACGGCGTCCCGGTTGTCCTGAAAGGGCAGAAGGGCCCGATGGGCTTGATGATAACCAACGAAGCAGGCGAGTTCTGTTTTGAATTCCAAAACGAACGCAGCGTATCGCTCGAAATTGAAGTAAGCCCAAACGATTGGGTGCTGTTCCTGTCGCCTCCTCTTCTGGATTGGGTTGGAAGGGCTGGAGATCAGGCGGGGACTCGGCCTGGCGCAACGGACATTTCAATCATGGATGAGGGCAAACCTCCGAGAAGAAGAGGAAGACTGGCATGAAAGTGCGCTGGCTGTGTTCCGTTGTTCCTTTGCGGCTTGTGCTCCACCGAGGCAAGGGGCGGATAAACGCGTCATCGTTCGAACCACTCTTAGGCTCCAGGGGCTCCAAGCGTTCTGTAACGGCCATCCATTGCTGCAAAACTGCACCGTCCTCAACGGCCTTGATGGTTCACTCAACCAACTTTTCTTGGTCACTACCCCTGTTGACTTGACCACGGAAGCCGACCAGTTGCTGAGTCTCGTCGGAGGGCCTGAATCAAGTGGTGGTGTTTAGTTGCTCAGGTTTGCCCGCAGGGCCTACCCGCACGGTAGCGCCGCCGTCGGTCACCCTGGATGGAACAAAATGCTTCCAATGGCCAAGTTGTCGTGACCACCACCAGGGGTTCCGCTTTGTCTTCTCCTGTGGAGCAGCTTGATCGGCACGCGTCGCAATTGGCGCGTCAAGCGCCATTCCTGTTGCCGGCCGCCGCAATCCTCCTCGCTGTACTCTTTTCTTCTGTGGAGGAGCGAGTTCGCCGGTAGGACCCGGACCACCTCCGCCATCGTTGTCTCGGGAACCTCAGGGGACGCAGCTCACGGTGAACCAAGCCAAGTCCAAAGGCACCACTCCTCTCTCCCGGGAGAGGTGTCTTCCCGCGCAGAACAAGTCCTTACCGGTTCTTAACTTCCGAGCTGGCCTGCTCGATGCTTCCCTTGAGCAGTTCGGTCTTCACTTCGGACTTCTGCCCGGCAAGAAGCCCCACTTCGGTTTCAAATGTCCGGTATCCTGGCAACGCGACCTTGATGCGGTGTTTTCCGGGACTCACCGATAGGGAATGCAGTGCGCCGCCAAACTCGCTGGCGTGGCCTATGTAGTTGTCGTCTAGAAAAACGGCGGCGCGCCCCGGTTCCACCGTCAGCTTTAATTCAGCGGTGATGGCCGGCGGGCGTGCTCCCGCCATCAACTGCATCGCCACGCGCACCGTGTGAACCTGTCCCGGTTCGACGACCACTTCGCGGCTGAAGTCTCCATACCCTGACTGGCGCACGGTGACTTCATGCTTGCCTGGCAATAACAGCACCTTCTTGTCACCCTTGAGTTCCTTGACGTACCCCACGTATACGCCGTCGACCCAAACGCCTGCATCTTTTTCCACCCCGGAGGCGCCCTTAAACTTCAGTTCGCCCATCACTTTACTGTCCTGCGCGGCCGAACGTGGAGCCGCAAGCAAGATGGAAAATAGAGCGAGAAGAAGAGCCGCGGAAGGAAACCGCAAACCTCTATACATGAAACCCCCTATTTCTGGGCGGGTATATATAGTAACCCAGAAGACGCTTTTATACCTTCGCTAAAACCCCAGCCATAGTTACTCTTTGCACGTTTCCTGCACGCTCAGCTCGCTTCCGCTAGACTCAAGCAGACTCCCCGCCCGTGTACCACGCACGTTTCTCCCGCATGATGCGCATCCAGCCTCACGGATTTCACCTTCAACAACCTTCCCGTCGTCAAACCCTTTAGCAGCTGCGGTTCCAGATCTGCGTCGCGCAGGCTCCCGCCGGAGTAAATTCCCACCGGCGAAACCAGTTCGGCCGCATACTTTCCGTTCGACCGAACAATCTTCATCATCACTCCCTGCCCGATCGTAGCATTCACCGCCGTCGTAAACGGCACCAGCAGCCTCCCGCCCTCGCCTAAACGCTCCAGCCCTTTCGTCTGGGGATGCGTCACCCCGCAATTCACAAAGATCGCGTCACACTCGCCGGGATCAAATGCCGCGCCGTTGCCGGCCTCTATCGCCACATTTGCATAGCCCAGCAGGTTTTCCTTGGCCCACGCCGCCAGGTCTGGCTGTAGCTCCAGCCCCACCACGCTTCCCTGTGGCCCCACCACCTCCGCCATAATTGCCGTGTAATATCCGGCTCCGCATCCCAGGTGATAGGCGCGGGCTCCCGGCCTTAGCGCGAGCGCGTCAAGCCATCTCCCGAGCGAACCGGGTTGCCCGTTATTGATGTCTTTCGCGCGGTCGAGCGAAATTATGACGTTGTGATACACATCCCGCGGATCTTCCACCGTGATGTATAACAATTGCCCCAAACCCGCCACGGACATGGCTCGCGGGTCGGCCGAACCGATCTGCCACGGCCCCGGTCCCAAGAATTTCTCTCTCGGAACCTTGGCGAAAGCCTCCACCAATCCCGGCGTCGACAGGCTCGCGGCAAACCTCACCTCTTGCGCATAAAATGCCCGGCATTCCTGAATCGTCATCATGTCCGGTCCCCCTCACATCGCACTTGCTCCTACGTTACACCCACTCCCGGTATGTCATGCTGCGCTCGGCAAAGCTTCATGGGATAACTGCCGCATGAGAGCTGCCGTTCACTTGGCTTTCTCGACGCTGATCCTCTTGTCCGCCGCCGCTCTATTCGCGCAGGCTCCCCCTCAGCGCCAACAACCGCAATTCATCAAGCAGGGTCAGCAATTGATGCGGGAAGGAAACCTGGAAGGTGCTCTGGCGCTCTATCGGCAGACTCTCGAATCCTCGCCGGTTTCGGTGCCGGCCAACATCGCTGCCGGAGACGTGCTGGATTTGATGGGAAAAGGCCAAGACGCGCGCAAATACTTTCAAAAAGCCATCGACGTTGCCGAGAAGCCCGAGCAAAAATCCTCCGCCGAGCGGGCCATGGCCATGTCTTACGCTTTTGAAGGGAACTGCAAGAAAACCGTCGAATTCGAGCAGAAAGTCTTCGATTTCTCCGTGCGGGATTTGTTCCAGCAAGGAGAAATTGCCGACGAAGCCGCTAGGGTTTGCATCGACTCCGGCGACTTGGATACGGCCCTCCATTGGTACCAGGTTGGTCACGACACGGGACTGAAAGAACCCGACATCAAGCCGACTCGCGTCGATTTGTGGAACTTTCGCTGGGAGCACGCGCAAGCCCGCCTCGCGGCGCGCCGCGGAAACTTCTCCGAGGCGCAGGACCACGTCACTGCCGCCAAAGCCATCCTCGACAAAGGCGCCATTCCCGAGCAAGCGCAGTTTGTCCCGTATCTCCGCGGCTACGTGGGGTTTTTACCGGCAAGACTACAAGACCGCGATGGAAGAATTGCTCACAGCGAATCAGAACGATCCCTTCATCCAGTGCCTGCTGGGCCAGACTTACGAGAAAGTCGGCGAGAAGGACAAGGCCATCGAGTCTTATCGCAAGGCGGCTGCGGCCATTGCCCACAATCCACCAGCCGCCTACGCCGTCCCTTTCGCGAAGAAACGTCTCGCTTCTTTAGCCGGATAGACCTTTGGTTTGCAGAGCCATTGAATTTCGTTTCAGAAAGTTGGTCATTTTTTTGGTTAGCAAAGGTTTCTACTTGAGACTCCCCACGCCTTAAAGGCGGGGATTGTTTACTCTCCGTTGCGGATTCCGATGAAGGTGATCAGGATTCCGAACTGATCGTGATCAGCGTTCCGGGGTTGATGTGATCAGTCCTCGGAGCGAAGCGACAGTGGTGGTATTGTTCCCTGAAATTCGTCGTCTGGCCAAACGATGGAGCCCACCGCCTGATTGACGCGTTTACCGGAAACGGACCCATTGCTCGCTTCGATTATCCGTTGAACTTTGTCATTTTCCTGATAAGCTCAAAAGAGATCGCGAATCGCCCGTGCGAAAGTGCGGGCGTTTTTTTTTGTGCACGACAAAACCTTCCAAAAGGAGGCGCAAAGATGACGCTTACACGTCCGCCCGGTCGCATCGAAACGCTGAACGGCCAGCAACTCTACTTCGAAGTCCATGGAACAGGACAGCCACTGCTGTTGCTGCATGGCTTTTCCGGTTCCAGCCAAGATTGGATTCCTTCCCTCGAGCAATGGGGAGCAAAATTTCAGTTGATCTTGCCCGACCTGCGTGGTCACGGCCACTCGGGCATTCTGTCGAAGCCCTTCCGCCACGAACAGGCCGCCCGAGACACGTTTGCTCTGCTCGATCACCTTGGAATCCGCGCCTGCAACGGCGTGGGCATCAGCGGTGGTGGCAATGTCCTGCTCCACATGGCCACCAAGCAACCTGATCGCATTCAAGCCATGGTGCTGGTCAGCGCCACTCCTTACTTTCCTGCGCAAGCCCGTCACCTCATGAGCCAATACCCCGATACTCTCCCCGAACAGCAGTGGGAAATCCTGCGCCGTCGCCATCCCGGTGGCGATGAGCAGATCAAAGCCATCCTTGCCAGCACCAAGTCCTTTGCCACCAGCTATGACGACTTAAACTTCACGCCTCCTCTTCTCTCCACCATTCAAGCGCGCACTTTCATCATCCAGGGCGACCGCGACCCTCTCTATCCCGTCGAACTCTCCGTCGAGATGGCCAAGTCCATTCCAAACTCCCGCCTCTGGATCATCTCCAACGCCGGCCACGGCCCGGTCCTCGGCGCCCGCTGGCCCGAATTCCTTCAAACCGCTTCCGCCTTCTTGCAGGAGTGAGTTTCTCCCTGTAGCAGCGGTTTTACGCCTCTGCTTGTCGTCCTTTTTTTTCGCCGGCATCCGTGTGTATAATCTTCGTCCGTTTCCTTGGATGTGAGCCGCTGGTGTATTCAATCTGGGTGCCGCCACATGGCCAATCGTTGCGATCGCCGTGACATCCTGAAAGGTTTTGGTGCTCTTTGCGCTGCGCATTTCCTTGGGCCAAGCAAGAGCGAAGCCGCACCGCAAAGTCTTCAGATTGCCAGCCGCAATGTAGAAGTTCAGCTCGCCCCAGTAAGCGCGCACACTTTCCGGCTCAGCGTCCTCCCTCTCGAAGGCGCTCAACCGCAATCTGTCAAAGGCAACGGCTCGCTTGTCCAAGCTTCCTGGGGACCGCCACTCGCAAAATTCGTAGGAGGCCAACGCGAACACGTCGTCAAAGCCGGCCAACTCAACGTGAAGCTTTCTTTCAACCCACTCCAAGCTCTTGTCGAAACCTCGAAAGGAGACGTCGCCCAGAAACTCATCATCGATTCCGAGACCGGCGCCGTCTCGTTCTCGATACGAGACTCCGCGCTGTTAGGTCTCGGCGAAGGCGGCCCGCAGTTCGACCGCCGCGGCTCTAAGGATGCGATGCGCAGCGGTCAGGGCGGCTACCAACTCGGCACACACGGCGGACGCGTGCCCGTCCCCTGGCTTATCGGCACTGCCGGATGGGCACTCTACTTCCATCAACCTTTCGGCACATTTGATTTCACCGGCGCCGACGGCAAGTTCCTTCCCAAGGATCCCTCGAGCGCTCTCCCCCTCGACATTTTCGTGGTGGTCTCGCAGGAGCCGCCCGTGCTCATGTCCGAGTACGCCAAACTCACCGGCCACCCGGAGTTGCCTCCGCTCTGGGCTTTTGGTTACCAGCAGTCTCACCGTACGCTCGCAACCCACGAAGAAGTTCTCAGCGAAGCGAAAACGTTTCGCGAAAAGAAACTTCCCTGCGACACGCTCATCTATCTCGGCACCGGATTTTGCCCTTCGGGCTGGAACACGGAAAACGGTTCTTTCTCCTGGAACAGACGCGTCTTTCCCGACCCCAAGCAGGCCATCGAAGAACTCCATCGGGAACATTTCCACGTTGTCTTGCACTCCGTAATTCTCGAGAACGACTTGCGCGGCACGGTCCGCGATCCCTGCAACGTCGCCCGCTTCGATAAAGAGCAAGCGAGCTGCGCCTGGGACGCCCACCGCAAAACTTTCGCGCTTGGTGTGGATGGCTGGTGGCCCGACGAGGGCGATCCTCTGAACAGCGAAGCGCGTCTCGCTCGCAACCGCATGTACTGGGAAGGGCCCCAGCTCGACCGCCCCGACGAACGTCCCTACGCGCTGCATCGCAACGGTTGTGCCGGAATGCAGCGTTACGCTTCCTTCCTCTGGTCCGGCGACGTCTACTCGACCTGGGAAACCCTGAAGACCCACGTTCCTATTGCTATCAACACCGGGCTCACCGGAATTCCTTACTGGGGCACGGACATCGGCGGCTTCGTTCCCACGAAGGAATTCACCGCAGAGCTCTACTTGCGCTGGTTCCAATTCGGCGCTTTCTGCACCCTTTTCCGTTGTCACGGTCGTGCCTGGAAGCTCCGCCTGCCTTGGGGTTGGAACACCGGTGAAATCGGCCCCACCGAGATCAGCGGTTACAGCGGTTCGGCCCTCCCCGATCCCAGCGAATTACACAACGCGCAAGTCGAACCGATTTGCCGCAAATATTTGGAATTGCGCTATCGCCTCCTGCCATATTTGTACAGCGCGGTGCGCGAGGGCACCCTCACCGGAATGCCCGTGATGCGCAGCCTATGGTTACACTACCAGGATGATCCAGAAGCCATCGGCCGCGGCAACGAGTATCTCTGGGGCCGCGACATTCTCGTTGCACCGGTCGTCGAGAAAGACGCCACCTCGCGCCGCCTCTACCTCCCGCGCGGACGCTGGTTCGATTTTTGGACCAGCGAGCGTTTCGAAGGTGGACGCGAAATGGAACGCACCGTGGACCTTGAGACGCTTCCGCTTTTCATCCGCGAGGGCGCGATTCTCCCTTTCGGTCCCGTCAAACAATATGTCGATGAAAAAGTCGCGAGCCCGCTCGCCATCGCCGTCTATCCCGGCGCAGACGGCAGGTTTCTTCTCTACGAAGATGATGGAATTTCTTTCCATTACCGCAAGGGCGACTGGATGGGACTCGAGCTCAAGTGGAACGAGACGCAACGCGCGCTCGCCATTCGCTTGGCCCCGGGCTCTCGCCTGCGCCCACCCCTGCGACGCAGCATGCAAGTCAAGGTTGGCGACTCATCGAAAACCGTCGAATTTGACGGCCGCCCCCTCGACGTACGATTCACCTAGGCCGATTGCATTTGGAAAGATGTTTCACTCAATCGGCACGCCGGCCATGTTGCGGAACTTGCCGCCTCTCCTTTTCGGACCCAAATTATAGCTAATGCCCCAGGTCACTCGCAGATCGTATTCGCCATGAACCTTGGCCGCGTTATTGAAGAAAGTCGTGTGCAGCGCGTCGACATCCACACGCAGCGCTATCGAGTCCGAGAAGAACCATCTTTCGACGCCACCGCCTAGCGCCCACGCCTTGTCGTCGACCGTCCCTTTGAAATATTGGCCTGGAGTTGAAGAGAGGGAAATCGCGCCAGAGACCCGGGCACCTCCGCCGAGCGCATGAAGGGAGGTCGCAAAACCATCTGCTTGGTACGGATAGAAAACTGGGCCGAGGAGATAGGTCAACACGGTGTTGGACTGTCCGGTATGGAACACGTTTGCTGCTCGCAGGTAAGCCACTTCTACTGTCCCACCGAGGCGGTCGGTGTATTGCTTGGTCACACTGGTGTTCAGGCCCTGATACAAGACCCGGTTGTTCGGTGAAGGAACGCGGGAGAGAGTCGAAAATCCCACTCGGGCTTCCAGCGCCGGAATAATCGCAGCATGCAAGGGGCCTTGCCTGGAAATCAACGGCTCTGGCGCTGGGCTCGTTGCCGCAGGCAGGACGCTTGGCGGGGGATCTACAGGAGCAGGCGCTGCCGTCGCGGTCAGCGCGTTCTGTGTAAAAGTCGCGGGGGCCGTTGGTGTCGGCGCTTCCGGACTACTCCCGGTGGAGGTCCCCGGGGGATTTTGTGTTGGAGCCTGCGGAGGCGGAGTTGTCGGGGTGGTCGAGGCACTCTGACGAGAGACCTTTGATGGCACGGGAGCCTGCGAAGCACTTTGCGCGAGCGCCCCTCGAGTCAGCAACAACAGCAGGAAAACTGACAAGGGGCCCTTGACCGCAACTTTCATGGCCCATGGCCAAAACCGCATCACCTTGATGGGGGGTAGTGCGCCCGGAATTCTCCTCAAACCAACACCTCCCTTAGGCCCCGGGGCACAAGGTCATCTTGGCTCGCGGATGGCGAAAAGCAATCAGGTCATATCTGGAATGGAATGAGCGGAAAAACCCTAATGGCCTTTTCTTATTGCTAAAATGCGTTCGCTGCTCTGGCTGTGGATTTGCGGATCACATCTGCGTTGTAGAATAACGTGACTGAGGTAGAGACCATGCTCCTGTATACGCTCTCGCGGCAGAGTCGTTCAGGCAAGCTTCTAGGCTTTTCGCTTGCACTCCTTTTTTTCTTTGGTCTTTCCCAATGCGCCATATGGGCACAGCTTCCCGCACAGCAAAAGGCTGCAACACAGCAGGAGCCTGCAAAGGATACCGCCACTGCCGATCGGGGACGCAAGCTGTTCGAACAATCCTGTGGATTCTGCCATGGCCCCGATGCCACTGGAGCGCGCGGTACCGATCTTGTCCGCTCGCCGCTCGTCGCTCATGACGTCAACGGAAACCTCATCGGAGAAGTCATTCGTCACGGCCGCCCGGATAAGGGCATGCCGCCTATGGCCACAATGACGGATGAACAAGTTGCCGATATTGCCGCGTTTTTGCACGCGCGCGCTGTCGAAGCGATCAAATCGTCCGGCGTTCCAAGGTCTTATCCAGTTGAGAAGTTGCTTACCGGCAATGCCGACGCGGGAAAGGCCTTTTTCAACGGCGCCGGCGGCTGCAAGAATTGTCATTCACCCACCGGCGATCTTGCCGCGATCGCTACCAAATACTCGCCTATCGAGCTCGAGGCCCACATGCTTTATCCCGGCAGCCGTGAGGCAACGGCCCATGCCACGGCCGTGGTAACACTTCCTTCTGGCGAGCAAATCAAAGGTCCGCTCGTGCGTGCGGACGATTTCATGGTCAGCCTGCGCGACGTCTCCGGTTGGTATCGTTCCTTCTCGCGCGACCGCGTGAAAGTCGAAGTTCAGGACCCGCTCAGCGCCCATCGCGAGTTGCTCGGCAAACTCACGCAAGCGGACGTTCACAATCTTTTTGCCTATCTGGAAACCCTGAAATAGGTTCAGAGCAGTACGTCGGAAGAGGAGCCGTGATGCTTTCTCAGTTTTGTCGAACGATCAAAGACGCCCGCGCTGGCACGAATCGTAGTCCCATTTACCTTGGTCTCGGCCGCTTTTCGAGCGGAGGCCGCGCGACGGTCCTAATGCTGTTTCTCGCTTTCCTGCTGCACGCGCCCTTCGTCGCCGCGCAGGGTCTCGACCCCGCGGCACTCCTCAAGCCGGCCACCGACACCTGGCCGACCTACAACGGAGATTATTCCGGCCGCCGCTTCAGCCCGCTCGACCAGATCAACGCGACAAACATCGATACGCTAACGCTCGCCTGGATATTCCCGGCACACGTGTCCGCCATCAAATCCACTCCCCTCGAAGTCAACGGCGTTCTCTACTTCACCACGCCGGACAACGTTTGGGCCGTCGACGCTCGCTATGGCCGCCAGATCTGGCATTACCAGCGTGTTTCCGAAGGCGATCACATCGGCAATCGCGGCCTGGGCATGTATAAGAACTGGCTCTACTTCACCACTCCCGACGCGCACCTGGTTTGCCTCGATGCCAGGGACGGCACGGTTCGTTGGATCGTCGAACTCGCCGACGCCAAGCTCGGCTACTTCTCCACGATGGCTCCGTTGGTTGTCCGAGATCACATCATCGCCGGGGTCTCTGGCGATGTGACCGACGTTCGCGGTTTCCTCGAGTCTCTTGATCCCGAGACCGGCGCGCTGCAATGGCGGTGGTACACCGACCCGGATCCTGGTCAACCGGGCTCAGAAACCTGGCCTAAAGACACCGACGCGATACTTCATGGCGGTGGCATGACTTGGATGACCGGAACCTACGACCCGGAGCTCAATCTTCTTTATTGGGGCACCGGCAATCCCAATCCCGTGCTCGCCGGCGCAGCGCGGCCCGGAGACAATCTTTATACCTGCTCCATCGTGGCTCTCAATCCCGACACCGGGAAGCTTGTTTGGTACTTTCAGCCTTCGCCGCACGACGTACACGACTGGGACGCCGTCGAGACGCCCGTACTGTTTGACGCGGAGTTTCAAGGCAAACCGCGCAAGCTGCTCGCTCAGGCCAGCCGCAATTCGTTTTTCTTCGTACTTGATCGCACGAATGGCCAGCACCTCGTCACCGCTCCGTTCATCGATCAGACCTGGGCTTCCGGCGTGGATTCGCGCGGCCGCCCCATCGCTAAGCCGGAAGCTACTCCAAGTCCGGACGGCGCGCTCGTGGAACCCACTTCGGACGGCGGCAGCAATTGGATGGCGCCGAGCTTCGATCCGCAAACCGATCTGTTTTATGTTAATGCCCGCCGGGGCTTCAGCGTTTATTACCTCACCACCACCGGGAAGCCCGAAGGCTGGGCGGGCCGCGACCGCATTTTGTGGGCGGATTCGACGGTGCGTGCCCTGGACTACCGCACCGGCAATGTCGTTTGGAACCATGAGATCGGCAACGGCGAAAGCATCGCAGGGATCCTGACCACCGCCGGGCACCTGCTTTTCACCGCGGACAATTCCGGCAATCTGCTTGCTCTCGATCCCGCCACGGGCAAGACGCTCTGGCACCTCAATGTGGGCGGTCACCTGGTCGCCTCCCCCATGACCTACCAGCTTGACGGCCGGCAATACCTCATCATCCCCGTGCAGGACATTCTTTACGCGTTTGCCTTGCCAGAGCGCGTCAAGGCTCAAGGCCGCTAGAAGAGCCAAGGGAGCGAGCAGAACCGACTCTGTCGAATCGCAAACATCATTCGTAGCGCAAGGCTTCCATGGGATCAATCGAGGAAGCGCGCCGCGCAGGGACTAAAGCCGCGAAAGCGGCGGTCAAAATCAACAACACCGTGGCAGCTATGAAAAGAATCGGGCTTTGCGAACTGCCCTCGGCCCACTGTGAGAGGAATTTGCTCAACACAAGACTGAGGGCCATACCTCCGGCAAGCCCGCCAATGACACTCGTGGCCGTCGACCGAAAGACAAGCTTGAGGACTTCGAGGCCGTTCGCTCCTAGCGCCATGCGAATCCCAAATTCGTTGGTCCGCTGCGCCACGGTGTAGGAAACAACGCTGAAAAGCCCGGTGGCGGCCAGCGCGAGCGCCAGGAACGAAAAACCAGCGAACATTCCTGACACGAGCCTGGCATATGAGTATTCCGGCATGTGCTCGATCCACTGCTGGAGGTCGCGCGTGTGGCCAAAACACCTGTTGATCGGGATCAACGGCTTTGACCGCGGCGCGAACCCGGTTGAGAGCCGCCAGGGGCGCTCGATGGGTGCGCACAAGAATCTGCGTCCAAACGCGCACCACGAGAGAGAACGGCACATAAACCGCCGGCCTGACTGGCTTCCGCAGTCCATCGTCCCGGGCATCGGCAACCACGCCGATGACCTGCATCCAGTTGTCGCTGTCCGGTACGGCTTGCAGGTATGGCGGTTCACCTTGCAAATCCGGGAAACGCAGCTGCTTGCCAATAGGATTGCCTTGAGGCCAATATTGCCGCGCAAAAGCTTGGTTAACCACGCACAAGCGTGCCCCGCGCATTAGTTCAGGGCGGTCCCACAGCCGCCCGGCTAGCAGCGGAATATGCAAAACCGAAAAATACTCCGAGTTGACGTAGTTCAGACGCGCGCTCCGCTGTTGGTCGCTGGGCCGCCCCAAAATCTCGAAGCTCCTGTCGTTTTCGTTCCAGGGCGGCGTGGCGTTGGTCGAAATGCCCGCCGAAACCACTTCCGGCAAGGCCGCGATGTGCTCACGGAGCTGCTCGAAATAGTCAACACGATCCTCCCAACTGACGTGTGCGTTCTGGTGCACCGGAATGCCCACGGACATGACGTTCTGCGGATCGTAGCCGAGATTGGCGTGGACAATGCGCACAAAGCCGTTAATCGCTGCAGCCGCAGAGGTAAGCAAAAGCAGCGTGAGCGCAATCTGCCCCATGACCAGTATGCTGTGCGCCCGTTTTCCTTCGACGCCGCCTGTGGCGCGCCGCGATTGCATGAGTATAGAGAAAGGTTAGGTCGCGAGAACTGGAAGGCGGGCGAGATTCCCGCGAGCGCGCCGGTGACGATGGCGGCAGCTACGCTGAACGCCAGCACCGGCAGATTCATCCGGATGACCACTTCGTGCGGAAAGGAATATTCGGGCAGCCAGCTTACGAGCACGGAGAGCAAACGATAGGCCAGCACGATGCCGCCAAGGGCCCCCGCCAGAGAAAGCGCCAAGGCTTCCGTTAGGAGTTGCCGTTCGATTCTCCAGCGGCTGGCTCCGATCACGGATCGCACCGCCAGCTCTTGTTGCCGGGCCGTGCCGCGGGCGAGAAGCAAAATCGAGACGTTGGCGCAAGAGATCACCAGCAACAAGCCCACGGCGCCAAACAATAGGAAGAGCGAATGCCCCAAATGAGAGACGTATTGCTCGTTGAGACCTTTGACATGCACACGAAACTTTTTGGGGAAATGGCTGGGCGTTTCCTTGGCGAACTGTTCGAGCAGCGGTTGCAGTTCGGCGTTGGCCGCGGCGTGGGTCACTCCTGGCCTGAGCCGCATCGTTGGGTCATAAAGGTCGTTGGCACCGCCCGGCAGCTTCAGGGGGAGATACACGTCTGCATCTTGCCAGGTAAATCGGGAAGGCATTCACGCCCACGATGGTGTAGGTCTTGTGAACCAACTGAATCGTGCGGCCCACCACAGCAGGATCCCCATTGAAATGGCGCTGCCAGAACGAATAACTGAGAACCGCGACCGGCTGGGGGTCCTGCCCTTCGGGCGCGTCGGAAGGAATCAGCGTGCGGCCCAACAACGCGGGGACGCCGAAATAACTTCCCGCGTTGCTGGTCATGTTTACCGAAGGCACATCTTCCGGTAGCTCCTCGTCGGTGGTCGTAAGATTCCAGGTTCCGAAGGTTGCGGCGGCGTTTTCGACGCATTGGGCCTGACTTAACAGTTTGAGCTGCGGACCAGTGATTCCAGGCCACCAGTCCTCGCCGCGTTCGTTCAGAAGGACCAGATGCACCATGCGGTCGGCGGCGTGCTAAGGGAAGGGGTTCACTAACAAAGCGTAGATGACGCTGAACACTGCCGTCGTCGTCCCAATGCCGAGCGCCAAGGAAAGTACGGCCGTCAGCGCCAGCCCGGGCCGCTTACGCCACTCGCGATAGGAGAACCGCAGATCCTGGAGGAGAGTTCGCATGGCGCGCTCCGCAAATCAAAAACCCGAAACCAAGAACGTGAGCAGGGAATGGCCCAACGGGTCATTAGACGAAGCAAGGTGGGTAGCGGTCAGGCGCCGGCGATAGACGAATCTAAGTGTTTTATTATCTTTCAGTTGCGCGAAGGGATGGGAATCCGTGTCGCGGTCGTCTTACTCTCTCCCGCGAATCCGCGTTCCCAGACCGAACCGCCGCGCGCGAGGGAGGCGATGCCGCCTCACGAAGCGACTCGCGCGGCGGATTTGACGTCGCGCCCGGGAACAACATCGATTTGCAGCACGGCATCGGCCGCTGGCACATAGGTAGTCACTAAGCCCAATTCGCGCCTCACGATGTTGCAGCCCTGGGCGATGGCGCTGGCTTTGTAGAAGGCGATTTCGCGGTTGCAGCCCTGCCGCCCGAAGCCGCAGTCGCTTGAGACCACCAGGCGCTCCGGCGGAATGAACTTCAGCGCTTTGCGAATCTCGGCGGCAACATCCTCCGGCCGGTCGGCCTGCAGGACGCGATGGCTGACCGCGCCAATAGCAATCTTCTTTTTGAGATCGTTTTTGAAAGGCGCAAACAGTTCAAGGTCTTTTTGGTTGCGATCCTTCATCTCGAGCGTCCACACGTCGCCGCGGCAGCGCTCCAAGTAAATCTCAATGGAGTCGGCGTAACTGGTATCCTCCATGACCCGTTGCATGTTGGGATTGCCCCAGCAGGTGTGGATCCACAGCTCGACGTCGTCCAGGCCCTGGACCTCGCGGTTGAAGGCGTCGATCATGAACTTTACCTGTTCGTGATCCTTGCCGTAAGTGTTGGCCATGAAGTGAAATGTGGGCTCCTCGATCTGAATGCAGCGGCAACCGGCGTCCCGCAGCGCTAGCAGCTCCTTGTTCATGGCCTCGGCCATATCCCAGATCACTTCGCGCTTGTCCTTGTATTTAGGCGTGTGGATATCGAGGAACAGCGCCATCACCTGCGAGCAGCACGTGCCGAACTTCACCGCCTTGCGCGTCTTCCCCTGCGCGATGCGCCACAGTTTTGCATAATCCAGAGGCCGGTGCGCGACCTTGTCCACCACGTGCGGCCAGCGCCAGCCCGTGTAAATCTCGTTCAGCAGCGTCCCCGGCGGATAATGCAGCCACGGCGCGGTCGTTTCCTCCGGCTGCAGGTAATCACCGGCAAAGCCGGCCCAGCGTTGCAGCGGGTAATGGTGCCAGGCGCGCCCCGCCATATCCTCATCCACGTGCAAGTCGCCGTGCGTCAGGATGTCCAGCCCGGCGCGCTCCTGATCGCTGATTACCACGGCCATGGCATCCTGAAACTTCTCGCGAAAGCGCACGTCGAGCATGCAAGTGTCCAGCGGACGACCCCACATACTTACGTCAAACCAGCGCGGCCGCGGAAATGACCCCGTGGTCGTGCTGGGCAGAATCAGGTTGGCCGTGGCAGTGAACATGGCGTCCTCCCAGGGTCCGCATTATACGTCCACTCGCGAACTCCCGCTTTTGGCATATAATGCACACACTGACTCCCGCTCAGCCACCAATCCTCAATAACATTGGGGGATGCTATGTCCGACCAGGCTCGCGTAGCTAACCGTCTCGAAATCGGTAACGGTGACAGCCTCAGTGCTCTCGAAGCTGCGGTACTCGACGAGGAAGTTATAGCGGAGTCGACGCCCAATGAAAAAGCCAAGCTGGCGGAAACGCTCAAGAATGTAGCCGACGCAAGAAGCTCCAATGAGCTGGTGCGCATCAAGCGCTCGCAGCTCAGAACGACCGCCTTTGCCGCATGGATCGCAATTATCGGAGTCGTCGCACTGGCCTTTGTGAGCATTTCCGAACAGCGCAAGCAGTCGGAAAGGCTGGCGGTTTTGCAAAGGGAAGCGAACGAAGACGCGCAATGGCGAGAAGCTTTGAAATCGGTCTCTTTTCGGGATCCTGCGTCTTCGCAAATGGGCGTTCTCGCCATGCAGGAATTCTTTGGCTCGCCGCAGTACTCTTCCCAGGCGCGGTCAATTGCTGCCCTGTTGCTGCCTAACGTTTCAAACGTCTATGCTTTTGATGAGGTGCTGTCAACGATGGGCCCGCCCCATACCGACCGCGGCAATTACCACCATCTGACTGGCATCGCTCAGATGTTGGGCTTTGATCAGCGCGCCAAATTCCACATTAGCGGGGCGGCATCGAAAAAGAACACGCCGTTTCTGATGGAATCACTCGGTGCGATCAAAGCCAATCCGAAGGATCTCGATCGCGACAAGGAGCAGCAAACCAGGGTGGCCGCGTGGGAATTGGATACGGTGAGCCGCACCTTGAGAAGCGTTTGGACGGACAAAGACCCTCAAAAACGCCTTTCACCCAGTGGCTGGCAGCTTTCTGGAGCAGTACTCGAAAACGCGAGCTTTGATGGTTTGGACTTCACCGAGACCGATTTCAGTTTCGGCATTCTTTTCAACTCCAGCTTCAAGCGTACTCACTTTGACGGGGCCACCCTGAAGGATACTTACTTGCGCAAAGTTGCTTTGGATGACGCCGATTTCAGCGGCGTAAAGGTCTACAGCGGGAGCAAATGGGAGGACTCGAACTGGTGGGACGCGAAATGCATCCCTCAGCCGCTACTGGATTATTTGCTTGAGGCAGACTCACATCGGGTGACCGAGGAGACGAAGTCCAAGCTCGTAGCGACCTGCCACTAATCATTCGAGCTCACCGAGCATGAGCCACAGCCGCATAGCCATCCCGCCCCAAGTCGGGACTGGCCAGTTCTTCCGTTTCGCTTCCCTCTAAACGCCAACATCGAACATTCCGGGCCGACGGGCCCTTGTGGCCTTCCGCCCCGGGCTTGCCGCAGCCGACAAGCTGCTGTACGCCACTCGTTGCTCGCCACCCACCACCGCTTCCTCTAAAATCTTTCCTATGTCGAAAAACTATCTGCAGGCTGCCGTCGAGATTGCCCAACAAGCCGGAAAGATCCTCATCGAGGAATTCTCGCGGCCGCTGGATATTCGCTACAAAGGCGACGAAGTGGACCTGGTCACGCAGGCGGACAAGCGCTCGGAGCAATTCATTGTTTCCCGCCTCAACGAATATTTTCCGGGGCACGCCATCACCGCCGAAGAGGGCACTGGCCAGGACACCGCTTCCGAATTTCGGTGGCACGTCGATCCGCTCGACGGCACCACGAATTTCGCCCATCACTATCCTTGTTTCTGCGTTTCCATCGCGCTGGCCGACCGCGACACGCTGCTTGCCGCTGCAATTTTCAATCCCTACTACAACGAGCTGTACACGGCAGCGCGAGGCGAAGGCGCCGCCTTCAACGGCAAGAAAATCGTCGTCTCCGAGGTCTCCACCCTCTCGACAAGCCTGCTCTGCACCGGCTTTCCCGTGCGGAACCGCAGACTCAGCCCGAATCTTCAGTATTACGGCGAGTTCACTCAGCGAACCCACGGCGTGCGCCGCGACGGATCGGCGGCGCTCGATTTGGCCTGCGTGGCCTCCGGGCGCTTCGACGGCTTCTGGGAATTCGGCCTCAACAAGTGGGACGTCGCCGCGGGCGTTCTGCTCATTGAAGAAGCTGGCGGCAAGGTCAGCGACTTCGAAGGAACACCATACCAGCTGGGCGCGCCGGTCATTCTTGCAACGAACGGCCTCATTCACGAAGAAATGCGCCAAGTGGCATGGGAGATTTCCCGACGTGCCCCGGCGCCCCGTTAACGTCGGATCTAAAAAACTCCCCCCCAAAGATCTGCAGGTCGCAGATCGTTTCCCGAAGTGTCAGGAATCATGCGTCCAGGTACCACGGGACGTTGATGACGATGATGCGCTGGTTGCCGCGGAGCAAGAGAAGCGCCTTCAAGACCGAGGCACGTTTGTTATGAAACAAATGGTGATACCAGTGGCGTTCCACCAGCTCCGGAACCAGAACGGCAATCTGCTGGCCTGGATTCGCGCGCTCGGCTTCAAGAACGTAATCCACAATCGGGGCAAGAACTAACCGGAAAGGTGACGGCAACACGACCAATTCCGGGGCCGCCAGCCCGGCCACCATGGCGGCCTGCTCGACGAAACGGCACCATTCGTCGCGAAAAATCTCCGAGCCCTGTCCGCAGTCGACGTGAATGGCACGGATGTTGGGAGAAATCTTGAAGGCAAAGCGCAGCGCCTTCTTGACGATGCGATTCCAGCCCTGCACGGGCAAAATGACCAGCGGCGGGGTCGTGTCGGTCAGCTCGAGCGGAGTCTTGCTGCGAACTTCCAGGAAAACGGCGTGATAGTGACGCCTCACCAGTCTCATGGCCAGCAGCAACCCTGGGATCAACAGCACGGTAATCCAGGCGCCTTCCACAAATTTCGCCACGAGAACGACGATTACGGTGATACCCGTAGCAAACGCACCCAAACCGTTGATCAACATGCTCCGCGTTGCGCCTTTGCCACCAACGCGGCGCCAGTGGCCAACCATGCCGGCCTGGGAAAGAGTGAAGGCGAGAAACGCGCCCACGGCGTACAGAGGAATCAGCCGGTCGGTCACGCCGCCAAAGATGGCGAGTAGCACCCCGGCGAGAGCGGCGAGGACCAGGATGCCTTGCGTGTAGACCAGCCTGCGGCCACGCGTCGCAAAAGAATGCGGGAGATAGTTGTTTTGCGCAATGGCCCGGCAAAGACGGGGAAAGTCCGCGAAAGCGGTGTTGGCCGAGAGCGCCAGCACCAGAAGGATGGAAGCCATCGAAACGTAATAGAACACACCTCTGCCGGAGACTGCAGCGAGCAAGAGAGAAAGGACGCTCTGATAGCCGGGCTGCCCGGGGTCGGTGGCTTGAATTCCATAGACGCGCACGAGATACGCGATTCCAGCGAGGAGAACCATCAGCAGGAGGATGATCACGGTGAGAGTGCGGCGGGCGGTTGAAACCACCGGTTCGCGGAACGCTTTTACGCCATTGCTTACGGCCTCGACACCGGTCATGGCCGTGCAGCCGCTGGCGAATGCCTGCAGGATGAGCCAAGCGCCGGGCAGGGCGGTAGCCTGGGTGATTCGCGGAAGAGGCTCGACCGGCACCGGATGCCCGCCGGAAACGAAGGTCTTGATCAAGCCGATGAGGATGGCAGCGAGCAAGGTCCCGACAAATAGATAGGTAGGTGCCATGAAGACCAAACCGGCGTCCCGCATGCCGCGGAGATTGATCAAGGTAATGAGGACCAGGATTCCCAGGCAGATGGTCAAAGTATGGGATTGCAAGCTGGGGATGGCTGAAACCAGTGCGCCCACGCCAGCGGAAATGCCCACGGCGACAGTCAGCACGTAATCAATCATTAGTGCGGCGGCGGCCAGGAGGCCGGCGGAAACGCCCAAGTTCTGGCGGGCCACAGTATACGAGCCGCCGCCGCCGGGATACGCCTGGATGGTCTGGCGATACGAAAAATAAACGATCGCAAGCAGGACGATGATGCTTGCGCTGATGGGAATCATGTAGGCAATTCCCGCGGCGCCGAGTGGAATCAACAAGGTGAGAGCCGCCTCGGGGCCATAGGCCGCCGAGCTCAGGGCGTCCAAGCCGAAAATAGGGATCCCGGCGGCAACGCCGATGCACTCAGCGCGCGCCTGGTCCGAGGCGAGAGGTTTGCCCAGAAGCAAATCGAGCAGAGACATGTGGGCATTCTCCTATAACTAGGAGGAATTAAAGAAAGCGAATTTCCATGCGTTGCGAAAAACAAATTTGCGTCGGGACATTGGGAAAGTGAGTTGCGTGTGGAAACCAATTCCGCGGGCCAGGCAGATTCCGGAACACAGATTTTCTTGAGGATGTGTTCGATAGCAGGAAGGTGCCGGCAGTAAGAACGACGGCACCGGGGGATGGATGGGGATGACTCTTTTACTCCTCCTATGAAAATACCGCTCAGGCGGTCTGAGCGAGTGGCTCTAGGGTCACTTTGTGGCCCAGGCGTTCCAGCCGCCTGACCAAGGAGCGGCGGGTTCGATTCATGTCGATTCGGTCAAAGTGATCGGCACCAAGTTCCCGGTAGTCTTCCTTACGTTTCAACATGTGATAAGCA
>QHYH01000226.1 GCA_003223215.1 Acidobacteriota bacterium
GTTCGGCAATACGTTCGCTGCGTTTCTTGAACTTCTCCTGGAGTCGTTCCAACTCACGCCGCAAAAAATTTAGCGAGGATCGGGGAAGGCTCGAGCCGCGGAGTTTCGCAGCAACTCGTCGAGCGGTGCTCGCAATCATCCAGCGTAAGCTAACTCATTCTCCGGAATTTGTCCAGCCCAGAGATCTGAACTGTTACGAGTGCACACAGTCAGGAAGGAGAAAAGCGATGTCTCTCTTACGCATTTTGAGGAACTTGGCGGTGTTGGTGATACTCACAGTAGCGATTCTTAGCTTAAACCCTCGCACGGTGGTGGCCGCTGTTTGTCGGCCTCTGGGGAGTGGCTGTACATCCAATACTCAATGCTGCTGGAATTGGTGTCGCGGTCGGTGCTGTTTGCCTCTACATGGCATGGTATGTGCGAGTTCGGCGCAGTGCTGCAGTGGCGTTTGTTTTATACGCCCGGGCCAGACATGGGGCGGGTGCCTGTAGGTCCTGTGGTTGGAAGTGAGAGGCCCGCGTTTCCTGGATGCGGCAGCGCCGTGCTTCCTCGTTTCCTGGGCGCAACCGCCAATGGGCAGCATCTGCTCTGGCCACTCGTTCTGCGTGGCTTCGAGCACCATGCTGGGAGGAGCGGACGACTTACTTCCCCCCATTCAGCAGCCGCGATTTGTGCAGTCAGTACCAGAGACGGCCATTCGCAAACGCGACGAATCTCTGGTCAGTCGTCTTCAGCCGTCTCGAAAAGGGGAAATCGCATATACTCGGCGGGTAGGTAACGGCCATGTATGTGAAGATTTCGTGTTTCCTGTTGGCATGCCTGACCTTCAAGCCGTGTTGCCCTCGAACCCCAACGGTCCTGAGCAAAGATACCGGCGACGACCAAACTTGCACCGTTTCCGGGATTGTGATTCGGAGCCAGGACAGCGCATCGTTAAAAAATGCGACGGTGCAACTCGCAAACGATTCAGATCAGGAACATCATATTGCGACGAAAACGGCTCCGAACCTGCAAAGGTGCAAGCAGACCTATGCCTTTAGCTATCCGCGGGTTTTGAGCCATTCCGTGTATTCCGTGTAGAGCCTCGTGGAGCCGGGGGAACCGCAAAAGGCGCGGGAACCAGGTTTATTCATCATGCCCTGGTATTGATAGACGAGGATCTTATCCACCCATTGCGATACGGCTTCCATCTGGCGGAGAACACGCTCAAAGGGCGCAGGAAGTAAAGCACTCTTGTAGACTACGTTTTCAAACTCGAATATTTCGAGGTCCGCCCAGATTGCCCCCCTCCGAGCACGGTCATGAGCTTTTCTCAGCCCCGCATAGAAAGCCGAGGTTTCCTCCACCCTCGATTTACGGACGCCAACCTCATCCTGATATGCAATGATGTCAACATCTAAGGATTCAAGTTGGCGGACGTACAAGTCGTCGGGCACGGCCACACGCGTCCCGTACGGCGCGATCATAATGCGCGCTCGCGGCGTCAGCTGACGCGCGAGTCGAGAACATGTGTTGACATAGTCGATGAATTCGTTTGAAAAGTGCCGATCAATAAAGGCCTCATTTGGCCAGTACCATCCGTAGAAGCTTTTATGGTGCCCGTAGACTCGAGTGATCTCGTCGATCGCCTGTAGCCGTTTGTTTGCCGCCACCGGATCCGCCACAATGCCCGGGCTATCCCACTGACCGTAGAAGCCTCCGCCGATAAAAAACTTGATGCCGTATTTGTCTGCTGCTGAAAGAACAGCTTCCATCGGGTCGTCACATGCCAATCTCCATGCTGGAAAAATCTTCGTATGGTAAAAGGAGCGATAATAAAGAGCGGTGGCCATCAGAACCAGATACTCCATTCCCGTCTCGGCGATTTCTTTGATTTTGAGGTCCCACTGATCGCTCGAGAAGTTAGCTAGCGCTGGATTCCAATCCACCCCCTCGACCGTGGCATGATGCTGAAACTCGAACCAACTTCCTGAGATCGGTTTGACCGGTGATGATGTGGGTGGCGGACTCCCGCTTCCAAGTAGAGTTCCAACCATCGTACCTCCGACCCCCAACGCGTGAAGGAAATCGCGCCGATTTAACGTAGTCATATTCCTTCCCCCTGTTTCAACAGCGCTGCTTGACCACTCGGCCCGAGCAGAAGTTCGCTCACGGATGACTAAAGATTTCCGCTCGGACCGAGTTCTTGCCTTCTTCGACTACGTAGAACCGGTCCGCCTGCAGGTCGCGAAATTGCTGCTTCAGACCGCTCGGCCAGCTGACCTCGACAGCGTCGACTCGAGTGCTGCCGCCTAAGCCGAAATGGGCGCGGAGATCGCTCTGCGAGAGATAGCTCCCTCCGCCGACGATTTCGCGAATCTGCACGGTGCGGCCGCCTTGAATCCGCAGTCGCGCGCCCATTGCATCAGGATTGCTCCGCGTGCCGATGAGCTTGAAGCTGACAAAGTGATTGCTTCCGCCGCTGCTGTTTTTCAGAAGCAACGGAGGGTCATCATTATTTCCGACCACAATATCGACATGCCCGTCGTTGAAAAAGTCCGCGAAGGCGGCACCGCGGCCCAGATGCCTGACGGAAAACGCGTTGCCGGACGCGGCCGCTGCCGCAGTAACATTAGAAAATCTGCCCTTGCCGTCGTTGTGCAGGAGCAGATTGATCTGCTTGTAGTGGGAGCCCGGGTTGGTCTTCTCGACACCGGGGTAGACGTGCCCATTGGCGATAAAAAGGTCGAGCCAGCCATCGTTGTCGTAGTCGAAAAACCCTCCCCCGAAACTCAAGAACGGCCGGGTAACATCCGTCAGTCCGCTCGCGTGGCTAACCTCGTTGAAAAATCCGCTTCCTTCGTTGTGCCAGAGATGGTCCCCGGCCTCTTGAAAATCAGAAATGTACAAATCAAGCAATCCATCGTTATCGTAGTCGCCGAATGAGAGGCCATTCCGCTTGTTAGCCCGACTTCTTTGAAGGTGCTGTCGTGTTCGTTGTGATAGAGATAGGCCCGCATCGAGTCATTGGCAACGAACAGGTCCGGCCAGCCGTCATTGTCGTAGTCGACCGCCGCCACCGATAGATTCTTGCCATCGGGCTGGAAGATGCCAGCAGCCTTGGTTACATTGGTGAAAGTGCCATCGCGGTTATTGTGATACAAGACCGCCGGGCTGCCCGGGTAAGCGGTCGGAGGGCAACTTGACTCCTCGCCCGAGGTCATGCAGGTTTGCTTGGAATTGGGACCAAATGTGACGTAGCCACCGGCGTAAAGGTCGAGCCACCCATCGCGGTCGTAATCGAAAAACACGGCGCCGGTATGAAACAGCGTTCCGAAATCTGTACCGTCTACATGCGCCTTGTCGGTAACGTCCGTAAACGTGCCGTTCCCATTGTTGTGATAGAGAAGATTCTTACCGTACTGCGTCACATAAAGATCAAGGCGCCCGTCATTATCGTAATCGCCCCATACGCAGCCGAGACCAAACCCGGTTCCGGGGACTCCCGCGGCGTCAGCTACGTCCGTAAATGTTCCTTCACCATTGTTGCGATAAAGGGCGTTCCGTGCGGGAATGCCTCGGCCGTGGAGGTCTCCTCCGCCGATGAAATAGATATCGGGCCAGCCGTCGCTGTTGTAGTCAGCGACGCACACGCCGGGTCCGGCCTCTTCCAGGATGGTTGCCACTCCTTGGTTGCCTTTCAAATGCGAGAACTGGATATGCGCTTCCTGAGTTATATTCTTGAAGCGGGGGACAAGGTCTTGCGCGACCGGCTCACTTGCATTTACGGCGGCCAAAAGAGCGACAGAAAGGCAGCACGCCAGAACTGAGGGCATATCCTCTCGGACGAACTGCCTCATCCTTCGCCTCCCTCAGCCGAAGGTACCCAGCATTGGAGCTTTGCCAACGCCACGGGTCACTTCTCTCGAGCTCCAAGTGGATCGGAGGCTATCTCCAAGGCGCGCACAAACCGCCTCTCCTCCTTGGCCGCACTGAACAACTCCAGTTCCTTTTTGGCCTCGGCGTCCCGGTGAAGACGCTGCAAGGTTATCGCCAAAGCGTAATGCGCAGCGGGATCCTGAGGATCCTCAGTTACGGCGCGTCGCAGAAATACCGCGGCCTCGTCAAACTTGCCCTGGGCTTTGTAGAGTTTTCCCAGGCCGCGATTTATGGCGGAGTCGTTTCCATGCGATGACCGCAGCTCATTCAGCGTCTTCTCAGCTTCCGCGTAGCGCCCTTCATGGACAAGAAATTCCGCGTATTCGACGGCCGTGCCAACCCCGGCTCCCAGCTGAAGGGCCTTCTGGAACGACTTCTCTGTCTTCTCACCCTGCCCCTGATGTGCGTGTAGACTACCGAGCAACGCCCAGACGTCCGCCCGGGCGGGATCTTGCTCAAGGGATTTCATCGCTGCGGCTATCGCCTGCTCATAACTGCCCAGGTGCTCGTAGAATATCGCCTGGCCATAAAGCAGCAGACCCGAATTGGGGACTGCTTCCAAGCCGACGGCCAGTGTCTCTCTTGCTTCGTCGTCCCGGCTGCCCTGCAGAAAGGCAAGCGCGAGTCGAAAATAAGTGTCCGGAACATTTGGCGCGAGCCGCACCGCAGATTGGAACGTGCTCACTGCGGCGGGCAGGTCGCTTGAGAGCGCCTGGGACGAGCCGAGCAACAGACAGGACGTCACTTCGGAGCAGGCGGATGCGCCGTTGAGGACCTTCCCCGCTTCCGCGTACCTGCCCAGCTTGAACAGCGCCGTTCCTTCCCCGAGCGCGAGAGTCTCGGAAGGCGCTGCAGGCTCTGGCGCTTTTCGAGCAAGTTGGAACGCCTCGACCGCTTCATTGAAGCGCTTCAGGCGGAGAGCGATCAAAGCCAAGTTGTAGGCCGCTCGCCCATTGTCGCGGTTGATTTTTAGGACTCTTCGAAGCAGCGGAACCGCATCTTCGAGCAGGCCCCGGCTGGCCAGACTCAGGGCCAGATTGTTCAGCGCAGGCTCGTATTGGGGATCAATCGCCAACGCCTTCTCGTACCATTGCGCAGCTTGCTGGTGACGAGAGTCAGAGTCCAGAGCGGCTCCGATGCTAGTAGCTAGCACTGCGTCTCGCGGGAATGAGGCTCCAAGAGCTTCCAGTTCTCGAACGCCAAGTTCGGACTCACCACCGCGGATGTGGTCGAAGGCGATTTTGTAAGAGGAGCTCCACGGAGGCTGGGTCTGCGCCCGTATCCCGGCCGCCATTAATCCAATAGCGGTGATGATGCGAAGCCCAGACCAGCGTCCGCGCAAGAAACCCCCTAGAAGGTGAAAGCAAGTGAAAGTTGCATAATCCGGGGTGACAGCGGGTTATGCAAAACGCCAAAGTCAGGGTTGGGTGAGGTCGGTTTCCCCAACGTGGTATCCACGGAGCTATAAGAAACGTGATTGAATATGTTGAACGCTTGTGCCTTGAATTCCAGGCCCCTGGATTCGCGTATTGCGAATCGCTTGCCCAGGCCAAAGTCGAAGTTGACGAATCCCGGCCCACGCACAGCTCCATTCGACTCGTTCCCGAAGGTTCCAGGTGTCGGGTACACGAAGGCACTGGTGTTGAACCATTGCGTGCGGGTTTTCGGACCGCTGGCGCTTGCAATCTGGTTAGCCCGCTCCGGGCCGCAGCAAGGCACACCTTCATTATCGGTCGCCAAGGTTACGGTAGCCGGGAAGCCTTTTTGCATCTCCGTGATTCCAGACACCTGCCATCCTCCTAGCGCCGTTTTCATTGCGCCGGGACTTCCGCGGAACGCCGGGATATCCCACACATAATTAAACGTGAGAACTTGAGGAATATCGAAGCTGGCCAGGCCCTTGTCGGCGCGAACATTGCGTGAATCCTGTGGCATGTTCCACGGGCTGGAGTTATCTGTCTTGGTTTGCGAATAGGTGTAGGAAACCTGAAAAGCAACATCATGCCGGAGTCGATGAAGCACCGAGACCTGCAGGGAGTTATAGTTTGAATTAAAAACGGGATCCACGAAATAGATAGGTCCATAGCCCTGGTACGGTACGACGGTATTGGGGTCCGCGCCGGCTATGATTTGCTGCTGTCCAGCCGGTGTCGGCTGATTCAGGTTAAGGGAGCCCAGGAGGTGGGTTCCCTTGGTTCCGACGTACGCCACGGAGACGGAAGTGTCAAAGCCAACTTCCTGTTGAATGCCGGCCGACCATTTCTGGATCTGAGGGTAATTCCAAGGATTGCCGACGCCCCAAACCAGGGGTGGGAAAATGGTGCCGGGAGCCCCGCCGGGATTGCTCAAAAGGGTATTGAAAATGAGCGGTTTTTGGTTGAGTGGGGGATTATACAGTCCACCGAACTGACTGTAGGAGCCCCACCGGTCGTAGAAAATTCCGTACCCCGCGCGCACTGAGGTTTTCCCTCGTCCCGTGACGTCCCATGCCAGTCCAATTCTGGGAGCGAAGACATCTTTCTTGGATGCAAACAAAGCGTTTCCGTACGGCGAATTCTTGCCGGCAACGATGATGCCGTTCGCAAAATTGCCCGAACCGGGCACCAGCGTCCCGTTAGCGTTGACCGTGGGCGCCTGGCTCGCAACCCAGGTTGCTGGATCGAAGCTGGCGAAGAAGTTTTTTTCCTCATATTCCGGCTGATAGTAGGTGTAGCGCAGACCTGCCGTCACGGTGAGATTCCGCCGCACCTTCCACTGGTCTTCCACGTAAGGTTCCACATTGATCCAGCGGTATTTGGCATACGGATCCAAAGCTGTCTCCGAATAGCTGAACGCTTTGCCGAGCAGGAAGTCCGCCATTGCGTCTCCCGAGGCCGATCCATCGAAGTTGAAAACTCCGTTCGTTGAGTTGTTGGAAGGATTGGCGAGCTCATTCTTTCCCTCCCGCGTGATCGCAAAACCGAAACGTATGGTATGCGGACCGTGATTCCAGGTATTGTCGCTTTCGAAAGGCATGTTGTAAGAGGCATTGTAGAAATACCACTGCTCGGTAACGCCCGAATAAGGGGCGGCAAAATTTAAAGTGGGGATCCGGTTGCCCTCGTTCAACGGAAACAGTTCGGGAATGTTCAGCCCCGGCACGCGGCAACGGCAGGACCGCGGCCCGTTCCGCAAGAACAGGTCATTGTCGCGGTAAAGACCAAAGAGAAACTGCGAGGTAAAATTGGGCGCCACCGAGTAAATAACGTTAAACACGCCGCTGTAAATGGGGTAGTTCTGCGTTGCGTCGCCCACGAACGGGAGAGAATTCTCGCCAAACAGACCGTACGGCCTGTAGAGTACCGCGGTGTCCTGGGTGAGGCGAAGGAAGAGGGAGAGGCGATCCGTCGGCCTGTAATCTAAGCGGAGCGATTCCTCGCGCCAGCGGGTGTAATCCGGTACTGCGGAAAGCAAATTATTGGTCAAAGCCCCCGGCGCGCCAGTGTTGGGCTCCGGCCAAAAGAGATTTGGAGCAAGGAGCAACTTTGCGTTGGGATCCTGTTCGGAATTTGGAATCACGTTCCTGGTCGCAAAAGGCATGCCAGTGTTGGGATCGGTCAGCGTCTGGGGCAAGGCGCTAAAGTCGCCGCCACGTTCCGCATCGGTTGGCACGGTGCCATTGCGCAGACCACTGCTTTGAATAATCCTGCGCCACTCTTCGGACCAGAAAAAGAACACTTTGTTCTTAACGATGGGTCCGCCCACATCGTAGCCGAAGTCGTTGTAACGGTTCTCCGGAACCAAGCCGTTCGAGCCGGCGTATGCCGCGTTCATGACGTTATTTCGGAAGAATTCGAAGACATTCCCGTGGAATTGATTGGTTCCGTTACGGGAGATGAGGTTGATCTGAGCGCCACCAGAGCGGCCGGTGGCGGCCGAATACGAGTTATTCTCGACGCGAAACTCGGAGACGGCGAAAAGGTTGGGGGAGACAAATGCGTTGCCGCCAAAGGTATCCAGATTGCGGACGCCATCTACCATCGGATTGTTCTCGTCATTGCGTACGCCGTTCACGCTGAACAGCACCTCGGAGTTGGAACCGAAGCCTGGATTCTGGTCCAGCGCAGAGGCTACACCCGGCTCGAGGTTCACGAGCTGCGTGAACAGCCGATTGGTCAACGGCAGTTCGTTCAACTGTTTGCCGGTAACCGTATTGCCCTCGCTGGCCGTCACGATATCCACGGTTGGCACATCCGCGGTTACCTCGATTTTCTCGGATGTGGCGCCGACCGTAAGAGTCACCGCGAGATTCGTCGGCTCCGCGGCGTGGACCGAAATTCCAGCCTCGGCAAACGATTTGAATCCCATCATCGTTACCTGGAGCCGGTAACTTCCCACGGGGACAATCGGGAAATTGAAACTTCCAGCGGCGTCCGTCTTCGTCTCCTGTGACGCGCCGGTGTGCACCTCGACCAGCGTAAGCCCGGCGCCGGACAGGGCCGCACCGGACGGGTCGCTCACGCTGCCCCGAACCGACCCCGTATTCGCGACCTGCGCCTGCGTCGTCGCCGAAATTGTTAACGTGCCCAATAGCAAGAAAACAGCCGCCCACCCCTGGTATGTCCTCCCCACCTGAACGCTTCTCATCTGATTGCTCCTTTTCGCTACGAACTGGTTGATGCCCTGAGAATCGGCTTCTTCTTTCGGACCGAGCGCACAATGGCGCTGTATTGATCACCGCGATACGTCGATCGCGTGAGTTCGACGGCCCGGCCATCTTCGGCAAAGGTTTTTCGATTGACGACGAGCACGGCGGCGTTTTTGGGGAGAGCCAGCAGCTTCCTGAGTTTTGCCGTCGGAGCTTCCGCGGAAATCTCCTCGATACAGTTCTCCAGCCGCAATCCGTACGATTCCTCGAGGATCTGGTACAAGGAGTTTTTCGCGATATCGAACCTCTCCAGCCCTGGGCACAAACGCTCCGGAATGCGAACAAATTCGAGTGCCAGCGGTTCCCCATCCTTCAAACGCAGGCGGTGGATCTCGTATACTTTCTGTTGATCTCCGAGTTCGAAGAAATCCCGTACCGACTCCCCCGGAAGCGTCCGTTCGAGAGAGATGAGCCGCGACTCGGGACGTCCCCCTCGATCTCGAATTTCCTCGCTGAAGCTCTTGAGCTCTTGTTGCTGCTTCCGTAGTCTGGCGGGGGTGACGACCGTGCCTCTCCCTCGCCTGGACTCGATCAATCCTTCGCGGTCCAGCAAGCCCATGGCTTGCCGGAGGGTCATGCGGCTGATGCCGAATCGTTCGCACAGGGCGCGCTCGGGAGGCAGAACGTACCCCGCCGGAAGCGCGCCGCTTTTGAGAAGCTCGCCGATGCCTTCGGCGATCTGCAGGTAGATGGGGTTGGGAGAATCCTTGTCCAGTCGAATGGAAAGAAAAGGTGCGACGTTAGGTGTAGACATAGCGCATATTCTACGTGGATGACTCAGCAAATCTACGAATGGTATAGACATTTGGTCTAGACATACTGCTCATGTCGTGCTACCTTGTCAAGTGGTTTTTGGGGGGGAGCTGTCGGTGGTCCTGATGGGAGTCGCCCTCGCGGTGCTGTCCGGGCTGTGCAACGGCCTGTTTACGGCGCCGATGAAACTCGAATCTCGATGGAAATGGGAGAACACCTGGTTCGTCTTCATCCTTGTGGCGTGCTTGCTGATGCCGGCTGCCCTGGTGTTTCCCTTTGCAGGGTGGTCCACCGCTCTGCTGCAGGCGCCCCCCTATTCCGTCCTGGCCGCGCTCTCTTTCGGATTTGCCTGGGGGTTCGGCGCAATCTGCTTCGGCAAGAGTGTTCATAGCATCGGCGTATCGATGGCGAATACTCTGGTGATCGGGCTGAGTTCAGCGCTGGGATCTCTCGTTCCCCTGTTCATGAAATCGGAAATGCACGTCGGCACCAAACAATTGGTTCTGTTCGCCGGCGTGATCGCTTTGCTTATCGGCGTGGCCGTCTGCGGGAAGGCCGGCCGGATGCGGGATGGGGAACAGCAAAGCCAGGGAACTGCCCCGCTCGCAGGTTATCTCTTTGCCTTGGCTGCCGGGATAATGTCGGCGGTCTTTAATATTGGATACGCCCTGGCGCTCCCGATTTCTGATACGGGCGTCGGGATTGCATTGTCCAGATTCGCAGCCACAAATTGCATCTGGTTGCTGATGTTAGGTGCCGGCTCCATTCCCAATATTGTCTACTGCATACTGCTGATGTGTCGAAATCAAACCGCGCAGCTGCTGCATGCTCCGGCCTCCTGGTTCTCCTGGGGTCGTAGTAGCGCGATGGGTCTGTTATGGGGTGGCAGCATCTTCTTGTATGGGGCTGCGACTCCCAGACTGGGCGCCCTCGGGCCCTCCGTGGGGTGGCCGTTGAGTCTTGCGGTCGGTCTGGTTGTTGCAAACCTGATGGGAGTTCTGCTTGGGGAATGGAGAGGCGCCGCTGGCCGGCCCGCAAAATGGATGTGGTCAGGACTTGCGATCTTGCTTGCAGCGATCGTTCTCTGCGGGATTTCGACGAGGTTTCCGGAATGACACCAACCGAAATTGTTCGATACATCCAGGGAAGACTGATCGTTTCCTGCCAAGCCGGGGAAGGCGAAATCTTTCGAGATCCGAAACTCATGTCACTCTTTGCCGCTGCGGCAGCGGCCGGCGGCGCAGCGGGAATTCGCGCTAACAGTCCCGCCGACATTCGTGCCATCCGTGCGGTAACCGACGTACCGATCATTGGCATCGACAAGACCCCGTTGCCCGACGGCTTTCTGCTCATCACGGCCTCCTTCGAGTCGGCCAGAGCGCTGGTCGAGGCCGGAGCGGACATGGTGGCTCTCGATTGCAGTGAGCGTGGCCAGCAAGCCGGAGCGCTTGAGCGCATTCGCGAGATTCGCGCCAAGCTTCGCGTTCCCGTGCTGGCCGACGTGGCCAGCGTCGAGCAGGCGGTAACCGCCGTGGGAGCCGGGGCAGATTTCGTGCTGTCCACTCTTCGTGGCTATACCGAGGAAACGAACCACGCGCTGCACTTCGATCCAAAATTCATCGAGGAGCTGGTGCGTGCCAGCGCCGTCCCGGTGATTGCCGAGGGCCGGATCTCCTCCCCCGAGCAAGCGCGACAGGCCATAGCGGCGGGCGCGCTTGCCGTCGTCGTGGGCACGGCGATCACACGCCCCACGGAGATCGCCCGCCGCTTTGCAGCGGCGATCGAGAGCGAACATGCCCGACGCCATTCCGTGCGACACACGATTGGCCTCGATCTCGGTGGGACTCGGACGAAGTACGGTGTCGTGGGCTCGAACGGCAGCCTGCTCTTCAAAGCGGCCGTGGAGACACCCGCCAGGTCCGGGGCCCGCGCACTCCTCGATCATCTCAAGCGCGTAGCTCAAAGCGCGATGAAGAAAGCGACTGAACTTGGACATGAACCGCTTGCCCTCGGCGTCGCCACCGCTGGCTGGATCGATGACACGGGCCGCGTGGCATACGCAACCGACAACTTGCCAGGCTGGACAGGCACTCCTGTGGGAGAAGAACTTGCTGAAGCCTCCGGCCTTCCGGTGGCGGTTGAGAACGACGCCAACGCCCTGGCGGTTGGCGAAAAGTACTTTGGAGCCGCGAGGTCCCTTCGCGATTTTGTCTGCATCACGCTGGGCACGGGTTTGGGCGGCGGTTGTTACGTCGACGGAAGATTGAATCGCGGCGCCCACTCCGTGGCCAATATGCTCGGCCATATTCCTCTCATCCCGGATGGCGTCCCCTGCTCCTGCGGCTTGCGAGGTTGCCTGGAGCCTTATGTGAACGCAGCCGCGCTGGTCCGCTATGTCGGGGACTCACAGCTTTCCCCAGCGCAAATAATCGCCGGTGCCAACGCTGGCGAACAACGGGCGATCAAGGCGATTCGAACACTTGCCCGGCACCTCGCGCGAGGCTTCGCTGCGCCCGTTTCCCTTCTTGATCCTGAAGCACTCATTCTCGGCGGGGGCCTAGTCGAAAATAATCCGATCTTGATTTCCGCGCTCTCAGACGAGCTGCCGCAGTTCCTTCGTCCCTGGGAAAATCGAGCCTTGAGAGTTATTCCCTCTCAACTCGGCTATCATGGCGGCGTGCTGGGCGCAGCTGCGCTCGCTTTCGAACGCAGGAGTGACTTCGAGCCCGCGAGTCGTCGCCTGGTGCCGACGCATATACATCGTTGACGAGAGCCTCGCTGGGTTGCGGACTCCGGCTTTTGGGTGCCCAACGAAGATGCCTCGACTTTTCTCGAAACGTTTCCGCGCCAATCAGTTATGGCCAGCGTCGGCGGCAACACGACGGGAGTTCGAAGGGAAATCGTCAATCGCGGATGATAAGAACTCTGACGCCACCCGCCGCTAGAGATGTGGCAATTATCTGGAGCGAATATGTCAATCAGCGGAAGACTCCTACTGAGCAAGAACAGGAAAACCACGAAAATCCATGGCAAGACGGTCTGGGCAGTCAGGCAGTATTCAGAAGGAAGGAAACTGGTACGTGGTTCGATACTGGAAGGATGTCGCGGGCGAAGAGAAGCGGCAGCGGGTGTATGCAAAAATCTGCCCCATTTCCGGCCCCGGCAAACTTTCAGCATCGGAACGGGAACGTAAGGCCAAGGAGATCATCGCGGCCAGCGGAGTGGATACGCAGGAGTATTTCGACAAGGTGGTGAAGCAGTCGGCTTCCGGCGTGACATTCCGCCAGCAGGCGGAAACTTGGCTCGAAGGCATGCGCAATCGCAAGCGCAAGCCATTGGCACCGTCCACGATAGCAGGTTGGTCGTGTGGATTGGACATCTGGATTAACCCGAACATCGGCGACCTGCCGCTTGCTTCCGTCAACAACGCGGCCATGAAAAAATTGGTCGGCAAGATGGACGAAGGCGGTCTGTCTCCGAAGTCCATTTCTAACAACGTGCAGATCGTGAAGATGGTGGTAGCCTCGGCGGTCAATGAGCAAGGCGACGAGCTGTATCCCCGGAAATGGAACAACGAGTTCATTGACATGCCGGTGGTGAACAACCAAAGGCAGCCGAGCTTCACGGGCGACGTGGTCACGGCCATTATCCGCGAAACGGAAGAGCAGAAATACCGCGTGCTGTTCGCGCTCTGCGCTTCATCCGGTCTGCGGTTTGGAGAAGCCTTGGGAATCGACGTCAAGAATATTTCCCCGGATGGCTCCAACATCAAGATCGTCGAGAAGGCGTGGCGCTCCGAACGGCACAACTTCCTAAAAACGGAAAACGGGAAACGGGAAATTGACCTGCATCCTTCGATGGCGACCATGCTGCGGGAATACATGGAAAAGCGGACGGACGAAAAGTGGGCGAGCAAGACTGACTTGTTGTTTGCCTCACGTAACGGCAAGCCGCTCCACCAGTCGAATATCCTGCGGCGCGTGCTGCACCCGATCTTGGAAAAGTTGGGGCAGCCAAAGTGCGGCGTCCATGCGTTCCGGCGTTTTCGCAACACGTACCTGCGGAACTTCACGTCCACTCCGCCAGGAATCTACAAGTTCTGGATGGGACACGCGAGCGCGGAGACTGAAGCCAATGGCTCCGTGCGCGCGGGCGAAACCATGTCAGATCGATACGACAAGGTGGCAGCTGAGCGTGGACTCCGCAAAGAATGGGCAGAAAGAGCAGGACTCGGTTTCGAGATTCTGGCCAAAACCCTCGTTATTGGACGGAATGGACGGAAACCCGAAAATGCTCCGTTGGAAGCAGTAGCTGTAAGTGCATGATGTAACGCAGGATAGACAGTGAGTTTGGCTCCCCGGGCTAGATTCGAACTAGCAACCCTTCGGTTAACAGCCGAACGACCAACTTCATCAGAACTTGCCGGAGTTGGCCCTAATCGAAGGAAATCTGCAAGTTGCGACTAAACCCGATGACTCCTTCTTTGTTCACCTTTCGTTCGCATTTTGCCGCCATTCACCACCATTAGTATTACGTTTTTATGACAGCGCGTACCGTTACTGACTCTCGTCGATCTTGTACGGAGTAGAAGTTCCTGGTCTACGGTTCCGGTGATGTAAGCAAGCATGCGAGCCCAAATCATTCCAGAGCCTCCCTAGACTTGATCGTCGAACCCGGATTGTACATGCTCTGGAGGTTTCAGAAACCGGCTGTGCCAGAAAATTGTGAGACCGGAAACCAAGCGTTTTCAATGCGTGCGAGATGTTTGACCGTACGGGGCAACGACCTTTTTCTCGGCGTACCGGGGATACTCTTTCTTTTTCAGTCCGTGACCGACCTTGAACTCTTTCAAAAAGATTGCCACATGCCCAATCTTATCAGCGTAGGTGCGTTCGGGATTGCTGTGCTTGCGCTTCGGAAGCGGCTGCTTCCTCATCCAGCCCATGAAGTCCAGTAGGTCTTGCTTGGTCACTTCTTCAACGCATGTCTTTGTCTTCATGCATTGGGTAATGAACGGGTCAACGGCGTTGCGTTACGTGCGGATGCTGTTTGCCTTGATGCCCCGGTTCTCAAGGTTGGTGAAATATGCGTAGGATTCGTTTAGTTTTTCCCTCGGAGACCTAGACCCAAATACAGCAAAATCTGTTCAGACGGTAGTCTCACCGCCAGCCCTACAAAACGTGTGGAGAGTAACGGCTGTAACCACTAGCAAGTT
>QHYH01000135.1 GCA_003223215.1 Acidobacteriota bacterium
CGTCGAACTTCCAGCAGCTTGGAGATGGTGGCCTTATTTCCGTTCGCGAATGTTGGGCGCATATTGCCCATCATTGCTCATTTTTCGGAGTATGTCGAATTATTTATGCGCACCTATATAGCTCGTGCGGCTATGTAGTGAACCGGTTCTCGCCGTGAGCAGACAGCCGCTCACTCCAATGACCGATGCGACGACGTGTTTATTCCGGGAGTGAGTAGCGCTAGATTTGGAACCTTGAAGCGCATGCTTTTCCACTAAGCGTTCGCCGTTTGGCTGCATGTTTCTTTCCCGCCTTCCGATGCAGCGCACGCTTCCAGAGCTTGCATGAGGGGAAGTGCACTTCAGCAATGCGATAAAAACGAGGAAGGGCTTGCAGAGATACCACAATCTTGGTTGCGACAATCTTGCTTTTGCCGTCAAGCTTTTCGACCGCCAGCGGCACATGCTGGTTGGTATAGGCTCACTCAGAGACATCGGTATCTTTGGGGACGAGGGTATATGACTACAAGTCTTACGTCTGACATGAAAGACTCCCAGTGAGCAAATTCCTCTCAAGACCCAGAGGAGGTCAGGTCCCCTGCTAGACAGCACACAGCGGCCCCAATAAGACTACAAAGCAGCGCCAAAGTTACAGATTCTCTTGAATCCATAGGGCCCACCCTTCCGGATCAATTCGGTAATTTAGCCTCACGACATCTAAGGTTTCGGATGCTTTTTTGTTCAATTCTGAGAAACTTTAGAGCGATTACGCAATCTCATGCGGAGCACTGGTCTGGAGGATGCAGCCGCAATTGATCGAGGCAGGCCGTTTCGCGATGGGGAGAAAGCATGAGTGAAAAGGCGGAAAGGTTTGGACGTGCTGGAACCCGATGATCAGGCGCGCTTCAAATGTTTGGTGCTCCCGCTGATGCGGCTTTCAATTTGGCGCGCTGGTTGCCGCCGGGCCTACTCACCCGAGATCGGCCTTCTCATTGAAGGACTTACTCAGACGTTGGTGGCAAATGCATCGTTCCCACGGTTGGTTAAGACTCCCGGCGATGCCAAAGGCTTATGAGTTGCCTTGTGGTGCTACGATCATCATAGAAATGGATTTGGGCTGGTAGGAACAAGCGGACCGCCGCAGTAGGTGCTTGGAATGGACATCCTCAAGATCATCGCCAACAAGGGATTCCGGCATGCTGTCGCGCAAAGCGTAATTGCCTGCTTGGTCCTGACGTCACTTACTGTTGTCTGCTACCGACTGTATTTGAATATTGCTACGGCCTGCCTCCTCTATATTATTGTCGTGGTCTTCCTAGCCCGCGCGGGGAACTTTGCCTCATCAATTGTTGCCTCCATCATCGCGGCTCTGTGCTTGGCGCATCTTGCTCCCCCCGCTTATTCTTTTCGGGTTGACGATCCGCTCGATGATGTGGCCATCGCAGCTTTCTTGATCACTTCGTCGGTCATCGCTCGTCTGGTCTCCAAGCTCCGCGAGATGAGGGACGAGGCCGCCTCAAGCGTAAACCGCAAATTGATTGAAGCAGAAGAGAAGGAACGTTTGCGGATCGGGAAAGACCTCGACGATAATATCTGTCAACGTATGATCCTGCTGGCTCTTCAGCTTCAACAATTGGGGACAGACGCTTCCGACCAACTGCGGAAGCAATCCTTGGAGATAAGCACCGACATTCAAGCCCTGGCGCACACCTTGTACCCTTCAAAGCTGGAATATTTGGGGCTGGTGGTGACTATGAGAGCTTTCTGCGGAGAGTTCGCCGTACGGCACAAAGTGGAGATTGACTTTGGAAGCCACGATGTGCCAAGCCGTCCGCCGCTGGAAATTTCACTTGCCCTGTTCCGAGTGCTGCAGGAAGCGCTGGACAACTCGGCGAAGCATAGCGGGGAGCGGCAGTTTAAAGTTGAGCTGTTCGGGACACCGGGCGCAATCCATCTCATCGTGAGCGACCCGGGGGTAGGCTTTGACCACAAAGTGTCCGTGAAGGGAAACGGCTTTGGTCTCACCAGTATGAGGGACCGGCTGAAGCTGGTGAATGGAGCGTTTTCAATCGACTCACAGCCAAAGCGGGGCACGAAGATACATGCCAGCGTGCCGCTCAGAGAATAGTTCCGCCTTCGCGGGCCGAGGATGAGGCACCCAAATTTAAGCGGCATCGATTTTCGCAAGTTCGCGCAGTTCAGCTTCCGGCACAGGAAATTCTGCGGTCTACAATCCAAGCAGACAACGAGCTCCGGAAATACCATGTGGTTGGCGAATTGTTGTTTTGCTTCGGTGACAATGTGACACTGCGCTGAACCTTGACACCGTACCAATTCGCCAGGCACAGCATCAGCGTGTATGACTTCGCGTATGTTCGCTGCGATCGCGCGCAAGACCTCCCGCAGGTTGAGGCTAGACGTGATTCTGGTCGTCAGATTGAGGAGCAACTCAAGCCGCTCGTTTTGACGCTGAAGTTCCGTTTCTCTGCTCACGGCTATCCGAACCGTCAACTTGGTGGCCAAAAACCTACAATCAGATGATGATCCATTTCGCGCTGAGGTCACAAGCACTAGGTTCAGGTTTCGCCCTTGCGGCTCCGACCACTTTTCCGGATAGTTGGCCTTTCGTTGAAGTGGCTCCCTAGCAAAGGGGAATTCATGCGTTCCTCAAGGATGACGGGCAATCCGGACGTAATCCACTTGGCTGAAAAACCTTTCCGTAGAAGTGGTCGAACCCCGTTATTTGCGGTTTCAAGACACGCCTCCCGCTAAGGGACGTATCCTCCGCACTTGGACGCAAAATCTCTAAAATGTACAATGGTGCTTTTGTGAACTGCTGTATTATCAATCCGGAGGAGTGGCAGAGTGGCTGAATGCGGCGGTCTTGAAAACCGTTAGACTCGAAAGGGTCTCGGGGGTTCGAATCCCTCCTCCTCCGCCACTAAACCCAAAGCAGCTGTGGAGTCAGAGAGATTGCACCTCTCACTTAAGCGGGCGACTGCGCAGGCAGCCTTTTCCAGCCAGCATTGCGCCAACACTTGTAGCGATGCGACCAGATGCGCCGCCGGACCCAGCCGTCGAGACGTTGGAAGGGCTTTCGGATGTGGGCGCGTTTGTAATACTCGACCCACCCTCGCGAGAGCGGGTTTAGCTCCTCAATCAGCTCCTTGGTTTTCAAAGGTGTCGTCCGTTTGGTTCGCTGCCATCCCTGGTCCATGAAACGACGAATGGACTTCTTCTTGGGTACACCCTAACAAGTCTTCGCAGGATTCACGAGCAGCGCGCTTCAGGGGGGCACGCGGTGCTGAGGTACCATTGCCCGATGACCCCGAGCCGCGCATCGCACCAAATGACTTAGATTGATGCAGGACTTGCTGACTTGACATCAAACCTAGCTTGGAGCATCATACGTGCATGAGAACCACACTTTCGCTGGACGACGATGTTTTTCGGGAAGTAAAGGCGTACGCTGAAGCTCGAGACGTCGCCATCGGTAAAGCGGTATCGGAACTAGTGCGCCGGGGGCTACATGCACCCTTGCAAACCCGCCTCGTCAACGGCTTTCACGTCGTCGAGCTTCCGCCTGGCTCGCCGGCTGTAAGCACCGAGGATGTCGAAAGACTCCAGGACGAATTGGAGTGAAAGCCGGTTTTTTGCTGGACGTCAATGTCCTTATCGCGATGGCCTGGCCCACCCACCGCGCTCATGAGAAAGTCCAGGAATGGCTCGCGCGCCACGCGCGCGAAGGGTGGGCAACATGCCCACTGACCCAGACCGCCTTCGTCCGCATACTCTCGAATCCTGCTTTCTCTCCAAATGCGCTCACCCCCGCGGATGCTCTCGCCCTGCTACAAGCCAACCTTGGCCATCCCGCGCACCGATTCTGGCCGGACGAGGTCAGTCTTGCCCACGCACTTGAACCATTTGCTCAGCGCTTGGCGGGCCATCAACAAGTGACGGATGCCTACTTGCTAGGACTTGCGATGCATAAGAAAGGAAAGCTTGCCACCATGGATCGCGCAGTTCGAGCGCTGCTGCCGGACAAAAGTCTGGAAGGCGATTTCCTGACAACGATATGAGGACAATTCACGTATTCACTATCCTGGTTCCGAGCAGCTGTTTCCGGATGATGAAGAAATGTGCTTCTTGCTGGATCAGGTCCGCGTTGGGGGCAAGCCAGCTTATTGCTTACCTCACCGTGGGTTCATGCGAGCCGGACGCGTCTTCGGAGGAAGCCGCTAGTCAAACGCTGCTCCCCACGACGTATCGCTTCGCCGACAGTTTACGATTAAACGCATCTCCTTCGTGAGGTTGCGGTAGTGTCGATGTCTGCCAACGCGCACAAGCCTATCATCGCTATTCTGATTCTACTGGTGGCGTCATTTTCGTCTGCCCACGCCGCCCCGCATTCGGGTGCGAGCGCCGTCAATCTCGTGGCTCCTCCTCCTCCGAGCCCCAATTCGTACCCGGCTGCGCTGTACACCGTAGGCTCCCAAAGAAAACTCCTTCTCATCCGCCAGCTCTTTACTCCCGAGCATGTACTTTATACTCCGTTTCCGCTAGCTCCCACCCGGAGTCTGGCGAGGAGCCTCAGCACCGTTGTTTGGCAAGTGCGTGGGCGCCCATCGGGATCGCGCCTGGACCACGGGCAAACAGGAAGGAACCAAATTACTTCTTGTTTGCCGACCGCTCGGCCAGAACCCGTCTTCCCTTCGCGTTTTGAGATGTTGGTGAAGGATGTACCGCAGCTTCAACAGGCCCGAGGCGTTGCTAGTGGAGTGGCCGCCGTCTTGAGCGAGGATTCGCGGCACGCGGACTGGGACCACGCGGGAGAAGTAGCTATTGCGGCAGTTCTGCAAATGCGGCGCGGAATTGGCGATAGTACAGGCTGGTGGTCCCTTCGAAACCGGAGTCGGTCCCCACGAGCAACCAGAGGCTGCCTGTCGCAGCTGTTCGGACTGTGAAGGGCGCAACACTGTCCAGCCTCTTAGTTTCATACACTAGGTGGACGCAATCGGTTGAACTGTTCTCTATCGTGCCGATTACTATGGCATCTTTGCCCCCCAAGGACTGGTTGCCCTTATCAATGTTCATGAGGAATTGGCCATTGCTTTGAAGAACCGGCTGCGGTTCAATGGCGGAAGCTCCCGTCTTGACCCACACGGATTTACCGGGAGCACCGCCAATTCCAACACACTCTTTGGACTCGTTCGTAGCAAATTCAACATGGAAGCCGGCATTATAGGCGGTCGCCGGCTTCAGACCGGTGATCCGCACTTTGAGAAACATAAACAAATCGTCGCTATGATTATTGCCGCTGATGAAAAACCCGGTTCTGGTCTGGTCCAGCGGGGATGGCAGAGGTTTGATGCCGGATGCCAGTTCAAAGAAAGCTTCTTGTCCAGCCGGGTAGTCGGAAAAGCCGGCGCTCCAGCCCTGCGCTCCATTGGCGAAATCAAATTGGAATAGTTGGCCCGGCTCCGGCTGGATAATCCCACCGCAGCTGAAGAGATAGAGAGAACAAACAACCACCAACGGAACGATTGTCCATCTTCCAGTCATAACTAGCACCTTGCAAGACGATTTTGAGTGCGGGTCGAGCCTGTTACCATACTGTTTCATGCACCATTGATGCACTCTCAGCTGCCTCAGTTGTACTTGGCCTGGCGCCGCTGGTCGATTGCGGCCGAGTGACGAGCAACCCGGAAGTTGGCAAGCAATCCCAGCTCAGTTCCGAATGTCGACAAACCGCCAGGAGACGGGTCGCTTCGCTGTGTGATAATTGCAGGCGCAAACGGGGGAAAGGAATCGTCGTGAGCGGCAGCTTAGCAAATTCTTCGGCAGTCGTGGCTTTCTTCGCAGTTCCCAGCACGGTGATTTGGTCGTACTCCGTCGGTGGAGTAGTTCTTGCAATCGGGCTGGCCGCGATTTTTCTTCGCGGCCATTGGCAAAAGGCGCGAGGACTCGACAAGCTGATTCTCTTGGGACGTACCTGGCGGCCGCGGTTTACGTGGTCGCGGGTATCCTGTTGCTGGTTGGTAAGAAAACCCGCGCGGCAGCGACGTGGCTGGGCTTGACCGTGCTCTTCGTGGTGTTGGTGGTCTACGTGCCGATCGGAGTAGTGGAACGCGCCAGCCTCGACAAGGGCCTGAATTATTTGGCGGAGACGCTGATGTTTTGCGGCACTGTTCTCCTGCTGGCGGGCACCATGCCGCGCGAAGCATCGCGGCGGGAGTCATCGGCTGATCAGTGGCCCCACGAAACGCGCATCCCCAAAGTAGTAGGTTGATCGATTTCACGTCCCCTTTTCGCAAAAATAGAGAAGTGGACAGTTCGTCTGCTCTGCGCACCGTCCAAGAGTAACGTTTGGGGCGGGATAGCCTAGACAAGGCTACAAGTTCGCGCCGAAGGCAAGCAGTCGGCCGTCGCAATCCTTCACTACAAATTCACGCGACTGCCATGGCGTGTTGCCAAGTCCACGCGTGAATTCCACGCCGCGAGCTGCATACTCGGCGTAAAGAGCGTCGGCATCTTCGATGAGTAGGTAGGCGTCGAGCAGTTCGTCCGAATATTTGTCGGGGTTCGCGGTGGGAGGAGCGGCACAACGGAAATGAATCTTATGCTGGTCGCGTGCAACGATGGCGTAAACGGGCGGGTCCTGCCAGGTGCCCAAACACCTGAAGCCAAGCTTATCTGTGTAATAGGCAAGAGTGCCGGGAATGTCCAAGGTGAAGAACTGAGGCGCGATCTGACGAATCATGGGCAAAGCCTACTACTTACACGTCCGACCGGAAATCATAGAAGACACGAATGAAATTGCCATCAAGATCGGCGGCCAGAAACTCGCGCAGCTTCCACGGTTTGTCCTCGGGTTCGGAAACGATCTTCGCGTGCGCGGCCTTCCACTCTTTGAAGAGTTCGTCTACCTCAGCCTTGCTCTCGAGATTGAGCCAGAAAAGGATAGGGCCTGTGTTGCCGTAGGAGCGTCGGAACGGGTGATTGGTGATAAACAGTCTGCAATTCCCCCTTGAAATGCCGGCAATGCCGCCTTGCTCGTCGCCCCAATCGAAGGTGAAGCCCAGCGTGTTGACATAGTAAGCAGCGGCTTTGTCGACGCTGGCCGCGGGGATCTCTGGGACAGCAGCAGGGAACATCACGCGGCGAATCGTAGCACGAGGACGCGGCCTGGACCCAGGAATATGAGGGGTGAGTTCAAGCTAACAGTTTCGGCCATCGGTCGTGATTAACGGCGAAGTAAGCAATCCGGTCAATTCCCGGATGGCATTACGGAAATTATGTGATGGCCCTTCACGATCCGCCTGAAGAGAGTCTTAAGTACGCGCGAAATCCGTTTTCAGTCCTCGATTCGCCGTAAATGGCGTTTATCCCAACTTATCCCAATAAGCTGCCAACCGTGCCCAAACCGTCCTGAGCGAGCCGAACGGCGTCTTTAGTTTTCAGCAACTTACCAGCGAGCCAGCGCGCAACCACCCGCCTTGAAAACCGTTAGACTCGAAAGGGTCTCGGGGGTTCGAATCCCTCCTCCTCCGCCACAAAGTGTTACCTATGTCTCAGGCCGCTCATTACCTCTGTCTCACGCCGCGCAGCTTGTAGCTCTGGAGCTAGAAGGGTTGTTCTTTCGGTTGAGGCGAGAGATTACGCTGCTCTTCAGAGTTTTGTTTTAATTCTTTAGTGCACTGCCCAGACGGCCTTATAATCCAGCTCTGCTAAATTGCTGTGCGACGTGTGGCGTTCCCGTTCGCAGTGACTTCCGGCACATCCTTGATGTAGTGGGCGAGGGTTGTGTTGACGCTGGAATGGCGCAACAGCCCCTTGGCTGCCATCGGATCGCAGGTTATCACGGTAAGCTTCGTTGGTGGCGTCGCTCCATTGCTGGGAGAAACACCTGTTTCCGCTTGTGTTTGTGGAACTCCAAGTGAACGAAGAGAGAAAGATCGGCTCCACCACAATAAATGGACTGGAATGCCCGCTTCCGACAAGGCTTCGCTACGCGATTTGTCTTGTTCGCAGTACTCTAATCAAGTACAGGACCGAGTGGGACCACAGTCTTAAGGCGTTCACCTGACTTGACAGCGCCGCTCCCGGCTGCTACAAGAAAGCGGTTTTGTGCTGTTAAGGCCCGCCCTTTCAAAAGTGTCGGAGTTCACCCCAGGGCTCCTGCCTAGTTGTCCAGCCTAATCGCCTAGCTCATCGGGTGTTTCCTCGCGGTTGGGGGCGTGTCCCTCAATCGAGAAAGAGGCACGTTGCATGCGCACGCCTTCGAAGCGGCCGCATGAACCTGCCAGCTTGTAAATTTCGCTGCCCGATGCAGTTTCGATGCAGCTGCCAATTTGGGGTAAATCGTGATGATGCTTTCCCGCTATGTACGAGCAGTCAAAAGTTACGTCCATTCCCGCTTAGCACCGCGCGCCGACCATGCCGATGACGTCGTCCAAGATGTGTTTCTCGCAGCATGGGAAAATCTACGCGCTTACCGCGGAAACTCATCCCTGCAATCCTGGCTGATGGGCATCGCGCGCAACAAGGTCAAAGATTATTATCGGGCGCGCTTGCGCGAACCAGATCTCCTCGAAACCGATAAAGAAAATTCCGGGGCACAAATTGCCCCCCCGCAGATCGACGATCACTTGGACAAGGAACGCGCGCGAATAAAAATCCGTAGAGTGCTGAACGAATTGCCAGAAAAATACCGAGTCATCCTCCTCTGGCGGTACTGGAACGAATTTCCCGTCAAAGGGATTGCCATGCGGATCGGCAAGACCGAAAAGGCGACAGAACGAATGCTCGCGCGCGCGCGCGATGAATTTCGGCTGGTTTGGGATCAGTTGTCCAGGGATTCGCGCCCGGAAAGTGCGGCAGTGTTGCTATTTGGAGATTTTGCTTCTAATTCCGCGCGCTCTGTTCATCCATCGCAAAAATTTCCTAGAGAAAATTTTACAGCGTAAAAATTTCAGCGGGGGATTTTCTCGCCAACTCCGACTTAACAAGAGCGCGACGGCAAAACTGTCCGCAAACTTGGAGTGAAAGTCCGATGCAGTGGAAGGAATTGTGACTTTTGCTCAAGTTCAATACAAACGGAGGTTCTAAAGATCATGATAGGTGGAAAGTCAGTCGCAAAGTTGTTTTGCATGCTCCTGGCAGTGTGCGCTGTTGCACTGTTCGGGATCATGCCCGGAGCACGCCTGGCTGCCCAGTCCACCGGCGCTGTTTATGTCCTGTCCAACCAACCGGTTGAAAACGCTGTGATCGTCTTTCACAGAAATGCCGATGGCACGCTGTTGCCTGGGGGTAGCTTTCCCACTGGCGGCGCCGGCTTCGGCAGCGGACCCAATCCCCTCGGCTCGCAAGGGGCGTTGATGCTGAGTGCGGATAACCGCCTGCTATTCGCCGTTAACGCGGGGAGCGATTCCATCACCTCTTTCTCGGTGGCCGGCGACTCTCTCACCGCACTGCAAACCGTGCCGTCAGGCGGAACCATGCCCGTCAGCCTGACCGTGTACAAAGACATGCTCTACGTGCTGAACTCCGGCGGCGCATCACCCAACATTACCGGTTTCCGGATCACGCCGGAAGCGCACCAGGCAAAGCTCCTGGCGCCTATTCCGGGCTCGACGCAATTCCTCCCCAATAGCAGTGCGGCTGCTGCTGCGGAGATTTCCTTTACTCCCGACGGCGGATCCTTGTTGGTGACTGAGCCAGCAGTTAACCAAATTGTTTCCTTTACCGTGGGCTCGGGTGGACACGCGGCGCCTGCCGGCACCTTCTCTGCTTCCGGCGCCGGGAGTTCAGCCTCTGCTGGCGGCGGGCCGTTTGGCTTGGCGTTCAGCAGGGATATCGTCGTCACGGCCAATACGGCTGGCGACACTCCTCAAGCAGGCAGTATGAGCTCGTATGCCGTGTTGCCCAGCGGCGAACTCGCTCCTGCATCACCAGCTGTGATGAATAACCAAACCGCATCTACTTGGGCTCTCATAGCGGAAAAGGGGAGTCTTGCCCTCACGACCAATACCGTGAGCGGCACGATCTCCAGCTTCGCGATTGCTCCGAAGACCGGTACCCTCACCTTAATTCAATCCGCAGCCGCCTCCATCCTGGCCCCAGACGGCAGCACCTTGAATCCGTCTGACATGGCCTTGAGCAGTGAAGGCCGCTTTCTGTACGTTCGCAACGGCGCGAACGGAACCGTCAGCGCCTTCGCGCTCCAGGCGAATGGCAGCTTGAGACCACTCGCGCAGACGCAAGTCAGCAGCCTGCCGGACACCGCCGCAGGAATCGCTGCTCGCTGATAGCCGTAACTTCTGTACATGGCCAAAAGCAAGGGCACGATAAGATCGTGCCCTTGCTTTCCTTACTGAGTTTCACCTACGGGACACAAGAGCTACATCCGCATAACCGTCCCTGGCGGAAGCGTTTCAGCCTCCTCTTGCCGCTCATTGGCAGGTCGGAAACTTGAAGGATGCGATTCTCGTGCTCCAGTTGTACGTCCCGCTGTACATTAGGTATTCGTTCGTATACCAAAATGTGCAGTCGTCCACTGGGTCCATGCTCATGCTGCTATAGTCGCCCCAGCGACTCAAGCCGACCACTTGTGAGCCTGCGCCAGGCTGAATGCTGTTTTCACCTTCCATAGTGCCCAACGGATCTATGGGAACACGTCCGGTGAAGCGAATTGCCGGAAACACGCTTCCGCTCGAAGTGCTGTACCCAAGCGCGATATTCCCAGCCTTGTCCATCGCGATGCTGCCCATCCAACGTGAAGTGGAATCGGGCGAGAAGGTGCCCTGCTGATGTACCGTCGGAGAGCTGTTGGGGCTCTGGATTTCATACCAGCGCACGCCGGTTACTTGACTATGTTTTCCTCCGCTCACGTGAATGGAGTGGTTGACGAGTAGCGATTCGGTTCCGCTGCGATTGCGATACGCCAGCCGGTACATCAAGCGGTCCCCCAGCGAGTCCAATTTTGTGCTAGTTGATGGCTGCGGAATGCAAGTGCCTCCACTGCACGCTTCACTGAACGTCGCAACGGGAATTACCGTCGGGCCAGTAAAGGTCGAATTCGCAGGCTTGGTGAAATCCACATGAAACTTGAATAGGTTCAACGAATTGCTTCCGAAGCTCATGTAGAAATTCGGTGAACCAGACGGCGGCGCCGTTGCCCCGTCCAAGTCCGAGGGCAGGAGGCTGCCTACACTGGAGCTCTGCTGGAAGCAGACCTTCGTGGCTGTTGCACCCGTTAACATGGCGCTTCGATCAAAAGCGCAGGCGATGGGCCCCGTGAACGTGTTCCCGCTGAACGCGTTGAAGGAGGCATAGTACGCGTCGGGCCACACTCCCAGTTTCGGATAGTCAGGGAAAAGGGTCGTGTTGTTGGGCGCAGCAAAAGCATATCGATTATATGTTCCCGTTGCGTCGGAAGTGGTCGAAATGGCTATGCAATACATGTACGGCGAAACGTAAACCGGCTGCGCCAGCACCCACCGCCCCGCTGCTTTGTCATACTGCGCGATGGGGTCGCCGCTGTTGTTTGTCTCGCAAGGTCCGCCAAAACCGTTCCACAGTGTGTTTCCTGCAGTAGGGCCCGCAACGAGATTCCCGGTCGTTTTGTCGAACACCGCGAAGTCCAGGTTCACCCATTGCACGTACTGTGTCGCACCAGCAGCGCCGTTTGTATCCGGGGGCGCACAGCAGTTGAAATAACTGTTGTCGATCCCTATGCCCACACCCTGAAAATTCTGGCCGGCCGCCGTGTTCACAAGTGGACCAGCCGAACTCTGCAGCGCAGGATCCGGCTGCGATACCAACTCGCGGGGTCCGTGGGTCAGACGCAGTCGTCTCTCGTGTTTCGGTTCAGACGGGCTAGGAGACCGTGGCAAATCGCGCAACGCGGGCGAAACATCATGCTTTACATCAACACTTACTTCAGGCTGGCTTTGGGCCCACACTCGATTGGGAATGCATAGCACACAAAACCACACCAGGGGGATTGATTTCCGGATCACACAGGCCTCCAAATTTGAGTTTTGGACTACGAAGACAACTTCACCGCCAGCAAACGCCGTGGCGGTTCCGCCAAGCCCGGACGAGGAAATCTGGAGAGGGAACGAGGGAGCTGGGCGAACTTGTCTGTCTTGTAGAAGATTTATTTTTGCTTGTCAACAAAAGAATGGAAGAAGAGTCACCAAGCGATTAATCTCGGTGGCAGGGACGCGGTCGGAGAGCTGCTGCGCTGGGTGATGTGGCCCGTATACTTGCCTTCGCCCGTGTTAGGTACACTAGCAGGGAGGCGAAAAGAACCGATCGATGGATGACTTCCTTGGCGCAGGATTGGGTGCAACTAAAGTCCTCGGTCCACCGCGCGCTGCAATCGCCTTTATCCCACTTTATCCCGATAGGCTGCCATCCGTGCCCAAACCGTCCAGAGTGGGCCGAACGCCATCTAGTGTTATCATCAACTTAGGCCGGAGCCGAGGCACAATCACCCGTCTTGAAAACCGTTAGGCTCGAAAGGGTCTCGGGGGTTCGAATCCCCCCTCCTCCGCCAGAAATCCAAGGTACAACAATAAGCGCCGCCTAAAATAGTCTCCGCAATCCATTTATATTCTAGCCAAGCCGAGGAATTTCAAAACGGCGGCGCCAGTTACGAGAGCCTATACTGGAAGCCGCCAAGTCTATGACCTCGTCCCGCACCATCACTTGGAGCCTGGGGATTTGGGCGTTCGTCCTTGCCCTTTATGCCGGCGTTTCCCTGTCGCATCCGCGCGGCTCGCAGACGCTAGTCGCGTTCGGCGATGTGGTGCAGTGCACCGTGCCGTTGATTGCGAATGCCGGGCTGCTCCTCAACGCGGGTACGCCGTACTGGCGGCGCAACATCTTCTGGATGCTGATCGCGTTGAGCTGCACGCTATGGATGATCGGGCAGTTTGAATGGACCTATTATGAGGTCTATCTACATAAGCCGTTGCCCGGGCTGTATCCAGGCGACATTCTGTTTTTCTTGCGGGGCATTCCGCTAATAGCTGCGCTGGCTCTCCAACCGCACCGCAAGCGCGGCGAGGTGCGCGCCCGGCTCGGATACCTGGACTTCGGCCTGTTGTTGGCCTGGTGGACGTTCGTTTACATCTTTTTTGTGATGCCCTGGCTTTACGCGACGCCGGATATCGCCCAGTACAATCACAATTTCAACGTTATCACCGACACGCAAAACGGCCTCATTGTGCTCGGGCTCATGTTGTTGTGGCTGCGAAGCCGCGGGGCTTGGAAAAAAGTGTACTTCCATCTGCTCGGCGCTTCTGTGGTTTACATGCTGGCCTCTTTGGTCGTGGATGTGCAAAGTGATGTCGGCATTTATTACACGGGAAGCCTGTACGACCTCCCGATTATTTCTTCTTTTTTCTGGCTCGCATTGGCCGGCTTGATCGCTTATTTGAATCGCGCGCAACTGGACGCCGCTCAGCCGGGGGAATCGCTCGATTCCCGCGACGATTCCGCAGAAAATGTCCACGGTTGGTCCAGCCATCTGGCCATGACGGCGGTCGTTTCTCTGCCTCTTCTCGCTCTATATAGTTTGCATGCCGACAATATGGAACCGGGCGTTCGTGATTTCCGGTTGGTGACCACCGTGGTGGCGGCGTTGCCGCTAGCCGGCTTGATCTTTGTGCGCAGCCACTTTGCGGAGGTGGACCGCGCCCGCCTGCTCGTGCGGTCCGAACAAGCACTGAAAAATCTGAAGCGCCTTCAGGCGCAGCTCGTTCAAACGGAGAAGCTTGTGTCGCTGGGGCAGCTCGCCGCCGGTGCCGCCCATGAAATCAATAATCCTCTCGCCGCGATTCTCGGGTTTTCCGATCTCCTGGCCGATGATCAAACCCTGCCTGAGAAGGCGCGTTGCACGGCTTCGAAGATCCGCGAACAGGCACGGCGGACCAAAACGCTGGTAGGAAATTTGCTCAGCTTCGCGCGCCAGGTGCCCCCCGAGCGCACGCTCCTCGATATCAATACCGTGGTAAACAATGCCGTTCAGCTTCGCGCACTCGACCTCCGCCCTTCCACGGCGCGCATTGAACAACAGCTCGAATCAGTGCTTCCCGGAGTGCGCGGCGATGGGAATCAGCTCATGCAGGTCTTCTTCAATCTCATAAGCAACGCGGTGGACGCCATGGAAGCGCACCAAGGCGGCCTGCTTACGATTAAGACCATGCGCGACCGCGGCAACGTGGTCATTCTGTTTTCCGACACCGGTACCGGCATCAAGGAGCCGCATCGCGTTTTCGATCCCTTTTACACCACCAAACCCGTGGGTAAGGGCACAGGTCTCGGTCTGAGCATCTGCTTCGGAATCGTTCAGGAACACAGCGGGAAGATTCTTTGCTACAACCGCCAGGAAGGCGGCGCGGTTTTTCGCGTCGAACTGCCGGCGGTTCTTGCGGGCCTTCCAGCCAGGGAATTACAACAGCTCACCGCCCAAGGATCGAATCCGCGCAAACGCGCTTGAAGGGCCCTGCTTTGCTCGGCATCCTCGCTAAACCGCGTGCGACTCGTGTTAGAGTTTTCCATCTTGGGAGCCCGCTCCTTTCCACGGAGACCGAATGCCCGAAATAGCCATTCGCACGCAAAGGCTGACCCGCAGATTCGGGAACCTCACCGCCGTTGACGGCGTCGACCTCCAGGTTGCCGCCGGCCAGTTCTTCGGTTTCCTCGGGCCGAATGGTGCGGGCAAATCCACGACCATTAAGATGCTCACCGGCTTGCTTGCACCAACCGCGGGAAGCATGGACCTTCTCGGGCTGGACTTTGCGACGCATCCGGTCGAAGTGAAGCGCCAGATCGGGGTGGTGCCGGAAGGCATGGGGCTTCTCGAACGCCTCACCGGTTCGGAATACTTGCAATTCGTCGGGCGCATGTACGGTCTAGATCGCCGAATGACACAACAGCGCGCGAACGAGTTGCTGGATTTCATGCAACTCGCGGACCGCCCCAAAACGTTGATCGCGGACTACTCGCATGGCATGCAAAAGAAACTGGCGCTTGCCGCCGCGGTCATTCACGGGCCGCGGATTTTGTTTCTGGATGAGCCGTTCGAAGGCGTCGACGCGCTCGCAGCGGGTGTGCTCAAAGCTCTTCTGGGTCGCATGACCGAGCGCGGCACTACGATTTTCCTGACATCCCACGTTTTGGAAATTGTCGAGCGCCTTTGCAGCCACGTGGCCATCATTCACAAAGGGAGGCTAGTGGCGCAGGGTTCGCTGGAAGAGTTGCGCGCCGACATTTCCGGCGAGGCCGGCAGCAAAACGACGCTCGAACAGGTGTTTCTCTCGATTGTGGGGCAGGACGGCACCGAACGCCCACGTTTGGAAGAACTCTCATGGCTGATGTAGCCAGCCCCATCGGGATACTGACGCAAGTTCGTGTGGTTGCCGGGCTGCGCTGGCGCATTCTTCGCAACGGTCTGCGCAAGAAGGCCAGTCGTTTCGATCTGCTCGGCCTGATCCTTCTCGGAGTTTTTAGCGGATTTTTCGTGGTGGGGCTGTGCGTCGCTTTCTTCACCGGTGCTTATGCGTTTCTTTCCGAAGGCCGCTTCGGCTTGTTTGGGCTGCTGTTCTGGTGCATTTTCCTGTTCTGGCAGCTATTTCCCATTTTTGCAGCGGGGTTCGGGGCCAGCTTCGAATTCCGCTCGATGCTCCGTTTTCCGCTGAATCTCACCGCGTTTTACGTCATCGGTCTGGCCTACGGCTTGGCGGATTTTTCCGCGGTGGCATCAGTTTGCTGGCTTGCCTCCATGACACTCGGCGCGGCAGCAGCGCGGCCGGGAGTGCTGCCCGCGATGCTGTTGGTTGCGGCGCTGTTCTTATTGCTCAACGTGACTTTGGAGCGGCTTGTTGGTTCGTGGCTCGAGCGGTTGCTCTCGCGGCGCCGGACCCGCGAGTTGTTTTTCGCTCTGTTCATTCTCGCAATGGTTTCTCTGAACCTCATCGAACCGACTATGCGCCACTATGGCGGATTGTTGGGGCCGCTGGCTCTGCGGATCATTCCGTATTTTGCGTGGCTTCCGCCTGCACTTGCGGGCAGAGCGATTGCGGCGGCCGCCGAGGCCCGGTTCGGATGGTTGGTTTTGGGTTCGGCGGGGCTGTTCGTTTATGCCGCGGTGTTCAGCGTTTTTCTCTGGCGGCGATTCGCTTCGCAATATCGCGGAGAAGAACTGAGTGAAACCGCAGCGCCCGTGCCTGCGGCAGCACGCGCCCTAGCAAAACCGGCAGACTCCTCAGATCGTTTGAGTGCGCTATCGCCGCAAGTGGCCACGGTCGTCCGTAAAGAGTTCCGCTACCTCACGCGCAACACGTTTTCCTTTTTCACCCTGATCATGCCCCCGGTAATGGTCCTCATCTTTGGCACCATGTTTGCCGGAAAACACCCGGCCTCGGAGCATCCGGTCTCTCCTGAAATGCTTTTCCCGGGCATCATGGCCTATCTCGTCCTGATTCTGATGGGGCCTGCCTATAATTGCTTTGCCTTTGAAGGCCGCGGCATCCAAACCTACTTCATGGCGCCGCTGCATTTTCGTGACATTTTTCTTGGCAAGAATCTGATGCTCCTGTCGGTGCTGGGCGTTGAAACCGTATTGTCTTTGGTGATGCTCGCCTGGCTGCTGGGATTGCCCTCGCTCCCCGTCTTCCTGGCTACGATGGCTGCCATCGTGTTTGCCGTCGTTGGGCAGCTGAGTATTGCCAACTGGTCTTCGGTCACCTTTCCGCGCAAGCTCGAATTCGGCCAGATCCGCGGTCAGCGGCAGTCCGGTATGGCCGTGCTCCTGGCCTTTGCCGCCCAAATTGTGTTCGGCGGAGTGTCCGCGGTGGTTCTTTTTAGCGGGCGCTGGACGGGGAATCGTTGGTTCCCCGCTGAAGCCTTCACCTTGCTTGCGGCGGCGGCCGTCGGTGGCTACTTTGCCTCGCTTGACAGCATGTCGCGGCTGGCCGAAGAAAAGAAAGAAGTGCTGATCGAAGCGTTGTGCCGATGATGCAGGCCGAGTGTCATGGTCTAAGAGGAGAATGCTTCATGAAGTGGCTCGTTCGAACCGCGAGTTCGCTGCTATTTCCTTTGCTCATCGCTTGCTCCGCAAGTGCGCAGGCCGCTTTTGATTGCCATTTTGACCAAGTACCCGCAGTTTCGGGCTACGAACAGCCGCTGATCGAGGAGCTTCGCGCGGAGCTGCGCCCTCTCTCACCCAAGACCGATAATGTCGGTAACCTTTGGGTTACCTTTGGGAGCGGCTCGCCGCAACGCCTGCTGGTTACGCCCGTCGATGAACCTGGTTACGTCGTCAGCGAGATCACTCCGGACGGCTACTTGCGCGTGCAACGCTTGCCGCAAGCCGCACCCAATCCGGTATTTGACACGCTGCATTTTGCCCAGACAATTTGGGTAATGACGCGCTCCGGAAAGAAAGTTCCCGGAGTCTTCGCCGGGCTGAGCATTCATCTTCAGCCCGCGCGTGTTAACCCCCCGAAAATGAATCATCCCGACGAAATGTACGTGGATCTTGGCGCCACAGGCGCTGCCGACGTGCATGCTGCGGGGGTGGACCTCCTCGATCCAATTGCACTCCAACGGAAATGGTTTCCGGTAGGCCAAGGTGGGGAAGCAGGAGCGGCCGCCGGCGATCGCTTTGGATGCACCGTATTGTCGCAGTTGCTGGAACGAATCAAGGACGCCAAAGCGAAAGGAACAACAACCGTCGCGTTTCTAACGCAACAGTGGACCGGAGGGCGCGGCCTCAACCGTTTACTGGAAGAGACAAAGCCAGACGAAATGATTTTTGTCGGCCGCATGGCGACAGGCGGCAAAAGCGTCGCCAGGGCCGGTACCGCGGCGCTCACGCCTGGGGATGGCGTGCTTCTGGGAGTGGAAGACGCGTCAGCGCCGCTGAGTGCGTTTCCCGGCGAGATCAAAGCCATTGCCGAAGCGGATGGCGAACGCGTGACAGCCGTAAGCGCGTCACTACCACGGATAGCGGGCTATGCCAAGCCAAACGCATTTCCGGAACGCTTCGCGCAACTTGGAATTCCGACACTTTGGCCGGTGACCCCTGGGGAGTCCATTTCCTCGGGCGATAGCGGGAATCTGGAACGACTGCTTGAAGCGTATTTACAGGTCCCTAAGTCCACCACTGGCGGGCTACGAGGAGGTTCTGGCGGCGGCACCACGATCTCCGACCTTAAAGCGCTGGTCGACGCGTATGGCGCAAGCGGCCATGAAGAAAACGTTCGCAAAGTGGTTCTCAATCGGTTGGATCCAAGATTGCAGAAAGAAGCGGAGACCGATGCGGACGGAAACCTGATCTTGCATCTTGGCGATCGAAAGCCCGACGCAAAGTCGCCACGGATTGCGTTTGTAGCGCATATGGACGAGATCGGATACGAGGTGAAGAAAATAGAAAACGATGGGCGACTCTTGGTATCCGTTCTGGGAGGAGGCTATCCAGAATACTTTCTGGGGCATGTTGTCGTCATTCATAAAGCCGATGGGAATTCTGTTGGCGGGGTGCTCGAGTTGCCGGCAGGTTGGGATCAGCCGGGATTCGAATGGCCGCATGGGCCGCACTCGATGGAAGAGCCCGTGTACGTTTACCTCGGCACGCGCTCCGCGGAAGAAACGCAGAAGCTCGGAATCAAAGTGGGGGATTGGATCACCATTCCCAAGGAATATCGCCCCCTGCTGGGAACGCGCGCAAACGCGCGCAGCTTCGATGACCGGGTCGGTTGCGCCGCGCTTGTCGAAGCGGCGCGGGCGCTCGGGCGGGATTTGCCGGGGCGCGACGTGACGTTTATCTGGTCGACGGAAGAAGAAGTCGGGCTGAAGGGCGCAGCGGCAGCCGCGGAGCACATGGCCAAACAGGGCCGCACGCCCGATTTTGTCTTTGCCATCGACACTTTCGTCAGCGCCGATTCTCCGCTCGAATCGAAGCGCTTCGCTGACGCAGAAATTGGCAAAGGATTCGTGGTTCGGGCAGTAGACAATTCGAACATCACGCCGCGCGAATATGTCGATCGTGTCGTCAAGCTGGCGTACGAAAACGGCATCCCCGCGCAATTCGGCGTCACCGGCGGCGGCAACGATGGCGCGGTCTTCACGCGTTATGGCTCGGTGAATATTCCCCTGGGCTGGCCTTTGCGCTATTCGCATTCCCCAGCCGAAATCATCGATACGCGCGACCTCGACGCTCTCGCCAAGATCGTCACAGTACTGGCGAGAAGCTGGTAGTAGCCGCGGCCATATCTGAGGCTAACTCATCTCGATTCACCGACTTGAGGTGCTTTTGCGGATGTTTTTTCAAGCTTGCTCCCGATGGGGAAGAGCCTCCTAAGGCTAGCTTAGAATGTGAGCTGGTTTTCCGGGCGAGATGCTTTGTGCCGTGAATTTAAATTCGAGCAGAGCTGTGACTAGGATCTCTCTTCCAGGAACTGTGCATAACGCGAGGCGATCGCGGTCCAAGAAAAATAGCGCTGCTGCGCGATCCAGCTGCGCTGCGCAAGAGAAGCGCGGTAGTGTTCGTCCTGCAGGACATGGAGCAGAACTGTGCCGAGATCGTTTTTTTTCTGCGGCGAGTAAAATGCCACCCCCGCTTCCGTGATGAGCGAGGATGTCTCCGATCCTTCGGCGGCAATTACCGGCAATCCGCAAGCGATTCCTGCTATGGCGCTGCCTCGGCGCGTGGAGATCGGCCCGCGAACAAAGAGGAGCACGTCGCAACTGAACAACGTTCGCGCGACATCTTCGTTCGAAAGCAAGCCCAGCACTTGAATTTCAACGGGAGCGCCATCCAATTGTTTGAGGAACTCGCTTTCGGTCTCTTTCGAATTGCGGCCCAGAACGGTCAGTTGCAGATTTCCGACGTGCGAAGATGCGAACCGCACGGCTCCGACAATCTCGCCGATTTCCTTTTGCGTGGCACTCCCTCCCGTGACGCTAAACACCGCGATTTTCAATTTCCCACGTCTCGCAATGGTCTTTCGGGAAGCCGCTTCTCGGGAAACCGGCAGATTTGCGCCAACCGGTATGAAAACCGAGTGCCTGTATTGTGGCCGCATCCAGGAGAGCTTCTCCATCGGAACCGTGAAGACCGCCACATCGCAAAGGTCCATCGCGTGCCGCATCGCGCGCAATTGCGCTTGCCGCCGCAGCAGGTCAATGATGCGCGTTCCGGCAAACGGCTCGACGTCATGGTAGACGACGGCCACGCGCACGCCAGCTCCTTTTAGAATCTCCAGAACACGGGAAAATCGTAGTGGAAATCCCCGCGAGGACCAAGCCAAGGCAGTGTATTGCACAATGACCCACAAGCCTTTCCAGGTTTTCGCCCGGCCCCGAAGGGCCTGCAAGGCGCCGCCCCATCCCCCCTCCTCCCAGGGCACTCTCTCGATAGTCAGTCTGATTCCTTGCGCGCGAAGTGCTTCGCTAAGGTACCAGCAATATTCTTCCACGGCGTCCGTCGGTGTATCAGCTCGTCCCAGAAGCGCAATGGTGGCCAGCCGGATCATTTACGAGTGCTCAATTCTCGACTAAAAATGATTCCACATCTGCGTGCGCAGCCTTCTTCAGCGCATTTCGCCGGATGGTTCCCTTGTGCTCACGGAAGGGTTTCGTCGTCTTGAAGAACGTGAGCATTTCTTGCTTGTCCTTGTCTCCCGCGAGCGTTTCTTACTTCAGTTGTTGCCGCTCGGACGCGATGATCTCTTCGAGGATCGCGTCCAGCCCGCGCGTGATCTTCCAGTTGGGATAATCCTTCTTGAATTTCCCCAGGTTCGAGATGTAGCAGATGTGATCGCCCTTGCGGGCTTCCTCGACATAGCGCCACGTCAGTTGCTTGCCGCTCATTTGTTCGATACGCTCAATCGCTTCCAGCATCGAGATGCTGTTCTCGCGTCCTCCGCCGAGGTTGTAAACTTCGCCAGGCCGGGGACTTGCCGCAAATTCTTCGATCGCGCGCACCACGTCGTAGCTGTGGATGTTATCGCGCACCTGCTTGCCTTTGTGGCCAAAAACAGAGTACGTGCCGCCGCTCAGAGTGACTTTCACCAAATACGACAAAAATCCATGGAGCTCGACGCCGGAATGCGACGGGCCGGTCAGGCATCCGCCGCGAAGGATGCCTACCCTCATTTTGAAGTACCGCCCATATTCCTGAGCGACGAGGTCGGCGGCTGCCTTCGACGCTCCAAGCAACGAATGCAACGTGCGGTCGATCCGGCAGGTCTCGTCAATGCCGTCGTAATCTTCAAGGCGCGCATAGTCGTAGCGCTTCTCGAGCTCTTTTAGCGGAATCTCGTTGGGCGCGTCACCGTACACTTTGTTGGTACTCAGAAACACAAAGACCGCTTCCGGCGAATGCTGCCGCGTGGCCTCGAGTAAATTCACTGTTCCCAAAGCGTTTATCTCAAAATCGAGCAGCGGAATGTCTCTTGCCTTGTCATGCGAAGGTTGCGCCGCGCAATGCACGATCAGGTCGAAACGCTGCGTTCGAAACAGTTCTTCGATCAGGGCACGGTCGCGAATATCCACAGAGGCGTGCGTGAAGCGCTTTGTCGTGCGCTTAAGCCTCTCCAAGTTCCACAGCGTGTCTCCTGTGGGCCCGAAGAATACGCGGCGCATGTTGTTATCCACGCCGGTGACCTCGTGACCCTGCCGGTCAAAATGTTCCACGGCTTCCGAACCGATCAGCCCACTGCTTCCTGTAACGAGCACCTTCACGTTGCGAATCTCTTCTCCCCGGCACGGCCGCGAATCCTCTGCGCCTAGCGTCCTCCGAGCACAGCGTGCCTCAGACGCTGCCTATTTGTGGACGACCGTTTTCTTTCCGCAAGGAGCATAGCAGCAGTCCCTACGTTTAACACCGGCGAGAGAACTCGTCACATAAGCGGGATGGATCGCGACGCTTCCATCGCAGAGACCCGGCCATGCCATCCCAGGCACTTCGATACCAGCAGCGCGTAGAGTCCATGGTGCGTTCCGACATCGACAACGGTCATGTCGCGACGCAACGGAACCACAGAAACAAAGCGAACGTATGGAATCTTGTATATTCCAGGTACCTATTTCTGTATGTCTACTGAAGCAAACCCACGAGATTGCAACTAAGGCCTTATGTGGCAGTGCCTTACCTCCCTAGATGGATGGTATATAAATTGCGGCGCCTTTAAGGAAGCCTGCCTTTGAACGCAGTTTACCAGGGAATTGAGTTTCTGTGATGAGAGGTCGATTTAGAACAACTTCGGTAAGAGTTAGGGGGTCTGCGAGTCCTACCAAGGAAGTTCCGAGGTGTGTTGGGGGCACTCTTCGCTTCCAATTGTTCAGGATTCTACAAGCCGGTAGTGCGCTCACGCAGTCATTCCGAGAGGGATGATCGTAGCTTAGCTGCGATCGGGGGAGAGGAAACAAAAAATGAGAAAATCTCTGTATTGGTTATGCATGGTGGTCCTGCTGTTGAGCCTTGGTCGCACCAAGGCCTTTGCTCAGGCTACGGCAAGTGCGACGATTCAAGGCACGATTACGGACAAATCGGGAGCGGTCGTGGCCGGCGCGGAAGTCGTAGTGAAAAACAAGGCTACGGACATTACAAGAACTACTTCGAGCGATGAGACTGGTTCTTACCGCTTCGAATTGTTGCCTGTGGGGACCTATACGGTCACCGTCACGAAAGGCGGATTTGGAGCTTTTACGCAAACGATCGAAATTCTCGTCGGTCAGACCGCGACCGCAAATGCGGAGCTAAAGCCGGGTGCGGAAAGTGAGGTCATCGAGGTGACCAGCGAAGCGCCCCTTCTCGATCAAGCCAAGACCGACGTGAGCCAGAACATCACACCGACAGAGGTCCAAGAGCTGCCCATGGTCGGACGCGATGTTGCCAATCTCGCCTACCTGGCGCCCGGCGTGAAGCCTGCCGATTCTTACGACCCCACAAAAAACCGCTATGCCATTCTTTCGGTCAACGGAAACAATGGACGCGACGTGAACGTGACGGTTAACGGTGTGGACAATAAGGACAACACGGTGGGCGGCCCAGTCATGCAGCTTCCGTTGGAGGCGGTGGCGGAATTCCAGATCAGCACACAGCGGTTCTCAGCCGTGAATGGACGCTCGCAAGGCGCGGCGATCAATATGATTACCAAGTCGGGCACGAACCTCCTTCACGGCTCTTTCTTCGGCTATTTCCGCGCCACCAATTTGAACACGGATGAGAAGGATCCCAGCGGCACGGGCACCACAACTAAGTCTCATCCCGACTACACACGCCAGCAATTTGGGGGATCGTTGGGGGGCACATTTAAGAAGGACAAGCTCTTTGGTTTCTTTGCCCTCGAACGCGAACGCGAACACCAAGCACAGACAGTGGACGCCACGTCTCTCAGTGAGCTGACCATCGCGGAGGCGAACGGTTTTGCGGCTCAGCCTTCACCCACGATTCCGCGGCCTTTCTTTGAATGGCGTTATAACGGCCGGATGGACTGGGTCATCGACAGTAAGAACAGCGCCTACCTCAGCTACACCTCGCAGGTTAATGACAGCCTGAATGACCAGTCGGACGCCACGATGGACCTAACCGAAGGCAACTTCACCAGAAACCACCTGATCGCGAGCAATCTTACGTTGAACTCCAACGTCTCAAATACGACCGTCAACCAATTCACATTTGGCTATCAGTATTGGAACAACCTCATTGACAGCAACTTGCGTGCTCCTAACATCATATTCCCAAACGCCTCGTTCGGTACCAACACGAACGTTCCTCAGCAATCTTTCCAGAAGAAATGGCAATTCAAGGATGACCTTTCAAAAACGATTGGCCACCATACAGTGCAGGCGGGCGTAGACTTCATCTACAACCCTGTCGAGGGCGGCTTTTTTGAGTTCAATCCCACGCTTCTAATTCGCTTTGGAGCCAACCCCAGCACGATCTTGGACAATCCTTCAACGTATCCACAAGGGTTTGCCACGCCAGGCCTAGTTACTGAAATGTCCATCGCCAACGGGAACCCGTACTTCCTGGTGGCCACCAAACAGCTCGGTTTCTACGGCCAGGATACTTGGAGAGTTAAGCCTCGTCTGACGCTCAACCTCGGCCTTCGTTGGGACAAAGATTTCAATATGATTGGCGGTTCGGAGATCCAGAACAGCCGCACTTACCAAGAGCTGGTTGCGCTTAACAGCCCGATCTCCAATCCTTATGTCAGCCGGATTGCGCACGACGACAACAAGGACTTCAGCCCACGCATCGGCTTCGCCTACGATTTGACCGGCCGGAGCAAGCACGTGGTGCGCGGAGGGTTCGGCCTCTACTTTGGGAATGTGTTCCAAAACATCCCGTTGTTCATGGAGCAGCAGGCCAACGCCACCATTTTTCAGACTTTATTCGACATCACCGACCCCGTCAAAGACACCGTCCCGGGAACTGGGATACCTCTCGGCCAATGGCGTTATGGCGTGGACCCCATGCCCACGATCGCGCCTCCGTCGTCGCAGCTCAATCCCGGCAGCGTAGGCCGTCTGATGGACCCAAACTATCGCAACCCAGTGACCGAAGAGTTCAATGGCGGCTATAGCTTGGCGCTGAATGCAAACGCAGCGGTAGAAGTGGAATACACCCACGTTCTTGGCCTGCACGACAATAAGACCATCAACGTCGACCAGAAGGTGCCCGTAAATGGAACCTGCTGCACCCGCCCGCTCGATGGTGCCTTTACAGCATCGAATCCGCCGCTGCCGGAATTGGGGAGCGTTCGCAACGACGAGTCGATTGGCCGTTCTCACTACGACGGGATAAACTTCACATTCCGTCAGCGCATGAGCCATCGTTTCCAGCTGTATGCCAACTACACGCTGGGGTGGGCGTATGCCTATGACGGCGGAGGTGCTTCGTACCGCACCTACCCCAGGCTTTCCACCAACCCGTTTGCTAGCTACGAGTGGGGCCCGTCGCCGAACGACGAGCGGCACCACGTCACCATCAGTGGCATCGTCGATTTGCCAAAAGGCTTCCAGCTCTCGCCAATCTTGCAGTTCGGCTCGGCGCGTCCTTACAATCTAACCAACTCATCGAACACGCTAAACACCGGAGGAGGCACGGCGAGTGCCGTGGTCGTGCCCACGAACGCTCCTACGAACTGGTTCGCATTCGCAGGGAATGCCACAGGGGCGCAGAACTGCTTCTACGGGTTGAACGGAGTTACGCAGGGATGCACGATTGCGAAGTATGATCCGCTGCGCGGCGACCCTTTCTTTGAGCTCGACACGCGGCTCGCGAAGAATATCAAGTTCGGCGATCGCATGAACTTGCAATTGCTCGCACAAGCGTTCAACCTGACCAATCGCGCCAACTATGGCAACAACTTTGGCAATAACATTGCCTCGCCTTCGAGATTCGGTCATCCGGTCGGATTCATCGCCCCGGCCAGCACCATCATTCCACACGCACTGTGGGGTGAACTCGGCGCCCGTTTCACGTTCTAAACGGGGAATCTCTAATACTTAACGATTCGACGCTGGGCTGCCTCGAAACGAGTCAGCCCAGGTTTTTTGTTCATCGCACGCGAACACAGTCCCAGCTCAAACCATCAGAAAAAGTTGAGAATGGTCAATAGTAACGCTCTCGCCAATTGCTTTCTCAGCTGAATTGGCGGATTCTGGTGCGGTTCGAACCTCTCGGTTCGGCTGGCGCGAACTTCAGGAGCCTAAGGTTTCGAAACGAACGAAGATCCGGCCCTCGAGAGTTGGAAGGAAAATGAGTTGCCGGGCCAGCAGCCTGCCCGGTACGTGGGTCGCCTCGATGCACTGGTTGATTCTGGTTCTAATTGCAACGGCCACTGTGATTTTGCTCTGCGGACTGTTCCGCTGGGCCTCGGCGGACGCAAAGATTGACGCGAAGATTGCCAAAGAGGATTTTCGCGCCGAGCAGGACTGGCGTGGCCTGCACCGTTCCGCCATCGACGCCCCCGATCGGGAACGTTGACCAGGCGCCGGGCAAACAGTTGATGTGGTTTCCGGTTCTCTCAGCGATCAGATGAGTGTTGGTCACGGCCTTTATCGCTACGGGCGGCACGCTGCTCATCATGCCGGCCATGGCGTCGGCAGCAGCGAATGACCAGCCATTTCATCCCAACCAGTCGCCGCTGTTTCTGATCGGCATGTTCACGATGTACGTGGCGAACTAATTTCGTCATCGTGTTCTTCAACGTCGCATTAGTGGGCGTAGCTAACAGCCGTCTGATGGGCGGCAACTGGACCTTCCGCGACGGCATTGAGCTGGCCTGGGCGCGCAAAGGCACGATTTCGCAGTGGGCGTTTGTGGCCGCTACAATAGGCATGATTCTGCGCGCTCTCGAGGAGCGCATGGGCCTGATCGGCCGACTGGTGATGCGCATCATTGGCATTGCCTGGGCGGTGGCCTGCTACTTCGTTGTGCCGGTGCTGGCGTTTGAAGACCTGACTCCCATCGCGGCCATCAAGCGCTCTTCGAGGCTCTTCCGCGATACCTGGGGCGAAAAAGTGAAACGCGTCAGGGACACGGCACGTCTCATGTGCAAGCGCGTGTGTTGGCTTGTTTTATCGGGATGGCCAGGCCTCGACGTGGAGTGACTTATCTCCTGCTCCAGCGTCGGCCTGGCCACCGTACTTTTTGAGCCACCCTGTTGACGAATCGAGCGGCGATTCTTACTCTGTTGCGGAAGGGCTTGAGCAGGTATTAAGGCAGCCGCTCGTAGTTGTGATGCTCCTGCGAACCTACTGACTCGGGTGAGGCCAAGTCTGGATCCATGCGTAATGAAGTTCGAAAGCAGATCGCCCTTGCCATTTCATTTTTCGGCGCAGCCGTCCTTGTGTCCTTTCCCCCTGCGGTAAGGGCCCAGAACCCGGGTGGTTCGCTCCTTGTCACGGTGCAGGATTCGACTGGCGCCCGAGTGGCCGGAGCGAGTGTTTCACTGACCCAGGAGAAATTCGCGATATCGCGCACAGGCAAGGCCGACGCCCAAGGCGAAAAACGGTTCGAATCACTGCAGCCGGGAAGTTACACGGTTACGGTGAACGTCACAGGCTTTGCGGAAAAGACCGCCGCGGTGGTCGTCGCGGTGAGCAGCCAGCCGGTGCTGGTGGTAACGCTCCAACCGCAATCCGTCCGGGAATCCGTGGAGGTGCGCGACCGCGGCCCTTCGCTTGCGAGCCAGCCTATTGAGACGACCAGCAGCACCATCAAGACCGTCATCACGTCATCCGACCTTGACGAAGTGCCGCTTTCCGCGCGCAGCTTCGCCAACATTTCTTATCTCGCTCCTTTTACCGCGCCGGTCGAACCTTCAGACCCCACGAAGGCCCGCATCACCGCGGTTTCTTTTGGCGGAAGCTCCGGGTTGAACGTGGACCTTTCCGTCGACGGCGGCGACAACAACGACGACTACATCGGCGGCTTCCTGCAGAATTTCTCGCCGGAGGCCGTCGGGGAGTTCGTCGTTCGAACCTCGCAGTTCGGCGCCGATACTTCAAGGACCAACGGTGGAAGCGTGATTATCTCGACGCGCCGCGGCACGGATGATTGGCACGGCAGCGCCTCCTACTATTACCGCGGCAGGGGCTTGAACGCGCGAAACGCGCTCGACAATCCTGAACCGAATCCCAAGCAGCCGTTTTCGCGCCAAAACGGAGTCGGCTCGCTTGGCGGACCGCTCAAAGTCAAGAAGCTGTGGTTCTTCACTTCTTACGAATACATTGACGAGAACGCCAGCCTGGCCTACAGCGCGAAATCGCTTTCCGAATTCAACGCGCTGGCGCAAATGGCTGCCGCAGGGGATCTGCCCGACGTTTCTTCCATTGCCACGATTCCGTCCTCTGTCTCCGTCCCTTTTCGCGACACGCTTTTTTCGACGCGCCTCGATTGGACGCAATGCTCGCACTCGCAATGGTTCGCGCGCGGCTCGCTCGACCGCAACACTACGAAGAACGATCTATTGCAACAGGGGGCCTTGCCATCGACCGGCGCGACGACTACGTCGAACTACTACAACGTGCTGATGAACAACCAGTTACAATTCTCGCCGTCTTGGCTCGGCACGCTCACTCTGGAAGCCAGCGGATTCCATCACACCAAACTGCGCAACTCCGAGATTGGCCAGGCGTTGAATTTTCCCTTCACCGTGAGCTTCCTCACGACTTCCGGCCTTGAGACCTTCGGCGACAATCAGTTTGCCACCGCCATTACCGCGTTCCCCATTGAGCGCGACCAGCAGAAATACCAGTTCCGCTACGACGTTTCGCGAGCCGCGGGGCGTCACGCAGTGCGCTTTGGAGTGAACCTCATCCACGAGCCGGTCCTGCGCGGCGAGCTTACCGGCAACCGTGAGACCGTTTTCACTTACCTGCAAGATCCGAGTTTCTATGTCTCGAATCCGGGCGTACTCGGGACCTGCGCTTCTTCGAATCCCGATCCGAATTGTCCGGCGGTCCATACCGCGGGGCCATTGGACGGCTCCTTCTCGCAAAGCATCCGGCGCCTCGGGCTATATGCGGAAGATTCATGGCGCGTTACTCCGTCTTTTACTTTGAACGCGGGCTTGCGTTACGACACGACCTTTGGATTGTTTATCGCCGCCGGCCACGATCAAAGGCTGAATCCGGCGCTCGCGGGCAATGGCGTTGTTTCCGGAATCCCGCACGATTACCGCAAGGCGATCGCGCCGCGCTTAGGCGTTGCGTTCGCGCCGCATGGATCCGCCACAACCGTCCTGCGCGCGGGAGTCGGAATGTATTACAACGATCTCGCGCAGAACGGCTGGGTGGACGCGTTCACCGCGGTCAACCAATTCAATCTCGCGAACGGCACGAGCACGCCGGCGCTGATCGATTCGAACTACCACACGCCGTACGCGCTGATGGCCAGCGCGGCCTACGAGCACGAGTTAGGAAACAATTGGCGGTTGAGCCTCAGTTACGAGCATCAGCAAGGAGGACACCAATATCGGCGCTACGAGTATCCGGGTTTTTCCCTTTTTCGCAGCGATAACCGCTCCATCTACGACGGCTTGGCCGTGCAGATGCAACACAGCTTCGCTCACCGCTTCGAATTGACGGCCAATTACGTTCTTGCGCACGCGACCACCTGGGGCGCCACCGTCGGCGAACTGTTCGATTACGTCAACGGTGTTTCGAACGTTCACGATCCCTTCGGTCCCGGAGATCACGGTCCTTCCGGCGAAGATATCCGCCATCGCTTCGTACTGGTTGGCGTCTTGCAACTTCCCTGGAAATTCGAGGCGTCCACCTTGGCGCAGTTGGAAAGCGCTCGCCCATACACCATGACGACCCCTTTCGATGTCAACGGCGATGGAGTGGCGAATGACCGTGCGGTAGTAAATGGCGTGCAGACGACGCTCGATGAGTTCCGCGGTTCGCCTTTCTATCAGGTGGATGTGCGCGTAAGCCGTAACATCGTTCTTGGCGAGCGCGCCACTCTGCGGCCGTTCGCCGAATTTTTCAATCTTTTCAACCACCTGAATCCAGGCAATAACTACGTGCCGGATATCTCGGCGTTGCCCACGCCAGTGAACAATCCTGCCAACGCCACAGCTTTTTGCCTCGACCCCGCCTGCACACAGACGAAGCCCATCACCAGCCTGAACCAACTGCGTGTTCCGGCAGGTGCGCTTGGCGATTTCTTCGGACCGGGCACAACCGTGGGCATTCCTTTCGCCGCACAAGTGGGCCTAAGGCTCACCTTTTGATGAGAAAGCGTCGCCCGAAGACTAGATGACCACGCCCTTAGGCTGGAATTCCGTGCAGATGGATCACTCGCGGGGGAACACTCCAGAGAGGCTTCTTCTACATCGGTGCAGGGCCCTCACGCTTGGATTCCGTGAACCTGGACACCTTTCAGCGGATAGTGGAGAAAATGTCGGCGGCTGAGAGTCTGACACTGACCAGCCCTCCAGTCGAATTCCGCGTGAAGAAACATCCTTTCGTGCGCCGATTTCGACCGCGGCATCGGCGCAGTCCACATGTACCGGTCGATGGTCCAAACCGTTGCGGGCGACGATCTCCTTACGATCGAAATCTATGCCTACTCGACTGAAGGACTCCAGCAAATGGCCGCATCTCTTCAAACCATGGCAATTCCGGACAAAGAGCCTTGAGTCGCCTCAGCACTCAATGAATCATAGCCACCTAGCTTCTTCACAAGAGGGGACAAGCATGTTTTGAAACACCGAAGGAGCTGTAGTAGGCTCGGCGGCGAGCTGGGAGGGAACATGAGGACATGTTGGGGAGAGGTTTTGAGTGCGGTGGGTTGCCTCGCGTTTTTCTTGTTTTCGGCAGATGCGCAGGCGGCTCAAAGATTCGAGATCTCGTTTCCCACGGCCGTGCATGCAGGGTCAATTACGGGGCGGGCCTATGTGGTGATTACCAAGACGGATACGCCGGAGCCGCGGCTCGTGGCGGGCAGCTGGGGAGATTCGGGGCCGCTGTTCGGTGTGGACGTAAATAAGCTGGCAGCAGACGAGACCGCGGTGATCGATGAGAGCACATTTGGTGCGCCGGTGCACAGCTTACGGGATATTCCCGCGGGTGATTACTTCGTGCAGGCGATCCTGAATATTTATACGGAGTTTCATCGCGCGGATGGACATCGGGTCTGGCTGCACATGGACCAGTGGGAGGGGCAGCACTTCAACCGGTCGCCGGGAAACCTGTATAGCGAGGTGCAGAAGGTGCATCTGGATCCGGCGGCTGGATACAAAATCAAGCTGAGTTTGACGAGGGCGATCCCGCCAATCGAGGTGCCGCCAGACACGCCCTGGGTGAAGCACATCAAGATTCAGAGCGAAATGCTGACGAGGTTCTGGGGGCACCCGATGTACATCGGCGCGATTGTGCTGTTGCCGAAGGGTTATGACGAGCATCCCAACGCGCGCTATCCGGCGATTTACGAACAGAACCATTTCAGTCTTCAGCCGCCCTTCGGATTCTCGACCGAGGACCGGTCCATTCCTCCGGAACTGCGGACGACGCTGACGAACCTGAACCGTGAGACGGGATACGAGTTTTATCAAGCGTGGAATTCGGAGAATTTTCCGCGAATGATCGCAGTGACGTTTCAACATCCGACGCAGTATTACGACGATTCGTACGCGGTGAACTCGGTGAACAACGGACCGTATGGCGATGCGCTGGTGAAAGAGATGATTCCGTATCTCGAAGCGCACTTTCGGATGATAGCGAAACCGTATGCGCGTGTGCTGACGGGAGGATCGACCGGAGGATGGGAGTCCCTGGCGGCGCAAGTGTTTTATCCCGGTTTTTTTGGCGGGACATGGACGCTGTATCCCGACCCGATTGATTTTCGCTGGTACGGAACCGTGAATGCCTACGAGGATGACAACGCGTTCTTCGAGCCGAAGCACACGTGGGTGCAGGTGCCGCGGTCTATCATGCGGACGGCGGAGGGGCAGGACGAGATTACCGTGCAGCAGTTCAGCGAGCGAGAGGCGGTGCTGGGTAGCCACGGCAGGTCGGGGGAGCAAATTGAGATTTGGGACGCCGCGTACGGACCGATTGGCGACGATGGGTATCCAAGAGCGCTGTGGGACAAGAGAACGGGAAAGATTGATCACAGCGTGGCCATTTACATGCGCGACCACGGCTACGACCTGAGTTATAACGTTAAGACCAATTGGGCAACGCTGGGGCCAATGCTGCAAGGCAAGATTCATATTTATGTCGGAGACATGGACAATTTTTATTTAAATTTGGCGGTGTACAAGTTTGAGGAGATGGCCAAGGATTTGCACAATCCCGAATGCCAATGCGAGTTTGCATATGGAAGGCCGATGAAGGGACATGGCTGGCAGCCGGTGACCACGGCGAATCTGGTGCGGCGAATGGCAGAGCATGTGGAGAAGAACGCGGGTGGAGAGGACGTGAAGCAGTGGCATTACTGAAGGGGCGTAACAAAATAGATGCAATAATGAGCTAAAGAAAGAGCGCGGACCTAGACGACCACACTTAGGCTGTGGCTTTCTGAGGAGATGGTCGCACACTCGCGCGGCCGGAGTTCCAAGCTGGCGGGTCACTTGCGGGGAAGGACTCCAAAGAAGCTTCTTCCACGATATCTAGTAGTTCTTCTTGCCCGGGAACCTCCCCGGTTTCACTCCGAGATCTTGGGACCTGTTGAACTTCTTTCGCCACAGCGGCTCTATTGTACCGCACGAGGTGCTGCTCGAGGGGCATTGGCAATCTTCGCATGCCGGTGCACTCCCTCGCGTTGGCTGATATTCTAGAGAAGCTGATAAGGAACCTGTCTGAGTTATGTTTGAGAACCTGACCGAAAAACTGCAACGAGCCTTCAAGAACCTGCGCGGGCGGGGCAAGCTCACCGAAGAGCATCTCGACGCGGCCCTAGCGGAGATCCGCGATGCGCTGCTCGAAGGCGACGTCAACGTGGGAGTCGCCGACGAGCTGCTCACCAACATCCGCAAAAAAGCCATCGGCAGCGAAGTGATGCTGCAACTCTCTCCCGACCAGCAGGTCGTCAAAGTCGTGCGCGATGAACTGGCTGCGCTGCTCGGCAAGCACGCGAAGCCGCTGTTTGCTGCGAAGCCTCCTTCGGTGTGGATGATCGTTGGTCTGCAAGGCTCCGGCAAAACGACCACGACCGGCAAACTCGCCAAATGGCTTACCCAACATGGGCACCGGCCTATCTTGGTGTCCACCGACGTGTACCGCCCCGCCGCGCGGGAGCAGCTCACGCAAGTGGCTAAAGCGATTGGCGCGGCGCTCTGGCCCGGCGCCGGCACCGACAAACCAATCGAAATCGTCAAGGGGGCTATCAAGGAAGCAAAACTGTCCGCGAGCGACGTCATCCTCGTGGACACCGCCGGCCGCTTACACATCGACGACGAGCTGATGAACGAGCTCAGCGTGCTCAAGAAAGAATTGCAGCCGACCGAAATCCTGTTTATCGCGGACGCCATGATCGGCCAGGACGCGGTGCGGTCGGCAGGCGAATTTCACAAGCGGCTCGGCCTGACCGGAGTGATTTTGACCAAGCTCGACGGCGACGCGCGCGGCGGCGCGGCGCTGAGCATCAGCAAAGTTTCCGGCGCGCCGGTGAAGTTTGTGGGCTTGGGCGAGAAATACGACGCCCTGGAAGGGTTTTATCCCGAGCGCATTGTTTCGCGCGTCTTGGGCATGGGCGACATCCTGTCGCTTATCGAGCGCGCCGAACAGGTGGTGGATCGGAAAGCCGCTGAGGAGCTCGAACGCAAGCTCCGCAAGTCGGAATTCACGCTCGAAGATTTCCGCGACCAGCTCCGGCAAGTGCGCAAGATGGGACCGCTTGAGCAGATTGTGGACATGCTGCCGAAAATGGGGCCGCTCGCGAACTTGCCAAAGAATGCAAGCGTGGACGAGAAAAAGCTCAAACAGGTGGAGGCCATCATAAATTCGATGACCGATGAAGAGCGGCGCGATCACAACGTCATTGACGGCAGGCGGCGGAAGCGCATTGCGAAGGGCAGCGGCACCACGGTGCAGGACGTCAACACCGTCCTAAAGCAGTACCTGCAAATGCGCACCATGATGAAGCAGTACGGCGCCATGGCCCTACGCGGCAAAATGAGAGGCCTCGGCAAACTCTCGGGCCTGTCCTGACGAGTTTGGTCTGGACTGAAGAGACTTCGTCGGCTGTGTCGCGGCGATTCAATTTTTCGCGGGCAAAAACAGGTCCGCGACTTCGAGCGATAGCTTTTCTGGATCGAGGTCGGTGCGGTTGGAAAGAATGATGATAGTGAGGTTTTCTCCGAGGAAGCGTTCGACCACGGTACGAAAGCCCATCGTTGATCCGGTGTGCCACATGCGCGGGTGGCCGTTGTAAGGATCGAGGAACCAGCCAAACCCGTAGCAAACGACTTTGCCCGGATGAAGATTGTCGCCGTTCGGTTCTTTGGGCCAATGCGGTTCGGAGCCGTCGTTGAGTTTCACCGGCGTTAAGGCGGGCTGCATTTCTTTGTCGCTGAGCAGCGCGTGATTTCCGAGCGCGTCGTCCCACTTTGCGAGATCTTCGAGATTCGAGTATATGCCGCCGTCGCCAAGCGTTGCCGAGGTTGCGCTTTGATCGGTCTCCTTAAACAGACCATTTTCTTTGGAGTGGCCGAAGGCGCGATTCGCAACCTCGTTTTTTCCTTTTTGGTAGGCGATCGTGTGATGCATCTTCAGCGGAGCGAAAATGCGGTCGCGAAGGAATTCTCCGTAAGGTTTTCCTGAGGCTTTGGCGACGATCAGACCGAGCACGACATAACCGGAATTGCTGTAGGACCAACTCGTGCCGGGCGCAAACTTCCCCGATTGTTCCTTCTCCAACAACTTTAAGACCTCATCGTCCTGGATTTGTTTTTCGGGAGACCACATCGAGCCATTCGCTTGTTCTGCTTCTGCCATCAAATCTTCGTAATCCGGCAAACCGGAAACGTGATTCAGAAGGTTACGAACCGTGATCGTTTTTCCATAATCCGGAAAATCCGGAAAGACTTCGCCGAGCGTTTCGTCAGCTCGGAGTTTTCCGTCGTGCACCAGAAGCATGACGGCCATAGCGGTAAATTGCTTGGTAAAGGAAGCCAGGCGGAAATTGGTGCGCGCATCGATTTTGACTTTCGAGCGGAGATCGCGCACGCCGTAGGCGCGCTCGAATGCGGTCTTGCCATTGTGGCGCACCAGCACCGCGAGACCCGGCGCGTCCGGGGAAGTCAGGGCCAAAAAAAGCTCATCTACCTTCTTCTCCACAAGGGCCAGAGAGGTTTGCTCTCCCAAGGTACTTGCTACGCCTAAGGGGGAGAGAACTAAAGCCAAGCCAATGAGAACGCGATTCACCGAGTCTCCTTTCGTGCGCGTCGAAGAATATCACGCTTATGACGATAAGCCCCGATGACACGGTTCTCGTCCAGGGGGCGGGAAACTCGCGGCTACTTTCCACGGCTAACGAAGCTCAATTGGTACAACCCTCGTCCTCGACGTTTACCCCTCAGTTCGATTAGAGTTTAGAGACTGACCCGGATGGGCGATATCCATGGCCCTAGCAAAAAGGCCAGAACCGAGGAACGTTGATGATTTTGGGCGAACGGCTCCGCACTGTACGTGAACAGAAAGAATTGTCGCAAGGCGACGTGGAGAAACGCTCAGGCCTTTTGCGCTGCTACATTTCGCGCGTGGAAAATGGGCACACCGTTCCGGCAGTCGAAACGCTGGAAAAACTCGCCCGCGCGCTGGAAGTCCCGATGTATGAGCTGCTGTATGAAGGGGAAGAACCGCCGAAAGCCCAGTTGCCCGGGGGAAAGTCAGGCCAGAAGTTGTGGGGTTCCTCGGGAAAAGATGCGAGGTATTTGAGGAAGCTGCAACAATGCCTGGCCCGCATGAGTGAGGAAGACAGGGATCTCCTTCTGTTCACCGTCGGAAAGATTAGCAAGTCAAAGAAGCAGTAAAAGACTCAATCAACACAAAACGAGATTTCCAAACGCTTGCCCGCACGCTCTCGAAGTGGTTTCTAAAGGGAATGGCTGAAAATGCACATGTTCGGCAGCGGCTGTACAACTTTCGTGCAACCCTTGCTATAAGATGCAAACCGCGCAAGTCTACGCGTTTGGCGGCGGACTCATTCGGCGGTTCTGCAGCTAGCCCGGGTCGACCATTTATCGCCGTTGTTAACGGAAGCAAAGAGCTTCGAGCGTTCGACGATCCGCTCTCTTAGCTGGAGCGCCTACAGGGTGCGTGCTCAACTGACCGGTTTACTTGAATCCGGTTCCGATGGAACTACGGTTGGTCATGGCATCGATCACCTTGCCGTTCTGGAAGTCGATTTCAATCTCCTTCCGCGAGTTCGCCATTTGCGGAAGGAAACCCACCACCGCGGGCGGACTGCCATATCCGCTCTGGATACCCGTGTCGATCACGTCTCCCGAGTCGCCGACGAATACGTATCGTCCGTCGAGGCTGTGGTGCAACCAACCATCCCCGAGGCAGTCGTACGCGCAGGGGCTCTCCGTGTTAAGCAACCCATGATTAAGCTTGACGTCAAATTTCTGCACTGGTTGCACGCCGCTGATGTCGAAGACGTGCACATAGCCGTTTATCGAATCCATCACGTAGAGCCACCTCTCATCCGGTGACATCGAAATCCCATGCGAAGGTGTGGAAGGACAATTTGTCGAACAGTTGCTCGAAAATCCAGCGACTGGAACTTTGAAACGGACCGCCCCCGTCGTCAAGTCTATCTGCTCGAAGCCCAGGAAATTTGTCTCCGTTATATACGCGGCCGTTTCTTCGGCATTGATGGTGAAGGGCCGAATCGTGTTCGCCGTATTGGCCGATGTGAAATACACAGTGTTGTTGGACACGTTGGCCGCTTGAAATAGGGTCGATTGTCGGCCACCCAGATACACGTGGCCATTAAACACGATCGTGTTGTGAGGATTGCTAGCCCGCGACCCTGCGATCGTAGCGATCTCACTCCCGGTTTTGGCATCCACCACGTGCCATGTCGTGCTATTGGCCAACTCGCCGTCGGGCATGTAAATCACCGCACAATCTGGGGTGATCGCGTGGCTGTCGATGCCGTGCGAATAATGCTGTGTCCAAACCACGGTATCGCTGACCAGATCATAAGCGAACAGGCCCCCGTTGCCACTGGAGCCACCATCTCCGCCAAAGCTGACATACAACGTGCCATTGCCAGCGCATGCGACGGTACCGCGGGTGCCGGTGCTGGTCGGTATGCCCTTGGACTTAACCAGCGGGAATCCAGCAGTGTCCAGGTCATACACATAGAGCGTCCCATCGGTGAACACATACTCATAGTGATTCGCCGTCGATGTCCCGCTGACCATGAGCGTGACCTGAACCGTCTGCGGGCTCCCTGTGGCGCCCGGAGAGGAGATGGTTACGTTGCCATTGTAGGTACCAGCCGTGAGACTTGCCGGATTCACCGTGACGCTGACTGTCCCTGGCGTAGTGCCGTTCATCGGTGCCGCGGACAACCACGTACCTCCGGAAGTCGACGCCGTGAAACTCAACGCGGCTGGACTCGCAGTGACTGAAACTGACTGAGCCCCCGGCACGGCTGATCCGATCTGATAGTTGAACGACAGCGTCGTTGGCGTAACTGTCAGGGTCGAGACGGTGGTGTTTACCGTAAGAGCCAGTGTGGTCGTATGACTCAGTGTGCCTGAAGTTCCGGTGATCGTCACCGTGGACATTCCGGTCGCGGCGGTGCTGCTAGCCGTCAGCGTCAAGGTACTCATCGCACTCGTGGGCGTGGTGGGATTCGTGCTGAACGACGCCGTGACGCCGTTCGGCAGGCCGGATGCGGCCAAATTAACGTTTCCGGTAAAGCCGTTTTGGGGAGCGACGGTGATGGTGCTCGAGCCTTTAGATCCCTGAGTGATGGCCAGGGTGCTCGGCGACGCGGAAAGACCGAAGTCCGGCGTGCCACCGGCGGCGTTCACCGTAAGAGCCAGTGTGGTCGTATGACTGAGTGTGCCTGAAGTTCCGGTGATCGTCACCGTGGACATTCCGGTCGCGGCGGTGCTGCTAGCCGTCAGCGTCAAGGTACTCATCGTACTCGTGGGTGTGGTGGGATTCGTGCTGAACGACGCCGTGACGCCGTTTGGCAGGCCGGATGCGGCCAAAG
>QHYH01000227.1 GCA_003223215.1 Acidobacteriota bacterium
TGAATATGCCGATGAGCACAAGGGCCAGGCCAATTCCAGCGAAAGATGCGATTGTTACGAGTTCAAATTGTGGCCCGCGATAGAATTTGTGCAGCGATGATTCCAGCGTACCGGACTCGGCGATCTCCACACTTGGATCGAGATCTCGAAGTTCCTGGCCAAAATTTTTTAAGAGTAACTTTGGATCCACGGCCGACCTCGCCATGAACGATCGCCAGCTGTATCCCGCAACGCTATAGGGCATAAACGCTTGCGGAACAGTCTGCCACGACGGATTGACGTAGTCGCGGGTCTTGAAATCGCGCACAATCCCGACGATTTCGAAATAGATGTCATGCGGGGTCTCAACAAAAGGGAGGTCAAGATTCCCAAATTTGACCTTGTGGCCAACGGCGTCTTCGTTCGGAAAGTACCTGTGAGCAAAGGTTTCGTTTACGACTGCCACACGTCGTGCCGAGCTCACATCGTCCACTGAGAGAAGCCTGCCGCGAAGCAATGGCAGCCCGAGTGTTTGGAAGTAGCCTTCGCTGCACTCGTCAATTGTGGTCTCCCAGCGTTCTGCGTGAGGCTTGCCGGGAATAATGGTGTCGCTTGTCTCAGACGTTAGTGGTGGGGGGTTATTGAGTTCGGAAACGGAGGTCACACCTGGGAGGGCCTGCATCCGAGCGAGGAGTTGGCGTGTCAGCGCATTTTTCTTTTCGAGTGAGTTTTTTATAGAAGCAGCGTCACCCCATTTAAAAAAATACGAGGGGGACAGGTTGAGCTGAAAGTAGGCAACATTTTTGGGGTCGAACCCGAGATCCACCCGCGTGAGAACAAGGAAGCTGCGCTACGAAACCCACTATCATGAGGAAAGAAATCGCCAAGGCAAAGACAACGTACTGTTATTCCCTTTGCCGACTCAAGGAGTCCGTGGAGAACAGGAAAAGGTGCGGTGTCGGGAGCGGCTGGGCGGCTTGCTGAAATACTATGAGCGTGAGGCGGCATGAGCAGCAAACAAGAACATCCGATTCAGGCCATGGGGTTCTGGATGTTTGGCTTCCTTTCTGTGGCGCTGGCAGTGTTGAAACTTACGGTGGCGGGATACTGGTCGTGGTGGAGGGTGATGCTGCCATTCCTGGCGTTTTTCCGCCACAATGCGGTGTATCTGGCTGGCTTCCTATGCTTCTGTTGGCTGAAGCAGGAAGAAGATGAGGAGGAGCTTACCACCGTGCAGAAGCATTCGAGGGCGGGGTACAACATAGCGGCGCTGTTGTTTTTCTTCCTGTTTTTGGACAACCTGTTGCGACGAGTCGAAGGACAAGGCTGGAAGGGATTCTGGCCGTGCTCGGGGAGACTCGAGGTGGTGGTCCTGTTTGGGATGTTGAGTCTGGTGGCACAGTTTGTGTACTGGTCGCGGATTGTCAGCGGCCTCAATCAAGAGCACGCCTGAAACCCTGAAACCATGACGGTGACCTTTGACTTCAGCCCTACGCACGACTTTTTTGACCATAAGCCAATTATTCCATCCCCTTTGCTACCTTTTGGTACGCTAGCCGAAACAAAAAGGCGCGATCTCCGAAGAGACCGCGCCTTTGTTCTTCCTGAAATTGTTTACGCGCTTAGAGCCCTTGCCATGGCCATGACCGGCTCGTGTATTTTGATCTCCGGGCGCATGTCCAGGGCTTCTGCGTAATTGACCAACGCTTCCAGGCTGAACTTTGCGATCTTTCCCCTCAACAGGTCGCTGACTCTCGGCTGTGGCTCCCGCAAGATTTTTACCAACTGCGCTTGCGAGTAGTTACGGTTCTTCGCATACCGGATGATCTTCCGGTGTAGGGCTGACTTTATTCCCAGAGCTGTCGCCTCTTTTCGGGAGAATCCGAGTTGATCGAATACATTTTCCTCTCTACGCTTACGCACTTTTCTCCTCCTTTCCTGCTGGGGCATCCTTTCTCGCCTTGATTGCCTGCATCCTTTGCCTGGCTATTTCTATGTCCCCTTGCGAGGTCTGGTTAGTCTTCTTATTGAAGCAATGGAGCACGTAAATCCAACCAGCGTTCAGCCAATACATGAGCCTGTACCAAACACCCTTGAATTCTTCACGCAACTCTTGGACGCCCGGTAAGCCCTTTCCCAACCACTTGCTGTCCAAAGGCTCCTCGTGATGTTCAAGCCGCTCTAGTTCGCCGCCGAAGTTCTCCTTAACCTCTTTTGGCCACGACCTGATTTCTTTTTGGGAGTTGCCCTCCCACTTGATTCTGCTTTTCGAGCCCGGGCTTGTCATGGCTACCTTTATATAAGTTTTTATATGAGATGTCAAGCCCTATCTTCGCCCTGTTTTCTGGGGTTTTCGCGCGTCCTTAGCCTCTAGTGTTAGTGTGGCGACCCTGCCAGCTCAGGGCTCAGGGACTTTTCCTGGGCAACCGTGTGTAAAACCCTCATTTCGGAAAAACGTCATCCAAAAACCGAGTGACCTGTTCGATTCTCAATATCGACAGCAGCTTTCGACGAGGGAAATAGGCCGTGCAAACGCCAGCCAAGCCAAGGTTCGGATGCCAGACACCATCAGTCGGTCTATCGAACCACGCGCCCGCACCGCTGAATCCACGGGCGTGCATTCCCTGGTTCGCAGCAACAAAAGGCGTTAGGAACTCAGTCGAGGGATCGAAAGGTTCAAATTGTGGTTTTTCCTGAATGCGGCTCCATTGAAGTTGCGCAAAGGCAGCAGCAGTTGTCCATGGCGAATTACTGAATTGGGCCAAAATCAGGTGTTTTGTCGGGTTTTGATACCATGTCTGGATGCGCGATGTCCTCATCCTTTTGATTCATTTGGTTGTCACCGTCGTCCGGCTTGCACGGCCGGGAGGCCTCCGTTCCGTCCTTGCCGAATCGCTGCTCGTCAAACATCAACTAGGCATTTTCGATCGCGGCCGCAAGCGTGCTCCCAACGTGCGTCGCCGCCAGCGTTGCCAGGCAGATCCGCGGCGCGCACAGGGCAGCGTTGGATTTGATGCGAGGTGCAGGAGTAGTGGCACCCGAACTGGCTAAACTGGCACAACAGCGCGAGCGCCTACGCTACGAAAAAGAGGAAGGCATGATTACCTTCCTGTGCGATGCCGGAGCGCTTCGGCCAGGGCTTACCCACAGGACCGCGCGGGATATCTTCTGGATGCTTACCGGAGGAGATGTGTTCCGCATGCTGGTGCGCGAGCGCGGCTGGTCTCCTCAGAGATACCAGAACTGGCTCGCCAAAACTCTCGTGCACTCCCTGCTGACTCAGGCAAGACCAAGTCCGAAACGACTTTCGAGCAGACCGGAGGCCAGAACGCGGTGAGGTTAGCCTGAGCAATGAATTTAGCGGAACCCCAAGAAGTCCTTCCGTTCACCATTTTTGGCTCAGCGAGGTACCGTTCATCAAACTCAGAACATCATAGAAGGGAACCGGTAACGGCGGAATTATGGAACACCGCAGATTGGGGAAGAATGGGCCGGAGGTTTCCGCACTGGGGCTTGGGTGCATGGGAATGTCAACCGCTTACGGACCAGCGGACGAAGAAGAATCGCTTCGAGTTCTTCGCCGATATGTGGAGTTTGGCGGCAACTTCCTGGATACGGCCGAAGTCTACGGCCCGTACAAAAACGAGGAATTGCTCGGGCGTTTCTTGCGCGAGGTCCCGCGCGAGAGTGTCGTCGTCGCAACTAAGTTTGGCTTCCGCTTCGATTCGAACGGCATCCGAAGCGTGGACAGCACGCCAGGGAATGTCCTCCGTGCTTGCGACGCGAGCCTTCGCCGGCTGGGCATCGAAACGATCGATCTGTATTATCAGCATCGCGTTGATCCGAACGTTCCAATCGAAGAAACCGTTGGCGCGATGGCCGAACTCGTTTCCGCAGGCAAGGTCCGAACGATTGGCCTTTCAGAGGCAGGTCCGCAAACGCTGCGGCGCGCGGCGAAAATCCATCCGATTGCGGCGTTGCAAAGCGAGTATTCGCTTTGGACGCGTGACGTGGTGACGAATGGAGTGCTGGCGACATGCCGCGAATTGGGCATCACGTTTGTGCCTTACAGCCCGCTTGGCCGTGGGTTCTTGACGGGAGCCATTCAGAAGCTGGAAGACCTTGATGCCAGCGACTGGCGGCGGACAAATCCTCGTTTCGGAGATAAGGCACTGCAAGAAAACCTCAAGCTGGTGGCAACGGTCAAGGAATTGGCTAGCGAAAAAGGTGTGACGCCTGCCCAATTCGCGTTGGCCTGGGTGCTCTCCGAAGGCAAGGATATTGTGCCCATCCCTGGGACAAAGCGAGTTCGTTATTTGGAGGAAAACATGGGCGCACTTCGGGTGATCTTAACGGAGAGCGAACGCAAGACTATCGCTGAGCGCCTTGCGCACATTCCAGTCGTCGGAGAACGTTACGCACCTGACTTGATGGCTCTTAGTCAAACGGCATGACCTGAATCAAAGGTCTGCGCAGATCCAGTGTCATGCAAATGGTGACGAGTCGCGGCAAATGACGAACAAAAACTGAGAAGAGAAGGTGAATCTGATTTTCCCTATGTTGTCAGAACTTGTTAGTTCCCTTCGATTTCGCTCGGCTCCGGCAAATCGTAGTGAATTTGGTTTCAAGGCTGTTAACCGAGGGTTGCAAAGGCCCAGAAGCATCGGCGTAGGCTCTACGCGCCATTCCTGCCTTCGGTTGTAGGCTGCATCGCGGAGGTTTGCTGCGATGAGTTTCGCCCCCCTAAGGTCTCGCACGAGTTCGGGATGGATGCTTCTCCTGCGTTGAGTGTAATCTAGCCGCAAGACTTGCTAAACCTTGGGAGGCTTCGATGCTCCGCGAGCGTGCGCTGAAGGTTCTGGTGGTGCTACTAGGCTTGTTTTTCTGCGCGGGGATTTATCCTATCGCCGAGGCTCTATGGCATCCCGATGCCTCGGAAGATTATGGTGACTACATGATGCTGAGCCTTTACGTCACGCTCGGTGTTTTCCTGTTGATCGCCGCGCGTAACCCTTCCGCGCATAGAAGCCTCATTGCCTTCACCGCTTGGTCGAGTTTCGCGCACGCCCTCGTCATGGGCACGATGGCCTTCCAGTTTGCGAACCAGCGCGTGGGATTTTTGTGGGGTTCTGTCGTCCTCGTGGTCATCGGCGTAGCCCTTATCGTGCTCGCGCCGGCAAAGGCGTCCGCCGCTTTTGCCTCCGCCCCTGCGGACTAGTGCGCGACAACGCTTTACGAAGCTCGTTGGTCCCTTCATCCCGGCATCGACTCAGATGATTTCGGTGAAATGAACAGGCTGTCAAATAGACCCAGTCCTCCAGACGAGAGTGAACTTTGGTTCCAACTTGGTTCCAACGAAGGGCCGCTAAACCGGCGTTTTCTCGGTATAAGGGGTGCCGATTCAACGGTTTTGAAGTTTGTTAACAGCCGAATGCTCTACCGTTGAGCTACCGGGAACCGCGCAAACATATTTGTTTTCATTCTAGAAAATGATCTTGAGAGCGAACTGGACGTTGAACGGCTCGCCGGAACCGATGCCGGGAGCATCACCAGCGTGAACGGTGCTGCTGATCAAGCCAAATGACGATCCATCGCAACTACAGTTGTCGGGCCCCGCCAAGTTCAAAATGTTGAAGACATTGAACATTTCGACTCGAAATTGCGTCTTCACTCGTTCCGTAATGGGAGTGTTCTTGATTAGAGAAAAGTCGACGGTTTTGAAGCGCGGACCAAGAAACTGATTGCGTTTGGAATTGCCGAAGGTTCCCGGTGCATTTGTGGCGAACACACTCGGGTTGATCCACTGGACACCGGACTTAGTCCCTCCCGCCGGTTGCACAACACCCGCGAAAGGATCGCCCGAAACGTCTGCTCGATCCTGCTTGTTGCCCGTGTGGCTATTATCGAACCCTGAGAACACGCTGAACGGGAAACCGTTGTTATAGGCGATGAGCGCGGCAAACTCCCAACCTTTGGTTAGCCTTGGAGCGGATTGTCCAAATTGCGGGATATCATAGATTACAGAGCCACTGACATTGTGACGGGTGTCGAAATTCGAGTCGGCGTAGTCGCCTCTCAAATTGTTGTTGTCTGTTGGACGATTGTTTCGCGGGTAGGACATCTCGTCGCGAACATGGCCCAAAGTATAGGCAAGCTGTCCTGTTAGCCCATGCCAGGAGGTGCCACGGATAGAGAGCTGCATGGAATTGAATTGAGAGTTGCCTGCACTGGAAATCTCGGTGATGCCTGAGAAAGTGGGAAATTGGGAATAAAACGGCCGCGCGGTCTGAATATTCTGTGGTGCCACGCTAGGAGCCGCCTGGTTAATGTTTTCTGTGACGATGAGCTTGCGGCCTTGGCTCCCCACATAGCCCGCTTGAACCACCACTTTCGAAGTGAGTTGGTGCTGAATGTTAAGGCTGAAGTTCTGCACGTAGGGGGACCGGACGTTCTGATTGATGCCGTACACGCCGAAAGGCGGCTGAGGAGTGACGCTGCCGAAGACGGGCTGATTCTGAACTACAGTGAGGGAACCGGCGTCGTTTTCTATGCTAAAGACCGGGTTTGGCCCGCCCGGGTTCCTTGAAGGGCCGCGGCCACCGGGTTGTGCACGGTTATCGATGAAAAGGTTGCCATTGACGACGTCATAGTAGATGCCCCAGGCACCGCGGATGACCGTTTTGCCGCCGCGCGTGGGTGTAAAAGCAAATCCCAGCCGCGGAGCGAAGTTATTCCAGTCACGGGGATACAACGTACTCAAGGTTTGTGGAGGAATGGCCAAGCCGCCCGGCGCGGTTGCAAGAAACGTGGAAACCGTGTGCGTTGGATCATAGATCGGGCTGTTGTAATCCCAACGCACGCCATAGTTAAAGTTGAGTCGAGGCCCGACTTGCCAACTGTCCTGGGCATACCAAGAAACCGAATTCACATACCAGTCGCGTATTGGGTCACCTGTGGCAATATTGGCATTTGAAGTATTGATGTAGCCGGCCAAGAAGTCCGCCAAAGAGTTTTGTTGCTGAGTTCCGCCCCATCCGCCGGATTGAGGCGCGGCACCGTCGAATAGAAAATTGCCGCGCGCATCTCGGAGATAGTGAACCCACAGTTTGGCGCGCCGAAACTCACCACCAAACTTCAGGGCATGCGCGCCGAGGGTGTAGGCAAGATCGTCTGTGAAGTGGTAGGTCGTATCGGTGCGGCCTAGATTTGGTGTTTCACCGACGCCCCCATTGTTGAAGCCGTCGAGCTCCATGTTCGGCGAGCCGCGGTCCGCAGAAGTGGCGCCGGTATTGAAGCCCAGGGCCACAACGTCCTGGTTATGGCTAGTATCATTAAAGTTCTGGAGGAAATAGTTCACACCGAAGAGAAATTGGTTGAAAAATCTCCGCCCAAGACTGCTATTCAAAACGGCAGCCCAGTTTTGCTGGCGGCTGGGTACGGCCTGAAAATAGTCCTGGTAAACGGAGCCCGCATAGGCAACGGCATCACCTGTTCCGACAAATCCGCGGACAAACAGGCGCTCTTTGGCGTTGAAATTGTAATCGATGCGGGCGACGCCGTTATTGCTCCGGTAATTGTTATTGGCGGTGCTGAAGAAATTGTTCGTGGTTGCTGGAGCGTTCTTGATGGCGCTGGGCCAGAGAGTGCTCAACAGAGAGACCATGACCGGGTTTGGTGATACACCTTTGGCGGCCATGAGAGCTTCGGCCTGGGAGACCCAAGCGTCTGAGGGGACTGTAGCCCGGATGGAGTTTCCGGCGATGAAGCGCTGTGCTTCAAAGTTAAAAAAGAAGAAAGCCTTGTCTTTCCAAATCGGACCGCCGATGGAGCCGCCGAAATTATGGTTTCGCAGTTTGCCATAATCACCGAAAGGCGAGGGCTTGGCGAAAGCATCGTTGCGATTAAAGTAGTAGAGGCTGCCATGAAAATCGTTGCTTCCGGATTTGATCGCGACATTCACCATGGAGCCGGGATTGCGCCCGAAATCGGCACCCCCGACACTTTGCTGATTGAATTCCTCGATTGAGTCGATGGGGAGCAGGACTCCTGCGATTCCGGAGATACTTCCTTGATTCACAGCTTCCGAGTTGTGCCAGAAATCGTTGTTGTCTACGCCATCGATCTGCCAATTATTCTGGTTCGGGCGGTTTCCATTCATCGAGAATTGCGAATTGAATCCGGGCGTAAGCTCCAGCAACTGGCGGAAGTCGCGCCCATTCAGAGGCATTTCCTGAATCGCCCGGGTGCTCACCACTGCATTTAAGGCGCTCTGAGTGGTCTCAATCGTCGCAGCCGCTGCCTGAACTTCCACGGTTTGGGACTGCTGGGCCACTTCGAGCGTTACAGTTACACTGCTGATTCTGCCGACCTGAACTTCGAGATCGGTGATCTTTTGGGTTTGTAATCCCGAGTGCGTAATGGTGACGTTATAAAAACCGACGGGCAAATCAGGAAAGGAGAACACGCCAGCGCCCGTCGTCGAGGTACTCAGCTTTAGGCCGGTACCTTTCTGCTCGATCTCGACGGCAGCGTCCGGCACTACCGCGCCGGACTTGTCCGCCACCGTTCCAGCGATGCCACCGCGAGAAGTTTGACCCAGGGCTCCAGAAACAAAGAGTAAAAGGCACAAAAAGCTGAATAGAATCGCCCATCCGCAAGCTCTGCGATTAATTTTCATGGCGCCCCCTGACACTTTCACGAAAAAACTAGGGTGACCGCAACCTGGAGGTGTACCTGGCCCGGCCGACAAGTCGAAGGCGCCAGTCACGCACGCCAACTGTGGGCGTCGACGTAGTATGGCTCGCGAGTCAGCCTCGCCCAGGGATTCTCCACAGGGCCACTCTTCTAATGAGGGGCATCTTGCTCCCTGGATTACCCCGTTGTCCAGCTTCAATTTCGCACGGGATGAACTCATATTTCGAATACCAAGCTAATTGAGCGCCAGGACCAAGCACCAGATTCAGCAGGCGTTTGGCGCCGCAGGCCATCTGGAGAGCAAACCGCAAATCGTGATACAAACTCTGCTTGAACCTGCAGAGCGCCAGTTTTTTGTCTTTTGCCGGCGGCCTCGGAGGCGGCATCAATGCCGTTGCCGGGAGCGGCAGCTTTGTTGCTTTTCCCGCTTTGCTGTTTACCGGCGTCCCGCCGATTCCCGCGAACGCGACTAACACACTTGCGTTTTGTCCCGTCTTGAGAGGTCGTCTCTCTAGTTCGCCGACTTCACCTTCGCCGCTCGTAGCGTGTCTAATCCCCTTAGCGCTTCCTTTGCAACAAGTGACAGCACGCGAGAAGCCACTGAGCAAAGCCCAGCAAAACCAAGATTTACGGACCGGCTCTCATAGAAGATTCGTGGCTGGCAAGAGGCGATGTGTTTCATGGAACGCGGATCATCAACTAATCGGACTCGAAGTTCCGCTGCATGGGGGCCGCTCGGGCTGCAACCGATGTCTGCGAGGCTTGTTGGGGACATCTTGGGGACAAGAAAAGCTGTTTGGGGATGGTCCCGAAGCTGCTAACTGACGCCAGAGAAACGAGTTATTGGATTTTAAGTTCTCTGTTAACAGCCGAATGCTCTACCGTTGAGCTACCGGGGAACTGTGCAACGTCTTTGTTTTCACTCGGTTTCATTCTATTACATCGAGCAAATTCATGCCATGACCTTTCGGTAGGGAAGCAGGTGCTCTCCAGCAGAGGCTTATGCGCGCATGCACTGCAGCCCATTGTATTGTCAAGGGCTTACGGGTGCTACGTTCCAACACCCAGTCTTCGATGGGCAGTCCACTACGGTCCAACTCGCCGTTTCCGATAGGGAAACAGGAAAGCGAACCCACTCTCTGCATTCGGCTGGGGACGGCATGGTTCTTGGTCCCTTCGTCTGAGTCAAATTTACGAAAGCCTCGAAATCTCTCGCAGAGGCGAAGATGGGTGGCGCACAACAGAGCATTCAGTTCAGGACCGAATGGTTTCTTTGAAGGACGCTCTGTAAGGCCCTTTTATGTGCCGACCGTCCCTATGAGCGTCAACGACCCCGTGGCAGCATCGATGCTGAATATCGAGACGTCGTCCGAGTCGAAATTCGTCACATACGCGAACTTTCCGGACGGATCGATGGCGATCGAGCTAGGAGATGATCCTGCGGCTACCGTTCCTATAGACGTTAAGACTCCGGTCGTGGCGTTGAGGGTGTATATGGAGACGTTCGAGTTCACATTCGCCACATAGCGGAACTTGCCGGAAGGATGTGCGGCCACTGAAATGGGAGCGAATGCTGTGGTGTTCGTCCCTATGAATGTTAATGACCCCGTGGTGCCGTTGATGCTGTACATCGAGATGTCGCCTGACTCGAGATTCGCCACATAGGCGAACCTGCCAGAGGGATCCACGGCCACCGAGAAAGGGTCGACTCCTGCGGTGATGCTCCCTGTGGACGTTAAGGTCCCGTTGGTGGTGTTTATCGTATACATGGAGACGTACCCAATTGCCACCCCTACAGTGTCCGCAGGCCTCGCCACATAGACGAATCTGCCGGATGGGTCGACGGCGATCGAGAGAGAAACAATCCCGCTCCTGCAGCTATCGTTCCTATCGACGCTAAGCCCCCGGCGGTATCGCTGATAGTGTACATGGCGACGTCGCTGCCGTTCGCCACATAGGCGAACTTGCCGGATGGATCCACGGCCACCGAAGCGGGACCGGATCCTGCGGCGATCGTCCCTGTCGATGTTAAGGTTCCGGTTGTGGTGTCGACGCTGTACGTGGAGACGTCGTTCGAGCCGACATTCACCACATAGACGAATTTGCGGGACGGGTCCACGGCCACCGAGATGGGACGCGATCCCGTGGGGATCGTTCCTATGGAGGTTAAGGCCCCGGTGGCGCTGTCAATGGTGTACATCGAGAGGCAATCGGCATATCTGTTCGCCACATAGGCGAACTTGCCGTACTTGCCGGTTGGATCCGGAGCAAGCGCCACCGAGTTAGGAGCCATCGTGGGAAGATGCGTACCGCCGGTGGGACTACATCCGCTGGGGGGCGCTGCTATACCGGTCCCCGTTAGGCTGACAATGCCCTCCTCGTCGCGGTTTCCGTCGATTACAAGGTAGCCAATCCTGCCACCCGTGGCGGTGGGCTTGAATGTGATGCTGAATGTACAACTGGCGCCCGCGGCAATCACGGGCGGACAATTGTTTGTCTGTGCGAAGTCCGCGAAATTAAAGCCATTCATTCTAGCGGAGACCGGTTCTGCCGCACTGCCTGTGTTTGTCAAGGTGACCGTGCTTGGCGGGCTCGTTGTATTAACGGTCTGATTGTCGAAGGCAACTGAGGCGGGGTTCACAGAGAAGAACGACGACGGTAGGCGATCAGCGCAATCTGTCCATTTTGGATGCCCGCGAAAATCACTTCGGTTGTCTTGTTTTCTAGCGTTCGGCCAAAGTCGCTTGGATCTGCGTCGCGAATGTGACGAATCGCTCTTTCGTATGGAAT
>QHYH01000228.1 GCA_003223215.1 Acidobacteriota bacterium
GGTCATTCTTTTTATCCATTTTATTGCTACCCTGGCGCGCTTGCTCGGTCCTGGCGGCGTCCGTTCCCTCGTCGCGGAGTCGCTTCTGCTCAAGCACCAGATCCTGATCTTGAATCGCTCCCGGAAACGATCTCCGAATTTACACGCGTCGGACCGGGTCCTTGCTGGCTTGATGGCGCTCTTGGTGCGTCCAACTCGTCTGCTCCGTTCCGCAATCGTTCTGAAGCCTTCGACACTGCTAGCCCTTCATAAAGCCATGAGCAAGGGAAAGTACCGGATGCTGTTCTCCCCGGATCGCCGCCGTCAGCCCGGCCCGAAAGGTGCGAGCGCAGAACTCATCCGTGCGGTCGTCGAAATGAAGCAACGTAATCCCAATTGGGGCTGTCCGCGAATCGCTCAACAAATGGCCTTGGCGTTCCATCTCCAAATCGACAAAGACGTGGTTCGCAGGATTCTCGCCCGTCACTACGGGCCAGGACAGCACCCCGATGGTCCTTCTTGGCTGACGTTCCTGGGCCACATGAAAGACAGTCTCTGGAGTATTGATCTGTTCAGCTGCGAGTCGGCAACGTTGCGGACCCACTGGGTCCTGGTCATCATGGATCAATATACGCGGCGGATCATTGGCTTCGGCGTCCATGCTGGGAAGGTCGATGGTGTCGCACTTTGTCGGATGTTCAACCGCGCCATTCGAGGCCAACGCGGGATGCCAAAGTACCTAAGCTCCGACAACGATCCGCTTTATCGGTTTCACCAGTGGCAAGCCAACCTGCGGATACTGGAAGTGACAGAAATCAAGACCATCCCCTACGTTCCCCTGTCCCATCCGTTCGTCGAAAGGCTGATCGGCACCCTGCGGCGGGAATACTTGGATCACATGTTGTTCTGGACGACGGCAGACCTCGAAAACAAGCTGCTCGATTTCAGGACCTACTTCAACAACCATCGCGCGCATAACTCACGAGAAGGGCAAACGCCCGATACGCCCACGTCACGACCACCAGCCAATCTGCGCTCGTTTAGATGGCAACCACACTGTCGAGCCCTCTACCAGACCCCGGTGGCTGCCTGATTTGTCAAAGACTCGCGCTCGCTGTGGTATTAGTCGACCTCGCCAATACTTCCAAAGAAATCATTCGGTGTTTCTCAATTACAGCGCGTTTCGCGGGATCTCATCGTTCACTCCGACCGGATACGGCGCGATTGCCGGTACAATCGGTTCCCGTAGCAATCCGCCAGAAGTGGGAATCGGCGGCTTTTTCGGGCGTAAGCGACACCAGCAAAGCCATTTATTTTGGGATTTCACGCTGCTTGCAAAGCAGGTGCTCTCCCGGCTGAGCTACACGCCCACTGCAACTATATGATTCTAAAATATAGTAAGTCTAGTAGAATTTCGTCCGAATGAGCACCTGCTCCATTAGTAGGTGCTCTCGCAAACTGAACTACACGTCGATGGGGCGTAACTATCATCCTCCAAAAAGCTTACGCCGACTTCGTCGATTGTTCCAACCGCGATTTTCGATCCATTCAGTCCAACGATGCCGTTTTCGATCGGAAATTTGAATCCGAAACCCATCCTCGGCCATGTTTTTTTTCGGCCCAAGAGACGAATGTTTGCGGGAGACAGCTTGAGTTCTAGAAGCCATTCCGTTTTCAAACACGGGCCCAATCATGTTATTGAATCCACTGTGCGAACCGAACCCATGACGTCAACTTTCGTGCCGGATTCCACTTCTACGATTACGGCGTTGTAGCCGTGGCTTTGAAACCCAAACTATTTCCTAGCTCTTACACGCGTCGGTTTAGGCGGGCCTCAGGTCAGAGACTTAATCGACCCTCTTTTCGAATCGAAAGTTCCGAATGCGGCCGGCGTTGAGGACCAAACCGGAGATGCGCTGCCTCGAATCACGCGTGAAGCGCACTGTGCCAATGTCCCCGGTAAAAACGTCGCGCACAGCTGGCCGAAGAACCTCTGCCTTCTTCTTGAGCCTCGTCAGACTCAAATTCCCGTCCTGCAGCACAATGCGGTAAACCGGGTCGATTTCTTCGCTGACCGTAAGCGCCCACATACTCACGCAGTTCCGTGCCGCTCGGCGTAAACGCCGTCGCGGATTCAAATACAATATGTCCGGCTTTTCGCCCCCGAAGCTCTGCTCCAATCGGCGCGGATTTTCCGCGCTGGCGGGCAGGAATCGTATCTCCACCTGATCGCCCCAGGGAACGTCGGCAACGTGGAAGCTGGTTTCTCCGGCGGGCTTCAGCGTATGAAACTCGTCGCCGTCAACGTTGATCTGCAGCTTGCCATCCTTCACCAAGATTTTATGGTGGGTATGGTCTAAGCGCCAATTCTGACGATTTGACCAGGCTGGATAGACTCGAGGCGAGCGAGACAAGTTGCTACATGTGGCAGCAGGTCTTTCAATCGAATCGATTTCGCGCAGAGGATGAGAATCGCGATGTTCCGGTGACGCAAGTCTTGCTGGAACTCAATGCCCCGATCGACTGTTAGCAAGACATCGAACTTGGCGTTTTCCGCTGCCGTCAGGAGCGCGCCATTTTCTAGCCCCCCAAAGCCAGCGTACCGTGCCGTTTGACATTCGTGGCCGGCCAAAAAGTCCCTCAACCTCCGATCTATACACTCGTCGATCAGAATCCGCATTCAGATCCGTGCGGACAATAGTTGTTTGGCTTCTTCGAGGGCGCGGATGGCCATCTCGCGCGAAACGGAGGGGTATCCATCTAAAAATTCTTCGAGCGTTTCTCCGCCTTCCAGGTAGTCAAATAGCGCTTGCAGGGGCACGCGTGTTCCACGAAACACTGGGGCACCTCCCATAATCTGGGGATCCTTGACGATAACGTCATCGCTGGAAGTCATGGCGGGTCTCCATATCGAGCGAGTATAGCATTTCTCTCTTCCGTTCGGAGTGAGGGGCGGTGACCTCGGTGACCTCGCGCAGAAGCGTGGTTTGTGGCTGAAGCCACATGCGGCGGCTGTAAAAACGGTTGGCCAGTTGGCCAATTCCAGCCCGCTCCGAATTTCATAACTGACGCCAAAGCAACGACTTATCTATTCTTACCTGCAGCTGTTAACCGAAGGGTTGCAAAGGCCCAGAAGCATCGGCGTAGGCTGTACGCCATTCCTGCCTTCGGTTGTGGGTTGCATCGCGGTACACACCGTTGGTCAATCTGCGCGGCCCACCGAAGTAGGAACATCTTAGGAACATATTTAGCCTCGTCGGAAATTCGGAAGCGCAACCAAAACAACGACTTAGATTGAATTTCCGCCTGCTTGCAAAGCAGGTGCTCTCCTGGTTGAGTTATCGAGGGAGGCATTGCGTCACTGCGGCGTAAGAGCTCTTGTTTTTGGTCCGACCCCAATCTCCCAATCTAGCTTGGTCGCTGGAGTTACTGAGTCAATTGCTGGTAGCCCAAGTAGCCCAACTGAGGGACTGAAAATCGGTCGTGTTTCCCGGTAAGCGACACACGATAAAGCATTTAGGATTTCAACCACTTTGGCTGTTAACCGAAGGGTTCCAATTGTTAGCGCACGGCGAGGATCCGACATTGCGTTGCTTGTCGGAGATGCGGGATCCGTGACCGACAACTTGTTGAGACCGTCGCCCACTCCGACTCTCTCTAGTTGCACAATTGCTGCCGAACGAGGGCTTTTTGGCACAACGCTTGCTGTGGCGAGCAGCCGATTTTGGATCGGCTTGCTCTCCCGGTGACGTAGTTTCCGCGGACAACGGACGGAGTACTCCTAAGTGACACTGAAGTGTCACGTTTTGCCACTTACAGCCAGTAAATGTTTATCGTCGCGGTTAATATGGCATTGTTGTGGAGGTTTTTCCGGGCCACTGGCAGCTAAACGCATGCTCGAGGCCAAAACGCGTAAACTCAAGACCTTGCGAAAGGAATCAGACAAAGTTAGAATCAACTTGCTATCTTTCTTTTGTCTGGTGCGCGATCGGATTCTCTTGGGCACGTCAGGAAAAGCGTGAGTGTTTCGGAAGCGGGAGCGTGGCGATCGCCGGTCAGCAGAGCACAGGATGGTTCCGAGCGGGGTGGTGCATTTCCAATCAGAAGTGAGGCAACGCAGTGCCTAAACCCAGAGAGGACGATGGAAGTGCAACGCAAGTTGTACGCAAGGGGTGAACCGGGGGAATAAGTCCTTTATTTTCAAGGGCCGAGGTAGCTCAGTGGTAGAGCAGCCGATTCGTAATCGGCAGGTCGCGAGTTCAACTCTCGCCCTCGGCTCCAAAAACTCTAAGAAAACAAACGAGTTCCTGAAGCCAGTGACCTACCGCTGAGCTAACCTGGCGTCAGGTTCCATCAAAGTTCCATCGCTCTTTTCGAGGGCATTCATGGCGTTCTGGATGTCTTTGGTTGCGACGATTGCGTAGCGTATGAAGACCGGAACGGGTCTTCCAGCCACCAATCGTCATAGCGACCGTCTCTGGCACCCGGCGTTAACCAAATTACGGGCACCAGAACGACGCAGATCGTGAATGAGCAATTCGGGGCACGTGGGAGATGGTGAGTGGTGACGCCACGACGATGACGCTCCCCGCCAAGATCGTGAAGAACAAGGAGCCAATCACTCTCGCCCTCACGGCTGAACTGACAGCGGTGTTGAAGAAGCAGTTCCGGCAGACTGGTCAGCCTGTGTTCGACGCGACGAATCTCCGGCGCGAATGGGCCTCAGCGACCGTAGCAGGCGCGCCTGCCTCCCAAGCAGGTGTGTTATCAGCAACGGTCTCGTAGACCTCCGCTAAGACTCGCGCGCGGGATGGCAACATCACCCAACCCTTCGGTTGAAAGCCGAAAGGCTGCGTTGATTGATTGGTCGACGGGAAGAAGTTTCTGTACAGCGGACACCGGAGGCGGTGCGTAAGCAGCTCAAACTGATGGCTGAACGTGGTCTGTATCGAGACATAGATATGTCATGCCACGTAAGTCAAGGAACACGCGCTGACGAACACTTACTAGACGAAGGAGTACGTGCTGGCAAACGGCGCATCGAGCCACGACGCCGGGACTTTGCATGTACGCATGCGCGTCGGCGAAACGCTTTCTTGCGCCGCAGTGTGCACACTGTCCTTCTGCGGCCGTAAGGTCCATAGCGAATATTCTGCTCAATTCGCCAGCGGCAGCGTTCCCGTCGAGGTAGTTGAAGGTAAGCGAAGTCATTTTCGTTCTCCTGTGGAGCCAAAACGCTCCGTTCTGATCTTGTCGCGGTCGATGCCAGAGGCGCTGAGGAGGTCCGTTGCGCTTTCTACGAAGGATGTGGGGCCGCAGACGTAGCAAGTTGGGGCAAGGGCTGACGGCCAAGTCGCGTTAGCAATCAAAGCGGCGTCGAGACGGCCTGGTGGCCGCGGCCAATCCTTGGGAGTTTTCCGCGTGTAGGCGTATGTGACGCCCACAGAATACTTATCGTGGGATAGCGTCTGCAAGTTGCGGAAATTTCTGAAGAAGGCTCCTAGCCGGCCCAATCCCGACGAAATCCACGATCTCCGCACTCGGATACGTCGTCTTGAGGCCGTGCTTGAGGCTTTGGATGTGAACTACAAGTGCAACGAGCGGCGCTTGCTGAGGCACCTAGGTCGCATACGGAAATGTGCCGGGAAGGTAAGGGACATGGACGTGCTCACTGGCTATGCGTCTACGGTAAAGGTGCACCAAGAGCGTGATTGTCTTGTTCAGTTGCTTGAATATCTGGGGGCCGAACGCTACCGGCGTGCTGAGCAATTGCACGCACGGATGGGCAAGTATGGTGCGAAACTTCGACGACTGAAGCGTAGTTTAGCCCGTCTTCAAAAACTCATTCCTAACCACAACAAGAAGAGTGCTGGCGACCGAAACACAGCACCAGCGGAGGCCATGGCTTTCGTGCTCAAGCTCTCCAGCGAACTAGCTGCTCCCGCCACTCTGAACAGAAAACATTTGCATGGCTATCGACTGAAAATCAAGGAGCTCCGCTACGTTCTCGAGATGGCGAATGACCCCGGCAATCGGCAGCTCATCGAGAAGCTGGGTGAGATCAAGGAGCCATCGGCGAATGGCACGACTGGGAAGAGCTGATCGCGATTGCCGGGGACGTGCTCGATCATAAGGCGAATTGCAAACTGTTGCGTGAAGTGAAAGTGATTACCATCCGCAAATATGAAACCGCACTTTCTCTTACGAACAAAATGAGGCAGAGACTTTCTTCGTTTTTCAAACGAGTTAAGGAACGCGTGTCAACCGGCGAGCTTAGACCTGCCGAGGAGGATTGTCGATACGAGTGAAGAGAGTTCCGGGGACGCCGATGCAAGAACGGCTTCCCCGTTGTCGTCACTGTCTTACACCACGGAGCGGAGGTCAGTTGTTGTTCTCGTAAGAGCTTAGTGCGGGGCGCAAGTGCATTGGAGCAAAGAGCACGGAGCGGAGGAGGATCAGGAGTGCCAACATGGAGTTGGATGCATGGAAGAGGAGATGCACATGAACAAATTCGAATACACGGTCACAACGAATAAGTCTTGCCCCGAGGCGGTGGAGGCGGTCGAAAAGAAAGCCGCTGAAGTGGGCTTTCGGGTTCTGCATACGCACGATCTCGCAGCGACCCTGGCGGAAAAGGGATTTCCCCGGGAGCCACTGAAGCTCATTGAAATCTGCAATGCAAAGCACGCCAGCCGGGTTTTGGAGAAAGATGTGAAGCTTTCGCTGATGCTGCCCTGTCCCATCAGCGTTTACGTTCAGAGCGGCAAGACGCACATCAGCACTCTGCTCCCTACGTCGATAGTGCAGTTCTTCCCTCATGCGGGGATCGAGGGTATTGCCGAAGAGGTAGAGACTGCAGTGCGTAACATTGTGGACGCTGCCCGGTAAGACACAGGAAGAGGGAACGATTCTGCGCGCCTGAAAGCTTCAGTCCTGTGCCCGTTGCTACGTTAAGAGTGGACGAAAATAGACTCATGAAATCAAGGGTATCGCATCTTCGAAGGGGTTTCCTGCTGCTCGCCTTATGCGCGACTGGCTGCAACAGTGACTCCAGTTCAATGGTCAGGCGCCTTCCCCAAGCGACCTCCCTGCTGGTAACGATCGGAAGACCTGATCAACTGAGCGTCGAAGGACAATCTTCCCTGCGTGCTGTGATTGAAGCCGCAGAACTCCGAGGCATGCGTTGGCCCGATTTCAGGGATTACCGGAAGGAAGTGACGAGGTTCTACGAGGCCTACAGTTACGGTCTTGCTTGGGTTCGCGACATGCAGCCAACCTCGCAGGCACGTGCGGCAATTGGTCTCCTATTGAAGGCCGATGAAAAAGGACTGTCCGCAGATGACTATGATGGTCCTCGCTGGGCGGATCGTCTTTCAAGACTGAAACCAGCGTCACAGCACCCGAAAGAATCAGATGCCATCGAATTCGATGTGGCCCTCACCGTTTCGATGATGCGCTTCCTGTCGGACCTGCACATAGGGAGGGTGAATCCGCAGCACCCCGACTTCGAAATTGATATTGAGGACAAGAAGTACGATTTGCCGGAATTTTTGAAAGAACAAATCGTCGACGGATCGGGAGATGCGAGCATCCTGTCGCGAGTTGAGCCTCCGTACCCCATGTACCAGCGCACTATCCAGGCGTTGCGGATGTACATGCAGCTGGCCCGGCAAGACGATTATGAAGTTCTACCACCTGCCAAGAAGCCAGTTGCACCGGGGAATCTCTATCCGGGCGTGCCGCGACTCATTCGCTTTCTGCGGTTAGTGGGTGATCTCCCTGACGGCGTTGCTCTCCCAGCGAACAAAACTATTTACCAGGGCCCGCTGGTAGATGCCGTAAAGAGCTTTCAGCGTCGACACGGTCTTACAGCCGATGGCCGAATCGATGCGAGCACACTCTGGGCACTCAACGTTCCCCTGTACCATCGCGTGCGACAAATACAACTGACACTGGAGCGCTGGCGCTGGCTTCCCAGCGATTACCAGCATTCACCTGTCGTCGTCAATATTCCGGAATTTCGTCTCCGCGCCTATGGTGATCAATTCCACGTCGCCGTCATGATGAACGTCGTTGTAGGCAAGGCTTACGGGCACCACACCCCAATCTTCGCGAGCAAGATTCGCTACGTTATCTTCCGGCCCTATTGGAATGTGCCGCCCTCCATCGCAAGGGCGGAAATCCTACCCGCCATACAGCGCGACCCCGACTATATGGCAAGAGAGAATTTGGAGATTGTGGATAGCCGTGAAAATGTAATCAGGGCGGCGAGCCTATCGCCCGAGATCCTCCAGCAGATTCGTTCCGGAGCGCTCTCCATCCGGCAGAAGCCTGGTCCGAAGAATTCACTTGGGCTGGTGAAGTTCGTTTTTCCAAACGAATACGATGTCTACATGCATGACACTCCCGCCACCGAGCTGTTTTCGAAATCGCGGCGCGACTTCAGCCACGGCTGCATTCGCCTTGAAAAACCTGCTGAACTTGCGGCATGGGTTCTGCGGGACAACCCCGGGTGGACTCCAGAGCGCATTCGCGCAGCAATGGATGGAGAAAAGACGCAGGAAGTGACCCTGACGCACCCGATTCCCGTGCTCATCGTCTATGGGACAGTCATCGTGCTCGAAGATCAGATTGTCCGCTTTTACGACGATATCTATGATCTGGATGCTGAGCTGGATCGCGACCTAGACAAGGGGTATCCGTACAGGCGCTAGTCGCAATCGTGCTTATTCGTGGGGGCAAAGGGAAGGGGTGAAATGTCTCGGCATGCGATCCCGATCCGGTGGATCTTCGGCAGCGACGTGCTGTACTCTGCGGGCCGAGAAATCGTTAATTGCTATGCATCGTCCAGAACTTCGTCCTTCGAGTTGCCTAATGATTTTTCTCCGTAGCGAATTTGGACACCAGCTGATCCAGAAAACCAGTCTGCCCGGCAAGCAGCTTGGCTTTGGCAACCTCAATTGGGAACCAGCCACCGCGATCGATTTCGGGGAATTCTTGCATTACCCCGGACTTTTTGGGCCACTCCATCGTGAACTTGTTGCTAAGAAGCTTCGACGGATCATAGTCACCCTCGAATGCCCAGGCCTTCACGAGTTTTCCGCCCGGTTGTTTGATCTCAGCTAAAGGGATCAGTTTTCCTTTCGGTCTCATTCCCGTCTCCTCCTCGAACTCTCGCCGCGCAGTTCCCAGTGGATTTTCGCCGTCTGCATATTCACCCTTTGGGATGGACCACGCGCCGAGATCCTTTTTTGCCCAGAAGGGACCGCCCTAACCACTGGCCCCCGCAGCGAGCATCAGGTTTCCAGCGCGCAGCCCAGGCCGATGTGCTGTTCCCGTAAATAAGGATCCAGGGCGCCCGTGTTCCGTGCCGTGGCCACGTACAGTTCGATTGACGAACTCGCGACCTTGAACAGCCATGGCTGTGTATTATGCGGACTTGCCGCCAGGATCGCCGCGCGCACTAGCCCGAGAGGTCCTTCGCTTGCAGAACGCCAGTCTTTCCATAGCTCGTACGCCGGACCCTGACCCACACTGAATACGCGTTGATCCCAAGCCCGCCACACGCCGCCTCCGGCGACTAGCACGGACACAATTCCCGCGCCTCTTAAAAATGCCCTGCGCTCCATGCACCACCTCCTCATGGGTCGTCTCGGGTCGAAGACGATGCCATATTATCCGCTGCGGGATGAGTGCTGCGGCTTTCAGAGACTGGAGATGTCAGGCGCTCGAAGAGGCGAATATGTGAGTATATATGTCAGAGGTCTTAGCAAACAGCCACCTTCTCGCGCGTTTTAAGAAAATTTCTTGTGGGTCCTACTGGACATGGTAGCGGATCTACGAATCGCGAAATCGACTATGCTGCCCGGCACCTATGCGAGGACCTCAACCACATGCAGCCCGTAACCTTGGAACTGCAACTCAAGAGCCGAAATGTGCCGCCTGCTCTTGAATCAGAAAACGGCCCGGCCGAAAACCCACAAGAAATTATTTTGGATTCTCCCTCGTGTAAGCGCTTATTTTTGTGGGACCTATGAAGACACGCTTTTCAGCGTGGCTGTTTGCTAAGACCTCTGTATGTAAAGGTCCATTCTGGATGGAAGCTTCAAATAATGGTGCTATTGACTTGTCCGGCGATTCGCCGTACACTTCTGAGAGGTTGGGAGGAGACCATGAGACGCGCTGCAGCCATTGATCGACGCTCACGGAAAGAGGAGCGTTTGGAGGCCCGGGTTACTCCGGAGCAGAAAAAAATGATCACGCGCGCGGCGGCTTTGCGCGGTTCTTCGGTGACGGAGTTCGTAGTTGCGAGCGCCCAACAGGCAGCGGCCGATGCGATCAAGGACTCCGAACTGCTCACGCTGCACGACGCGGCGCGCGACGTTTTTGTGAATGCGGTTTTGCATCCTCCCGCGCCCAATGAAGAGGCGCGTAAGGCAGCAAAACGGTACAAGAAACAAATGGGTCGCTAATTGGCCGGCGAAGCAGAAAAGCCGCGTTTTGTTGTTGAGCCGCTCGGTTCGAAGCACGATCGAGCGGCTTTTTCCTGCGGGGTCGAGATTCTAGACGCCTACCTTCACAAACAGGCAGGCCAGGACCTAAAGAAGCGCGTCGCCGTTCCGTTTGTCATCACGCCGGACGGAACGACCATTGCCGGGTACTACACGCTGTCGCAATGCTCGGTACAACTGGACGAAATCCCCGCGGAGGTTGCGAAAAAACTTCCCAAATATCCGATCGTCCCAGCGACACTTCTCGGCCGATTGGCCGTAAGCGTTGCATTTCGGGGACAGGGACACGGCGCCACGCTATTGATGGATGCGCTCTATCGAACCCTTCAGCACAGCAGGGAAGCGGCTTCCGCAAGTGTCATCGTCGACGCAAAGGATGCTGCTGCACTCCCGTTTTATACAAAGTATGGATTTCTCGAGCTGCCCCGAATCGAGCGACGGCTCTTCCTGCCGATGGGTACCGTGGAACACCTCTTTCGATAGTCGCCGCATAGTCGCCGTATTGACTCTCCCCGCGTCCGGGCATAGCATCCTTCAATCCTTATCCTTTATGAGACAGGAATAGCCTGTTTCTCTGGCACAGCCCGAAGCATCTGGCGGCTGAAGGTCTGCCAGGACGCGCCAGCTTCTGGTGATGCCAAGTGGAGGTGAGTTGTGTTTCGCCACACAATTCCGATTGGGCGCGTCCTTGGAATACCGTATAGTCAAAAAAGTCGTGCGTAGGGCTGAACTCCTCAAAGGTCACCGTCAAGGTTTCAGGCGTGCTCTTGATTGAGGCCGCTGACAATCCGCGACCAGTACACAAACTGTGCCACCAGACTCAACATCCCAAACAGGACCACACCACCTCGAGTCTCCCCGAGCATAGCCAGAACCCCTTCCAGGCTTGTCCTTCGACTCGTCGCAACAGGTTGTCCAAAAACAGGAAGAAAAATAACAGCGCCGCTAGGTTGTACCCCTCCCTCGAATGCTTCTGCACGGTGGTAGGTTCCTCCTCATCTTCTTCCTGCTTCAGCCAAGAGAAGCATAGGAAGCCAGCCAGAGATACACCGCGTTGTGGCCCAGAAACGCCAGGAATGGCAGCATCACCCTCCACCACGACCAGTATCCCGCCACCGTAAGTTTCAAAACTGCCAGCACCACAGAAAGGAAGCCAAACACCCAGAACCCCATGGCCTGAATCGGATGTTCTTGTTTGCTGCTCATGCCGCCTCGCGCTCATAGTATTTCAGCAGGCCGCCCAGCCGCTCCCGACACCGCACCTTTTCCTGTTCTCCACGGACTGCTGGAGTTGGCAAAGGGAATAGCAATACGTTGTTTTTGCCTTGGTGATTTCTCTCCTCATGATAGTGGGCTTCGTAGTGGCGCAGCGCGCGCGGCAAATGAGCCTTCGCCCAACAAGATCAGCTTCGCCAGGCATTCCTCCCTAACCGACCTTACCCAGCGTTCCGCATAGGCGTTCAGATTCGGACTTCTGGGCGGCAAGGCAAGGGTCTTCACACTCCCTGCTTCGATCACCTGACGAAACGATGAGCTGTATTTGCTGTCGTGATCATGCAGCAGGTACTTGCGATGGATCAGAAAACCAGAATCTTCCATCGTCACATTACGCGCAATTTGTTCCATCCACTCTTGATCCGGATGATGTGTGATTCCGGCCAAGCATATCCTCCGGCTCTCCAAATGAATGAAAAACAGCACGTAGTACGTAATCAACCCTCTTAGCGTAAGCACTTCCACCGTGAAGAAGTCTGTCGCCGTCAACACCGCCATGTGAGCACGGATAAAGTCTTTCCAACTCGTCTGCTTCCGCTTGGGAGCCGGTGGAATATCATGGCGGCGGAGAATATTGCCCACCGTCTGATCCGAGAGCCGGTGACCTAGGTTGGCCATGGCGCCCACGATCCGGTCATAGCCCCACCCGGGATTTTCCTTCGCCATCTGCACCACCAACCGCTCGGTTTCCTCGTCAACTCGGGGACGACCCGAGGATTTGCGAAACTTCGATCCGTCGAACTTGTTGGCGATGAGCTTTCGGTACCAGGCCAGCAGCGTATCCGGTTTCGCGACAGCCGCCAATTCTTCCAAGACCTTCCGTTTGAGCCGGTGGGCGATCTCAGCCAACGTAGCTTTTTCGGCATCGGATAACAACAACCTGCCTTTGATTTGGGCTCTCAGGATGCGGTTCTCTGCGGCCAGATATTCGTTCCTGAGTAGTAGTTCCTGGTCTACGGTTCCGGTGATGTAAGCAAGCATGCGAGCCCAAATCATTCCAGAGCCTCCCTAGACTTGATTGTCGAACCCAGATTGTACATGCTCTTGAGGTTTCAGAAAGCAGCTGTGCGAAAAAATTACGAGACCGGAAACCAAGCCTTTTCAATACGTTTGAGATTTTTGACCACACGGGGTGACAGCCTGCAAAAAACGATTGGTAACGCCAATTACAACGCGTTGGAAGCCACCGCCACTGCACGGGCAAGCAGCTGCAATTCCTTGCCAACTACACGTATAGCAAGTGCATTGATAATTCGTCCTCTCTGGGAGAAGAGGTCATGGCTACGAATCTGAGCTACACCAGGGCGCTTTGCTCGTACGATCTGCGGCACAACTTCGTGGTCACCTACCAATTCGATCTGCCTGTCGGTGAACTTTTCAGCAGGCATGACCGGCTCACCGATGGATGGAGTGTCTCTGGCACGACACGCCTGAGCACCGGTCTGCCGGTCACCATCTATGACAATAGCGACGACTCTCTTTTGGGCACTAACCCGAACGGCGTAAACAATAACTATCTGGATCGGCCGAACGTCGCGCCGGGTCCACTGAACCTAAATTACGACCCGGCAAAGGGACCGGCCTTCAACACCTCACTGTTTAGCCAAGAGATCTTGGGCACGCTCGGCGATTCGCCGCGACGATTTTTGTACGGGCCAGGTTTCATTAACTTCGATGTGGCCGTTCTGAAGGTCATCCCCCTGAATGAACGCAAATCCCTGCAAGTCCGGGCCGAGGCTTTCGACGTTTTCAATCAAGCCCAGTTTTTTGGTGCGACATCGGTGAACGGGACCTTCGGCAGCCCGCAATTCGGCAGAATTGTGAGTGCCATGCCGGCAGGGATCATGCAAATGGGCATCAAATTTTTCTTTTGAGAATCCTCGCGCCAATTACCGAAGACCAACAACCTTGGGGATTTGTAGACTTTTCCCGTAATATCGATCGACGAGATCCCACCTCGTAGTTAATCTCATCGGATGTTTCTTGCGACGGATTGAGCAATTCACGCCAAACCGCCTGGTCGTCTTGCCGGATTGGCCGGATTGGTGTGGGAGGCGCGGGACCAATATATACATGACCTTGACTCCCAAAAATGACCAGTTCAGACAATTGCGGGGTCTCGATACACCAGTGATGCCTCTCACCGAACGTGATACGGTGTCCGGTCCAGTTCTCCACAAGACAACAAGCGCCGCCATCCAGAAAGTGACAAGGAAGAATCCGAACGCATACGACCGCGCAACGGCTCCGAGCAAACGCGCGGGGAGCGTGTTCGATCCACTCCGGCACGGCAATCAGCGCGCGGAGTTCTCCCACCCTGTTCTCGTTGCCGACCATGACGAATAGCCCCTCGGCTTCTTGAAACGCAAACTACCTGCCCTGCGGTTACTTGTACATGCCAAAAAAAAAGAAAACCCTCGAGAACAGCGGCTTGGTGCCGCAATCGCCCAAGGTACTATTGACATGCATTCTGCCTTCCCGTAGATTTCCTCCCTATTCACTCCGGAAGTAGGTCCCGCCCCTGAATTCCTCCCGGTGCCCAGGCGCAATTTCCGATCCATTTCTCGACTTAGGGACTGTGGAGGTGGTCGAAAGAAGCAATCGAACCCAAGCGTCCAACGCTGCAGCTCTTTGCAAGAAGCTCTTCCTCATAGACCTCAAAGCCGTCCAAGCGCGTGCAGCGTACCAGAGATTCCCCAGAGGAGGCCGTGTGCGCACACTGACATCTCGTACTCGTAATTCTCATACCACCTTGGAAAGAGGAAGTGGGGCAGACCCAATTGCCCCCGAGGTGGGCCGGCCACGTCCTAGCGTCACCCTGGCTTTCCCATTGAGGCCCGCGATTCTGGATGAGCGCGTAAAAAGGATCGTGCGAATGGTCGAGTCCGGTACAACGTTCGCGATCCGCGATCTGGCCCTCGAATTCCACCTGAGCCCCTCGTACCTCCAGCGACTGTTCAAGCACCAGACCGGTGTTTCCATGGGCGAGTGGTTAAACGAACAAAAGCTTCAGAGAGCAGCGAGCCTCCTCTCGAGCAGCCATATGAGTGTGAAAGAGGTTGCCTACAGCATTGGCTATGGGCATGCTTCCAGCTTCATCCGGGCATTTGAACGGCGCTTCACACAGGCTCCGGCGCGATACCGAAAACAGAGTGACGACGCAAAATGCTAACGAAAGACCAGCTAAGCTAACTTTTTTTTCTTGCGGTTTCTTCGCGGCACGTTGTAAGAGAAATGTAAGCCGGAGCACAAACAGCATCTCAGGTTGCTTACATCCGGCACGGGATTCCGCAATCCCTAATACGACTGCTGTGTGGAAGTGTGTCAACCAGGAGGGGATGGGGTGCACCTCCGAGGCCAAGGAGGTCAGCAATGAAAACAACAAAGCTCGCTCTGGTTCTGGCATTTCTAACGGCGCTGCGATTTCCCGGAATCGCGCTTGCCCAGACCGATCCAGGAGTACGCAGCAACACAGGCATAAACGCGGGCCAGCCGCTCGCTTCGGTCAGCGCCAATCCAAACGACCTGGCTTTTTTTCAAACTGGACTCGCGCAGTTCAATGAGCACCAAACTGTCACCGGAGACAACCCAGGTCTGGGACCGCGGTTCAACTTGGATTCGTGCGGGGCGTGTCACTCGCAACCCGCCTCGGGCGGAACGAGTCCGTCGTCCGGTATTTTTCCTAATGTCGGGCCGAACCCCCAAAGTCAGGTGATCGCGAACGGCATCGTGAATGGCAGCACGAATGCCATTCCCTTCTTTGTCCTAGTCAACGGCCCGGTGCGCGAGGCGCGCTTCCCGTTCTTCTTTGACCAATTCGGGAATGCCAATCCGAACGCGCCGAACGGTGGAGTAGAAGATCTGTTCACCGTCTCAGGCAGATCCGATGCCGGAAGCTGCAGCCTGCCGCAGCCTAGCTTTAACGCTGCCCGCGCAGCAAACAACATCATCTTTCGCATTCCCACACCGACGTTTGGCACGGGGCTCATGGCAAACATTGACGACTCAACTTTGCTTGCCAACCACGCGGCACAGGCAGGCAATAATTTGGGGATTAGCGGCACCTTCAACCACAACGGAAACGATGGCACCATCAGCCGTTTTGGCTGGAAGGCGCAGAACAAGTCGCTGATGATCTTCGCCGGTGAGGCCTACAACGTGGAGATGGGCATCTCCAACGAACTGTTTCCGCAAGACCGGCCGCTGCCGGGTGAGGACCAATTGGGAAGCGGGCTTCCCGCCAATTGCCTGAACCTGGCGGGGATCGGCTACCCGGAGGACATTACCCACTCGGGTGGTACCAGCGCTTCCACAGTGACCAGTGACGTTGGGCTGTTCGTTGCGTTCATGCAGTTCCTCGACCAGCCCACACCCTCCACTACTTCTCCGGGAGGAGCGACCTCGATCGCTAACGGCCGCAGGCTCTTTAGCGCAATCGGCTGCGCCACCTGCCATACGCCGTCGCTCGCCACCCAGCCCTCTAATTTAACGCCAGGGTTGGGCAACGCTACTGCCAGCTTGTTCTCGGACATCGAGATCCACCACATGGGTACGGTATTGGCAGACAACGTCTCCCAGGGCGGCGCCGGCGGCGACCAGTTCCGCACAGCCCCCTTGTGGGGCCTGGGCCAGCGCATCTTCTTCCTCCACGACGGTCGTTGCAGCGACCTGCTCTGTGCTATCGAGGCGCATGAGAGCAACGGTGGGGAAGCCACCACCGTGGAGGCAATCTTCGACCAACAGCTGACCCCCAGCCAGCAGCAGGACATTCTGAACTTCCTGCGCTCGCTGTAATTCTTGGCTACGATTCATCGGGGCGAGACACGAACTGCCTCGCCCGCTTCGTTTCTGTTCTTAAACAAGGGCGCTCTAAATATGCACATCAAATGCGTGCGTTCCCTGCTACTGTTTGGTCTATCTGCACCGCTGCTTGCCGGTGCGCAAGGCGCCCCTCAGAACGGGGGCGATTTTTCTGACAATTCCCCAACGAAAAAGCTGCCCACGGACGTCATCCTTGTCAAAGGTGCGTGGCCAAGTTCCAGCGATTTTGCAACTCCCCTCCCAGAAGGCGGGAGACTCGCCGACGGCGTTTACAAGAATCAATATTTTGGTCTCACGTACGCACTACCCACGGATTGGACGGAAAAATACACCGGTCCACCGCCGTCGGACACCGGCTACTACGTTCTCGCGCAAATCCGGCCCGCGGACAAATTCAAGGGGAAAAGCAAGGGCAGTATCTTGATTGTTGCTCAAGATCTGTTTTTCACGCTTGCCCCGGCTGGGAACACGCTGGACCTGATCTATCTCCACAACAAAGGTTTGAGCGCGGACTATAGGGTGGAACAACCACCGACGCTTGTCAGGATCGCCAATCACTCCTTCGTCCGCTTTGACTACGGTTCGCCCGTCGCCGAGCTGCATTGGCGCGTATTGGCGACGCAAATCCGCTGTCACGTGGTCCAGTTTGTGTTTATTGGTCGGGATATAAAACTGACCGAGGATCTCATCGAGGAAATGAACAAGATGAGCTTGCCGGAGGAGGCCGGCCCCGTTTCGGGGAGGGGCGGCGGTGATGTTCCGGTTTGCATAAAGGACTACGCAAACGGTGAAAATGTTACAGAAAGAGTTGATCCGCTGTTCGCTGAACGGAGATTCAACCCGGTTCCAGTCCGCATCATTATCGATAAAGAAGGCAAGGTGAAGCACATTCATTTTCTCAGCGCATTTCCCGATCAAGCAAAAGCCATTACGGATGCGCTGTCCCAGTGGCGGTTCCGGAGGTACCTGCGCGACGGAAAGCCGCTGGAAGTGGAAACCGGCATCATGTTTGGACATGCGCCTCGTCCGATGACATCCACAGCCAAGAATGCGGCAACCGAATGATGAAGCTTCGTACATTCGGAAAGAGATTCGCGCGAAAGCTGTTCACCAGCTTGATCCTGCTTGCATGTTTTTCAGAGGGAGCACTCCCGGCGGGACGCGTCACCGGCTCGGTCCGCAATCAGAGCCGCGGCGAGCCCGCTGCCGCTGATGAAGTGATCCTCATTCGGTTGGATCGAGCAATAGAGGCGGAAGCACGCGCGAAGACCGACGCACAAGGAACGTTTGCACTCCGTGTGCGATACCCTGACAAACCGTATCTGGTGCGTGTCATTCACCAAGGAGTCAGTTACGATCAGCAGGCTTCCATGGGTCAGGCCCTCTCCATCGAGGTGTTTGACGCAGCTCGGCGAGTGCGTGGTGTTAGCGGCAGCATCGAAATCCTCCGTTTTGTTACCAACGGAAGCCTGCTTCATGTCTCTGACCTCGTCGAAGTCAAGAACGAATCCACCCCGCCCCGGACGAAGGCCGGTGCGCGCACGTTTGAAGTGTTCCTGCCGGCAAATGGCAGGCTTGATTCTGTTCTGGCGGCGGGTCCGGGGGAGACCGGCCTTGTGATCTCTGCGGCTCCTGTGCGCGGTGAGCCTGGGCACTATACTCTGAATCTGAATTTCCCATTGCGTCCGGGAGCTACAAAGTTTGCCTTCAACTACGATGTACCCTACGATGGCCACGCTGCCTTTCAAACAAGACATGCGTATCCGCTGCGGCAATTGGCGATCATGATTCCACTGACCATGAAATTCTCTTCTCGCCAGCCGACCTTCCAATTGCTGTCAACCGGTAACGCCGGCTATCAAGTCCAGACTGCCTACCAATTAAGCGCAGGGGAAGGGCCAAGCTTTGAAGTCTCTGGGACGGGGACACTTCCAGCGCTCGGTGAGCAAGCCAAATTCCAGGCGCCATCACAATCGCCAACTCTTCCCAATCCAATCGTATCGGCTGCAGGGCGCTCCGCTTTGCCACTTTTGGCCATCGTCGATTCACGGCCGAAGCAAACACAGACACCAGCACAATCGCTAGTCTTGGATGGAGTAACTTCCATCCTTCTTGCTGCATGCGCGCTGAGGGTTTGGCAGTTACGCAGAGGTCGGAAGTTCTCAGCCGCCCGAGGAATTACACCAGGGGCGCTCCCTTCAGGGACCCTTCAGGGAGGGGAGGATGTCAAGAAGAGCGCGACGACCTCGTAATCGGCAAGGTTTGGAAGATCGAAGCTAACGGTCTCGGCTTGTTGCTGAAACTTTAGTGTGGCTGCCGAACGCAGGGCGCGAACATTCCTGACTACCCGATCGCTGCCGACCCGAAAACGCACGTGCTGCGCTCCGAGTGTATAGGTATGACGGATGGCTCCATGCGTCATATTGGGATTCGCGTAGTTCAGCAGATGCAGCGCGTATCCGGGTTCAGTCTCCCACGCAAATGCCTCAATAAGCCCCTCGCCAGTGATCGAAACACGGGGCGCTGGCCCGCGCACCCACCTGATCGCGTTCTGTAAAAGCTGACTGATGTCGCTGTTTCCGGACCGCCAACAAGTACGGTCAATGTCTCCGGCGAAATAGACGATGCGTGATTTTCCTTTCTCATGGAAAACTGCGGCCGGCTCGGTCGTCCGTGGGGTCCGGGGATAAACCATTTCTGGCGGGAAGGCCGGGTACGCGGGAACCACGCTCAACGTTAGCGGAACCGCCGTACTGATCGGTACGCGATTCTCGGCTCCGGGAAGCAGAGCAGTATCATTGAAGCCTTCGAGGACCGGATGCCGAGCCTCTATGCGTGCGTAACTGTTCCCATGTGGACCGATGACGTCGCCCGTCACATGCGCGTCAAAGAGATCAGCCAGTTGGAAATCATTTCGCGGTTCTCCCCACTCCGAATAGCGTGAACTTTCAAAAGTGGCGAGAAGCGAACCGCCATCCTTCACATACTGCCGGATGGCTTCACGCTGAGCTTCGCTCAGATACGCAGCGTTAGGCAAAAGGGCAAAAGTAAGACGCGATATTTTTTAAGATTCGCCGCGTCGAGGTTTCCTTCGTGTACCAAATCGAAGAAGAAACGGCCTTCGAGCAGCGCGTAGTAAAGTCCTTGCAAATAATCGATGGGACCACAGCGATAACGTGGCCGCTTTGACTCTGGCCGCGAGTAGAATGCTACCGTGCGCTGAGGATAGAGAACGGCCACATCAGCAATCGTGCGGCGGTTGCGGAAGTGCACTTCGTTTGCCCGTATAGTCAAAAAAGTCGTGCGTAGGGCTGAACCCCTCAAAGGTCACCGTCAAGGTTTCAGGCGTGCTCTTGATTGAGGCCGCTGACAATCCGCGACCAGTACACAAACTGTGCCACCAGACTCAACATCCCAAACAGGACCACCACCTCGAGTCTCCCCGAGCATAGCCAGAACCTGTCTCTGGCGAATTGATACGGTGGCAGTGAAACGATCGGATCCGCGAAACGCGCTACGCTTCAGAACTCAAATACCGAATGATTTCGTTGGGAGCTTGTGCCGACGTTGACCGGATACCGCAGCGAGCGCGAGTCTTTGACAAATCAGGCAGCCACCGGGGTCTGATAGAGGGCTCGACAGTGTGGTTGCCAGCGAAACGAGTGGAGATTGGCTGGTGGCCGTGACGTGGGCGTATCCGGCGTTTGCCCTTCCAGCGAGTTATGGGTGCGATGGTTGTTGAAGTAGGTCCTGAAATCGAGCAGCTTGTCTTCGAGGTCTGCCGTCGTCCAGAACAACATGTGATCCAAGTATTCCCGCCGCAGGGAGCCGATCAGCCTTTCTACGAATGGATGGGACAGGGGGACGTAGGGGATGGTCTTGATTTCTACCGTCTTCAGTATCCGCAGATTGGCTTGCCATTGGTGGAACCGATAGAGCGGATCATTGTCAGAGCTGAGGTACTTCGGCATCCAGCATTGCCCACGAATGGCGCGGTTGAACATCCGACAGAGTGCGGCACCATCGACCGTTCCCGCATGCACGTCCAATGATCCGGCGCGTGAACTGATCCAATCCATGACCACCAGGACCCAGTGGGACCGCAAGGTGGCGGGCTCGCACCTGAATAGATCGATACTCCAGAGGCTGTCTTTCATATGCCCAAGGAAAGTCAGCCAGGAAGGACCACCGGAGTCCTGCCCCGGCCGGTAGCGCTGCGCGAGAATCCTGCGAACCACGTCTTTGTCGATTTGGATCTGAAACGCCAAGGCGATCGGTTGAGCGATTCGCGGACAGCCCCAGTTGGGATTCCGTTGTTTCCTTTCGACTACCGCCCGGATGAGCTCCGCACTCGGCCCTTTCGGGCCGGGCTTCCGACGGCGATTCGGGGAGAACAGCATCCGGTACTTTCCTTTGCTCAAGGCTTTATGAAGGGCTAGCAGTGTCGAAGGCTTCAGAACGATTGCGGCACGGAGCAGGCGAGTGGGACGCACCAAGAGCGCCATCAAGCCGGCGAGGATGCGGTCCGAGGTGCACAAATTCGGCGATCGTTGCCGGGATCGATTCACGATCAAGAGTTGGTGCTTGAGGATAAGGAACTCGGCAACTATGGAACGGACACCGCCAGGACCGAGCAAGCGGGCCAGGGTAGCAATGAAATGGATAAACAGAATGACCAGATTGCTCATCGCAGAATCGTAGCAGGAAGGGAAATCCCAAGGAAATATGGGCAAAACAACAATTCGCCAGCCACACGAAGCGATGGCGCGAAGCATCTTTCGCGAAATCTTCTTCTGATACGGCCGTGTGCCGCTGGAGCCAGTCGGACCACGACATTTTCTCAAACCCCTTCCACAATTCACCGTTTACGGTTTTCCATACCTGGCGAACCTGTTCGTGCGACGGAATGGCGGCTTGGGACTTGTCGGGATTAGAGACGAAGGCGACATCGAACTCGGGATGAAACCGATCTCCGAGCCCCAACAGCGGCAGCATCGCGTCATGCATCGCCGTGAGATGTCCCCACAAGTAAAGCAGCCTGTTTCGACCCGGCGCTATTTCCCGCAGGACCACCTCGGACGAGAGTCCTCCAAAAAGCTTGTCCGCCCGGTCGAGTTGTGCCTTCCATACCTTCAGCCCGAGAGCCACATAAGAGCCTTCGTTTGTCATAGCTTCATTTCCTCAACACTACGGCAGGTTCACCGCGTCGAAACTCAAGTCATCGGAAGTTAGGGGGCCCCCGCTCTGCTGCTCGTCATAGTGATGCTCGTACACTACCCGCGAACCGTTCCATTTCCGGAGGGCCCGCCAAGTCACCGTGCACGTTCTGCCGGACACGCCGACCAAGTCGAGCGTCCACGCGGAATGCGTCTCGCCTGCAACATCTCCAGGAATGGCGGTCTGTCGAATGGATATCGATAAACCACCGACTTCGGCCATCACGTGAAGCGGAACCAGGAAGGTGGCCAAGAGTGAGCGCACTCTGTCCTTTCCACGAATCGGTTCTTCCGCGGTTTCGCTGCTTACCTCGATATCGTCGGCGTAAAAGGCCTCGAAGATCTCAAGATACTCTTCGAAGCTTTCGCTGATCTCAGCCCGGACGATCGCCGAGTTTAGGGCGCGTTCTCGAGTCCGAGAACTTGCGTATAGATCGCGATCAGAATAATCGCCGGCGACGAAGCTATGTTCCCTGGTCATTGCCCTGTCCATAGTTGGTTTTTGTTTCTGCCCTTCCAGCTCCCTCATTTCACCGCAGCGATGGACGGGTTGCTGCGTACGTCCCACCCGCCGCCAAGTGCGCGGAAGGTACGCACGGCAGCGCGGGCCGCATCCGCTCGGGTGCTCTCCACGTCATTTCGTGCAACAAGAAGTTGACTATCCGCGTTCAGAACGTCGGTCAGCGGAATTGCGCCGGCCTTGTAGGCCCGCTCTGAAAGATCGCGAGCCCGCGTAAGCGAGGTAACTTCACCTTGCAACTCCTCTAGGCGGACCTGCGTCTGCGCAAGCTCCATCAACGCATTCTCGACATCTTCCGCGGCTCTCAAGGCGGCTTGCCGATACCCGGCAAGCGCTTCGGCATACGCGCCGCGCGATTGCGCGACTTCGGCTGCGACCTTTCCAAAATCGAAAAGCCGCCATCGCAGCGCTCCCGTCCCGATGGGCTGGAACGCTTTCCCGTTGAAAAGAGTGCCTCCGCTGGTGCTGTCGAAACCAAGCGCGCCGGAAAGCGAAACCTTCGGGTAGTAGTCCGAAATCGCAACACCGATTCGTTCGTTCGACGCGGCAAGCCGGCGCTCGGCCGCGATGATGTCGGGTCGGCGGCGCAGGACATCCAGAGGCTGGTCGGCACCGGTGATTGCGGGGATTCCGGGAATTGCGCCTGACTTGGAAAGCTCTTCGGCGTACGTTCCCGGCTGAGCGCCCATGAGGACGTCGAGACGGTTCAGCTGGGCTTCAAGGGCCACACGCAAGGAGGGCACCGTCGACTTGGCTTGCTTGAGAAGTGCTTCCGCCTGGGCAACTTCCCGATCGTCCGCCACTCCCACCCGTCGACGCACTTCGACTAACTCCAGAAGATGTGTATCGGTATCTATGAGTTGCTGCGCAACCGCAAGCCTCGCCTGATACTCCCTCACCTGAAGGTAGGCGTCCGCCGCCTCGGCGGCGACGGTGATTCGAGTTCCGACTTGGTCGGCCTGCGCAGCCTGGAGTTCGTCAGCAGCCGCAGCTTTGCCGCGGCGCAGCCCCCCGGAAAGATCGATTTCCCAACTCGCCGCAGCTCCAACTGTGTACTCACGTTGATCGCGGCTGTACCCGGGAAAACTATTCGCTACAGAACCTAGTGGACTCACGACGCTCTGGTGCAGAGCCGTGCCCGTCGCCTCCAAATCAGCCGTCGGCAGAAGTTGCGCGCCCGCCGCTGCTGCTGCCGCTCGCGCCTGGCGGACACGCGCAAAGGCAGCGGCAAGATCCAGATTTTGGTCCAGGGCGCGCTGCACGACAGTCACGAGCATCGGATCGTTGAAGCCTGTCCACCAACTGTCGAGAGGCGGTGCCGGAAATTCCGGCTTCGCCGCACTGGCCCCGACGAGATTGTGAAATGGAGCAAGATTGGTGGTGGGCTTCACATAGCGTGGACCCACGGCACAACCACCTGCAAATAGGCTGAAGGCAAGAACGATCGCCGTCGCTTTGAGCGCGGCTTGACTCAATTCGCGTTCCTTACGGTCACGGCCGAAATTGCGGATGAAAGTGTAAAAGGCGGGTGTGAAAAGAAGACCAAAGCAGGTCACGCCCAACATCCCGAACAGTACCGCCGTGCCCAGTGACCGCCGCATTTCGGCAGCTGCTCCCGTTGCGACTGCCAGCGGGGCAACCCCCAGGATGAACGCAAAGGACGTCATCAAGATCGGCCGGAGGCGCGTACGTGCGGCGTGCACGGCGGCTTCACCGGCGGCCGCGCCCTCTTCTTCTTTCTGCCGCGCGAATTCAACAATCAGGATCGCGTTTTTGGCGGCCAGGCCGACAAGTACGACGAAACCGATTTGTGCCAGGATGTCGATCGGCAAGCCGCGTGCCCGCAGGCCGCTTACCGAGGCGAGGAGACACATCGGCACAATCAGAACGATCGCCATCGGCAACTTCCAGCTCTCGTATTGAGCCACGAGCACGAGGAACACGAAGAGGGCCGCTGCGCCGAAAACAGCCAGCGTGGGAGTTCCATGCTGCTGCTCCTGGAAGGAGAGATCCGTCCATTCGAACCCGATACCTTGCGGAAGAACGTGGTGGGCAAGCTCCTCCATGCGGAGCAGCGCGGTACCAGAGGCGACACCCGGAGCAGCGACGCCTTGGACCTCGGCGGCCGGAAAAAGATCGTAGCGCGGCACACGGTACGGGATCGTGTTGTCCTTCAATTGTGCCACCGTCCCAATCGGCACCATTTCACCGGACGTATTGCGAACTTTCAGTCGCGTGATGTCCGGCTGGTTGCGTCTATATTGGCCGTCGGCTTGCACGACCACTTCGTACGTCCTGCCCAGTAAGTTGAAGTCGTTCACGTATTGAGAGCCCAGATAGACTTGCAGCGTCGAAAACACGTCGGTCGGGGTGACCCCAACCTTCTCCGCCTTCACGCGATCGATGTCCGCATAGACGGAGGGTGATCCTGTGTTAAACAACGTGAACGCCCCGGCGAAATGTGGATCCTTGTTCGCGGCAGCGACGAGATCATTCGCCGCCCGCACAACGGCGTCCGAACCAAGCCCGGCACGGTCCTCCAGCATCATCTTGAAACCACCGGCACTGCCGAGGCCCTGTACCGGAGGAGGCGGAATGGTCAGCACACGCGCATCCTTGATCACGGAAAGACGCTCACGCAGGTCGGCCAATACTGTGTTCGCGTTTACGCCGGGAATTTCATGGTTGTAGAGCGAGGGCAGGCTGGAAAAAATCGTCGCGGAATTCGACGCTACCGTCGATGTCGTCGCATCGAGGCCCGCGAAGGGCGCAACGTGTTCAACGCCGCGCGTAGTGAGGATGATATCGGTCGCCTGCTTCACTACCTCCTCTGTCCGTGCGAGCGTCGCTCCGGGAGGAAGCTGAACGATGGTGATCAGGTATCCCTGATCCTGCTCCGGAATGAAACCCGTTTGCGCTCGTGAGAACTCCAGCCCGGCAAGGCCGATCAGCGCGACGTAGATCACGAGAACAATAGCCACTCCTGCCACCAGACGGCGTGTCAGATTTCCATATCCGTTCGACAAATTCTCGAAGCCGCGATTAAACCAGCCAAACCCCGAATGGAGAAAACGACCCACCAGGCCGTGCGACGAAGCACCTTGTGGATCGTGGTCTTTGAAGAGCACCGCGCACAGAGCCGGGCTCAACGTCAGCGAGACGAAGCACGATATGACTGTCGACGCTGCGATCGTCACGGCAAACTGGCGAAAGAACAGTCCGGAGATTCCCGAGAGGAAAGCAGACGGAACGAAAACGGCGCACAACGTGAGCGCGATCGAAATCAGTGCTCCACCGACTTCGTCCATCGTCTTGTGAGCGGCATCCGACGCCGACATGCCGGAGCGCATATTGCGCTCGACGTTTTCGACAACAACGATCGCGTCGTCGACGACGATGCCGACCGCGAGAACCAAGCCAAATAGCGAAAGATTGTTCAGTGATATCCCGAGCGGATAGAGAACCGCAAACGTCCCGACGAGAGAGACCGGAATTGCGATCACCGGGATGATCGAGGCTCTCCAATTTTGGAGAAACAGGAACACGACGCCGAGCACGAGAAGGATTGCGATGAAGATTGTGAGGACCACCTCGCGGACCGATTTGGCGATGAAGGTCGTCGGATCGTAGATGATTTTGTAATCGACGCCTTGGGGGAATTCCCTTTTTAGGTCTTTCATCGCCGACAAGACTTCATGTTCAACCGCGAGCGAGTTTGCACCCGGCTGGGCGTAAATCAGGAGCGCCGTCGCGTCGCTGCGATCCATGTATGCAGTTGATCCATAATCAGCGGCACCCACCTCGACGCGGCCGATGTCGCGCACCCGGGTCACCCTTCCTTGTTTATCCGATTTGACGACGATGTCACCGAATTGCTCGGGTGTGGAAAGCCTGCCGAGTGCCTCCACGTTGATCTGATAAGCCTCGTGCGCCGGGGCGGGCGGCTGATTCAGAATCCCAGCCGAGACCTGCAGGTTCTGGGCGCGCAGTGCCACGAGCACCTCACTGCCGTTGAGATTGTTCGCCGCAACCTTGTCGGGTTCGAGCCAGATGCGCATGGCGTACTCGCGGCCGCCCTGGAACTGCACATCTCCAACACCTTCGAGGCGCGCGAGAATGTCCTTTACGTGCAAGGTTGTGTAGTTTGAGAGATACAGGTTGTCACGCGAACTATCCGGCGAGTAGACGTGAATGGCCAGGAGTATGCTCGGTGTCGCCTTCCTCACTTGTACACCGAGACGCTGTACGTCTTCCGGCAACCGTGGCAAAGCGTCCTGGACACGGTTTTGCGTCAGCATCTGTGCGACGTTCAAGTCGGTGCCGATGCGGAAGGTAACCGTGATCGTGAGCCTGCCGTCTCCGGTCGACTGACTGCTCATGTAGAGCATGTTCTCGACGCCATTGATCTGCTGTTCGAGCGGCGTCGCTACGGTGCGCGACACCGTATCCGCGGATGCGCCCGGATACACCGTGGTGATCTGCACTGTGGGCGGGACGATTTCCGGGTACTGTGCGACCGGCAGAATCGCGAGCGCACCAAGCCCGAGCAGTGTCACGAAAGCGCTTAGTACGATCGCGAAGCGGGGGCGTTCGATAAAGAAATGTGTCAGGCGCATGTTTTGGTCTCTCTTTAGTCCTGACCGCCATCAGAACGGATCGTGCCGTCCTGGGTGGCGACTTTGGTTCCGGGCGCGGCGTGCAGTAGCCCATCCAAGATGACTCGGTCGTTCGGCGCGAGCCCGGACCGGATCACTCGCAAACCGTCGCGAATCTCCCCTACTTCCACTCGCTTTGGCGCGACCCTCCCGTCCGCCGAAACCGTCATAACCATGTGTTGCGATTGGTCAGGCAACACTGCAGTGTCCGGCACGAGGAGCGTCGGTGAAGGAGGAGCGACGACCAGTCGAACACGAGCGAACAGGCCAGGAGTCAAAACCAGATCGGAATTCGCAACCATAGCCCTGGCGTGGATTGTGCCGCTCGAACGGTCAAGGACATTGTCCAGGAAATCGAATACGCCGCTTCGCGCGTACTGATTGTCGTCGCCGAGCGCAACCTCAACCTTTTGGACATGCCCTCCCTTGAGGGGCCCGCGATACTTGGAGTACGCGAGGAAATCAGACTCGCTCATATCAAAGTCAAGGTAGATCGGATCAAGCGAAACGAGCGTCGCGAGCAGTGTCGTCGGACTCGTCGCTGTGCGACTGCCAGCAATTAAATTGCCTACCGAAACGAGATGCGTGCCCATGCGCCCTGTGAACGGCGCCGTAATCCGGCAATGGTCGAGGTCGAACTGTGCATCGCGGATTCGGGCTTTGGCCTCTTCGACAGCAGCGCGCGCCGACCGCTGATCGGATATGCGCTGGTCAACGTTTTCGACTGATCCAGCATTGCTTTGCTCCAGATCCTTGGCACGGTCAAGTTGCCGTTCAGCCAGTTGCAGTCGAGCCGCAGCAACCTCAAGCTGGGCGTTCGCTTCGGCAAGTGTGATTTCGTAGGGTCGAGCATCAATTGTGAAAAGGAGGTCGCCCTTCCGAACAATGTCCCCGTCCTTGAAAAATATTCCAGTAAGCGTACCGCCTACTTGCGCGCGCAGTTCGACTTGCGAAACCGCCGCGAATTGGCCAAGGAAGCCCAACCGCGTATCGATGTCTTGCGCCAGCGGCTTGCTCACCACGACTTGTGGAAGTGCAGCAGGCGCAGCACCGGCGGAACTTCCACTCGCCCCAGGCGAATACTTGAGCCATGCACCCACAAACACTATCCCTGCCAGCCCAGCGGCAACCCACAGCTTGGCCGACGTTCGTCCACTGATCCGCCGCCCCTTGTTATCCGCCCGCTCGTCCGACGCCAGTTCCGTTTCCGTCAGCATTTTCTTAGTTCTCCTGATGTACTGTTCTTTTAATATGCACAATTAAAAGCAAAAAAAGTCAATGCGTCTTGTGCCGGATCTGACCAACCAGATTAGCCAAGGTGATTTTCGCGAGCGAGCTCTCGAAGCTGTTCTGAGCCTGAGAAAGTAGCTCCGACATGCACTCCTTGAGGTGGCAGCTGACCGGACACCTCTTTTCCACAGGATAGGAGTGAATCGCAAACGCCGGTGGTGCCGCACTTGCACGGTATATGTCGAGCAGCGTGATTTGTCGCGGAGAACGCGAAAGCATGCTCGCTCCGCTCTTGCCCCGCTTTGTTACGACCAAGCCCGCTTTCGAGAGCTTGGAGAGCGACTTTCGAACGAAAGTAGGATCGGCGTTCACACTGTCGGCCAGGATCGTCGACGAGATTTCCTCGCCGGGGAAGTAACCCAGGGCAGCCATAATGTGCGCGGCAACCGCAAATTGGACGCTTTTCACTGACATAACTTCTCCTGCACGCTATGTGATGCTTAAAAACACAATTGGTTATACTTCTTTTGTTCCCAGGTGCCAGCCTTCCGATTCCTGAACGATCCGCAGAATGAGTTAAATGAACCGCGGGATTACGCCCCAGGCATCCGATAACCGCGACCTTTATCTAAGCCCTATCCCGCTGGCGCAACTCGAAAACTCGAACCCCCGGCGAGGGTCTGCTAACTAGCCGTCGTGCAATTCTGTCATGAGGGCGCCAGGCAGGCATTTCATGCTTGGGCCATGATGCCTTGCGCATACGGACCTCCGTTCCTCTCCGCGCATCGCAGCGTAGCGTGCCTCTTCTCGGCTCATGCCGGCGCGGCTATTTGGTGTTCGAGATGAAATTGAATCTCATCATGTAATCGTTTAGCGCTTCGATTGCGACCGAACAAAGTCTGCAACCTGAGCCAGAATCGCTGAACCCACAACATGACATCTCACTCCTACGTCGTTTCTACTACCAGGTTGATTGCTGCGGACAAGCGACTCCAATTCTCCGCTTCCTTCTCAAGCTGTGCGCGTCCCGCGGCGGCCAACGAATAAATTTGGCTTTCCTTCCCGTCTTGGTTTCCTTCCATTTGGCCTTGATCCACGCTCGCTGTTCCAACCGATGTAAAGCCGGGTAGAGGGATCCTTGCTGGACCTGAAGCACTTCACCGGAGATTTGTTGAATGCGCTTGGCAATCGCCCAGCCGTGCTTGGGTTCGAGCGAGACCGTCCTCAAAAGGTCGAGTGTTCCTTGGACCAAATCGTTTGGCTTCGCCATACTATGGTTATCTACAATAAGAATTGTAGATTGTCAAGGGGTGGCTATTCGGCAATGGTCGCTACTACGATACTTGGGAGATCAGCGTGACTGGACTGGATCCCGCGACCTCCTGCGTGACAGGCAGGAGTTCGTTGCCACTTAATTGGGGTCTGGCGTGGAGCGGTGAATCAGGGACAGGCCGCTCTGGTATAATAAAGGTACAGCATAGTCGATTGTCTCGGCTCTGGAGGTAGAGCGATGAGTGTGTTGCGTTCCCAACCGATCGCTGAACAGGGAGCCCGTGCTTGGCGCGAGCGGTTCGTTGAGAACGCTGTGGCCAATGTCCGCCTCGAAGGGCTGGAACCAAGTCCGAAGGCGCTGGAGATTTGGCAAAGGTACATTGAGGGTGAGGTCTCTGTTGAACAAGTCGGAGAACTGATTCGAGCCCTCCCGACAGGTGTGTAGTTTCCTCGATGAGTTCCGACCCGTACGTTTATCCGGGTACAACGGTCCTCAAAAACATTCCTGGGATTCGTAATCAGGAAATACTAGACCGCTTTGAAGCGGACCGAGTGGGACAACGGTCCTTAGAGCTTATAGAACGTCCGCTATCCGGGCTCTTCGATATTGAACACCTGCAAGGAATTCACCGTTACCTGTTCCAAGATGTCTACGAATGGGCCGGAGACTTTCGAACGGTCGACATCGCAAAAGGGAATTCATACTTTGCCCACGTGCCTTACATCGAGTCTACGTTGAAAGGCCTATTTTGGGGAATTGTCCGAGGAGCGACATCTTCGTGGCTTAAATCAAGAGCGGTTTGCCAGTCGCTTGGCACAGACTCTAGGAACACTGAACGCCGTGCATGCTTTTCGAGAAGGAAATGGAAGAGCGCAGCGAGAATTCGTGCGAGAGCTCGCGTACAAGAACAGCTATTGGATTGATTGGAGCAAAGTTTCACGAGAGGAACTGTACCAGGCGAGCGACGCAAGTTTCATGCGTGGTGACAACACGTTTTTCGAGAAGTTGCTAAGGCGAGCAATCGAGCCGATTGACCGAGACAAGCTCCCACCACCGGGCGCAAGGAGGACCTTGCGCGTGACGTGACGTCGGAAATCGGCTCCTAAGAATAACGAACCAGGGGAAGTAATCGTACGCAAATGCTTGGAATTACGGTGGGAGCGATGACACTCACCTAGGTCGACCGTGACAGTGTAGGATTCTAACCAATCGCGCTGGTTAGTTTACTCAACAAGCAGTAAATTCCAGGTCATGCTAAAACCCTGCAAATAAGGGTTTTGCAAGATTCGCATACAGCGCACTGGCTGCCTGCTACGCCCCTGACTGCAGACGCTTCTTGGACCGCCAATAATCCGCCAACAAAAGTCGGTGCGCTCATGCGAAATTCATACTAACGCAGATACGCCCCTTCGTCATGCTCACCCACGGAACTTGTCACGCACGGAATTCTCTTTTTTCCAAGCGCCAATGCGCACTTATGGCGAGCAGGGAATCGCTGGGAATTGCTGAAACCAGCTGTGTCCGGCCCGGCTGAGCTGGCGACATGATCTGAAGAACCTCCGGCGCCGTTAACTGAAGATCCCGCTGTGGCCGTGTTTGCAGTCAATTTCTCCGAAGACACACCCGCCGCGTGGCGCGCGCTGCAACCCGCCGGCACGGACACGGGGCGCGACACGTCGCCAGTGAATTGACCTGTTTCCCCACGTGCAACCACAGCCGGTAGAGAAGATGACCCGGCAACCCTCCGGTTGTGCCTCCGCCTCAGCTTCGGAATTGTAGAACAGGTGCAAGTTGACCCAATGCCGTAATTAGCGTATATACAGTAATGTGTTCTCTTGGGATGCGCGCAAAGCCCTCGCTAACCTCAAGAAGCACGGAGTCTCTTTTGAGGAGGCGGCTACTGTCTTCGCCGATCCCAATGGGCTGGACTACGATGACATTGAACACTCGGAGTCGGAGCTTAGATTCGTACGAATCGGTTTCTCCCCTATCGGCCGAATCGTCTTTGTTGTTTATACGCGACGAGTGAAGTATGACAAAGAAACGATTCGCATCATCAGCGCACGCCAGGCAACGCGCAAAGAACGCGCGGCATATGCCGGATAGCATGCTCGACCTGACGGATATTCCCGAAGCGACAGATGCTCAGCTCCGCCGTGCTCGCCGTGTCGGGCGCCCATCTACTGGAAACGCTAAACAACTGATCGCCATCCGGATCTCTCCGAAGGTGCTCGCGCGCCTCCGCCGCCTCGCCGCCAAACAGCACAAGCCCTACCAAACCTACATTCACGAACTCCTCGAACAAGCCGCCGGCAAGAAGGTCGCCTATTGCTCTCACATAAAATAATGCAATAATGGGATCTCCGCATGACTAGAGGTCCCTGTGCGACCCAAGGGTTCGGCCGACTTGCTGTCCGACCGGCGCAGGCGTGCGCTGAAACTTCTTCGCGCGGAATTGTCCCTGAACGAAGTGGCTCGACGCATCAGGTGCGCGGCCAGTTCCGTGATGCGGTGGCGGAATGCGTGGCGACGACACGGCGCCGATGCCCTCAAGGTGCGATTTTCTCCGGGCCGCCCGAGAAGACTCACCCGCCGGCAAGAGAAACGGCTGGTCCGCATCTTGCTCCGCGGAGCCCTAGTGTACTGTCCCGTAATTGATTAGACACATAGTCCCACTTATAAGTAGACAGAGTGGCACCTCTGTGCTATGTATCTCCCCATGGCGAAAGTTCCTCCCATCGTTAACTTATCCGCAGAAGATCAGGCGCAATTGGT
>QHYH01000010.1 GCA_003223215.1 Acidobacteriota bacterium
GCTCCCATTGATTGGGATCAATCTCGAGGGCTTTCTCAAACAGGATTCGAGCGGCCTGGGGATTCCCGTGGTCCAACTCCCTTTTAGCCTGGGCGATCGGACGCTCAACCTCCAATTTGCGTGCTTCGCGGTCGCGCTCGGCGGAAGTTGCGCGCTGAAAGTTCTCCATGTAGGCGGCGCTGCGAGCAGCGTCGCCTTTATTGCGGTAAGCTCGCGCCAACGTGTAATAGGCCGTCGGCACGCTGAGGCCTGCCGCTTCCACAGCTTTTAGGCATTCGATCGCCGCATCCGCGTCACCCATCGCCAGGTAGACCGAGGCAAGTTTCGCAAGGTACTCCGGATTATTCGCATCCTCACGAACCGCGCTGAGGAGTGCATCCTTCGCAAGTGGAAGCTGATTCCTTTCGTAGAGAATTTTGCCCATCTCGAAATAGGCTTGGGGATTCTCGCTCGATTTTTCTAGGCTACGCCGAAAACAACTTAGGGCCATGTCCGGCTGGCTCTTCACCAGGTATACCTGGCCCCTATACAGGTCGATGCGCGCGTCCGTTGGGTCACGCTGGGCCCAGAGATCGAGAATCTTGAGCGCTTGATCGGTCATTTGCAGGCGGTAGTAGACATCGGCCAGCAATCGCAGCCAAGCCAGGTCCAGATGCTCAAGTGTTTTGTCTTGAACCGCGGCCAGTGCTTCCTGGGCCGCGGCCGCTTGCCTGAGTTGCTCGAGCACGTGGGCCTGAAAAACTCGATAATGAAGTTGCTCAGGCGCCAAGTGGACCGCTTCCCCGACTTCGGAGGCAGCATCGCGCATTCTCCCGGCCTGAGCCAAGGCCACGCCGCAATAGAAATAGGGCCTTGCGTCTTGTGGGGCACTTTGCTTGGCGCTATTGAGGACTTTTACTGATTCGAGAACACGTCCCTCGCCCAGGAGCTTGATGCCTTCCGCCAACCGCGTTTCAAACAGGTCCGCGCTCGCTTGGCCCGCGCCGCATGCCGATGATGTCGCGAACAGGCAAACGAGCAGGGTCACGAGACGCGCGATTTGGGTGAATTCGCACTGGCTCTCGATCATGTGGGCGCAGTATGAATACAGAGAGAGATAGTCCGGCGAACTCTGAGCTCGATTCGAGGTGAGCCTCTCCCCGGACCGCGTCAAGGTTTGAAAGAAAAACCTCGACATTCCAGCTTAGCCCTCCGCAAGTAAACAACTCGTTCAGGCGTGGATATTAGCGCCGTTGTGCTGGGAAGGGCAAGGCTGCGACGGAAGTCGTACAGGATGCACGACCTCCCGTCGAGGAAGTTTGCCACGCTAGTATTCCATGCGAAGTGAGAACTGTATGATTCGCGGGTCGTTTGATTGTTGCCCCAAGTTTTGCAAGCCACTGATTGTGCTGGGAGCCACATCGTTCGGATGGTTGAAAGCATTGAAGAAATCGGCGGCAAAGCGAGCGTCAAAACGCTCTTTGAACCTGAAGTGCTTATAGACCGACAGGTAACGTTTACGCGGGGGTCGGGGTTGTAAAGTCCACTGAAGGGGGCGTTGAAACACGACCCATCGCTCAAAGTAACAGCAAGCTTGCCAAGGAACTGTCCGGAGCAATTCGGACCCGCTGGCCGAACGGCAGGGGCAACGAGAGTGCCGCTAACAGTCGTTACAGTCGCGGGGTTGAAATCGCCGGCGAACCATTGCCGGTATAATTCGGTGGCTCCGACGATGTTCAGCGTAGCGCGCTTATCGCCAGAAATGCGGACATTGCCGGTCTGGACGAAAGCAGGATTCACGCCCATCCAGAGGCCACTATTCCAAGTACCTATAGCCGCCAGTTGCCAGCCCCCTATCAAAAAGTTGAGCGGCGTCGAAACGTTCCTGCCAACGCGTTTGCCTCGCCCGAAGGGAAGTTCGTAGATTCCGTTGAAAGTGATCCGGTGCGGAGGGATGGTGGTGTTGTTGAAGTAGACAAGCCGCCGCCGCTGGTTGTAGCTGAGGTTTGGTTCGCCGAGCAGTTCGATATTCTCGGGCACGGTCGCCCCACCGCTCCCGCCAAAACTCCCGTTTCCGCCGCCGCCATTGATCGAGGTGTTTCCATCGGCGAAGCCAGCTGGATCGGTAGTGGTGAGGGCACGCACGTAAGTGTAAAACCACTGGAAGCTCATCCCATTGGCATACTTCCAGCGGAGTTCCACTTGGGCCGAATGGTCGTGGGAAAAGCCGGTATGGTTTATGCCAATCAACCCCCACCCTGGCACTGCCCGCAATAGATTGGTTTGGCCCGGAGGCTTAAGTCCAGTGCGCGTCGAATAGTTATATACCGGCTCTCGAGGATCGATGGAGAACTGCTGCTCCAGGTTTCCGCCGTACGTTCCTATGTAGCTCAGTCGTAGTCCTATTTGCGCAGGTAGCTCACGCTCGAGGGTTACGTTCCAAGTATGCTGATGCTCGTCGTTCCAGGCACGCGGATCCCAATACGTCGCAGCGTTACCGTAGGGGTTAAGTCCTTGCGGCGTATTAATATCCACCGTGGCGGTTGGGAGGTAGTCGCTGGGTGCTGGGGCCGAAATATAGGGATACGTACCATCATACGGTCCTCCCGCACCACCGGGTACGTTGGGATTATTGAAAGGGTTGTTTACGAAACGAAGATTCAAAGGCGGATTATTGCGGGTTGATTGTAGTAACAGAGACAGTGGCATTCCTACGTAGTAGATGCCGAACGCGCCGCGGATCACGGTGTTGCGGTTAATCTGATAGGCGACGCCCAAGCGAGGACCAAAGTCATGTCGAATAGACCGAAAGAGGTTGGAAGGGTATCCAACGGAGTTGGCCGTGGCCCAAGTCAGCCCCACATTCGCCCACGACGTGAGCACGGCGGGAGGAATTCCTGGGATTTGCTCCACGCTCACATTCCCTGGCGAAAGCACTTGGAACGTGCCTGGGGTTTCGGGGTTGTAGGGCACTACAAGCCGGTTTCGAGCTTCTTTGTAAGGTGTCCAATAGTCCCAGCGAAGACCCAGGTTGAGGGTTAGCTTTGGCGTAACCTTGAGGCGGTCGTTGACATACAGCCCTAACTGCGTCTGGCGGAAGTAGAAGTATCCACGGTTGTACTGATTGGAAAGGAAATCCGGCAAGCCGAGCAAGAGTTCGGCAAATCCACTGCCCGTATCCGGTAGTGGTCCGAAGGAGCTGGCGTCCCAATTGGTGGTATACGCTGGGTCCCATTCGTGACTGCCTTGGGCTTGCTGGTTCTCACGCACGTTGTTCTGTTCTCGTCGCCCCCGGAAACCAAACTGGATAGTATGTTTGCCGTGGCTCCAAGTTGCGTTGTCATCGATCGTTTCGCTGGTCAGATTTTGATTGTGCACGTTGTCCGAGTCCCAGCCAAAGAACGCGGTGCAATCCGGGGCTTCACACGTGTACATCGTAGGCCACCCGGTTGCGTTGAAGGGGTTGGGCAGCCCCAGCGTGGAAGGCCAGTTGGTGAAGTCCGCGCTCGTCCCGTAGTGAGCGGCGGATCGGCTCACGCCGACTAGTAATTCATTGAGCCAAGTCGTCGAGATGGTCCGAGTGTAGTTCACGGCGACGTTGTGAATGTAGTAGTCCTTGGCGCTCGTTCCCATGCCCGAAGACGTATCGATGGGATTGGCGAAGTACCCGCCCTCCAAGGCGGCGTTCAGCCAGCTGTTCGTGTAGCGCACCGAAAGCCGGTCTTTGTCAGTGAAGTTCTGGTCTACTTTGATGGTGTACGTGTTGGTGCGTGTAATGTCTGGATATGTGGACAAGAAATTCGGGGCAATAAAAGGATTATCGTTATTCGTGGG
>QHYH01000229.1 GCA_003223215.1 Acidobacteriota bacterium
TCTTTCTTTGCCAAACTCTGGTACAAGGCTGCGAGCGCCGGGCGAGAGCTGGTGAAGGTGGATCCGCGTGGAACCAGCCAAGTGTGCGTATGCGGAGCGGCCGTGCCCAAGACTCTTGCCGAGCGTTGGCATGAATGTCCGGTATGCGGGTTGTCGGCGCCTCGTGACGTGGTCACCGCGCAAGTCATACTCGAACGCGCCCGGATCGGGCGTTCGCGGCATAACGTAGAGGATGTCGTCTCATGCGTGCCGCGAGAAGCCGTCGCCTTTCAGGCGACGGAGTGATCACACAGCGACCGCTATAATCGTCGTCGTAGGAGAAGGTAGAGAATGTAAGGGAGAATGTGGCTGCACGAAGATGCCAATGGAAACAGCCGAAATCCTACACCAATTCGAACGGTATACTGGACAGTTTGCACGAGCTGCGGTTGAAGCGGCCGTGGCGCGCCGGGAAGAGATCACACTAGAGCTACTGCGCATCCTCAAAGGAACCGTGGACCGAGCAGCGCAATTAGACGCTGAGGGTGACTACATGGCCCACTTGTACGCCATGTTCTTGCTGGCCCAGTTCCGCGAAACCCGCGCCTATCCGCTTATGGTGCGCTTCGCGTCGCTTCCGGGCGACCTCCTGGACTCTCTCTGCGGCGACTTCATCACGGGAGACCTCGGCCAGGTACTGGCGTCGGTATGTGGCGGCGAGTTGGCAGGTATCCAGTCCTTAATCGAGAATGAGAGCACTGACCAATGGGTTCGGGGTGCGGCGCTGAGCAGTCTTGTGACACTGGTGGTCGCCGGACAGAAGAGCCGTGATGAGATCGTGAGTTACTTCGCTGCCCTGTTTCGTGGCAAGTTGGTGCGGAAGTGGTCACACGTCTGGGACGCGCTGGTCTGCCATAGCTCCGATCTTTACCCGGAAGAGCTGCTCGACGATATCAAGAAGGCTTACGAGGACGGGTTGGTTGACCCCGACTGCATTCGCTTTGACAATGTCACACGCGACTTGGCGATGGGTAAGGACCGGATTCTCGCCGGACTCGCAGACAATCCGCATCTACGGCTGGTGGATGACACCGTGGCCCAGATGGGATGGTGGGCGTGCTTTCGGGAGGACCGAGCGAAGAACACAACCTACGCTGCACCAAACTCCAAACTGAACCCGGCCGGCTCCTCCCAGATCAGGACGGCAACGCCGAAGACGGGCAGGGACGAACCCTGTCTCTGCGGCAGCGGCAAGAAATACAAGAAGTGCTGCGGCGCATGAGCGCATGAGCTCGCATCCTTCATACTGCGGCCGACCGCCAGGCCAACCGCACAGGTTCCGATTCATGTGCGGCGGCCTCGATCCCGTGCCGCCCCGGTTTTGACAACGGCAGCGTCAACGAGATCTTCTGGTACGGAACCTTCGAGATGACCGCGCCCCGTGCTCCGCGGCTGAGTTGAACGAAGCCGTACCGCTGCATGGTCTTCAGCCTGCGGGAGAGATTCGACTTGTTCCGGCCGGTCAGGGGCGGATTCAGCGATGATCCCAAGTAACGCACGGTTGCGGTCCGATAAGGATCCTGGCGAAGCTCTCAGCGGACGTGAACCAAAATCTTCGGATCACCGGCGGCCGGCTTATTTTCGCCGCGGGCGATCGCAAGCGTCCGGGCCATCAGCTGCTCGTCACTGGCAATTCCAACGCGCAGCGTCCTCATTCGGCCTTCGGGAATCAGCAACCCCGAATCCCTAAGCACGCGTTCAGAAAAGTCCCTGTCGTACTTCCCACGCTCCACCGCGATCAACTTGGCCCTTGACAGAGCACCATCTTGAAACGTACACTTGCGTCCTTGTATCGTACATTAAGGAGATTTCATTGGTACGCACTTCCATCGCTGTCAAGAAGGTCACGGCGACCGACCTTCGAGACAAGCTGAAAACATACTTGAAAGCAGCGAAAAAAAACCGTGTCGTGTTGGTGGAGAACCGCCGCCAGCCCCCGAAGTACCTGGTGGACAAAGAGTTTTTGGACTGCCTAGTGAACGAACGTGAGTCAATTCTTGCCACTCTGGAGATTCTCGCCGACCGCGACCTGACTGACCGCTTGCTCACCTTGTCAAAGACCATTGACGACGACCTTGCGGCGGGCCGGCTGCTTACCACAGCAGATGTCTTTGGCAAATGACCAAAGGGCGAAGACAGCCCCCGCCCGCTGCACCACCATCGGAAGAGGTGCGTGCCAAACCTCCCTTTGAGCTTAGATACACCTCGGATGCCGCAGCGGATATAAAGGCCCTCGACGGCAGTGTGCGAAATCAACTGCGGAAAGTCTTGGAGAAGAAGCTAGCCGTTGCCCCCGAAGGATACGGACTGTCGTTGCGCGCGTCTCTGGCGGGCTATTGGAAGCACCAGTTCGGCAACCACCGCGTCGTTTACCGAATTTATCCGCAGCACCACATAGTCGTCGTATGCAGTGTCGGTGCTCGAAAGCAGGGTGACGCGGAGGATATCTACAGGCAGCTCGAATCTGTCGCCAAAACAGGCCGTCTCGCCGAACAACTGGCGTCCGTGCTCAGGAATCTCTTGCCTCGCAAGAAGTAGGAGTTGGCTTTCAGTACTTCTCAACGGAAAGAAGGTTGATCGACGATTCGAGTGCTTTCGCAACACCAGAATCATTTGGCGGGCCACCATATTTCTCGACCATGTGCTTTAGGAAAACGCTTTCGAAGCTACCGTAACGAATCACAACAGGATTCTCGATTTCCATCAGCTTGGACAGGAACTCCCACCAAATGCGGCTTTCCTTCGAAGGCCCATTCGCCCAAAAGCTGTGCTGAACGACAGAGTCGCCCGCTATGGTTCGAATCCCAATTAGATAATAGAATCCTTCCTCGGGTAAGCTTTCTATGTCCAAATAAACAGGTGTGCCTTCGATGTTGATTTCCGGGCTCATGTGATGGTTTCCGGCTCCTGCCTGTTCACCTCCTGCAGCTCAAGCGATTTGTGATAAGCAACCTCAGTAGCGGCCGTCTCCGTGAACGCTGACGCCCGGGAGTAAATTCGCTTCGCCGAGCAAACGGTCGTTGGTGGCAGCGTCCAGCTCGAACACATCGTTCAGCTCCTCCGCGCTTTCGGTAAGTCGTTCGAGGGCGCTCTGATCGCTGTAACGCGAAGGAATGAGCCGATGCGTATCATCCTGACGGAGCGGCGTGATCTTGGGCGTGGTCTCTCGCGTCACGCGCCGCGCAGGTGCGCATCAAGAAATTGCCTCACGCGGACAAGCGCAGGCACCCCGCCTTTAATGATATAGCTGAGCGGAGTCTCTGCTCGAAGAACATTGGGTTTGCATTTGGAGCGGCGACGACCGTACCGTCCCTCACCCGGCTTGATCGTACTCTCGCTGCGACGACTTTCATCTCATTCATCCCTATGGGTGAACGCCCCGCCCATATAGCACTCGGGATGTCGCATCGCCAATGTTACGCGTGATTTCGGTACCATCGGCAAGACTGAACGCGCGCTTTGAAAGGCCCTTCGCCTCGAGTGCTCGCCACAAGTTTCTGCGCCTGTGGTGGGAGACCGACCACTCACGAAGCAGCTGTTTCAAGGAAGTCGGGTTCAACTCCCGGAGGGCTTGGACCCAATCGGCGCAACTTTCGTAGTCTCCGCGGCTCGCGGCTGGATCGGGGACAAGGCGCTGGACGTTCCGTCTCCAAAAAACAAGCAGTTCGGGGACCAACACGGAGACACCCAGACGTTTCAACCACTTTCTACGCGAAGCCCGCAAGGTCGGGTCATTGGTGCGGTTGTAAGCCAAAAGACGTGCCAGCTTCGGGGAAGCTCTAGACAACCACGTACCTCCCTCCAGATCGAGAGACAGGCAGGCTAAAGCACCTTCGGAGCTGCGGAGGGCCCCAGAATCACGTTCAATGGTGTTGAGCCATTGCCGAAGCCAGGCGCAGAAGGAATCCCGACGGCTATGTCCTTCCCAGGCGGCATCGGCCAAGGCTTGAACCCAGTGGGACTTTTGGGGCGCATCCTCGCCCGCGCCAGCAACGCTTCTTTCGGCGACGAATTCCCTCCATTGGGCGAAGAGGCGTTCCCGGACTGGAACGAACCTCGGCTGCGGGATGCGGCGAAAGGCGGCGATGGCCTTGTCCCAATTCTTCCAATTCTCGAGAAGCTCGGACTGGAGCCGAGCAGCAGTGGCAATCTCCTCTTCTCCGAGGGCACGTGAGGACCGTCCCCAGATTTCAAGCAAATCCCCGAGCCGGGCATCCAATCGTCCGTTCAGTCGGTAGCCCGCACTCTCAACGAGGAGTTCCTCGCGTAGGTCCCATTTCTCTCCTTCCGGCACGCCAAGAAAGGAACGCAGGGCGGCGGCGCATACCGGCAATACCTCGGCATGTTTTTTCCTGCGCTCGAGATCTTTGGCTACAGGCAAGGCAAGCGTCCAGTCTTGGCCGATTCGCGCTCGGCAATCTTCCAGATAGGCCGGACGGTCTTGACCGCGGCACAGCCGCTTGTATATCTGGAACCAACTGGAATGTGTTTGGTCGAGCGCTTGTTTCCACGGCTCCTGGTCACGCTTGGCCTGGATTCCCTTGAGGATGTCCTTTTTGGCTTCCGCGTTGAGGCCGCCAACAAAGCGGGCCAGAGCTTTTTCGTCCAGGCCTAAGCCCTGCGTTGATGCCTCCAATCGACAGAGTTGGTCGACAAACTGAAAGGCCGTCATGCTCCGCCGGCGCGCGCTTCTCCACTCCCAGTCGATAAGGCAGGCCGTCGCCTCAGGGCCCAGCACAAAGCCTTCATTGACGAAGGGATCCATCCAATCCGGAAGGCCCGACTCGATTTCTTCCATGCTGTTCCGGACAGCTTCGGCGAAACTAAAATCGGGGTCCATGTTCTCTTCGAATACGCGTGGCAGAACCTTCTTCATCCGGGCAGCAATCGGCTCCAAGGCAAGGGTGACGGACCCAGGATCGAAGTACGGCTCTTCCCAGTGATGCTCCTGAATCACATATTGACCTTCTTCGTGGCTGGCCTCCGCAATCAGGGAATTCCAGTCATCCCACGCCTTCTCCCATTCTTCTTTGACTTTGGCTTTGCCAGGGACTGGCGGACGTTTGGAGCTGTCCGCGTGCAGGACTCTGCGTAGCGCAGTGGCTGTTTCATGCCCCACTCGCTTGAGGAGACGATGCACCCCCGCATGATCCAGGGAGTTCAATGCCCCCGCCAGCACGCGCCGGATTTCTTGCTCTGAGAGCCCGGCGGAAAGTCGGTTGAGAATATCCCCCTCGTTTTTGGGGAGGCTCTTCATTGCCTGCTTTTTGACCATGTCTCTCCTCCGAGGGTCGGCTTTCGGTCAGGTGCCGCGCAGGGACCAAAAGAAGATCCTCTACTTCCGCGCACCCGCTGATTCTGGTCCTACGCGATTCTCATTTTGACCGCTGGCAGCGACTCGGCTTCGAGCGTCTTAGGTCCAACCTCTCGGAAGCGTGTTGTCGAGCCCGACCACGTTTCCGCCCGCGTCGAAATCGGCCACCAGTCCTTCGTTGATTTCCCGGGAGTCTGTGCGCTGGCCATCGATTGTCCCTCAGTTCGGCCGACCGCGTCCTGTGGAGTTGAATCTCGCAGTTGTGGAACGATTTGAACGATTGGCGGTCGGCATCGCTCATCATCAAACACGAGACTGTTATCGCCTGGCATCGCAAAGGTTTTCGACTCTATTGGAAGCGGTAGAGTCGGCACCGCGAAGGCCCGCCCAACCGTATCTCCAGAAGTCCGGAATCTCATTCGGCAAATAATTGCAAAAACCAGTCGGTTAGGCAATCCCGGCAATCGCAAGAACGTTGGGGGAGTAAGGAAGATCTGCATTATCGTTTGAAGCGGACGGTAGATCCGGCTGCACTATGCGCCTGCGGACGATTCAGTCGTGCATCCACGCAGCAGTCTTCCGCGTGAAAGAATAAAGGAATAAAAGGGCCTACGAGAATTCAAAAGTCTGCTACCCAGTGGCGGCCCGGATTTCCGCCCTCAAATGATTGCGTGGCTCACCGAACACCTGGCAGCACGAAGATAAGAATTCCGGCAAGAACTCCCACACTCACTGACTGTCCCTTCAGGCAGTCTCGATACCGATAGGCGCTTGGCGAGGGACCGGGTACAACATCGCTCTCCTCACGTCTCGCTTAAGAGAGCTTCAACCTCGCGGTGAAGCACGGGAAGTTTGCCTTGGACGATATCCCAGACGAGACGGGCGTCCACGTCAGCATAGCCATGGATGAGAATGTTTCGAAACGCAATAATTCGGCGGTGCTCGCCGATGCGCTTCACTATTGTTTCGTCAACCTTGGCGAGTTGTGCCGCGCCTCGCCGATAATCTCAAACTGCCGCTCGACTGCCGAGCGCAACATGGCACTGCTGCGATAATCTTCAAACCGCTTGCCGGCCGTGAAATCGGCAATCCACGATGCCGCCTGCTGAACGTCGTAGAGATACTTCTTCGCTTCAAGGCGCATAGACCAGAGTCTTGGTCCGCTCGACCGACTGTCGGAAATAAGGGTTTTTGATCGCGGAGTAAACAACGAGATCCACTGCCCGGCCTGAAAGTGCTTCCAGTGCTTCCAGAAGGCCGAAGTAGGCGTCAGCGTAACTGCCCGCAGGAAGCGAATCAAACTCAACCAGGAAATCTAGGTCGCTTTCGTCGGGTCGATCCTGGCCGATTGCGGCGGAACCGAATAGCTCCAAACGCCGCACATGATAGCGGCGGCAGAGCGCTCCGACTTCCGCCTGGCGTTGGCGGAGAAGCGAGATCATGGAGAGCTCTCCTTCTTCCAAGGATAACCTAGACGCGCCAGATTCTCTCAAATTGTTCAAATTGTTGGTCGCAGGCGCAGGGAGGCTGGGACTGCAGGAGATCTCCTTCGGGTTTCTTGGTCGTCAAGCATGGCCTAAGAGTTCCATCCTCCGCTTCGACTTGGTACCGTCGACGCGCTGGATCAGGGCACGCATCTGGTCGGCGGTGATTCTACCTTCGCTTTCGCTGGTAAAGGCGATCACTTCGGCTAAGATGGCCTTGGTCCACGGCAGAGTTCTGGCTTATGTTTGGCAGCCCTTACCGTAAGATCCGGTGGACCTCGCGCTGGCGTAAGCGGGGCTATCGAGAAGCAGATTCTCAGTCGACGAGAAGGGAACAGCGAAAGGTACGGCGTCCCTATACCAGTGCTAGGATGAGGCTGTGTTGATTCGCGACCTTCTGGTTCGTAGGTAGAATGACCAAAATCTGTAAATGCCGCTGCCGGTTTCGTTTACGAGCCAACGCGCCACTTAATTTCCTCCTTAAATTGGACGGAAAGTGGACGGAAACCGCGGATCTGCGGTCTCACACGTGATCACCTCCTGAGAAGTCGTGCATCCCACGGATATTCTTCGTGCCAAAGCACCTGAATGCGCCCGGCCTCGGCGTGCTCCGGATTCAACAACACGTTAAATGTTTCTGGCACGATGACCGACGGGACTCGCAGTAGCACAGCGCTCTTGGAGGCCAACCACTCGTCTCCAACAGTGCGCGTAGCGATCTGGTCAGAGATCCAATTTCGGGGTAGTTCGGCTCCCGCGACTGTTCTTACGGACAAATCTTCGGGAGCTTCAGCCTTAAGCAGGCGATACGACCTGGGAAAGTGTGCTGGATCGAGTTCCAGGTGCACAAGCACTTCGACCAGCGCGCCCGCGGGGTTTTCGGACAAATAAACGATCGGCCTGCCTTCTGTGTGCCATCGGCCGGAGGCGTAGAGTCCTCCTCGTCCGTCGAGAGTGGTATGGTTGCTAATCCGCCACAGAATCATCAGGCGATCATGCCTTCGTCGATTTGAATCAGCATTTGATCGACGAGGCGCCCGCCGGTTTCGGTGCGAAGCATCTCGAGTGGAGCGCGACCTTCGAAGCGTCCCTTTGGCGCCCGGAGCCACTCAAGGGCCGATTCCTGGTCTCCCATAACTGCCTGCGCGCGGGCAAGAACTCGCGCTGCGCGAACTGCTCTTTCAGATTCTTCCTTCGAAAGCGGCTGATGGCGGCTCTTGCGGTGCTTCCAAGTGCGCAGGGGAATGATAATGTCGAACACTTCGACGCGACTAAGGCCCTTGTCGAGAAGATGGTTGATGACCTTGGTCGGGAGACCTGCTTCGACCAAACGCACAATCGTCTGTTCGGACTCGGCTCGCGTGCCGAGCCAGTCCTGCAGATACTCGTTCAACCTCTTGGCCGTCGCTGTGGGCATTTTCGCACCCTCCTTGGCATAAGTACATAATGCCACAACAATATCGGCAAGTTGTACTACTTTTCCGAAACCCATTGTGATCGACGAGATCTGCGGTTAGCGTGCCATAAGGATGCTGGTTGACATACGGACGGAATTCTCGGTAATCGCGTGGTAATCTAACTCAAAAAGAGCTGCGAAAGGAGCGCCCTCGATGAAACTTCTCAAGCTGGGCTTACGCGATCAACTGCAGATATTGCGGTCCGTTGAGCACCGCATGTAGTGACGAGGTCCTGGACGAACGTGGCCAGTTTCCCGCCATGGGCTCCAGCCAGCGCCAAGAGATAGCTGTCCGTCACCTGTGCGGAATGTAACAGGCGGTCTCGGCGAACACGTCGGCTGTCAAACAATGTTAAGTCATCCGGCCAGAATTCATGGCTGGAGAGGGCTAAGAAGCCCGCCATTAACTCTGCGACCGCTGCGGTCCTGTGAAAGGACTCGAGCCGAAGCTTCGGAACGAATTCTGCCCTCAGGTGTCCCCTTCTCAAGTCCGAGATGCGTACGGTCCTCATGATGGTAACGAACGTACTCGGAGAGCAATCGCTTCAGATGGCGTTCATTCAGCGCAACAATGTGGTCCAGGAGGTCTCGTCTACAGCTTCCCACCCACCGCTCCGCGACGCCATTCTGCCAGGGACTTCGGAATGACGTTTGCTTGGGAATGATCCTTGTGGCTTTCACCGCCGCGATGACCTCGAACCCGAACTTCTGATCGCGATCAAAGATCAAATATTTCTGAGAGGCTTCAAATGGAAACGCCTCGCGCAACTGCTGGATGATCCAACCGCTCGTCGGATGCTTCGTGACGTTAACGTGCAGGATGCGCCGACGATCATGACTGATGACGAAGAAGCAGTAGAGCATGCCGAACGTAATCGTTGGCGCGGTGAAGAAATCCATGGCCGCAATCGCTTCCCGATGGTTTCGAAGGAACGCCAGCCAGCGCCTGGCCCGGCCAGGATCTCTCGGTGCTCGCTTCATCCAACGGGAGATAGTTCTCTCGGAAAGGTCAAAACCGAGCATGCGGAGTTCCCCATGGATCCGCGGCGCTCCCCAGGTTGGGTTCTCAACGACCATCCGAAAGATCAATTTCCGAACCTCCTTCGGTGTCGGTCTTCTTCCGACCGGCCTCCGGACTCTGGAGATCAGCCGCCAGTAGATTCGAAAACCAGTCCGGTGCCAACGGACGACGGTTTCCGGCGTGACCAGGATGAGAGAATGTTTCCAAGCCGACCAAACCGACCGAGCGATTACCCAGAAGAGCTTATCGAAGAGGCCGAGACTAGGCCGAGGATGTCGACGCTTCAGCGCGACGAGTTGTTGACGCAAAGCGAGATTCTCAAGAAGGAGAGTTCGCCGCTCACGAAAGAAGCGGACCAGCATTCCCAAGCAGAGCGCGACGAAGCGAAACATGGTCTGGATTTATAACAGAAGGGCGATGGGAGGGCAGCAGGTATGTTATTGATTTCACGGCCGGCTGGAGTTTTGTCGTCGAGTGTCATACGACAGTTGAGTATCTCATCGTACAGGTTGCATCCGCAACGCGAGCTTATCGTTCGCAAAAAGCGCGGGCGCGTACCGTGGAGCAGTGCAACGATATATAGTGTGGTGATGGCGGGAAAACTAGGAGTGCATTGCAAGAGTTGCGGCAAGGAAATAGAAATCGATGATGACTATGTTAGGGGAATTCGAGGGGTACAGATGGCAGCAAATCTGTACATGCACTTGTCTACAAAAGCGAAGGTTGCTGCTTCTCGAATTAGACCGTGGCGAAAGACCTTGACGTGCGAAAATCCGGCGTGCCGCGAAACCCACACGTACGGAACGGATGATCTGTGCTTGTACGGCGCTTAAGTTAATGCTTTGGCTGCGCCCGGAATTCCGTGCCGCCCTATATGCGTGGCGCGGACGATGAATCATCCGCGCCGATTGACCGCCTTGTTCCGGAAAGTCCTGAGCACCCTTAACGAAGCGCAGCGACGCTGGTTGGTAGGGCGCGAGGCGCTACGGCGCGGGCGAGGCGGCATCGAGCGAATGGTAGAAGCGAGCGGCCTTTCGAAGCCAACCATTCTGAAGGGAATCCGCGAGCTTGGTGCCAAGCGAAAGCTCGCCGTGGAAGGAGGAAGAGTACGAAAGCCAGGAGGGGGACGGAAGCCAATCGAAGATCGTGATCCGCATATCACTCGGTTGCTGGAACAAGTTATGGCTGAAAGCACGGTCGGTGATCCGATGTCTCCGCTGAAATGCGAGGAAATCGCGAGACCGGAAAACAAGCCTTTTCAATCCGTTTGAGATTTTTGACCATACGGGATCGCCGCTTCGAAGCTCGTACAAGAGCGCCTTCTGCCTGATTCCCGCAACGTCGTTCCTACGTGAAACAGGTAGACAAGGTTTTTCCTGTTTCCCTATCGGAAACGGGGGTTCGACGGAGTGGACGGACAATCAAAGACTCGGTACTTGAACACAGCACCGTAAGCCCTTGAAAGTACAATGGCCTGCAGTGCATGCGCGCACAAGCCTCTCCTGGGAGAGCACACGCCCACGCGTAGAGCGCAATCATCGCCTTGAGTTGGACGGAATTGACCACCGCTGGCCCGCGATGCAGCCCACAACCAATGGCAGGAATCGCACCCAGAGCCTGCGCCGATACTTCTGGGCGTCCCAGCTCGCGATAAGCCACTAAAATCGCTTGTCTGGAAGCCCGTGCCAAAGTTTCCGATTTTCCCGTCAGGAGTTGGACTTGAGCGCGTATGTCCGTCCGCGTCGCACATGGGGCTTTTACGAATTCCGCCGGCAGTTGGAGTACAAAGCGAAGCTGAACGGCGCGGAGCTCGTGACAGCAAGTCGCTGGTTCCCGAGCAGCAAGATGTGCTCGGTGTGCGGTCGGATTGCGGAAGATCTGCCATTGTCCGCGCGGGAGTGGACCCGCGAGTGTGGTGCGTTCCACGACCGGGACATTAACGCGGCAAAGAATCTCTGC
>QHYH01000136.1 GCA_003223215.1 Acidobacteriota bacterium
TTACGGGCTTTCCCGCCGCGCGCGCCAGTCGTGCGGCCTCGACAGCCGCGTCGCTGGTATGCTTCCCTCCGTAGGCCGCCCCCGTGTCGGGAACGATGACCCGAACGTCGCTCTCCGGCATATGAAAAACGCCCGCCAGTTCGTCGCGGTTCGCAAACGGCCGCTGCGTTCCGGTCCATACCGTCAGCTTGCCATCGGCAAATTGCGCCACCGCTGCCCGCGGCTCGGGCGGACCGTGCGCGATATACGCCACGTTGTAGGTCGCATCGAGTCGATGCGCCGCGGCAGCGAGGCCTTCGGTTATGGAACCTTCCTCCCTTCGGAACCGCTCGTTTGACGAAGGCTCCGCGTTGTTCTTGAGGTAGGAGAAGATTTCCTTGCTCGAAACTTGCGGCACTTCTTTCCATTGCGTGCGAATGGCGTCGAGCGCTTTCTGCGCTTGATGCGCGCTCGGCGCGGCAACGCCGACGAAGTCGCCATCTCGAACGACGACAACGCCGCTCATGGCTTTGGCGGCGGTGTCATCGTAGGAAGCGAGCGTCGCGCCAAACGAAGGCGGCCGCAGAACTCGTCCGTAAAGCATTCCTTCGAGCCGGATGTCGCTCGTGTACTTGTGACCTCCAGTGACAAACGCGCGGCCATCCACCTTCGGAAGCGGCTTCCCTGCAATCTTCCATTCCGTCGCGGGTGTGATGGGATCCTCCGCGGGGAGATTCTGCGCGAGCGTCTTGCCGCGGGCGAGTTCCGCATAAGTCAGCGAACGTTTCGAAACCGGATCCGTCACCTTCGCGTCCGCAGCGACCAACCCTTCCGGCGCAACATTCCACTCCTTGGCCGCCACTCCGATGAGCAGATTGCGCGCTGCTTCGGCCACGCGGCGGAATTGTGGCGTCATCGTCGGGGTCGTTCGGCTGCCAAACGTGCCGGCGTCAAACGGCGTCAACTTCGTATCCCCCATCACCAATCGCACGCTTGCGAAAGGCACGCGCAACTCATCCGCGATGGTTTGCGAAAGGGACGTTCGAATGTTCTGCCCCATTTCCGCCTTGCCGGTAAACCCGGTCACTGTTCCGTCTTCCCCAACGTGAAGCCAGGATGTGATTTCCTTTGGCAGTTCCTCGCTGTGGAACGACCGCGAGCCAGGAGCGGTCTCCTGCGCGGCGAGCGCGTCCTTGCCCACCATGAACACGGCGATCCCCGCACCTAAAACCTTGAAGAACTCGCGGCGCGCCAGTGCAAACTGATGGATGGGCGGGGCATTAAATTCGTAACGCTCCGGTTCGGCGACGAGTCTTTCTTTTACGGTGTTCATCGCGCACGCTCCTGCATCATCTTTGCCGCGTGTTCGACTGCCTCGATGACGCGTGGGTGCGTACCGCACCGGCAGACATTGCCTTGGAGAAACCGAACAATCTCCTCTTGTCTCGGATTGGCGTTCGTCTCGAGCAAGCCGACCGAACTCATCACCATTCCGGAAGTGCAATACGCGCACTGAAACGCGCCCGCGTCAAGAAACGCTTGCTGCACTGGATGCAGCCTCCCATCTTTTTCCAACCCTTCGATCGTGGTGACGGGTTTTGCCGCCGCAGCGCTCAAAGGAACTTGGCAGGAACGCCTAGGCGCTCCTGCCAGCAGCACCGTGCAAGCGCCGCACTGCCCTTCTCCGCAGCCATATTTGGTGCCCGTGAGGCCGAGTTCGTCGCGCAGGACAAACAAAAGTGGCGTGTCCGGAGGGTAGCTGACGGCGTAACGTTTGCCGTTAACTTCGATTTCCATCGACTTTGTCATGAGCCCTCCCCAGCAACAAATTTTCCGCCCGATCAAGACTTGTGGCAAGTGTCGCATGCCGTTTTGGCGTGATTCATTTCGTGGCAGTTCAGGCAGACGTACATCGTCGTCACACTGGTGACCTCCGACATTTGTTCCATCCCGCGCACCTGGCCGTGACAAGTCTCACAATTCCATCCGGCTTGCAGATGCGGCCCGTGACTCCACGCCACTCCCGGCAATACCCGGTATACGCGCACCCAGGGAACTGCCTGCTTCGACTTCGCGTAACTTGCAAGCTTCTGAATCGAGGGTTTGTCTTTCGCGACGGTGGCGTGACATTGCATGCACCGGGCAGCATCGGGAAAGGTCATCAGCTTACCGGGTTCGGGATTCCTATGGCACGTCTTGCAGTCCAAGCCAAGCGCCAAGTGCTTCTTATGGCTGTACGGGATCGGCTGCACCGGCGCCGGATGCTCGCTCGGATTGTCCGGCACCACGCTGTTTGTCGTCAGCGGCGGTGTCCCTTGTTCTGCGGGCAGGCTTCGAACGAAGATGACCAGCGCCGCCAAAGTCATTCCAGGAATCGTCCGGGAGACCGGCCTTCTAGCCTTCATCCCGCTTCACCTCGCGTCGGAAGCCTTGTTATTTCGCTTGCGCGGCTACGCTTTCTTGTTCACCACTTCCTCGATGCTGGTCCCGAAATCCTTGAGGATGACCGCCGCCGCGTTTCGTCCGGGCCCTCCGGTGACCGACCCGCCGGGATGCGTCGTCGCTCCGGTTTGATACAAACCGGGAATCGGCATGCGATGCTGCGCCCATCCGGGCATTGGCCGCATCGGTCCAACCTGCGACGCGCACTGCGCGCCCCCGTGCGCGCTGCCGTGCCAGAAGTGTGGGTTCATGCGCTCCAAATCGAGAGGGCTTTCGATGAAGCGCGCAAGGATCTTGTCGTCCGTCAAATTCGGCGCGTACCGCCGCAGGAACTGAAGGTAAGCTTCGGAAACCTCTTTCTTGATCTTGTCCCAATGCTCCGGGCCCTCTTTCAACTCGTACGGCTGCCACCCGACCACTTTGACGGTGTGCATTCCTGCGGGCGCGCGCGTTGGATCCGCCACTGTGCAGCTTATAACCTGCATAGGGGGATCCTCGAGATTCGCCACGCCACGCGCGTCATCGTACGCAAATCGCAGAGCCCGCTCCGAGGAAACCAAAATCCCTGCCTCGATCGGCGCAAGCGTGCCTCCTTGCACGGCAAACTTTGGCGGCTCGCTTGTCGCGTAGTGCGTCACAAACATGGGGTTTTCTGCCTGCCAGGTATCCACGCCGTCGATGAAGTCCTCTCCCCACAGCTCGCGCGGCGCCATGTCCACCAGGTGCTTGATGTGGATCGTCGAGACCACCGCTTTTTGCGCCCGATAGGAACTCCCGTCGCTGCACTCCACCCCTACGCATCGGCCATTCTCCACGATCAATCGTTTCACCCATTTGTTGGTCAGCAGCACTCCTCCATGCGCCTCGATGAACCGCGCCAGCGCTTGGGTAAGGACTCCCGATCCGCCTTTCGGAATGGGCCGCCCCGAATGCTGCTGACGCGCTGCGCCGTACGCCAACCGTCCGGTCATCGGCGCATCCGGCGGCTCGGCCGCCAGATGGGCCATGAACAGCAAGAACGTTCGAGAGTGCTCGTCCTCAAAGGTGTCGCGAACGATTTCCCACGCGGACATGGCCATCCGCCGCTGCCATAATTTGCCGCGCGGCAATGGCCCTAACTGATCGTTCAGCGGCTTGGCGAAACCAATCGGGGTAAAACTGGCACCCATCACCGTCGGTTTGATGGAGTCAAACTCCGAGAGCATTTGTCGATAAGCCGCCCCATCCTTCCTCGAAAATTTCCCGAACTCGTCGCAGGTTCGATCCACGTCGCGCCACTGCGTCAGGTAACTGCCATCCGCAAAAGGAACATGAAAGATCGGATCGGGATCGATGTACTCGAGCCCGTAGTCCCGCAATGGGAGTTCATCGTTTTTGATCATCGGATTGTCGAGAAGAAATGCGTGAGACGTGGAACAAACGTCGTCTTTGAAGCCCTTTAGCGTCAACTCCGCGGTTTTGACGCCGCCTCCAACGATCGGCCGCCCTTCGAGCAGCAAACAGCGATGACCGGCCTTCGCTAAGTAGGCGGCCGTGATCATGCTGTTGTGCCCCGCGCCCGCCACGACAATGTCAAAGCGATCCTCTTGGAGCGCTTGCGCACTCAAGGAAAACGGCGCGGCGGCCAGAGGCGCCAGTGCCGTCGTTTTCACGAATTCGCGCCGGCTGACTTTGCTCATGAACACGCTCCCCTCAAAACAAAGCTTTGACGGCCCGCTTGGATCTCATTTCTCTCTGAAGCCCGGGCTTGCGAATAAGAACCGCGACCGCAAGTACGCCGTTCGTGCGATCGCTAAAGCAACTTCATTGGTTCGCGCATCGCTCCCGCCAAATCGCTTAGGAACTCCGCCGCCCGCGCGCCATCCACCACGCGATGGTCACTCGAAAGCGTCATCGTCATCATCGGCCGCACCGCAGGCTTGCCTTCGACCGCTACCACTCGTTCGGAAATCGCTCCGACCGCGAGGACTGCCGCTTGCGGCGGAGTGATAATCGCGCTAAACGCGTCCACCTTGTACATTCCCAGATTGCTCAGCGTGAAGGTCCCGCCGGTGATGTCCGCGGGCCGTAGCCTTCCGGCTCTCGCCCGTTCCGTCAATTGGCGCCGCTGCGTGGAGATTTCTTCGATCTCGAGCGTATCCGCCTTGTGAACCACCACGCCGACCACCCCATCGTTCACCGCCACAGCAACGCTCACGTTGATGTCTCGATTCGCACGGATGCCTTCGTCGGTCCAGCTCGCGTTCATTCGCGGATGTCTCCCGAGCGCCCGCGCAACGAGAGCGACGAGCAAATCCGTAATCGTCCCTGCCGTACTCTGCGACTTCCCCGCCCCATCGCTCCAAACCTTTTGCGCCTCAAGCAATTCGTTCGCGTCAACCTCGCGGACCAAAAAGAAGTGCGGCACGCTTGTCCAGCTCTGCGTGGTGCGCTCGGCCATAAGCCGCGCCAGTTGGCTGGGTCTCTCGAGTCCCGGGGCCATGGCTCGCGCCATGGGAGCAGGAACAGCCGCTTTCGAATCCGCAAACTTCTGTACGTCCTCGGCGGTAATCACTCCATCGGGTCCCGTGCCACGCACGAGCGCAAAATCCACTCCCAATTCTTTCGCGAGACGCCGCGCTTTCGGTGAAATCTCGGGAGGCGCATTGGCGACTGCCGTCTTCGTAGCCGCCGCAGCCTGGGTCGCTGCCCGAGTTTGCTGCGCCCCGCCGCTCCTCGAGCGCGCTCCCGGTGCAGCCGAGGCAACCTGTACCGGCGGCTGCTCGCCCGGGGCCACCAGCCACGCAATGGTTTCCCCCACGGGAATCACCGCGCCCACATCCGCAGTGATACCCGCCAGCATCCCGTCTCCCGGCGCTTCGACTTCCACCACCGCTTTGTCGGTTTCAATCTCCAGCAGCGGTTCGCCTTTGCGCACACTCTCGCCTTCTTTTTTTCGCCACGCCAGCAGTTTCCCGGTTTCCTGCGCCATCTCCAGCGCCGGCATCACCACACTGATTGCCATAGTTTCTCTGTTGCGACGATTTCAGTCCGTCGCCGCTACTCCTTCCGCTTTCGCGCTGGCTTCCACCATTTCTTTCACGCGCCGGCTTGGCGGCTGTTCGTTTTCGCGCGTCGTCGAAAGCGGCCCGTTTACCGTGTGGTAGTGAGCTCCCGCCACCATCAATTCTTCCGCCGGGAATCGTGTGATTACTTCATGCCCCGTCGCCGTCACCACGATTTCTTCTTCAATGCGAGCTGCGCTCCATCCGTCGCTCGAGGGCCAGAACGTTTCCAGCGCAAACACCATCCCGGGCTTGATCGCGTGCGAATGCTCGAGCGAAACCAGCCGGCTGATCACCGGCTTCTCCCAAATCGCCAGCCCGACGCCGTGCCCGAATTGCAGGGCGAACGCCGCTTCCTCATCCGGAAATCCAAATTCTTCCGCTTTCGGCCACACGGAGGCGATCTCCGCCGTGGTTCTTCCCGGCCGCACCAATTCGATCGCCGCATCCAGATACTCCCGGCACCGTTTGTACGCATCACGCATGGCATGCGATGCGTAGCCAATCGTGAAGCACCGGTAGTAGCACGTGCGGTATCCCATGTAGGAATGCAAAATGTCGTAGTACACCGGGTCCCCGGGCCGTAGCATGCGGTCGGAAAACACGTGCGGATGCGGGCTGCACCGTTCGCCCGAAATGGCGTTAACCGCTTCGACAAATTCCGACCCCAGGTCATACAACACTTTGCTCACCAGCCCCACCGCCTGGTTCTCGCTCATTCCCGGCTTCATCGCGCGATACAACTCGTCGTACGCTGCGTCCACCATTGCCGCCGAATGGTTCAGCAGCGAAATTTCGTCTTGCGTCTTGATCACCCGCGCATCGCTCATCACCTGCTGCCCATCGACAACCTTGATGCCCTCCTTCTCAAGTGCAAACAAAATCGGCGGCTCGACGACGTCGACTCCCAACGGCTCTTTGTGCAGCCCGCGCTTCTCCAGTTCCACTTTGATTTTCCGCGCCACATTTTCCGCGCGACCCATTTCCGGCGACATCGCTCCGCGCAGCAGCGGAATTCCGGCACGCGAACGCTCACCAAGCCATGGACAATTCTGCTGGTGATGCCGCGCCGCGCTCCCGAAGTCCCACAAAATCGGTTCGTCATTCTGCGGCAGCAAAGTGAACCGGCTGATCTTGTCCTGCGCCCACGTTCCAATGTGCGTTGCCGTGATATACCGCACGTTGTTCATGTCAAAACACAGCAGCGCACCCATCTCCGATTTCCCGAGCAGCGCCTTCGCGCGCGCCAGCCGCTCGCGCCGCAGCCGGTCAAAATCAATGCGGTTCTCCCAGTCCACCGCCATCGGCCCATACGTTTTCAGCGCCATTTCACACCTCCAGTAGCGCGCTCAGCGCTTACCGCACATCGCCCGCGCCGCCTGGAAAACCGCCTGTTCGGTCGGCACCGTCACATCCTCGAGCGGCGGCGAAAATGGAATCGGCACGTGCATCGCGCCCATGCGCTTCACCGGTGCATCCAGGCTATAAAACGCGCCTTCCGCAATCACCGACGCAATCTCCCCGGACACGCCGTACCGCCCGTATCCTTCATCCACCACGATGGCCCGTGAAGTCTTCTTTGCCGACTCCACCAGTGTCTTCTCATCGAGCGGCCAGGTCGTCCGCGGATCAACTACTTCTGCACTGATTCCGGCCTTCCCGAGCATTTCCGCCGCGCCCAGCGCCACTTGCACCATGCTGCTTGTGGCCACAATCGTGATATCTTCGCCCTCGCGCTTCACCTCCGCCACGCCGAAGGGAATGGTATACTCCTGTTCCGGCACCGGCCCTTTCAGCTTGTACATCATCTTGTCTTCAAAAAAGACCACGGGATTTTCATCGCGGATGGCCGTCTTCAGTAGCCCCTTCGCGTCATACGGAGTCGAAGGCATGGCCACTTTCAGTCCCGGCACGTGGCTTAACCACGCATGCAGCGATTGCGAGTGCTGCGCCGCCGAACGGCGTGTTGCTCCGAGCGTCGTTCGCAGTACCATCGGCACTTTCCAAGTTCCCCCGGACATGTAATGCACTTTTGCAGCCTGATTCACGAGTTGATCCATCGTCAGCGTCAGAAAGTCGCCGAACATGATGTCCACAACAGGCCGCAGTCCGGTCATTGCCGCGCCGACGCCCATCCCCGTAAATCCCGCCTCCGAAATCGGCGTGTCGAGCACGCGCTCCCGGCCAAATTCCTCGACCAACCCCGACAGAACTTTGAACGGTGTTCCCGCTTCTGCCACGTCCTCGCCAAAAATGCACACGCGCTTGTCGCGGCGCATCTCTTCCGCCAGCGCCTCGCGCACCGCTTGCGCAAAGGTCAACTCGCGTGCGGGCAGCTCAGGCATATACGTTCTCGTCCGCCTCTTCCGGCTTGGGGTACGGCGCAGCAATCGCAAATTCAACTGCCGCTTTCATCTCCACTCGCACGTTCTTGCGGATCTCTTCGAGTGCCATCTCGTCCGCCACTCTTTGCTGGATCATCCACCCGGCGAAGTTCTTGATCGGGTCGCGTTTGGTCTTCCACTCCTGCTCTTCCTGCTTCGACCGGTAATACTCGCGGTTGATGTCGCCCACATGGTGCCCGTGATAGCGATAGGTGTCGCAAACCAAAAACGCAGGCCCTTCGCCCTTGCGCGCGCGTTCGACAAGCCGTTGTGCCGTGGCGTAAACCGCGCGCACATCCTGCCCATCCACGCCTTCCGCATGCACGCCGAACGCGGCGCCGCGCGCGAGCATGTCCCCGGCCGTGGTCTCTGAATAATGCGTGTATTCGTTATAAAGATTGTTCTCGCAAACGTAGATCACCGGCAGTTTCCACAGCGCCGCCAGGTTCATCACTTCATACAAAACGCCTTGTCCCAGTGCTCCCTCGCCAAAAAAGCACACCGTCACTTGCCCCGTGTCCAGCCGCTTCGATGAGAGCGCCGCGCCCGTCGCAATTCCCGCGCTTCCCCCCACAATGGCATTGGCTCCCAAATTCCCCGTCGCCGGATCGGCAATGTGCATCGACCCGCCCTTGCCCCGGCAATACCCCGCTTCCTTTCCTAGCAGTTCGGCAAACATGCGGTCGGGCGAGGCGCCCTTGGCCAGGCAATGCCCGTGACCGCGGTGCGTGCTGGTGATGTAGTCGGTCTGCCGCAGCGCTTCGCAAATCCCAACCGCCACCGCTTCTTCCCCGACATACAAATGCGCCAGTCCCGGCATCAGCGCGCGCATATAGAGCTCGTTCACCTGGTCTTCAAACTCGCGGATCATCACCATGCGCCGATAGATGCGCGTCCAGTGGTCCGCTTTGACGCCTTCAATCACCTTGCTTTGATCCGTGGCAATGGTCATTGGGAAACCCCAGCCATCTTCGCCAAAACCGCGAACACCACCGCGAAATCCTTGTCCGCCACTCCCATTCCCCGCGCCGCCGTCAAAAATTCATTCGTCACCGCTGTAGTCGGCATGGGCACATCCAACTGCCGCCCCAGTTCGAGCGCCAGCAGCATGTCCTTTTGCATCATGTTGACGTTAAACCACGCCTCTTCCGGCATTTTCAGCACAAACGGCCCGCGGTACTCGACCATCGGCGACGCGATCACGCTGTGCGTCAGCACATCCACGGCGGTCTCTCTCTTGATCCCGCTCTTTTCCGCGAGCAGCACTCCTTCGCAGAACGCCAGCATCTGCACCGCCAAGCTTAAGTTCACGCCAATCTTCATGACCAGCGCTTGCCCGTTCTCTCCCACATGTGTGACCTTCGGTCCAATGTCCAGCAGCAGCGGCTTCACTTTCTCGAAGGTTGCCTTGCGCCCGCCCGCCATCACCGAAAGCTTGCCTTCCTGCAAAGTGATCACGCTTCCGGAAACTGGCGCGTCCAACAGGTCGCCGCCTTTTTCCCGCACCTTCTCGGCAAGCTCCCGGCTGAATGCCGGACCCACCGTGCTCATATCCACAAAAATCTTGCCGGGCTTCACCCCCGCGAGCATTCCGTCGGGCCCGTTCATCACCGCCGCCAACGCCGCCGAGTTGGTCACCATGGAAAGCGTGATGTCGCTCGCGCTCACCACTTCCCTTGGCGTATTTGCCCACTTCATTCCTTTCTTGATGAGCCATCCCGCTTTCGAACGCGTCCGGTTATATCCTGATACGCTGTAACCCTTGCCGAGCAGCCGGTTCACCATCTCGCTGCCCATCACCCCCAGGCCCACAAATCCCAGATTCGCCATGAAGATTTCTCTCCCGCCAATCGTTCGCTTTACCTCTCGGCCCGCCTCAAGCGCCTCTGGCTCTCCGCGAATCTTCTCGCACCTGCCGCATGTGCGTCTTCATCGCCTCCCGCGCTCCCGCCGCATCGCGGTGCTCCACCGCATCCAGAATCTTCTTGTGGTGATATTGCCCACGCTCCGGCCCGCCCTCCACTTGAAAAATTCCCATTCTCTGCTCGCGCAGCAACCCCACAATCGAATCGATCAGCGACAAAATGATGGGATTGGCAGCCGCCTCCGCCAGCGCCAAATGAAAATCGAGATCAGCTTCGATGAACGCGTCGGGATCCCTTTTCGCTCCTTCCATCACTTCAAACGACTCCCGCATGGCGGCAAGATCCTCGGCATCGGCGCGCTCCGCCGCCAGTGCCGCGATTTCCGGTTCCATCATTTCCCGGACTTCCGTCAAATAGCGCGAACCTTCGGCCTGCCCGGCCTTCATCATGCGATCGAGCGACAGCCGGATCGGGTGGGAACTGGTTTCCATAATGAAAGTCCCGCGCCCGGGATAAGCCTCGACGAAACCTTTCTCGCGCAGGGCTTTGACGGCTTCGCGAACCGCCGTCCGGCTCACGCCAAATTGTTGGGCCAGTTCGCGTTCCGGAGGCAGCCTGTCGCCGGTTTTGAGCGCGCCCTTTTGGATGGATTCCTCTACCTGTTGGACAATCTGTTCGTACAAACGGGAGGAACGCACAACCTTGTACATCATAAGCTCTCCGGAAATCGGGGCGGAAGGAGCTCGCCACACTGTGGTATTACCGCTTGACCATACGAAATTACCGATTTTCCGAAACTTAGCACCTGCGCTGGTCCTCGACTGGTCGGATTGTCGGACCAATCTACCAGACCCTCTTCCCCTTTGCAATCTCTCTCACACCCTACTCAATCCAGACCGTCTTGATGTTGGTAAACTCGCGGATCCCGTGGACTCCCAATTCCCTGCCGTGCCCCGACCACTTCACCCCGCCAAACGGCAGCCGCGGATCGGAGGCGACCATCCGGTTGATGAACACCATCCCCGCTTCGAGATCGTTGATGAATCGCTCGCGTTCCTGGTCATCGTTTGTCCACGCGCTCGCTCCCAATCCAAACCGGCTGTCGTTGGCAATGCGGATGGCGTCGTCCAGGTCCTTCGCCCGGAACACGCTCGCGACCGGGCCGAACAGCTCTTCCTGATGAGCCGGCGAGCCTTTGGGAATATTGGTCAACACCGTTGGCGCATAAAAATTCCCCGGCCGAGCGAGCGGTTTGCCACCTGTCAGCACTTTTGCGCCTGCTTCCACGGTGGCTTTCACGTCGCGATCCAGGTCTTCTAGCCCCTGTGCCGATGACAGCGGCCCCAATTCGGTAGCCTCGTCAAACGGGTCCCCAACCTTCAGCGCCGCCATCTTCTCCGCAAACATTTTTTCAAACTTCTCCGCAATCCGCTCGGCCACAATGAATCGCTTGGCCGCGATGCACGATTGCCCATTGTTGAAAATTCGCGCTTTCACCGCCGTGCTGGTTGCCGCCTCCAGATTCGCGCTCGGCATCACGATAAACGGATCGCTGCCCCCCAGCTCCAGCACGACTTTCTTGATTCTCTTGGCCGCCCCAACGCCCACTTCGACGCCGGCGCCCTCGCTTCCCGTCAACGTGGCCGCGGCGACACGCGGATCTCCCAGCACGCGGTCCACTTTTTGCGAGCTAATCAGCAGGGTCTGAAACACGCCGTCGGGAAAGCCCGCTTTGTGAAAAATCTCTTCAATCATGAGCGCCGATTGCGGCACGATCGAAGCGTGCTTCAGCAGGCCCACGTTTCCGGCCATCAGCGCCGGCGCCGCAAACCGCAGCACCTGCCAGAACGGAAAATTCCACGGCATTACAGCCAGCACCGGGCCGAGAGGCAAATAGCGAATGAAGCTGCGTTTTGCCGTTGTCTCCACCACCTCATCCGCCAGGATTCGCTCGGCATTTTCCGCGTAATACCGGCAAACCCACGCGCACTTCGCGGCTTCATCCACGGCCGACCGGAAGGTCTTCCCCATTTCCGTGGTCATCACCCGCGCATAACTCTCTTTTTCCTTTTCTAGGACCCTAGCCGCGTTCTCGATCAGCCGCGCGCGCTCGGCAAACGGCGTTTTGCGGTAACTCAAAAATCTGTCAGCCGCTTTCTGGAGTTTCACTTCGAGCTCGGCGTCCGACAGCGATTCGAAGGTCTTCACTACCTGCCCGGTCGCGGGATTCACCGTTGCAATGGCCATTTCTTCTCTTCCTCCACGGGTCGGCTTCGGTGCGAGGAGCGCTTCGCTCGCTCCTGCTGGAATTCGTTCCGGATGGAGATGACCCTCGACAGAGATCATGATCCTTGTGTCTGGTCTAACCACTATACCCCATTTCTCCATCCAGCAAAAACGGCGAGCTTTCATTTCTCCTTGACACGCTTTGCCGCCGAGTGGTACAGCGGTCATACCTTTTTGGCTGGCCCTTGGTTCCGCCAGCCTGCCATTCTAGGAGCCTCTCGACGATGCGCGCTCGCCATGGCCGCAACAAGCTGCGCCCGCAAATCTTCCAGGGCGGCAGCCACCTTACGCCAAACGAAGGCGCCTCTCGGCCCACCCGCCGCGAGTTCCTCCGCAAGGCCGCCGGCGCAGGTCTCGCCTTGGCTGGCTCTTCCCTTACCGCATGGGGTGACCATCACGGCCACCCTACTCCCAACAGCATCACGTATCTCGACCGCCGCATGTACATTCACAACATGGAGCTTCTCGCGCATTTCGTTCCCGGGCAGCATCGCGGCGGCAAAATGCAGATGATGTCGGTTGGCAGCCGCCGCTACCTGGTGCAACAAGGCGACGTCATCGACATAAGCGACGTTCGAAAGCCCGCCATGTTCAACAAAGGCGGCTTCGAAGGTTACCAGGTCCAGGTCGCTTACAACAAAAACCTTAAAAAGTGGATCCTCATGACCGGTGCGCAAACGCCTATCACCGATTCCACGCCGGAAGCGCCCATGGGCAAGTACGACGATCCCCACCTCGACGACAAGCGCAAAAACTACAAGGGCCTTCGCGGCGTCCGCTTTTACGACGCAAGCGATCCCGCGAAAATGGTCAAGATCTCCGAATTCAGCACCGGCGCAACCGGCCAGGGCACGCATCGCAATTATTATGACGGCGGAAAATACGCCTATCTCGACACCGCGCCGGACGAGACTTTTATTCACCAGCCTTCCTACTTTCGTGAACTCGTCAACGGCAACATGATTGTCGATGTTTCCGATCCAGCCAGCCCCAAAGAAGTCTCGATGTGGTGGGTGCCCGGCTCGCGCAGGGGCGAGGAAGCCGAATACGACAAATGGATTTGGTCAAAGCTCGTTCCGCCGAAAGTCGTTGCCGATCAAACTCCGTTCGCAGGACTGCACGGTCCCGTCTACGTGCCGAAAAAATGGGAAGATGGAGGCCATCGCGGGTACGGAGCGTTTGGCTGCAACGGTTTCATCATTCTCGATCTTTCCGATCCCGCGCATCAACAAGAAATCGGCCGTTTCGAACCGCCACCGCAATACTCCGGCATGGGCATCGCTTTCCACACGATTTACTGCGGGATTCTTGAACGCGGCTTCGTCATTGCAAACGGCGAAACCACGAACTCCGACTGCAACCAAATCTACCTGCCGAACTGGGTCATCGATATTCGCGACGAGCAGAATCCTGTCCCGGTCGCCCAGCTTCCTCGGCCCGTTCCGCCGCCCGAGGCCCCCTATCGCGATTTTTGTTTCAAGCGTGGCCGCTTTGGCGCGCACAATCCGCCGCATCTCAAAGCGCCGGGAAAGCCGCGCCAGGAATTCATCGCCTATTCGTACTTCATTGCCGGGTTGCGCTGCTACGACATCGGCGATCTTACCAAGCCCGAAGAAGTCGCTTATTTTATCCCGCCGCAGGGCGGCGACTTGAAGAAATTCGGCAGTTACGACCGCACCGTGGACAACGTCTTTGTCGAATGGGACCGCAACGTGATCTGGTGCGCCGCCGACACCGGCCTGTATGCGCTTGCTTGTCCGAATCTCGGCAAACCCGTTCTCGATCCCCTGCCCGTCGCGGAATGGTCGCTCGACAGGCTCAACGAAGGTGCGCCCTGATTGCTCCTTCATCGGTTACAAGGCCGCCGGGGCAATCAACACCGTTTCCTTGTTCATGAATCTGGAGAAATTCCCATGAACTCCCATGAATCATTCGGCGGTGATTCTGACCCTCAGATCTGCCGCCGCCTGAGCCGCGGATCGTACGTTCCGTGCGCCTCGCCGGAGCGGCCGGATCTGTTTCCGCCTGTGAACTCCAAGATGCGTCTTTTTCGACTATTGGCGGCAATGTCCGCCTCGACTCTCTTCTCGACCATGCTCACCGCGCAAAAACCCATGCCAACCCAAATCAAATTGCTCACGTTGCTCGGTCGCCCGCTGCAACTTGCCGCCGCCGAGAAGCTCGACCTCTTCTCCGAATTCGGCGTCGCGGTCCAAACCGAAAATTCCGCGAATTCCCAGGAATTGCGTGACAAACTTGCCGCAGGCAACGGCGACCTCGCTTATCTCGCGGTTGACAATGCCGTGGCCATGGTCGACCTCGCTCAGCAGGACGTCGTCATCGTCATGGGCGGGGAAGGCTCGCAAAATGAACTCATCGCCCAGCCGGAAATCAAAGCCATCAAGGATTTGCGCGGCAAAACCCTCATCGTCGATGCGCCGAACACAGCCTACGCCGTACAGCTCAAAAAAATTCTTCTCCTCAGCGGCCTCGAACCCGGCAAAGACTACGAGATCAAGCCCGTGGGCGCAACGCCGCAGCGCTTGATTGCCATGCGCGAAAACAAATCCTACGCAGCCTCGATGCTCGGCCCGCCCAGTTCCATCATTGCCAAGCGTGAAGGGTTCGTCAGTCTTGCCGCCGTCGCAGCATCCATCGGGGCGTACCAGGCCGCGGGCTTCTTCGCCGAGCGCAAGTGGGCCCAAGAGCATCGCGGGCCACTCACAAGCTTTCTCGCCGCTATCATCGAAGCGCAGCGCTGGCTCGTAGCGCCCGCCAACAAAAATGAAGTCCTGGCGCTGCTGACCAAAGAAGCGCATCTCGCCCCGGAAGTCGCCGCCGAAACCTACGAAAACAGCATGACCAAGCCCGGCGGCTTTGCGAAGGACGCCGCCTTCGATCTGAAAGGTTTTCAAAATGTCCTGAAGCTGCGCGCGGAAATCGAAGGCTCCTGGGGCGGCCATCCGCCGGCCCCCGACAAATATTACGACCCTTTGTTTTACGAAGAAGCTCTAGCAAAGTTGAAGAGCAAGCCCTAAGGTGCGTCTCACGAGAGAACGGCCGGGGCACTATCACCCCAGACGAGAAGGAGACTCGACGTGCAGCACATTTTGCAATCTCTGTCGGCAAGCATCCTATCGTTTCTTTTTCCATACGTCGGTCTCCTCTTCGCGAGCGCCGCCTTCGCCGAGGAGCGCACTCTCGACGAAATCAAAGCCGAAGCCATCAAGCGCGCGGAAAACGGCATGTATCCGCTCATTGGCCTCGATCCCGCAGACGTGAAGCAAGCCTTTGCCGCCATCACGACTTCCGACTACGACGAATGGGCCGCCGCGTTCATCGCCCTAGGCGACCGCTACATGTCGGAAGCGCAATCGCTCGAAAGAGCAGATCCCGGCAAAGCCAACGCCGATTACATTCGCGCATGGCGGATCTATTCCTTTGGCCGCTGGCCCGTACCCGCTTCTCCGGGCAAACAGCGCGCGTACACCAAAGCGCTCGAAGCGTTCCTCGCGCACGCCAAATTCATGGACCCGCCGCTCGAAGTTGTGCGTATTCCGTTTGAAGGCTCCGAAATCGTCGCATATCTGCGCCTGCCGAAAGCCGCGAAGGGCCCCGTACCCGTGGTCGTCGCTATCAGCGGACTCGACAGCCGCAAGGAAGATCTCTCCGAAAATTTCGGCGCCATCATCCCCCACGGCATCGGATTTATCGGCGTCGATTCACCGGGAACCGGCCAGTCACCCATCAAAGCCAGTGCAACCGCGGACCGCGAGTTTTCACGCGTCCTCGATTACCTTGAAACGCGCCCCGAAGTGGACAAGATGCGCATTGCCGTCGACGGCCAAAGTTTCGGAGCGTATTGGGCCACGAAGCTCGCCATCCTCGAGCACGCACGATTGAGAGCGGTTGTCGCGCAATCGCCTCCCGTGGATGCCACGTTCGCCCACGATTTCGTCATCCACAAGACGCTCGGCAACCGCGAATATCTCTTCGGGCTTGCCCCCGCCCTGATGTCTATTTTTGAGGGCGCGAAATCGCCGGAGGATCTGGCAGCGGCTTTGGGAAAGCTGTCGCTCGTAGAGCAAGGCCTGCTCGGCTCGCCCGCCGGGGCGGGCATGCCCACCGCGCCCATGCTCGTCATCTCCGGCGCTCTCGATACGCAGGTGCCCATCTCGGACACCTACCTGCTGCTCTCGACGGGCGACGTCCCCAAGGAGGCGTGGATCAACCCCCGGGGCGGCCACTTGGGCCGCCAGGTCAGGGTTTGGCCCGACCCCGTCATCTTCCGCGAAGTCATTATCCCCTGGCTCGTCCGCAAGTTGCAGTAAACTGGGGCCTCGAGAACGCGCCCGAGGAAATGGGATGGGAGAACCCGGAGATGACCACGCCTATACCGGTACTTCGCGAACGGCGACGTACTCCCGAAGTCGAACGCCTTTGTACTTTTCGCGGGCCTGTTTCGTCAGCTCGAGCTTCATCTCGTGACGATTGCCGCCGATCACCGTTTTAGGGATAGGCAGCAACAAGGGTCCGCAAGGCCCCAAGAACCAATAAGCGCCCGCGCTTTTTACAAAACGGCCGCCGTTGAGGATAGCGTTAAAGAAGTATTTGGAGGGATTAGAACCAGTCGCTGCGGTAGGCCACCCACCAACTCACGATGCCGATGGGAATCGTGGCGACGAGGCCCCACAAAAGGGGCAGGGTAAAATCCGCGAGTAGGCCCAGCGCGATGAACACGGTCCAAAAGATTTTGCGCCGCATAGTTTTATTGTAGCGCAGCGATGGCCCGTACGGAATTCTGCGGGAGAAGGTGTGCGCATCTCACTAGTTCAGCACATGAGGGCAGGCACGATAGGCCGTGCCCCAAGACGGAAAACCTTCGGAGAGCATGGCAGGAAGTCACTCTAGTTCGCACCCATAGCCATGCTTTCAAAGACATATTGACCGGAGCCGACGTCAACAACCACGGTGTCGCCGGCTTGCCGCGCGCTGAAAATATCCGCGCGGCTCGTGAGCGGTTTTTGTCCTTCCGTGACCTGCTCGAGTTTGGCTTTCGGCAAGCGTACCGTGGCCGTCGTATTCGGCGGAACTTGGATGGTGACGGTCAACTTGCCGTCCGCGATTTTCCAGCCCGACGCCACGCGGCCGTACAGGCTCTCGACCGAAGCGTTCGCGAAGGTCAGCCCACCGCCAGGTTGCGGCTGAATCAAAATATGTTTGTAACCGGGGTGGCTCTCGTCGAGCTCAATGCCTGCAACGACGCGGTAGATCCATTCGCCGATTGCGCCGTAGGCGTAGTGGTTGAAGGAATTCATCCCCGGATCTTGAAAACTGCCGTCGGGCTTGATGCCGTCCCATCGTTCCCAGATCGTCGTGGCGCCTTTGGTGACAGGATAGAGCCAGGAAGGATATTGGGTGCGATTCAGCAGCATGTAGGCGAGGTCGAGATAACCGTAATCGCTCAAAACCTGGCACAGCAACGGTGTTCCCAAGAATCCCGTGGTGAGATGGCCGAATTTCTTAACATCGTCGGCAAGCCTGGCCGCGGCGCCCGCGCGTTGCGCTTCCGGCAACAAGTCAAACGCGAGTGCCAGCGCATAAGCTGTCTGCGTATTCGAAGAAAGCCGGCCATTGGGCGTCACAAATTCTTTTTGAAACGCGCTCACGATTTTTGCTTCTAGGGCCGCGTATCCCGCGGCTTCTTCTTTTTGCCCGAGCACGTCCGCGGTCTTGGCGAGCAACGCGGTCGAGCGCGCGAAGTAAGCCGTCTGAATCAAATCCTTGTCCGTGGTTGCGCCGGGATAATCGGCGTTGGTAGTCGCAAAAGCGAGCCAGTCTCCAAAGCTAAAACCATTGTTCCAGATAGATTTCTCGCCGGCCTGCCGCCGCATGTACTCGACCCAGGCTTTCATGCTCGGGTATTGCTCTTCCAAGATTCTTTTGTCGCCGTACGACTGATACACAACCCACGGAACGATCACTGCCACGTCCGCCCAACCCGCCGACGCCGCCGCCCCCTTCCTCGTTTCATGGGACAAAACGTTAGGAATCACGAAGGGCACGGCGCCATCGTCCTCTTGATCGAGCGCGACGTCTTTCAGCCACTTGGTGTAAAACGCGGCGGTGTCGTGATTGAACGACGCGGTGCGCGCAAAAACTTGAGCATCGCCCGTCCAGCCGAGACGTTCATCGCGCTGCGGACAGTCTGTCGGCACATCGAGAAAATTCCCTTTCTGGCCCCAGATGATGTTGTGCTGCAACCGGTTGAGAAGAGGATTGGAAGCCTCGAACGAGCCCGTCCTCGCGACAGCCGAGTGCACAACCATGCCCGTAAAATCCTCCGGGTTTACTTCGCCGGGCCAGCCGCTCACCGAGACATAACGAAACCCCTGAAAAGTAAAATGCGGTTGGAACGATTCCGTTCCCTGGCCTTTGGCGGTGTAGCGAATCGTTTCCTCAGCCGAGCGCAGATTGGCGGTATAGAAATTTCCCGCTTTGTCGAGCACTTCCGCGTGACGCAAGGTGATGGTGGTTCCGGCAGGAGCGGTCAGTCGGAAGCGGATCCAGCCCACCATGTTTTGTCCCATGTCGAGGACCGTATCGCCTCCGGGCGTTTTCAAAACTTTCACCGGCGTAATCTGTTCCATGGCTTTGACCGGAGGTCCCGCGGGAGCTACGAGTTTTGCTTTTGGTGTGGGCAAAACGGTTACCGACTTCCAATTCTTATCGTCGAATCCGGCTTCGTTCCAGCCGGGCTGTTCGAGCCGCGCGTCGTAGGTTTCGCCGTTATAGATGTCGGATTCGAGGACCGCACCCGTTGCCGATTTCCATCCGTCATCGCTGCCAACGATTTGCTGTGTGCCGTCCTTGTAAGTGACGACGAGTTGCGCGAGGAGCGCCAATTTCTTTCCGTAGCTGTTTCTCTTATCGTCCCAAGCCAGCCTTCCGCGAAACCAACCGTCGCCTAACATGGCGGCCAGGCAGTTGGTACCGTTCTTCAGCGAACCGGTCACATCGTAGGTTTGATACTGGTAGCGAAAATCGTAGGCGGTCCATCCCGGTGTGAAGTATTCATCACCGACGCGCTTGCCGTTGAGCGACATTTCGTAGAGTCCCATTGCCGTTGCGTACAAACGAGCGCGTTCGACCTTCTTGTCGAACGAAAATTCCCTTCTCAGCAGGGGCGCGGGATTCGATTTTGTCTCATCCTCGGCGAGATTGGGTGTAATCCACTTTGCTTTCCAATCTGCAGCCTGGAGCAGCCCCATCTCCCAATGCCCGGGCTGGCTCCAATCGGACAAATGTCCGTGATTGTCGGCGACGCGCACCTGCCAGTAATAAATTCTGCGGCTTTCAAGGGCGGGCCCGCCGTACTCCACCTGGATGGACGCCTGCGAAGCCTGCTTGCCGCCGTCCCAAAGCAGTTTCCCTTTTGCAAGATCCGCTTCGGACTGAGCCACGCGGATTTCGTAGCTGGTCTCGAGCACGCCTCTTTCTGGGTTCACCAGTTCCCAGCTCAGCCGCGGTTTTCGCACGTCGATCCCCATCGGATCTACTTTGTATTCGCAGCGCAGATTTTTCACCGTGAGCGGCGTATCACCAACCGCTTTGACCGCACAGGCCAACACGATTGCAGCAGTCCACGCTGCCCGAGTGCGCTTCCACATCATCGCCTGCCTCCTTGCGCGCTAACCCCGCCCAGGCCGGTCACAGTGTATGCTCTTAGCGCCCGACGGGGAGGTACAAATTCGGGAATGAGATTCTACTACCCGGTTGGAGAAGTCGAGACTACAAACGGCGGCGAGGAATTCGAGAATGGCACAGTCCGGAAAAGAACAGGGGCTGGTGAGGCGGCACGCGGTCGCGAGTTATTTTGTGTTCACGTTCGCCATTTCCTGGCTGGGCGCGCTGGCAGTGGTGGCGCCAAGACTGTTGCGCGGGGAACCCGTGCCGAAATTCAGCGGGATCCTGATGTTTCCGGTGATGTTGCTGGGGCCGGCGGTAAGCGGAATCCTGCTAACGCGAGTTGTGGATGGAGGCAGCGGGTTAGGGATCTGTTCTCGCGGATGCGGCGGATTCGGGCCGGCGCGCGGTGGTACGCGACGTTGCTCCTTCCGCCTGCACTGATGCTCACCGTGCTTCTATGCTTGAAGACACTCGTCTCGCCGGTATACGCGCCAAACCGGTTCTTTGTGGGAGTTTCGTTTGGAATCGTGGCCGGATTGTTCGAGGAAATTGGCTGGACGGGCTACGCGTTTCCAAAAATGGCACGAACGGGCAACGGGCTGGGCGCGGCCATCGCGCTTGCTATGTTGTGGGGCACCTGGCACATTCCGGTGATCGACTATTTGGGAACGGCGACGCCGCATGGCGCGCACTGGCTCGGGTATTTCCTGGCGTTTACGGCGGCGATGACCGCGATGCGCGTGCTGATTGCTTGGATTTACGCGAACACGAAAAGCGTAGCCTTGGCTCAGTTCATGCACGCCAGCTCGACGGGTTCGCTCGTGGTGCTCAGTCCTGGCGCGGTAACGGCGAGGCAGGAAACGGCGTGGTACGCGGTGTACGCGGCGGCGCTATGGCTAATTGTCGCGCTTGTGGCAGCGGGATATGGGCCACAACTAACACGAGAGCCGCGTAAAGAAAAGAAGGCCCAGCGCTGGGCAGATCGTCGCTGGAACGAAGCATCCGGGCCTTGCTGACCGAGGAAGGAGCTAGCTCGCGGTGGAAGCGAAAGCCGCCTCGACGCGCTCGGCTTGCTCGAAGCCGCGCGCCGATCTCGGCATATTGGCGCGCGATTTCGCCCTCGGTGCGGGACATCAGCCACTGTCCGAGATGACTGTAGATTTCGTGGACGCGCTGCCGGAGCTCGTGATCCGGCACTTTGCTGAACGAAGTGAGATGGGGAGACTGGTGAACGCGATTAAGAAGTTCGCTTGCCAGCTCTTGGGAATGTGATTCGATAAGATGCACCAAGCGGTGGAGCGGCATAACCAACCTCCGTCAGTTCCAAAAACAGTATGCGAGCGCTGGTGGACAAACGCTGCGGTCGAGAGCACCAGCGTGGGTGACCGCCGTCACGAGGCGAAGGCGGAGCCTTGACCGCCTGTTCCGAAGTGCAGGTAATTAACTGTCTGGGAATACTCAAAAATACGCAGCGGCCGGAGGGGCTCGGCGTGATGATGAAAGCACAGAGGGAAAGGCAGGGGAATCATGGACCATACAAGACAGGCAGAAAATCCCTCCTCGAGCGAACTCACTGCGGCCGCGGTTGCGGAGCGGCAAGCCGAAGCAAAAGAGATTGCGGAGTCCCTGGCGGGAAAACCTGCCGCGGAAGCCCCCACGCAATCGCGCTACGCAGCGGTAACGGTTTCGCCCGGGAGCGCCCGCAGCGGGTCTTCGCCGGTGGCGGAGTTTGTGGGATTTTTGGAGCAAACCAAGCGCTTGTGGCTGATGGTTGTGGGCACGATTGTTGGCTTGATCGTACTGGTCACGGCGGCACAGCGCGGGTTCGCGTGGTTCAGCGAAAAGCGCGAGCGAAAACAGGAACAGGCGGTGGCCGGTGTGACGCCGGAACACTTGCTGGCGCGGTGCGGGCAACCGCTCGAAGACACCACGAAAAACGTTTACCCCATCCTGATGCGCACGATCACTTATCAGATCAGCCGCAACGAAACCTACATTTTTGACTTTAGCAGGACCGCGGAAGAAACCAGCGATTGGGTGTTCTTGTCAATGAAAGATGGCAACAGCAAGAGCTACGAGACGGCGGAAGAGAAAGTCAGCGCGATGTCCTGCTTGAACTCGCGGAAGTAGGCTGCACACCAAGTCGCTGCTGAAAAATAACTTACGCTTCGATGCCAAAGCATATTCTCGCTTCGCTCCGAAGGAGCAGGGCAACCTTTTTTAAATAGTCCGTTACGCCCACGAAAAACCGTGCTTGGAAAGCGGCAGCGAGCGGATGCGGGTTCCCGTAACCGCGAAAATGGCATTGCACACCGCGGGCAGCAGTGGAGGAAGCGCGGGCTCGCCAAGGCCGGTCGGAGGATTGTCCGTTCTCAAGAAATGCACTTCGATTTCCGCCGGAATTTGGTTCATGCGCACAGGCGGATATTCGTGGAAATTGCTCTGCACCGCGCGGCCGCCATCTATCGTGATTTCGTAGGACATGACCTGGCTGAGGCCATCAATCAGGGCACCGCGAGCTTCGTTGTCCGCGCCGCTGGGATTGATGATCGTGCTGCCAACATCGCCCGCGACCCAAACCTTGTTGACCTTTAGTTTGCTGCCTCCTTCAACCTGCACTTCGGCAACTTCCGCAAAATAGCCGCGATGTGCAAACTGGAAGGCCACGCCCATGCCGGTATTTCTCGGGAGTTGGCGCTTGCCCCAGCCGGATTTTTCGGCGACAAGTTTGAGAACCCCGATCATGCGGTCGGCGTCCAAGTCGCTCGAAAAAGGATCGGGTTTTGCATTGGGATTGGACACCCGCGGAAGACTGAGCAGATCCAGGCGGAATTGCACGGGATCTTTCCCGGCAGCGTGCGCAAGTTCGTCGACGAAAGACTGGAAGACGAAGCAAAAGGCGTTGCTGCGTGGTGCGCGCAACGCATAAGTTGGAACGCCTAGAGGCATCAACGAAGCACCGAAGAAAAAGTTTTCGAGGAACGTGCCGGGAAACTCGTTACCGGGAATATTGGCAGATGGAGCGAACTGTTCGCCTTCGCCAAAGGAGACAAAGTGATTGCGCCAGGCGACGAGCTTTCCGGAAGCGTCGATACCGCCCTGGAGGTAGTGGAAACCGGCGGGGCGATAGTGGTCGTGGTGAAAATCGTCTTCGCGCGTCCAAAGAAGCTTTACGGGAACGCCGACTTGCTTGGCAATGGCGCCGGCTTCGAGCATGTAGTCGTTGGTGAGGCGGCGGCCAAAACCACCCCCGGCGCGCTTCATGTGCACGATAATGTCGTCGTGCGGAATGCCGAGAACTTTAGCGCATTGCATGCGGCCAGATTCGGGAGTCTGGCTAGGCGACCAGAATTCGAGTTTGCCGTCGTGATAATGCGCCAGGCAATTCTGCGGCTCCATCGGTGCGTGCGCGAGGAAAGGATAAGAGTAGGCGGCTTCCACGATTTTCGCAGCGGATTGCAGCGCGGCATCCGCGTCACCGTCCTTGCGCAAAGTGATCGAGGGCGGCTGCTTCGAGAGTTCGTCGGCGCGCTTCTGAAAGCCTTCGCTGCTTTGTTGCGCCGTGGGTCCTTCGTTCCATTGCGCGCGTAATTTCCTGCGCGCGGCATTCGCTTGCCACCAGGTGTCGGCAACGACGGCGACGCCCCAGTGCAACCCCAACAAATCCTGGGTGCCTTCGACCTCAAAGACATGGCTCACGCCGGGCATGGACTTGATTTCGTCGAGGTTCGCGCCCACACACTTCCCTGCGTACACGGGACACTTGTCATAGACGGCATACAACATGCCGGGGACTTTGAAGTCGATGCTGTAGAGCGATTTGCCGGTGACGATGCTGAGGTTGTCGACGCCGGGGGTGGGACGTCCGATGATTTTGTAATCCTTGGCATCCTTGAGCTTGACGGTTTTGAGATCGGGGGGCGGAAGCATCGCGGCTTTTTCCGCGAGCGCGCCGTAAGTGAGTGTGCGCTTTGTGAGCTGATGAATGACGTGACCGGAAGAAGTCGCGCACTCAGGTTCGGGGACGGACCAGGTTTGCGCGGCGGCCGTGACAAACATCTGCCGGCATGCAGCGCCTACGCGGCGAAGTGGATCCCAATTGATGGGCGTGGCCGTGCTCCCGCCGGCGCGCTGCGGGCCGTACTTGGTTTCTTCAAGGTCGGCTTGCTCGATGCGCACGTCTTTCCAATCGACGTCAAGCTCCTCGGCGATGAGCATGGGCAAACTCGTTTTGACGCCCTGACCAATCTCAGGATTCTTGGCCATGATGGTGACGAGATTGTTGGCAGCAACACGGACAAAAGCGAGCGGCTGAAATGCGGGCGCGGGCGGCTGGGGCGCGGCAGCCTGAGCGGCCGCAGCAAGGGCTTTAGCGGCGGGCTCAAGATGATAGGCGAGAAGAAAACCACCACCGGCAAGGGAGGATGCTTTGAGAAAAGCGCGACGATCGAGGAGAGCCGCGTTCATGGAGCCTCCAGCGGTGACAGACGCGGTTCACGCGGGTTGAGGCGTCTGCCACGCCGAAGCATTGTAAACCCAAATTCAGTGCTTGGTGACGGGTGAAACGATCGCCATGCGTCGCGGTTCAGTCGAGGAGAAATTCCCCACTGCTCGGGCGGACCACTTCGCGGGGGCGAAGTGGAAAGACAGGGTCAGCCCGCTGCGTTCGGAATGACAGCGCTGATGTGCGGTGCGTGAAATACCCTCGTCACGCGGCTGGTGGTGTCGCCTGCTCGGAGGGTTGGGACATGACTTCGCGGAGCTTGGCGGAGTCGAGTTCACCCTGCCAGCGGCTGACGACCAGCGTGGCGACGCCATTGCCGATCACGTTGGTGAGGGCGCGGCACTCGCTCATGAATTTCTCGATGCCGACCAATAGCGCAAGTCCTTGAACAGGGATCGCTGGGATCGCGGTAAGAATGGCGGCAAGGGTCACAAAGCCCGTTCCAGTGACGCCGGAGCCGCCTTTCGAAGCAAGGAGCGCAAAGAGCAAAAGGCCAGAGATCTGGTCGAAACTCAGGTGCGTAGCGGTGGCCTGGGCGAGAAAGAGCGCGGAGAGCGTGAGATAGATGTTGGTGCCGTCGGTGTTGAAGACGTAGCCGGTGGGAAAAACCAGGCCGACCACAGAGCGTGACACGCCGAGACCTTCGAGCTTGCGCATCATGTCCGGCAGAACCGTTTCAGAAGAGCTGGTGCCAAGGACGATGAGCAGTTCGTCCTTGACATAGGAGATGAAACGAAAGATAGAAAATCCTGCCAAAGCCGCGATGGCTCCGAGGACAACGACAACGAAGATCAGACTGGTTAGATAGAACGTGGCAATGAGCTTGACGAGATTCGAAAGGGAAGCCAGGCCGTAGCTGCCGATGGTGAAGGCCATGCCGCCGAGAGCGCCAAGCGGAGCGGTGCGGATGATCATCCGAATGATCGCGAAAACGACTTTGTTGACAACTTCGACGGCCCGCAGCGCGCGGGCGCCAAACTCGCCTAGCGAAGCAATGGCGAGGCCAGTGAGGACGGAGATGAGAAGAACCTGAGGAACCTCGCCGCCAGTGAAGGCCTCCACAAAAGTGTGCGGAATGAAGCTGAGAAGAAACGGGATGAAGCCGGTTTCGCGGGCGCGGCCAACATAGACCGCGGCAGCCTTGAGATCGAGCGTGGCGGGATTGATGTTGAGTCCGGCGCCCGGGTGAATCGCGACGGCGACGATGATGCCGATGACCAGCGCGAGCGTCGAAACGGCTTCGAAATAAATCAGCGTTTTGATGCCGACCTTGCCGACTTTCTTGATATCGGCCATTCCCGCGATGCCCTGGACAATGACACAAAAAATCACCGGCGCGATCATCATGCGAATGAGTCCGACGAAGGCGTCGCCAAGCGGCTTGAGGGCGACCCCGGTTTTTGGAGAAAAGCGACCAATGAGAATGCCAGTGAAGATGGCGATGAGTACTTGAATATAAAGGACGGCGTACCAAGGCTTGCGTGGAGACGCGGGCTTGGCGGCAGTCACGCGCGTTGCTCCTGACTGGGTGCGGACAGCGGCACACGCGTCGAGAACTGGCTCACGTTGTACCTCAGCAAGCGCGATCAAGTGGCGGTTCGTCGGCGAGAAGCACGCGCTCGATATTGCGCCAAGCGGACCGGAAAAGGAAAGTGGAGGCCTGGCGGTTCACGCCGGCGATGTGCGGCGTGAACAAGATGCGGCGCCGAGCTTCCCCGGAGAGAGTGAGGAGCGGATTGTCGTCGGCGGGAGGCTCGGTGGAATACACGTCGACGGCGGCGCCGGCGAGGTGACCCGAGTTGAGGGCGGCGGCGAGAGCGGCTTCATCGACGATGCCGCCGCGCGAAGCCTGGATGAGAATGGCGCCGTGCTTCATCAGCCCGAGTTCGCGCGCGCTAATAAGGCCATGCGTGGGAGGGAGCAGCGGAACGTGCAAGGTGACAACGTCGGCGGTCTTCAGCAACTCGTTGAGCGGGACGGATTTCGCGCCACAAGCTGCAGCGGCTTTTGGATCGCGAGGAGTGGGGTCGAAATAAACAATGTTGCAGCCATTCTTTCGGAGCGCTTCAGCAACAGCCAAGCCTATGACGCCGAGACCCACAACACCAGCAAGGAGGCCGTCGAGGCCGGAAAGATTATCCGTGACCATGCGAGCGCGAAACTCGTGATACCGTCCGGCGCGGATTTCTGCGTCGGCCCAGGCGAAACGGCGCAGAAGAACCGAAGCTGCGGTAACCACATACTCGGCGACGGCTTGGTTGCTGCCGCCCGGAACATTAGCCACGGCAATGCCAAGTTGCTTCAGGAGCGGCAGGTCCAAGCGATCGAGACCGGCGCCGGTGACTTGAACGAATTTTATCGATCCGTTCTGAAACAGCCCTGACGCGAGTTTCGGTCCCACCGCGGGAATGACCAGGGCGCGAGCTTGCTTCATCAGTGACGGAACGTCGGCGTCCTCCGGAGCGCGATAGACGACTTTGAGCGTGGGTGGTGGCGAGGCACCCGTGCGCAGAAAATCTGCTTCGGGGCGCAGGCAAAGCACGTCGACGGTCATGATTTGCGGGAAGCTCCGGGTTCCCCAGTGCCTTTGGCAACGTCCGCGACGGGAAAGAAGCAAAGGAGCAGGAGCGGCTCGGTGCCGGTGTTACGCGTGACGTGCTTTTCGCCCGCAGGCATCAAGAGCGTATCGCCGGGCTTGAGCGGAAATTCGCCGCTATCGGCGAATGTCGTGCCGATGCCGGACAAAACGTAAATACATTCTTCGAACTCGTGATGTTGGTGCGGGCCACGAGGAGTTTCGCCAGGCTGAGGGACAGGAATCTCGGCAAGGCGCAACGTGACACCGCGCGAGCCCCTTTCGCCGGAGACGATTTCCAGCGCTTTGCGGCCGGAAAGACCGAGTTGCTTGGCCTCGGCTTGCGTAAACACGCGAGCCATCAGCGTGCCTTGCTCAACGTTTTTATTTCAGCGATGCCGCCCCGGAGCTCGTCGAGCTGCGCAAACATTTCCGTGGATTTTGCAGCGATGGAGTCCGCGACGGCGGTGAGCATGCGTTGCGCTTTTTCGACAGTAGCGCCTTGCGGGCTGCCGTACCAACCGGTGGGAGCGATCGAGCGAACGTCGGTTAAGACCGGTTGATAACTGCGCGTACGCCGCAGGGCATCCATTTTCTGGCCGTGCGCATGATCAGAAGAATTGTCGATGCGATCGAGATGCACGAGTTCCGGGCGGTATGCGAGCACGGCCAAGGCTTCGATCTCTCCGCCGTGCGTGAGTCCGTTGCACTCTTTGCCAAACAGCTCTTCCGCGACAAAGCAGGCCTGCACGGTAAGCACTGTCATGCCGTGCTCGCGATGCAGCGTTTCGGCAGCAACGCCGAGCGGCGAAACGTTCAGCTCGTGCCAATTTAGAATGAGCAGATACTTTGCACCGTGCTGCGCGGCGGAAGCACAAGTTTCGATGACCACGCGCATGTAGGTTTCCGGCGTAAGTGTGATAGTACTTTCGAACGGCATGTGCAACGGAGTGACGCCGAGCGGGCCGCCGGGCAAGACCAGGCCGTCCATGCGCTCGGCCACTGCGTGAGCGATGACGTTGGCAGCAAAAATATCCGTGCCGGAGGGAAGATGCGGGCCGTGCTGCTCGACGCTACCTTGCGGAAGAATGACGAGCGGATGCTTTTTCAGTTGCGCGGCGATTTCCGGCTGGGTCAGGTCGATGAAGTAGCGGCTAGGCAACATCATGAAGTCTTTCGGCGACATGCTCTTGTGCCTCTTTCAGGACGTCGGCGATGTGCGTGCCCCGGCCGTGGTTTTCGAGAGAGCGAAGCGCGGCATACACAATGGCGACGGCAAAATTTCCGTTGTCCGCGCTGAGCTCACTGGACTTTCCGGTTCGACAACTTTCCGCAAACATTTCGAGCTCCTCGCGAAACATGTCACTTTCGGGAACTTTCAATTCTTCGCGCTTCGCGTAGCCGTCCTTGCCTCGCTGAATATACAGCGTGGATCGCTTGTGGAGTTGATCGGGCGTGTCCCAGGTCTCGAAGTCGATTTCGTAGTGCAGCAAACCTTTCGATCCAAACACGCGAACGGCGAAGACACCGGGCGAGGTCCAGCAAGAGCCGACGTACCCTACTTTGGCATCGGCAAATTTCAGAAGGGTCATGGACTGATCGTCCACTTCGGCGCCCACGGGAGAAAGTTTCGAGGCCATGGAACTAGCTTCGACGATTTCGCCACCGAGATAATGCAGCACGTCGAACTGATGAATGGCGAGCTGCGAAAGCGGCCCGCCGGGAGCACGGTGTTTGTACCAGCGCCAGGTCTTGGGAGTCAGCTCGAGCGCGCGCTCGTTGGAAAAATTGGCTTCGATGAAGGCCACGCGGCCAAGTTCGCCGCGGTCGATGGCTTCGCGAATTTTCCGGATGCCGCCCATGAGTCGCGCGCTGTGGCCCACGGTGACGGTGATCCCGTATTTTTTCTCCAGCGCGGCAATTTCCAATCCTTCTTCGAGAGTGCTGGCGATGGGCTTTTCCGTATAGACGTGCTTGCGGGCTTTCGCGACTTCTGCGGCGACCGCCAAGTGCTGCTCGTTGGGAACGGTGAGGATAGCGCCTTCGACCTCACAGTTCGAAAGCATGGCCTTCAGGTCGGGAACCGTCGGCACGCCAGTGTCCTGCTCGAACGCGGTCCGCTTTTCCTCCGAACGGCTGAACGCAGTGACGATTTTGATCTTTTCGGACCTCGCAGCCGCGCGCGTCAAAACCTTGGCCCAGCGTCCGAGGCCTACGATGCCGATTTTGACGGGGTTTGCAGTCATCTCCGGTTGATTCGCTCCAGCCGGTCCATTCTACTCAATCCTGGTATTGAAACTGAAAAGCATCTGCCAACGGCTGCCGCGCTTCACAAACATGCGCGTATTGAAATACGACCTGGCGCCCGGGCGCTGCTCGCGGGCAATCATCATCACCGTTTCACCGAAATCGAACCTACGCGGGCTGGTCAACTCCGGCGGAACAGAACGCGCCAGCGCGAGCTTTTGTTTTCTGATCTGTGCGAGGCGATCCGATTTCGTGTACGGGCGGTCGCGGTGCGTGTCCGTGGCCGTAAATTCATCGGCAATCAAGCTAGCGTAAGCATCCGCGTCGTTATTAGCCATAGCGCGCATCACGCCTTGCCACGAAGCGATGGCTTCTTTCTCCGACTGCGTTTCCGCCGCGAAAGGAATGGATTTGCAAGGATTTTCGCAGGCGCCCACGGCGGTTGGCGTAGAAGGGAAGAGGCTCTGATTTTTCCACTTGCTGGACTTCCTGGTAAAGCAAGGGGCGCAGCCTGCTTCGCGATGAACCCAAATGGCGCAAAACATGAAGGCGCTCGCGGCTTGCACGAAGCCCGACCACGTTGTCATACGTGAAAAGTTGCGGCTCCGCATTTGCATTCGCAAGGTTAGGTAAACTTTCGTTGCCAGTCGGCTTCGCGCACGGATCGAAAGCGACAGGTATTTTACGTCTTTGCCGGCGCAGCGTGAATCGTCGTCTGGAAGCTGATGGACATTACCCATTGGCCGTCACGTTTGATCCACAAGCGGCTGACATGGACCGGTTTCCCGGTGTACGGCTGGTGCATGCAAGTCATGATCACCGAGTCGCCGAAATCAAACATCTGCGCGGACACGAGCGGGGCGGGAGCGGTACCGCGTCCGGTTTGCTTCTGTAAATTCAGTGTGGCGATGCGATCGGCTTTGGTGAGCGGATGATCGTTTGCGGAACTCAGCATAGCGAACTCTTCCGCAATGTGCGGCGCCCATGCTGCAGCGTCGTGATTCGTGACTCCCGTTTCCAGCGCCTGCCAGGAAGCCATGATGGCTTGCTCGGCTTCGTTCTTTGGCTCGTAGGGAATCGTTTTACAGGGATTCTCGCAGTCAGTCACGCCGGTGCTGTGCGCGCTTGCTTCCTGACGGCCGAGGGCGACTTCGTGATAGACGAGCAAGCGCCAGGCGGCGCCGCGCTTGACCCAAAGACGAAGCACGTGGACCTTGTCGCGGTCGGCCATGATGGCTTCCACGTGGCTGCGCGTTTGGCGAACCTGATGCGCACCGGCTTCGTCGCCGAGCGCAGGTTTGGGGAGTGCGCCAAGGACTTCGACACGAGAGAAAGTCTTGCCTTCGGCATCGGTCCAGGTGAAATCGGCGTCAAGAAGCTTTGCGACGGAGGCGCTATCGCCCTTGGCAGCGGCTTGCACAAATTCGCGGTCGGCTTGGAGAACGGATGCTTCTCCCACCGCCGCACTTCCCTGCTCGATGGGCTTCGCGAGTAAGAAGCCGAAACTGAACATGCCTATAGCAAACACAGAGGTAACGGAACGTCCCATGCTTCGCAGTCCTCCCGGGACTGTCGCTCTCTTTTGCGGTGCGAAAAAAGGGCCGCAGGAGGCCGGCCTTTCTCTCGCTTGGCCTTTCAAAACAGCGGAAACCTAAAAGATAAATTTCAAACCCAACTGAATGGCGCGGTTGCTGCCGGAACCGAGCACAGGATTAAACGCGGCATTATCCGGTGTGGCGCAACCACAGCCGAAAGAACCGGGCTGTGAGGGATCAGCGAAAGCTCCCTGCCCGTAACCGCTGGTCGCGCCATTGGGATTGGCAAAGTCGGGGTGATTGAAGATGTTGAACGTCTCAATGCGGAATTGTGCCCGGAGGCGTTCGCCGAATTTGAAATTCTTGCTGACGGATAAGTCGACGTTGCGAAAGCCGGTATCGCGGAAGACGTTGCGCCCGAGAGTGCCAAATGTGCCCAGCCCATTCGGTATCAGGATAGAATTGACGTTGGCATAACAACCGGCAATGCCGAGGGCTGTCGTGAAGGGCTGAATCGCGTTTGTTCCGTCAAGAGCTGCTGCCTTTTGAGCGCACGCTGAATTGCTAGTGCCTGGGAAATAGGGAAGTCCATTAGGCCCTTGGGATTTAAAGTCAGAGGGATTGCCATAGAAATTCCAGCGGTCGGCCAGTTCACCCGTCCCGCTGAAATCAAAAGACTGGTCATTGATGTTCCAGGGCTGGCCGCTTTGCAAGGTGATGATGGTATTGACCTGCCAGCCTTCCAAAAGCTGGCTCTTAGTCTTCATCTCGGGAAGAGTGTAAGTTATGGAGAATGTAAAGCGATGGCGAATGTCCTCATCGCTGCTGGCATGGTCCAGCAAGGGACGCCCGCTATCCATGGGAAGGAACGCCACCCAGTTCGAAGACAGATCGTCCAACGCGTGTGAGTAGGTATAGCCAGCCACAAAATCGAGACCGTGGTAGTTTCTGGCTGTCAGCGTGGTCTGCAGACCATGGTAGGTAGAGCCGTAGAAATTCGACAGATAGTTGAGAAAGCCCAGGTAGGGGGCCTTGCCGTTGAGCGTGTAGGGGCGCTGAAGCTGCTCGTTGCCGTCATTATTCGCCGCGCCCGCAGCAATGTCGGCGGCCGTCCATCCCGAACCAGCTGCAGGTTGATTGAGATCGACAACGCCAGGCAGCTTGACGCCATGATTGCCAACATATGTCGCATCGATAGACAGCTTTCCCGAAAACGCATGCTGGATCCCAAGCGTCCAGTTTTCGACATAAGGAGTCCGGAAGTTGCGATTCATCGCAAACGAATCGCAAGGGTTGGCGTTTCGGAGGCCGTCTCCGCACTGGACCTGACTCGTTATGCTGGAGGGATAGATGGCCGTGGTCTGATCCTTCCAGGTGATCCCCACAGGGTTGCTGGGACTGGTTGGGGAGAGCGTGACCCCGGTAGCAAAAATGCTCCCGATACCAGGACAGCCGCTCGCGCATTGCGCCCCGTAAATGAGCGTGGCTCCCGTGGGTACGGTACCAACACCGAGCGTAACCGTATTCTGTGTATTTTGCTGGGACATGAAAGTGCTCATGGTGAGGAGGCTATAGACGATACTGCCGCCAGCGCGAACGACAGTTGTTCCCTTGCCAGTCACATCCCAAGCCACTCCAAGGCGTGGCGAAAAGTTCTTGTGGTCAGGGTTGTAGATTGAACTGATGTTTCTCCCTACCTGTTCAAATGCACCAGTGGCTATATCAACGTTGCCGAGGAGATTTCTGGAGTCCGTGGGAACCGCCTGGAACTCGTAGCGAAGGCCGAGGTTAAGAGTAATTCTTTTCGTGATGCGCCAATCATCCTGCGCGTAACCAGCATAGAGCCATTGCGACATATTCCTAGTGGGGTCGCCTGCAAGAAAATTGACGTTGTGCACTGCACCACTTAGAAAATCTTCGAACGAATTAAACTTGACTCGCCCTCTGCCTGCGCGGAACGTTGCCTGATGCACTAAGTCCCGGCGCAATTCGCCGCCAAACTTAAAGGCATGTTTGCCACGCAAATTGGAAACCTGATCGATAAAGTCGTAGACCTTATCCGGACCCACGATTTTGGGAAAGTTGTGGAAGGCTCCCAATTCTGTGAGGCCGGTAATTCTTACATTCGGTATGCCGTTTAACAGAGGATTCGTGATTCCTGTGTTGATCGTGTACTTCGTCGAAATATCGTTCGGCAAAATCTGAAGCGTATAATGCGTAAAACCTCCCCGCAATTCGTTAGCCCAAGTTGAGCTGGGGGTCCACGCCCAGTGCGCAGCTAATGCCTGCGCTCGGGAATGGACTCTGGTGCGGAACTGTGGCAGTAGCTCGTTGAAATCCATGCCGATTATGGTGTCATTGCCAAAGAAATACGATCCGCTGAGCGCATTGTGGTCGCTAATGTGGTAGTCCACTTTGCCAAGGGCGTTTTTTGAACTGTTCACATTGGGGTAGTTGAGCGATACAAACGATCCCTGTGAAGCGTTGGGGGTATAAAAACCCAGCAAATAGTTTGAGAGCGGATTGACAACGAAGCTAGGATTTTGAGCTTTGAGGTCAGCGGTGGCATCCGCGATGCTGATTGTGCAGTCCCCTGTCGCCAGTGCGGCGCAGCCGTTACCACCGCCGCCTGCAACCGAAGCGGTTGTCGGGACATGTCCGGGAAGCGCATTGCCCACGGTGTACATCTGTCCCTCAAAGGCCCCGAAATAGAAGAGCTTGTCAGGAATGATCCGCCCCCCAAAGCTACCTCCATATTGCTCTAACTCGACGGGCGTCTTGGGAGTGCCCGCAGGATTGAAGTAGTTGCGTGCGTCAAAGGAATCTTTACGACCGAAGCCGTATGCCGTACCATGTACCTCGTTTGTGCCCGATTTGAGGCCGACGCTGGTGATGGCTCCTGGTTTCCAACCGAATTCCGCTTTCGGATTGACCTGGGTGTTGAATTCCTGAATGGCGTCGATAGGGATGAGGGTCGCCGCATCGCCGAGGACCGCCGCGGCGTTGGTGACGCTTAAACCCATGAAGGACTCATCGTTGGTGACGCCATCGACGATGTAGCTGGTGTCCTCCGGACGAACGCCGTTGGTGGTCTGCGTCCAAGGACCACCGCCGGGATAGATGGAAGTTCCAGGACGCAGCGAAATCAAGTTTTGGTAGTTGCGGCCGTTCAAGGGGAGGTCGTTGATGATTTCGTTGCTGATCGTGCCGCCCAGCGTTGTGGAGGTGGTGTCTACCATCGGGACCTCTGCCGTGATGACAACGGTTTCATTGGTCGAGCCCGGTTGCAGCACTGCGTCCACGCGCACATCCTTGCCGACTTCCACGAGAACATTTTTGCGCTCGAAGGTTTTGAATCCTTTGTACTCGGCGCGAACGGTATAGGTCCCCGGGAGAAGGTTGACCGCCGCGTAAGCGCCATCGGAGTCGGTATTCAGATTCTGCGTGACACCTCGGGCCACGTCCGTAATCGTGACTTTGGCATTGGCGACGAAACCGCCCGATTGGTCGGTGACCACACCCAGGATACGGCCGGTGCTGCCCTGCGGATTTGCAGGGCTACCAAGGAGCGCGATCGCGAAAAGCGCGGTCACAGCCACCGCAAGCCTGGAAAGGCGTTGGTTCACAGGTACAGTGTTCCGGAGACTCTTGGACCGCATGAAGACCTCCCCCCCACGGAACGAAATAGGTATAGACGCTCTACCACCATACGAGAACGCTTGTCAAGCGATTCCATTGATTTTATGCACAAAAGCAACCGATGGAAGGTCGAGCTTAGGGATATTGGTCTATTGGTATGACCGGAGACGCCTTCGCTGCGGAAGCAATGCGACAAGTTCTTTTCGCCCAAAAGCCATTCCGAAACAGCCGGATCAGGCTTCTAGGTTATGCGTGGCGCCGCCGGAGACCAGCCCTTGTGGATTCGGGATTCCGGGAATGCTGTGGCTGCGCACGCGAGCGCTGATGTCGAGAATCTCCACGGCGTTGTTTCCCAACGTCAATTGGTTTTTCCCGTCAAAGCCGAAATGGTCGAAGCGTCCTTGGATACCCGGCATGGGAATCGCTTCGGTCAAGACCCGCGGTCGAGGAGGTTCGGGCTCGGAGGGTTCTTGAGCGTACAATCCAAACGCGAGCCCGCCGGCAAGCGCCCAAGTGAAGCAGATTTGAAATCCGCGCTTCAGAGTTTCCTTCCGGGAAACAACAGCGGGATCATGGGCGGCAAACCAAAAATGGTCGTCTTAGCACGGCCACTAGACAGCAATTTCCTTGACGCCTCCAAGGCGCAGTGATAGAAGCGCCATGCTCAGAGGGCTGCCATAACACACGGAGCGTCCTCATTCTTGCCTGGAGCCAAGGGAGGTTGTCATGAAATACCACCGTATTTCCGTCTCGCTAATCACAAGCGCCTCGGTTGCGGCGATATGGGCGGTGCCCGGGACGCTGAAAACGGCTCACGCGCAGCTCAGCACCGGAAAGCCTCCCGCCGAATCGATCCCCCCTCACGGCTATGTGATCGCGAGCAAGCCGCTCAAAGGAACGGACACGCCCGCCGATTACACTTTCGTTTTGACGCGTGATGAGATTTACCTGCCCATCATTGTCCGCAAACCCAAAGGCGATGGTCCCTTCCCCGCGATCACGATGGGCTGGGGCGAAGGGCGCGAGGGAATGAAAAAAGTAGAGCGTCTTGCGGAAGGCCTCTCGCAGATGCAGGACCGCATGATCGCGCGCGGCTACGTTGTGGCCACGGTGAATTACCGCAACGAAATTCCGTACGCTTACGAGCAAGCAAAGCCACCGCAGAATCTGCCGGATAGCATCAGCGGAGAAAGACGCATGTTGAAATCTGGCCCTACGCTGGACCATGAAGATCTCATTGCCACTATCCGCTATCTGCAATCCCTGCCCTACGTGGACAAGAATGGCGTCGGAGCCATCGGCGTGAGCCACAGCGGCGAGATGATCATGAAGGCATCAAGCGAGTACACCTTCGGGGCGGGGGTGTGCATCGAACCAGCCAATCATGAATTTCTGACCGTGGACACCGGCCCGAACGCGCCACGCAAAGGCACGGAGATTCAGTACAACGACGTTGAAGTGGCGCGGAAAAATGCGAACAAAGCCGAAGGAATGGAGCGCATCCGGCGCATCAATACGCCGATTCTGATTTTCGGCCGCGAAAAAGATCATCAGCAAGGCATCTTCAAGCTGACTTATGAATGGATGAAAGAAGCAGACAAAGACGCGCAATGGGTCAGCTTCGACCATCCGACTCACGGCTACGTTTTCATCATGAATCAGCCCGACGGCTCCTACAAACCCGACGAGATCCAGCAAAAGACGTTCGAAATTCTCATGGACTATTTTGACAAGCATCTAAAACACGCGCACTAGCTGCCGCGCAAAGACTGACAATATCTCTTGGCACTCCTTTTTACGTCTTTTCCTGTCTTTACAACCATATCGTAATACGATACATCTTATTATACAGGTGAGCGTGAGCAAGAGTGCAGCGAGACACAAGCAAGGAGGTATGGTTGAAGTTCGGGCCCGACAAAGGGGAACTCAGAATGCGCAGAAGTAATTATGGCCCCCTACAGTGGAGTTTTGCGGCGCCCCCACCGGGGACCGTCGCCAGATCCCGGCGCTGGAATCTTGTGCTGATCGCGATCCTCGCCTTTCTCGTGCTTGGCGTATTTGTTGTCGCAGAGGCCCCGCACACAGGAAGCGGCGCTTCGAATTCCGCAAATGCCTCGCTGAAGGAAGGCGCAACTCCGGCTTCCGTGCAACACGCCAACTCGATCAAGGGATTCCCACCCGACATTCACGGCCGAGAGGGACCGGGGTATCTCCATAAGGACTTGAGGGGCGGTCATCACACCAGTTAAGCCGCCGATGCACTGCCGTCAGCGACTTCCTTAGCATCTTGATTCTTCTTAGCGACAACGAGTGGGTGAAGGCGTAATCGACGACGAGACATCGGAACTAATGACGTGTAACCTCTGCACAAAGGTCGATGCAGACCTCTCGCGACGCACGGCAGTCGCCGTCCAGCGCACATTGCAAAATTTGCGGCCGGGCGAAAGAATTCTCTTCGCAACCGATCCCGCCCTGAGAACGGGAATTTGACTCCGACTGAACATCAAGAGCTTAGCTTCGATGGAGACTGTGCCAGAACTCAGAATTCTGGCACAGTTCTGACACAGACCAACGGAGGGGCGTGGAGCCGAGATTCGAAATGATTTAGAATCAGGTGCATACCCAGCGCGCCCGTAGCTCAGTTGGATAGAGCGTCTG
>QHYH01000088.1 GCA_003223215.1 Acidobacteriota bacterium
GGGAAGGATCAGCGGGCAGAAAAATTGCGCTCGGTCATCGAGTCGGTCAAGATGGCACACCGAACACAACCGACATTCTACGAATCACGATCCTGCTGACGGCGCGGGAGGAACGCCAGTGAGCTGACAGCGTGATCTGGCGGGAAATAAACTCGAAACTGAGACTGCTCGCTTCATGCACAGTCAGCGTGTGGGTGTGCCCCAAGGCAGCCCTTCAGACAAATGGCTCAGCGCAAAACGGCGAAAGTGGATCCCTTTTAAACCGGCGCTAACACCCGTAGGAGCGAAGACGGTGAGGTAACGCTCACCCAGGAGGCGGAACACGCCTCCCCCGCGCCGGTAACACCGGTCGTGGGGCAAAGGGGCTCTGAACACTTGGTGGTTTCGTCATCCGCGCGATGCCCGGACACAGTGTCGGGATAAGTCGACGACGGAGATGAAACGAGGCCGTGGGCAAACCAGAATCGTGGGGCGTATGCGAATCAGCGCTTAAACCTCGCGGCGTCTGGGAAGGCTCATGGAGGATAGGCCAAGGTTCCAAACCGGACCTCGAGAAATTCGGCCGTCCGGGATTATCGGGGGGCCTCGGGAAACGTGGCCAGGGTGGAATTGTGCACCCACCTCGCATACCGAAAGGGCGAGGATGGTAACCCTCCACCTGTACACCGGCGCGCCCGAGCTCTATCCCAACAACCCACGTCCGAAGCTTGGGGGAAGCGAGAAACAAAAATCGGGACTATGTTTTGAAAAGCGGTGCCGTGCAGTCTGGCGAACCAGTTGATATTTATTCCGATTCGGAGATTCATTTCCGTTCACGAAGGATGGTCGCGAGCACGCGTGGGCGTCGGCGACCGTCGAGCACGGCGAGTACAAGGAGCGGCTCTTCGTCGGGTGCATAGGCGATAAGATAATTGTGTACCGTCTGAAAGCGCACTGGTCGTGAGGTGAGATCTCTGCGTTGGTGGCCTTGATGGGGAAGGGACGAGCCTGCGAATGGCTTCTAAAATGTCCTCACGGACACGCTTGGCGGCAAGAGGATTATCTTTGGCAATAAATTCCCAGATGCTGGTTATGTCCGACGCAGCGCCAGGGTGCAGCTCAAAACCCCGTTCGGCATTCATTTGGGATTGCGCTGATTGAGAAGTTCATCCTCACGCTGGCGCAGGCTGTCAAAGAAAGCCTCGCCGTCGATAGGCTTCACTCGACCGCTCTTAATGTCATCGTAGCGCCCATCAAGCATTTCGCGGACTTCTGCCACTTCTGTCAGATACCCAGCCAGGGCATCTTCCACGAGGTCGTCGGTCGCACGCCCACTCTTGGAGGCGAGCTCAGTCAGACGCGACTCTGTCTCAGGCTTAATGTGCACCTCCATGACTGTCAGTTTAGGGACGTGGATTGGTTCTGTCAAAGCAATTGCCGCGAGAAGGAGAGGCCACCCGTTTGTTTAGGAAGACGGCTTTTTTTCCAACCCACAACCCAACCCACAGAGTGCGATGTCTTGTACGACTTACGCGTAGTTTGGCAGTCCCCGCGTGTCTTGTAAGTCGTTGTAAAACCTAACCACGCTACGCTGTCACGGCAGAGGTCGCGAGTTCGAGTCTCGTCGTCCCCGCCATTTCCTCAGCGAACACGATTGGCGTTCCCAATGCAGGAGCGCGGCGTTCAGCCCGCTTATCGTCAGTTTCGCTTAACTATAATAGACCAAGGGTTGACTACCGGAACCGAAAGATCCTCAAAATGCGATGTGTTTCGTGTTGCGAGCTTCGCGTGCGAAGCAAGCACGATGCCGGCGATCATTGTGTCGCGCAATTCGCCTGGACGTCCCTTCTTATGACGCACAGCCATCAGATCCCCAGCCTGTTGGGCGGCGGCTGTATCAAAAGGAGCGACTCGATTCTCGATCTTCTCAACAAGGACTCTCTCGAATGCCTGAAGTAGGGCCGAGCGTCGCTTCCCAATCGGCAGAATATGCAATCCGTAACGAATTTCAAGGATCGTGATGGAAGTTGTCCAAACGGATGTGCGAGGTTGCTTGTCGAGCCATTCGACAACACCCGTGTCAGGCGGGCGCCGCATGAGCGCAGAGAGAACGTTGGTATCGAGAACGATCATCGATCAAAGCGCGCAGGTTTGGTCTGGTATCCACGGAGTTCAGGGATGTCTTCTTCGAGTCCAACCTTGGCGAACAGCGAGGCGATCTCCGTGCCAAGACCTCCTGCAGCAGCATCTTGTTCATTTACAGCATTTCGGAGAATGTCCCGGACTTCTTCCTCCATGCTCCGTCCATGCCGCGCTGCGCGCCGCTGCAGCCGTACCTTAACGTCTTTCTCGATGTTTCGTACGACAAACTGGGCCACATCTCCTCCTCCCCATGCGATATCATGATATCATCCTTGGCCGGGACTGAACAGCATTCTGAATCGGATTGCTCCGACGCCGTTGGCATAAAAATAAGAGCCCTATAACAAGGGCCGAGAATCGGCGAATCTGGGTGCAATTAGGGTGCAATAAGACTTCCCGAGGATTCCTTAGGGCGCCGAGAGTGGCGATCGGTGCCGTGAAATTACAACCAGTTACCTCTGGACGCTGGACTGTCACGGCAGAGGCCGCAGGTTTGCCGGATGTGATGTATCCGCGATGTTAGAGCAACCCCCCGGAAGGTTCGAAGAAAACCCGAGAACGAACCACTGACTCCTGCCAATCAAAAGGGCGGCTACACGAGCCGCCAAAACCACTTCGCGATGGAATCTTGGCCGTAGGTGGCGCTACTTCTTTTCTTCGGAAGGCGGTTGCGCAGGCGGAGTGGCCTGCGCCGGCGGCGGGGGCGTTTGCGACGAGCCGGACATGCCTTCCTTGAAGCTGCGGATGCCTTCCCCTAGGCCCTTCATCACTTCGGGAATGCGCCTGCCGCCAAAGAAAATCAATACAACGGCCAGAACAATCAGCCAATGAAAAATACTGAACTCACCCATGGAGCCTCCACGCGCCCCCCGACTGGGTCGGGACGCGCCCTATCAACCCTAGCGCAGTCTTTCGCGTGCGGCAAGACTGTCCTCGCGCGGGCAGCTATAGGATAACACGCTCGTCGCCCGCGCGGCGCGTGACCCGCTCGCGGTCCAGATATTCGAGCAAGGGTATGGCGTATTTCCGGGTGATCCCGGTCAGCTCCTTGAAGCTCGGCACGGAGATCCGCTCGCCCTTGGATTTTTTGTAGGTCGAAAGCTTTTCTTTCAGCTCGTCGAGCGCGCGGCGGTGAAAAATCAATTCCGGCGAGACCCGCACGAGATTTTTCTCGCGCAGCAGAATCTGCAGCAGCCGCTCCGCGCGTTTGGTTTCGATCGCCAGTTTAGCCAGCACTTCTTTCACGGAAGGAACGGCGAGCCCCGCCGCGGCAAAAGCCGCTTCGATTTGATCTTTGGCTTTCACTTCTTCCGGCTGCAGCGTGATTTCCGAGCCGGCCTTCTTGACCAATTCGCCGGGCGCCTCGAGCTTCCTTTCCCGGGTCAGCTCTTCCAGGGCGGCGCGAAAGGTTTCCGCCCGCACGCGCTTTCCGAGGCTCGTGCGCAAATCCTCTCGCAATATGCCCGGCAGGAGCGAGTTTTCCTTTTGAAATTTCTCGACCTTCTCCAAAATCTTGCTGCGCACTTCCGCAAAGAATTCCTCCGAAACCAATACCAGGGGGTCCCGGGAAACTGCTTTCACGCGGCCTTCGGCGGAAAGTTTCGCGGCTACCTCGCGGATTTCCTCATCCATCCACGCGGTGCGCGAGACGATTTCTTGGTAACCTAGGCCGAGAATCGCGCGTTTGGCGAGCGAGGCGAGAATGTCTTCGCGGCTCCCTCGCTCGAGTGTTGCGAGGTAGCTCGAGCGCCCCGTGTCGCGCAGCATCGGCCGCCGTGCCAGCGGATCGAGCACCACTCCGCCGCCCATCGTCACGACCGGCGAAAACTGCCGCACGATGAAGCGATCGCCTGGCAGCACCAGAATTTCGTCCTGCAATTTCAGATTCGCGAAGGCGCGCGAAGCCGGCTGCAATTCCTTCTGTCCGTGAAAGAAAACTTCCGCAACGGTCTCCCCCGTTCCCGCGTGAAAATGCACCCTGGCGCCCTGCTTCATTTTCCTTGCCGACCCGAGCAGCTCCAGGCGCGCATCGATGCGGCGCGTCTTGCGGAATTTTCCCGGTGTGGCGAGCACCATGCCGCGCCTTAGCGCGGTGTGCTCGATGCCCGCCAAATTGACGGCCGTGCGCTGCCCGGGCATGGCGCGTTCGACCGCTTTCCCGCCGGATTCGACGCCGCGCACGCGAAGCCGGTTGCCGGCGGGAAGCAATGCGACTTCATCGCCCGCGCCGACGGTCCCCGAAACGAGCGTGCCCGTCACCACCGATCCAAATCCCTTCATCGCGAACGCGCGGTCGATCGGCAAGCGAAAATACCCGGACCCGTCCCGCATCGCGACGCTCGACGCGGCATGGCGCAAAGCCTTCTTCAAATCGTCGAGCCCGGCGCGGGTTTTGGCGCTTACCGCGATCATCGGCGCATCTTCGAGAAACGATCCGCGCAAATACTCTTGGGCTTCGAGCCGCACCAACTCGAGCGTGTCGGTATCGACCAGATCGCTCTTGGTCAGCGCCACAACGCCGCGCTTGACGCCCAGCAGGCGGCAGATCTCGAAGTGCTCGCGCGTTTGCGGCTTGATGGATTCGTCCGCGGCAACGACCAGCAGCAGCACGTCGATTCCCGCCGCGCCCGCCAGCATGTTGCTAACAAACCGCTCGTGCCCCGGCACATCCACAAAGCCGAAGCGCACGCCATGCTCTTCGAGGAAAGCAAACCCCAAATCGATGGTGATGCCGCGGCGCTTCTCTTCTTCGAGCCGGTCGGGATGCGTTCCGGTGAGCGCCTCGACGAGCGCAGACTTGCCGTGGTCGATATGCCCGGCCGTGCCGACGATGACGCTTTTCGTTGCCGCCGGCTTCATTGCCGTAGCCATGGTGATCTTCCGGCGAAAATTCCCTTCCGCTCTCCGATGCTACTGGAGGGGAGATTCCGGCGTCAAACGGGGGTGCTACTTGGCTGCTACTTGGCGGCGGCAATTTCGTCGACGATCGACTGCGCCGCGACGCGCGGCTCGGCGGAGGCGAGAATCGGCCGGCCGACGACGACGAAATCGGCGCCCGCGCGAATGGCCTCCCGGGGCGACGCCTTGCGTGATTGATCGTCGGCGGAAGGTCGGAGCTCGGAATCGGGCGGACGCACGCCGGGAGTGACGATCAGAAAACCGTCCCCGCAGGCCTTGCGAATGGCCCTAGCTTCCTGGACCGAAGCGACCACGCCGTCTACCCCGGATTCTTTGGCAAGCAGCGCGAGTTTCACGACGCGCGACTTGGGCGTGCCGCCCACCCCCACCTCCTTCATGGCTTTCTGGTCCATGCTGGTGAGCATGGTGACGGCTAACAGGCGCGGCCGGTCCGCGCCCATGGGCACCCCGGCACTCACGGCCTGCGCCGCGGCTTCCATCATGGCTTTGCCGCCGAGCGCGTGGACGTTGAGCAGCTCGACACCGGCCATCCCCGCCGCGGAGAGCACCGCTCCGGCAACAGTGTTCGGAATGTCGTGATACTTCAGGTCGAGGAAGACGCCTCGACCGAGCGCCGAGATTTCCTTGACGGCGGCGGGACCGGCAGCGGTAAAAAGCTGGTTCCCGATCTTGAACATGCCCACAAGATCGGCAAGCTGCGTGGCAAACTTGACCGCGGAGGATAAGGAGTCGAAGTCGAGTGCGACAATCAGGCTGCTGCGGGGATGGGCGTCGAAGGTGGTCTGGGTCATAGGTGACCCCGACCTCCTTCGGGGTCAGCGCTTCTCAGGCAATTGCATGAGCTCGAGCCGGACCTGGCTCACTCCCGCATGGATCAAATCGAGGCTGCGGGCCACACGGTAGGATACATCAATTTCACGCCCTTCTTGGTAAGGCCCGCGGTCATTGATACGTACAAGTACAAACTTGCCGTTGCGGGGATTGACGAGGCGAACCAGGGAACCAAAAGGAAGGTTGGGGTGGGCGGCCGTCAAGGCTTCCGTGGAGAAGATCTCGCCGTTGGCGGTTTTGCGCCCGTTGAAGCCCGGACCGTACCAACTGGCGTTGCCCGCCCAGGTCTTAATCGGCTTTGCTGGCTGACTTAGGTGCGCTACCAGAGGCGCTTCCATCACCGGAGCGATGAGGAACATGAGAAGCACCCACCGAAACGCAGCCCAGATCATGAAGAGTCGATGTCTCATAGTGTGTGTTTTGTGCTACGAAACTACCAAAAACTGTAGCAGAAAAACCTCATTATGTCAACGGCTTTCTGCGATGGGTCGATCGCGTAACTCATTGACACTTAGTATTTTAGCTTCCATAAGCACGTTTGGAAGGGCATCGACCAACCTCTCACTGACCCGCGGGTCAGCAAAACTGGCCGTCCCAACCTGTACAGCCGACGCGCCTACCGAAAGGTACTCGAGCACGTCTTCGGCCGTCTCGACTCCTCCCAGACCTATAATTGGTGATCTGACGGTCTTCTTCGTTTCCCATACGAGCCTCAAGGTAATGGGTTTAATGGCAGGGCCAGAGAGTCCCCCGGTGGCGGAGCCAAGCCGGGACATTCCGGTGCGGAAGTCGAGCGCCATTGCGGGATAAGTATTTGCCACGGTCAGGGCATCGGCGCCGGCTTGCTCGGCCGCGCGGGCAATAAGTCCAATGTCTGTAACAAGCGGGGAGAGTTTGACCCATAGGGGCCGTTTGGCGGCCGCCTTCCGGGCGGCCCCCACCACTTCAGAGGCCAGGGAGGGGTCGCTGCCGAACTGCATGCCTCCCCTTTTGACGTTGGGGCAAGAGATGTTGAGCTCATATCCTGCCAGCCCCTCGGCACTTTCAAGGACACGAATCACCTCGACATAGTCTTCGAGGGTGTAGCCGAAGACGTTGGCAATCACGAGGGTATCGTAGTTCCGCAGTGCCGGCAGTTTCTCGGCCACAAAGGCGCGAACCCCTACGTTCTGGAGGCCGACGGCATTGAGCATTCCGGAAGGGGTGGGGTAAAGGCGGGGCGGGAGCGCGCCCTCAATGGGTTCCCGGGAAAGGCCCTTGGTCACGAAGCCGCCGAGGCGGTTCAGGTTGACGAGATGGGCAAACTCGAGGCCGTAACCGAAGGTGCCGCTGGCGGCGAGAATAGGATTCCGCAGACGCAAAGCGCCAATTTGCACGCTTAGATCAACGGCGCGGGCGGGAGTCACCTCGGGGAGGATAACACGGGTCGCGAGTTTAGGTCACCTGACGCGAGAACCCGCGACTAGTGAGGGGTGGATGAAGCCCGCGCCGCTTTGCTTGATTTGGCCGCGGGTTCTCGTTTCTTGAGGGCTTCGTAGAGGATATGGCCTTCCAGGGGGGCGAGCGTGACGCCGCAAAGGGCGGCCAAGGTGGGGGCGATATCGGCCGGCGTCGCGGACTCGAAGTATTCCCCGGGCTGAATGCCATAACCCATAAAAAGCACAGGCACGCGCTGATCGTAGGCATAAGGACTGCCGTGCGTGGTGCCGTAGGTGCGGATCGCGCCGGGCGCGGAAGAATCCCAGGGCCAGTACGGTTTGGGGACAAGGAGGAGGTCTCCGCTGCGGGCCGGGAAGAAGCTATTCGCTTGGGCTGTTCGGAGAGGACTCCGGGTCGCGGGGGAATCCTCGAGTTCTTCCCCCCGATAAACGGCGAAGACCCCGGGAACCGCTTCGATGGCCTTGAGCACGGCGTCAAGTGCGGCGGGATCCGACTTCAATTTGTCGTAGACTCCGGGAGCAAAATATACGTCGGTCGCGGAAATTTCCGAGATAATCGGCTTTGGGAAATGAAACGGCTCGAGAGCCGTTTCGATGTGCGCCTGCACCCCGGCGAGATTCAGCCAGCCGGCTTCCCGGCCCGACTTTACGAGATCGTCGGGAATGGGCACGACGCCGTGGTCCGCGCTGAAGGCCACAACATAGTTGCCCTTTCCGACGGCACCGTCGAGGTGGGAAAAAAGGGCGCCCAGATCCCGGTCGAGCCGCGCAAGAATGTCCTGGATTTCCCAGCTGCGCGGGCCGAAGGCGTGTCCCACATAATCTACAGAAGAAAAACTAACGGCGAGGAAGTCGGTGACCTCATGCTTTCCCAGTGCGAGCTTATCGACAGCGGTTTTGGCCAGCTCGGCAAGGTAGGTGTCGGCATAGGGGCTGGCCTGCCATTGCGAGTAAAAAAGCGGGTCGGCCTTGGTGCTGTCCGCTTTGCCACGGAGCGGGTGCGGAAAAGTTCGGCTGTAGTCGGCCGGGGGAACTGCGCCGATGGCCGCTTGCGCGTAGAGATACGATGAACTCGGCAGCAGCGGGGCCCATGTTTTTCCATAATCGCCCGAGACCGGATGGGCCTTGGCATACTCTTCGACAAACGGGGCGGCTGGAAAGGCGGTGGAAGTTGTCCAGGCGCCGACCGACGGGTCGAACCAGGTAACGGCGTCGGCGGTGCGGCCGCCCATGGTAATCGAGGCACGGGCTTTGAGGGAAAAAGTCACAACCCGGCTGCCGCCGCCCCATTGAAATTTCAATTCGTCGGCAAAGGCGGGCAGCAACATTTTGACCGCGCTATCGCCGCCGATCACCGTGGCCCCGGCATATCCCACGTTTTTCACGTTCGGATCGGCAGTGCAGGTCACGCTTTTCCCCAGACCGCGATCCCACCATTCATTGGAAATCATGCCGTGGGTCGTGGGAAGCGCTCCGGTCGAGATCGTGGCGTGGCCGACGCAGGTTTCCGTGGCGGCATAGGGATAGGCGGCGTTGCGGAACCAAGCGCCTTCGTCGACCAAGCGCTTGAGGCCGCCCGTCCACGCCAAGCGGAACTTGTCGACGTAGTCGGCGCGCATTTGATCGACCACCAAGAGCACCACCAGCTTGGGTTTCGGAAACGGCTTCACCGCGCGGGAGGGAGCCCGAGCCTGCCCGGCGCGGGAGGGCGGCATGAGCGTGCCCAGGAGCGCAAGCAGCAGGGCGGCGATTCGTTTGCGATGGTTCCCAGAATTCTTAGTGCGCGCCATGAACAATTCTGCCTCCCAAAACAGCGTTCGCGAAGTCTATCACGTCGAGTCGAGCCGCTGTTTCGGGAACGGATTCGCCCCGCGGCGGCCACCAGTGATACGATTACCCGACCCATGCGCATCGTCGAAAAAGGACAATTGATGTCGGCGGAGGAAATCGACCGCACGCTGCAGCGGCTGGCGCACGAAATCGTGGAAAAGAGCGGTGGAACCAAGCACCTGGCGCTCATCGGCATCGTGCGACGCGGCGTGCCGCTGGCACAGCGGATTGCCCAGGCCATGCGCGGGATCGATGGCGTGAACGTGCCGGTGGGGATCCTGGACATCACGCTGTACCGCGACGACCTTTCGAGGGTGGCTCCGCAAGCGGTGCTGCGCTCTTCCGATGTGCCGTTTGGCGTCGACAATATGGACCTGGTGCTGGTGGACGATGTGTTGTATACCGGACGGACGATTCGCGCGGCAATGAACGGCTTATTCGACCTCGGCAGGCCAAAGCGCGTGAGGCTATGCGTGCTCATCGACCGCGGGCATCGCGAGATGCCCATCGAAGCGCAGTACACCGGGCGGCAGGTGCAGACCAGCGACACCGAAATCATCGAAGTGCGCTTGCGGGAGGTTGACAAGGAAGAGCGCGTGATGCTGGTCGACCGCGTGGAATAGTTTTTGCCGTTTTCTTCCGGGCTATGAGTCACGACTTTAAGGCGATTGTCGGCGGCAACAACAAGGCCAGATTTTCTCACTACCGGGACGGGAATTTCTTCTATGTGGTGACGGTCGAAGGCCAGGCGTACAGCTTTCCGATTCCCGTAGAGGATGCCAAAGGCACCACCCTGTTTGCGGAGTTCAAGGCCATCACCCTGATGCGTTGGATTCGCAAAGCCCTGGAGGACAAGACCTTCCAACCCGCGAAGTAGCTCATGGTCGGCGGTGAGGGCAGCCTCCGGATTGACAAGTTGTGAAATTTTTCGGCACCCTGCTAGAATCTGAGTCGGGAAATTGACCTACCGCTTCCGCGATCTGCTCGCTCTCGAACCGCTCACGGCGGACGAACTTCGGTTTCTTCTCGACCAAAGCAAACCATTCCAGGAAATCCAAAAACACCCGCTGAAAAAGCTGGCGACGCTGCGCGGCAAGACCGTGGCGCTGGCGTTTTTCGAAAACTCGACGCGCACGCGCATCAGCTTTGGAACCGCGGCGGCGCGGCTGGGCGCGGACACCATGAATCTCCAGGCCGAGGCGTCGAGTATCAAGAAGGGCGAAACCTTGCTGGACACCGCGTTCAACTTGAACGCCATGAAGCCGGATTGCCTGGTGATGCGGCACGCGGCGTCCGGGGCGGCCGATTACGTGGCGCGGCACCTGGATATTCCGGTGGTCAACGCGGGCGACGGCACCCATGAGCATCCCTCGCAGGGGTTGCTGGACGCGCTCACGATTCGCGACCGGCTGGGCACGATCGAGAACCTGAACGTGACCATTCTCGGCGACATTCTGCACAGCCGCGTGGCGCGTTCGAACATTCACCTGCTCGGGAAATTCCGGTGCCGGTTCACGCTGTGCGGGCCGTCGATCTGGGTGCCGCGCGAGCTCGAAAAGATCGCTCCAGGGGTGCCCATCCGCTGCGTTTACAAGGTGGAAGAGGCTCTCGAGGACGCCCACGTCATCATTATGCTGCGCGTGCAGACCGAACGGCTCGACGATCCGTCACTTTCCGCCAGCGACTATATTTTGATGTATCAATTGAATGCCGAACGGCTGAAGCGGGCGCATCCGGACGCGATTGTTTTGCATCCCGGACCGATCAACCGCGGGATCGAAATTACCCCGGAGGTGGCCGACGGGGCGCAGTCGTGCGTGCTCGAACAGGTGACCAACGGCGTGGCCGTGCGCATGGCCATCCTGTATCTGGTGATCGCGGGCGCCTCGGAAGGCGGCGCGCACCCGGCGCTCGAGGCGAAGACGTCACCCTCGGAAGAGACCAGGAAATCCAAGGAATCCGCCAATGCTCGTGATTAAGAACGGCCGGGTGATCGACCCGGCGACGCATACCGATGCGCCCGGCGACATCCTTATCGACGGCGGCAAAATCGCCGAGGTGGCCGAGCCGGGAAGCCTCGGCCGAGACCCCGGCCGGGAGGTGTTTGACGCCACGGGCCTCGTGGTTGCGCCGGGATTTGTCGACCTGCATGCGCACCTGCGCGAGCCGGGCCAGGAATCGTCGGAAACCATCGAGACGGGAACGCGCGCGGCGGCGCGAGGCGGCTTCACGGTCGTATGCTCGATGCCGAACACAAATCCGGTGAATGACAATGCTGCGGTGACGAGGTTCGTTCTGGACCGCGCCGAGGCAACGGGAACGGTGCGCGTGTGGCCCATTGGCGCGGCCTCGGTCGGGAGCAGGGGCGAGGCGATTGCAGAGATTGCCGGAATGAAAGAGGCGGGCATCGTAGCGGTTTCCGACGACGGGAAGCCCATCTCTACGGCCAAGCTCGCGAGGCAGGTGATGGATTATTGCCGGTCGTTCGATTTGCCGGTGATTGAACACGCGGAAGATGTTTCGCTCGCGGGCGGCGCGGTGATGCGCGAGGGCGTGGCTTCGCTGCGGCTCGGTCTCCGCGGAATGCCGGCGGCCGCCGAAGCGGTGTGCGTGGCGCGCGACGTGGAGCTCGCGGAATTGACCGGCGCACGGCTGCATATCGCTCATCTTTCCTCAAAGGCTTCGCTCGAGCAGGTGCGCCGGGCGAAATCGCGGGGCCTGCGGGTCACCTGCGAAGTAACCCCGCACCACTTCACGCTGATCGATGAAGACGTGAGCTACGATTCGCGGTTCAAGATGAATCCGCCGCTAGCCGCCCGCGAGGACCGCGCCGCACTGCTCGAAGGCCTGGCGGATGGGACGGTGGATGCCATTGCGACCGATCATGCGCCGCATGAGCCGGCGCTGAAAGACGTGGAGTTCGACCGCGCGCCCTTCGGGATCTTGGGATTCGAAACGGCGCTCGCGCTCGCGCTCGAGCAACTGGTGCACCCGGGGCGGCTTTCGCTCGTGCGCATGGTCGAGCTGTTTACGCGGGGCCCTCTCGGGATTCTGGGCAGGGAGCGCAAGATTGCTGCGGGCCAGCCGGCGGATTTGACGATTTTTTCCCTCGATCGCGCATGGACTTACCAGGTGGAGCGCTCGCCGAGCAAATCGCGAAATTCGCCGTTCGACGGGAAGAAGTTTAAAGGCGGGCCGGTGGCCACGATCGTCGCCGGGCGCGTGGTTTATCGAGCGAACTGATTTGGCATCGGTTGACGCTTCTTGAGCATTCGCAAAATCCAAAAACCGGCGACACCGGCGGTCAGGTGCTTCAGTGTATGGCCGCTAAGGAGGTGACCGAGCGAATAGATCTGCCGGTCGGCTGACTCACAGATCTTGGCGACCACATACAAACAAGCAATCACGGCAAAGTCCGAGCTTCGCGTGTAACGCGGCGGCAGCAACAGCGCCAGGAGCAGAACCAGAACGGCGTAGACTTGCACTCCGGCGTAGAACCGTAAATCACCCCGGCCGCGGAGCTCGCTCGCATACCACGCGAGCACGCTCGAGATGCCCACGCCAAGGAGCACGGGCAGCAACCAGAGCCCGGCGGGCAAACTGATCCTTTCCGCGATCACCGCCGCCACCAGGGACATAAAAACCACGGTCATCGGCAGGCGGTCCCACACCAGCCGCGCGTTGTCCGGGGCGAGGTGATAATAAGAAGAGCCAAAAGCGGTCAAAAGAAGTCCCAGAAAAACGAAAACGTAGAACCATCTCTCGCCGGCTTCGATGAATGGTGCGCCGCAGGATCTTCCCCCTAGATACGACAAACCCGCCAGGCCGGCCGCCGCGAAAACGATGTTGGACGCCACGTCTAGGAAGTTTGGAATGCCAAGCCAACCGCGCTGATCGGCGAATTCGTGGTAAGAGAGCGGTTGCGCCGTGCGGGGCAGGAGCGCGACTGCAATCACCACGGCAACGGTCAAGGCCCATTGCAGGGAGATGCCGGCGCGGCGAGCGATCAAGGGAGCCTCGATTCGCGGGGCAGTATAACCTTAGTCTGTCTTTGCTACCGGAATATGCGGTCGCCGGCCGCGTGCCAAAGGGAGGCAGGAATGCCAGGTCGCCTCGTGGGCATGCCAGTGGCGTTTTCAGTGGGCGGCGGGCTCGGCAGCGGGATGCAGGCCGTGCTGCGGCACTTCGTGGATGCCGCGCGGCGGCGGCTCGATGCGCTGGCGGTAGAAATGGTCGAGAGGAACGCGTCCCTTGCCGATGGGGTAACCCTTTTCGATGGCTTTGGTGACGTACGTTTTCGCGAGCGCCGCGGCTTCGAACAGCGGGCGGCCGGAGGCGAGTTGTGCGGCGAGCGCGGAAGAAAAGGCGCAGCCCGTACCGTGCGTTTTTTCCACCTTCACCTTGTCGGCGGCCAGGTGAATCATTTCGCCGCCTTCGAACAGTATGTCCACGGCGCGGTCCATGTGGCCGCCCTTGACGATCACCGCGTGCGCGCCCATCTCGACGAGTTTGCGCGCGGCCGTTTCCATGTCCGCCAGGTCTTTGATGGTCAACCCCGTCAAAACCTCGGCCTCGGGGACGTTTGGCGTGATCACGCTCACGCGTTTGAGCAATTCGGTCGAGACAAACTTGATCCCGGGGGCATCGAGAAGCTCGGCGCTGGTCGAGGATTTGAAGACCGGGTCCAGCACCACGTGGGCGAATTTGTGGGCGTCGAGGAATTCTGCGGCGGCGGCGCCGTTGCCGCGGTTTCCGAGCATGCCGATCTTCACCGCGGCGATTTCGCAATCCCCGGCGAGGGCTTCGAGCTGGGCGCGCAGCTCCGCGCTCGGCGTGTTGTGGACGGATTCGACACCCTGGGTGTTCTGGACCGTCAGCGAGGTGATCGCGGCAATTCCGTAGCAGCCGTGCGCGGCAAATGTTTTCAAGTCCGCGGCCGTACCAGCGCCACACGAGGGATCGAATCCCGCGATGGATAGCAGGATCGGCGGAGCGAGGTGGCCGTTGTGCCCGTTGGTCATCGTTCTTTCTTCTTTCCCGTCGTACTTCTTTTCATCCGCTTCCCCGAGGGCGGCCTCACGCCGCTCTTTGAAACTTAGATTCTCGGTTCGCGGGCTGCGGTTTACCGCGTTTCGCGAAAATCGTTCGCCTCAAGCGAAAATTGCCGGCTGCGCCCGCCTCCGAGATTTTTTTCCTACGGGGTCGGAACACGCCGGCAAATGCGAATGTACGCGCAGATTTTTTCCAGTGCAAGGGAAAAATTGAAGGAGTCTCCGATGGAGTCCGAGAATTCGCTTCGCGCGCGCCCCCTCACGGTTGGTTTCCGTCTTGGACAGCGCCGGAGGATGAGAGACGCACGTGAAACGCGCTTTCCTGCGGGCAGCTGCCTTTTTGTTTTCGGCGTGGGCCAAGCACGACGGGCACACTTTGGCCAAGATCATGGCGGACGGCGTGGATTTTGTGATCGTCGCGGCGACCTACCGCGACCTCCGCGCGGACTTCGAAAAACGCCGCGTACGATTGCCGGAGCGGGCGCTCGAAGGAATCAGAGCATCACGCCGCCGAGGTTCCTAAGACGCCTATGGCGATTCCGGGAGCCGGCGAGAAACACTCAGGATTTGTTAAGGGCGGTTGCTTAAGGGAACAGGCCGCGGACCAGGGTGGCTTCGGCGACCCGGCCGACGGCCAGGATCATGGCGCCCGCGCGCGGCGGAACGTGATGCTTGCGCATGGTTTCTACCATTTCGTGGAAGGCGCGTACCATGACCTTCTGCAGGCGCGCATTCACCTCGTCGGCGTCCCACATCAGGCCTTCCTGGTTCTGCACCCACTCGAAGTAGCTGACCGTAACGCCGCCGGCGTTGGCAAGAATGTCCGGCAGGACGGTGATGCCGCGGCGGGCGAGAATCTCGTCGGCGTGCGGTGTGGTGGGGCCGTTGGCAGCTTCGGCGACGATGCGGGCTTTGACGGCCTCGGCGTTGTTCAGGGTAATGACGTTTTCAAGAGCCGCGGGGATCAGAATGTCGCACTTCATGGTCAGCAGCTCGTCATTGCTGATGCGCGAGGCGCCGGGCATCCCGACTACGGTGCCGGCACGCTCTTTATAGCGGACGGCCTTGATGGGGTCGATGCCGCGGGAGTTGGTGACGCCGCCGCGGGTGTCGCTTAACGCCACGATCTTCGCCTTCCTATCGGCGAACAGGCGGGCGGCGGTGGCGCCGGCGTTGCCAAAACCTTGAATGGCCACGGTCGCACCGCGCAACGAGATCTTTTTGACCTTGCACGCTTCTTCCACGACATAGAGCAGGCCGCGCGCGGTCGCCTCGCCGCGTCCCTCGGAACCTCCGATCGAAACGGGTTTGCCCGTGACCACGCCATGCGCGGCGTGGCCGATGGTCATGGCATAGGTGTCCATAATCCAGGCCATGGTCTGCGCATCGGTGTACATGTCGGGGGCGGGAATGTCCTGCGCGGGTCCGATGAGCGGGAGAATCTCGCTGGCGAAGCGGCGCGTCATGCGCTCGAGCTCGCTCTTGGACATGCGCTTCGGGTCGCAGATTACTCCGCCTTTGGCGCCGCCAAAGGGAACGTTCACCGTGGCGGTCTTCCAGGTCATCCAAACGGCCAGCGCCTTGACTTCGTCAAGGGTGAGATTGGGATGGTAGCGAATGCCGCCCTTTCCCGGGCCGCGAGAGATGTTGTGCTGCACGCGGTACCCGGTGAAGACTTTCACCTGGCCGTTGTCCATCTTGGTGGGAAGAGAAACCTCCAGAACGCGCTTGGGCGTGCGCAGAATCTGGCGCAACCCGGGATCGAGCTTCAGAAACTCCGCGGCCATATCGAATTGAATTTGCGCGATGCGAAAGGGGTTTAGGTCTTCGCGCGGAGCAATGCGCGGCACGATCGGGGGTACGCTTATCTTTGTCGGGGTTGTGGGCTTTGCGACCGTGGCCATCGGCGTCGGTCCTTTCGTCTTGAGTTATTCGCTAGTGCGTCCTACGTGGCCCAGACTCGGGATCCTTCCTTCCATTCCTTTAGGCAAGCTTTCTAGCCGCTTGCAGCAAACTTTTTGGAACTAACAACATACGCATCGCGGCAAGCGATGGAACAAAAATGTAACAATTCACCGTCCTCGCGCATGGGAATCGAGAGCGTTTCATCCACGTACATGCCGCAGACCGGGTCGCGCACCAAGTGGCGCCCGGTTTTTGTAGGTGGCGGGGAAGCGCTTCCCTTCGCGGCGTGCTGCGGCGATGAGCCCCGGTTCTCGAGCAGCAAACCGAAAAGACGGCGAAGCGCACGCACGCTCAAGGAAAGCACCAGCAGCCATAACAGAAACCGAACGATGCGAGCAAGTATGGTCATGGGCGTCAAGAACCGTCCTTACAAAGCTGGAACCCGCAAAGTCCCAGTGAAGTGAGTGTATGTAAGGCGAAAAGGGCTAGTCAAACGAAAAGGCGTCCTTTCAAGAAGTTGCGGGGCGCCTGGTTACCCTCCTAGGCGCATCAAAAACGCTTCAGCACAGCTAAGTCTTGGTTTCACAGCAACTTACTGGATAAACACGGGCGCTTCCCAGGATATTGCCGGAGAGGTATAGGGGGGCTTGGAGTGCCCTGAAAAGACGCTATTTAGCTCCGAGGAATGCGGTCTATGCCCATGTAGGGGCGGAGAACCTCAGGGATCAGGATCGAGCCGTCGGCCTGCTGAAAATTCTCGACAATTGCGATCCACGTGCGGCCTACGGCGAGTCCGGAACCATTGAGCGTATGCACGAAGTCGCTCTTGCCCCCGGCTTTTGGCTTGAAGCGAACACCCGCGCGGCGCGCTTGAAAGGCTTCGCAGTTCGAGCAGGATGAAATCTCACGGAACTCGTTGCTCGCAGCCAGCCAAACTTCGAGGTCATAGGTTTTGGCGGACGCAAAGCCCATGTCGCCGGTCGAAAGAAGAACCGTGCGGTGGTGTAGGCCCAGCTTTTCGAGAATGGCCTCGGCGTTCTTGGTCAAGGCCTCGTGCTCCGCGTAGCTTTTTTCCGGATGCGTGAACTTGAACAGCTCAACTTTTTGAAATTGATGCTGGCGGAGGATGCCGCGGGTGTCTTTGCCGGCGGCTCCCGCTTCGGAGCGGAAACAAGCGGTCCAAGCGGTGACCTTAATGGGCAGTTTTTCTTCCGGAATGGTCTCGTCCCGGTAGAGGTTGTGGAGTTCGACCTCGGCCGTGGGAGTAAGCCAGAAGTCCGTGCCTTCCAATCGAAAAAGATCGGCGGCAAACTTGGGCAGCTGGGCGGCGCCTATTAGCGAGACGCTATTCACCAGGAAAGGCGGAAGGATTTCCGTGTAACCGTGCTCGCGGGTATGCACGTCGAGGAAGAAGTTTGCCAGGGCGCGCTCGAGCCGGGCGCCCCAACCTTTATAAACAGCGAATCGCGCCCCGGTGATTTTCGCGGCGGCTTCGAGATCCAGAATTCCCGCGCTTTCACCGACCTCCCAATGCGGCTTTGGCTCGAAATCAAACTTCGGCGGCGCGCCCCAGCAGCGCACTTCCTTGTTGTCGGCTGCGCTGGTGCCTACGGGAACGGAAGGATGCGGCACGTTGGGAATGGTGAGCAGCAGGTCGCGCTGCTTTCGATCGAGTTCATCAATACGCGCGTCGAGCTCCTTAATTTGGTCGGAGGCCTGCTTCATTTCCGCGATAAGGGCATCGGCGTTCTTTTTTTCCTTCTTTAAACGAGCAATTTCCTCGCTGGCTTTATTGCGCTGCGCCTTGCGCCGCTCATTCGTGGTGATGAGCTCGCGCCGCTCCTTGTCCAGGGCGCGGAAGCCATCCAAGTCCAGGGTCATCGACCGCTTCTTCGCCATGTCCGCGAAGACGTCGAGGTGCTCACGGAAGTAGCTGAGGTCATGCATAGAGATGAAAGAATACCGTAATCGGCGCGAGGCTTGTAGCGGGGCTAAACCCGAGTTGGTCGTCAGAAACGATCTACGACGGGCGCGCCACTTCGCTCATCAGCGCGAGCAGATTGCCTTCGCTGTCGCGGAAGAAGCTCATCCAGAGATCGTAGCTGGGCATCTGGGCGATCACGTGCGGCTCGTCTTCGAATTTAGCTCCGGCATGCTTAAGGCGCTGGTGAGCGGCGCTTCGCCGACCTGGAAGTAAAGAATGGAGCTCGGATGGTCGAATTCCGGTTTTTCCGGCTTGTCCAGCATCAGGCGGACGCCGCCGTAATCAAAAAAGGACGGTTGGCCGGCGCGGAACAAGTGCGGCAAGCCCAGCACATCGCGGTAGAAGGCCGTGGCGCGGTCCACGTCGTGGGCGTGATGGCAATCTGCGCGATGCGGGCGAGCGCCGTGTTTTCCTGTGAGTTCATGGCAACCGTCCTCCGGGAACGCAAGCGTGAATGACAAGAAAGACGCGACGGCTAGGAAGAGCGTGGAACCTCGCTCATCAACTGCATGATGTTCCCCTCCGAGTCACGGAAGCCAACCATCCACAGGTCGTAGGTCTGCATGCGCGCGATAAGGCGCGGCGGCGCTTCGATCTTCACGCCCATGTTGACAAGATGCTGGTGCGCGGCGTGCACATCCGGGACGCGGAAGTAGAGAATGGAGCTCTGATGATCCAACTCGGGTGCGCTCGCGGGACCGAGCATCAGGCGGACACCGCCGCAGCCGAAGAAAGCCATGTTGCCTGCGGTAAACAGCAGCGGCAAGCCCAGCACGTCGCGGTAGAATGTCGTCGCGCGGGGCAGGTCGTGCGCGATGATGGAAATCTGGCCGATGCCGTCGATGCCTAGCGAATTGGCCATACCGGCATTGCTTGCGGTCGCGTTCATGGGGATTGACCTCCGAGGATGATTTAGTTAGCATAGCTAACTATATTCCATGACGGTTGTCAAGCCAAAAAGTGAGGGCCATAGTGAGCTTCTCGAAACGGCGGACCGGCTGCACTCGGCGGCGATCCACCTTTTGCGGCGGCTGCGCGTGGGCGACCGCGAGAGCGGGATTGGGCCGGCGCAGCTTTCCGCCCTGTCGGTACTGGTGTTCGGCGGGCCGAGGTCGCTTGGGGAGCTTGCCGATGCCGAGCAGGTTCGCCCTCCGACCATGAGCCGCATCGTTTCGGGCTTGGAACGCGCGGGCTTGGTGAAGCGCGAGGCCACCGAGGACGGACGGCGCGTGCGGCTGCGGGCCACGCCGAAGGGAACAAAAATCCTCTGGGAAGGACGCAAGCGGCGCGTAGAGTCTTTGGCCAATGCGCTCGGGTTGCTCGGCGAAACAGACAGGGGGCGGCTCGCTGAGCTGGCCGAATTGCTCAGAGAGATTGTCAGGAAGATCTAGAAATGAAGGAGAAGTACTTCGGTACCGGCGCGAGGTACTTCGGCCGACAAGAGAAGTACCGGGAAAAATGGGCCTTGCGGCCTATCGACGGCAGAACCGGTTCGAGGGAAACTCAGAAGCGTAATCGGAAGTGGTTTGGTCCACGGGAGTTAGAGCTATCTCCTTGGTGCCGGTCTGCCGCTCGCGAGCGCGGCGGGGCGGTAGGATAGGCCGAGCCCCTTTTGGATTATTGTTACCCTCCATCCCCCACGCCCGAGCGGCCGGTGCCCCCACCGGCCGCTCACTTTTTAGCTTCCAAGTTTCTGCTTGTAAGTAGTTCGTTAAGCGGAAGATGCAAGGTGAGCCTAAGTCAGGCAAAAACGAAAAAGGGGGCCGGTGCAAGCCCCCTTCTCCATAATTGACGCCCCTAAACCGGTAACCGAGTCGAGGATCGGTTCCGGCCACCCCGGGAAGCCAATCTTTGTAGCTTGTGTGTGGGGGGAGCAAGTCAGTTGCCAGGGGTTTTGGGTTTGCTCAGACCTGGGGAAGGTTACTGAAAGCACAGAGGTTAGACAAGAAAGTGACGGACGAACATTGGTTTTGCCTTGCCGAAGCCTACAAAATACCACAGGAATCTGCCCGGGTTCCTACAGTCTTTGGGAGCAGGGCGGAGGTCCCGAAGCGTTACAGGCGGTTCCGGGCTTTGCTCCTGAAGGCATCCACCTGCTGTTCCATAGCTCAAGCTCCGGCGAGAGAGCCGAGCGAGTGAGCGCGGCGGTACCGCCGCCAGAGGCGCCAGGCCGGAATCCCCACGAGGGCGAGCCAGAGCAAGAGGCTGGGACCAGACTCCGCGAAAAAAAGAACCAGGGCCCAGAGAGTCTCGAACGCATTGCGAAAGCCGTTGATACTCGCGTTGCGGAGCTCGATCAAGACCGATGGCGCCGGCGTGTTGAGCTGGGCTTTGTATTCTTCGGCAAGTTTCAAGTCGATGGTGGCGAAGTCGACGCGATGCTCGAGCGTTTTTTGTTCGGCTTCCATCTGCTCGATTTCGCCCCGGACGCGGGCGATTTCCTGTTCGACATCAAGAACATCTTTTACCTTGCCGGTGCGCGTTCGAAGGATGTCTTGGAGGCGAAGCTCCGTCTCGCGGTCATTCTTGATGCGAGCAACGAGGTCTGCGTGTTGCTGCGTGACTTCTTCGCCATTTTGCGTTTCGCCTTCGACACGGCCGAGGGACTTTAGCTCGTTCAGCGCGGTACCAAGTTGCGGCGCGGCGATGCGCAGCGACGCCTGAATCACCCGTGCTGCACCCTCGGGAGAACTCACACTGAGGCTCGCAGCGTAGCCGTTGTGCCGAGCCAAGATGGCGTCGAGCGACGCTCGCCCTCGGTCGAAGTCCTTCACAACAATAGAGAGTGACACGGTCCGTGCGATCATAGGTCCACTGAAGAAGTGTGATTGCTGATCGCTTGGCGGCCGGCCGTCCCCAGAAACCGCATTTTGCGTTTGATCACCAAGGCCGCGAAAAAGGCCGTTAGAATCGGCAACAACGCCGGGACTTGCAAGAGTAATTAGCCCACCCTGAGTTTTTGGCCGCTTCGACGAGTCGACGGAAACGGGGCCCTTACCGTTGCCACTGCCTTGGCCTACATGGGCAGGCGGTGCGGGCCCTATATCCAGCGGCACGAGCACCTCTTGCCTTCCTTTCTCCCGCAAAAACACCTGAATTCCGGAGGCTGGAACGCTCCGTGCGAATCGCCTTGAACTAAGGCCAATCATGACGCTTACCAGAACAATGAGCGCTGCAGCTCCCCAGGATAAAGGCAGCCGCACGCCAAAGATCTTTCGAAGGCTCGAAAAGAAATCGTGATGACTTCTGACGGACGCGTTTGCGCTCTGCGTGAGGCGTTCTTCAGACACGGGGTTCGCTGGAGCGACCGGAACGCCCCAATGCAAGAGTGATTGTGAGGGAATGGAGAGCGCATCGCCGACTTGGTGACATTCGGCGCAAGTCTCGATATGGGCGGAAACCGATCGCGCGACGTCAGGGAGGACTTCGCCGTCAAGAAAGGCCATAACTTCTTCGGGAGCCACGGGATGCGCTGTGGCATTCATGCGCGCCCTCCTTTCTGCGCGGCGGCGCTTGGCGAGGCAACTTGCGATCCGAGATGCGAGGTAGCGGTTCTAGCTGCCGATACAGAGGGCTCAAGCAAATCGCGGAGCGCGGTGCGGGCGCGGAAAAGGCGGGACCTAACCGTGTTCAACTGAAGCCGCAGGAGATCAGCAATTTCCGCGTAGCTCAGTTGCTCGAATTCGCGCAGCATGACGATTTCGCGGTCGAGCGGCTCAAGTTTTTCAACAGCGCGGCGGACCCAAAGGCCCGGTTCCGTAGCGTCTTGTTTTGGGCGATCAGGAACCGAATTGCGCTGGCCCAGGAAAGCGGCGCGAAAGGCAGCTTTGCGGCGATGCGCGCGCAGAATCTTGAAGCCGATGGCGTAGAGGTAGGTTCGGAACAGGGCGCGGGGTTCGTAGCGGGCAGCAGCCCGAATCAGGGCGAAAAAAGTTTCCTGTGTGAGCTCTTCGGCATTTGCCGGATCCGAAACGCGGCGACAGAAGAAGCCGAAGACAGGCTGTTTGTAACGGTGAAAGAGTTCCGTAAAAGCCTCCGAAGAGCCTTGCGAGAAGGCCAGCATGAGCCGCTCGTCGCTCATACCCGGCCGTTGCGGCTCCGCTTGTGCGGATGAATTCGTTGGGTTCGCGGGCGTGTCGTGCATTGGTTTTCGAGGAAGAGTCTCCGAGTTTAGAACGAACGCGGGCAATGCCTCTTGCATGGTGAGCTGCCTTGCTCCTCACAAACGGTAATGCCACGAAAGGCGGAAAAGTTCCCGCTTGGAGGAAGAAAAAGAAAAAGCTAACACCAGAGACACGAGAGAACGCCCTGGAATCGCGAGAGCGACCAAGGCCGGTTCAGGCGCCGATCGAGGAACGGAGGGCGTTAACGAGGGACTGGCTGAAGCGCTGGACGTCCGCGTCCCGCTCGGCTTCTACCATGACGCGGGCAAGCTGCTCGGTTCCGGAATAACGAAGAACGATGCGGCCGTTTTCGCCAAGAGCCGACGCGGCTTCAGCAAGCGCGCGGGAAACCTCCGGCAGAGAATCGAGCGGCGGTTTCGAGCGCACCTTCACGTTGACGATTTGTTGCGGATAATCCTTGAGACCCTCGAGGAGCGACGCGATTTTTCCGTGCATGGAGACCAGGGAAGCAATCTTTACGGCCGTGAGCAGACCGTCGCCAGCGGGGCTGTCGTCGAGAAAGATGATGTGGCCGGACTGCTCGCCGCCGAGCACACTCCCGCTGCGCAGCATCTCTTCGAGAACGTAGCGGTCGCCGACGGCCGTGCGAGCCAGCGTGATGTTTTCCTGGGCGAGGATGCGCTCGAGCCCAAGGTTGGACATGGAAGTAGCCACGACGCGATGGCCTGTGAGTTTATTTTGCGATTTCAAGAAACGCGCGGCGGCAAGGAGCACGCCGTCGCCGTTGACCACTTTTCCCGTTTCGCAGACAAACAGGGCGCGGTCGGCATCGCCGTCAAAAGCCACTCCCAGTCGCGCTTTTTCTGCCACCACCCGTTTCTCGAGCCCTTCCAGGTGAAGCGAGCCGCAGCTCGCGTTGATGTTGCGGCCGTCGGGTGAAACGTTCATGGCGACAACGTCGGCGCCGAGCGAGCGAAACAATTCCGGGCCCAGCTTGTAAGCGGCGCCGTTCGCGCAGTCCATAACCAAGCGAAAGCCGCGCAGGTTTGCTCCGGGAAGCAACTTCTTTCTCAAAAACTCCAGATACTTGGCGTCCAAAGACTCATCCGCAGTCAAGCGGGGCGGATTTTCCGGCGCCGGCTCGCCACGGTGGGTGAAAATGTCCGCCTCGAGCTGTTCCTCGACGGCATCGGGAAATTTCATTCCGGTGTGTGAGAAAAGTTTCACGCCGTTGTCTTGAAACGGGTTGTGGGAAGCCGAGATCACCACACCCGCCTGAAAGTCGTTCTGGCGGACCAGGCAGGCGACGCCGGGTGTGGTGATGACCCCGGCGAAGGCGACGCTGGCTCCGGCTTGCCTTAGCCCTGCGGCGAGAACCGACCCCAGGTGCGGGCCGGATTCCCGCGTGTCCATGCCGATGAGGACATGCGCCGAGCCGTGTTCGCGCTTCAGATAATGGCCAAGGGAACGCCCCGTCGCGGAAAGCGTCGGGGCATCAAGCGGCGCAGTGCCGGGGATACCGCGAATGCCATCGGTTCCGAAAAGCTCTTTGGCCATGGACGAGGGACCGTTTCCTCAAGGGCCGCTTGCGGCAGTAAGGGTAGCCGCCGCCTGCATTCGTGAGGACAACTTGGCAAGTCTAACATAGGCAAGTAGACGGTATTCGCCATCGCCTGACAAAGACTGCTCTTCCACAAAGAACCGCGAGCCGAACAGGTAGACCATGCGAGGAACGCGGCATCGAAAAAACGGCGTACCCTTATCCGATGGAGTTTGCGGGAATGTGTTAACTTGTAGGACCGGAGCGCTCGTGTCCGCCACCCAGACGCCGCCATCGATCGTTCGCTTCACCAGCACGAGCTTCAGCATGCGCGTGATCGCCGCGGCGATCATTCTGCTGTTCTTCTACTACGCCGCCGGCGTCGTGATTACGCTGCTGTTCTCCATTCTCCTGGCATATTTTCTCGACCCCGCGGTGGAGTTTCTTGAAAAATTCAGGCTCCCGCGAACAGTCGGCGCCATGGTGATGGTGCTGATCTTCACGGCGGTCATGGCTGCGGTAGGTTACGGGCTTTGGACGCGCCTGTCGGATTTCTCCGCGGACTGGCCCAGGTACAGCCGCCTCCTCGAAAATGTCGCCACGGCGGTGCAGGGCAAAATCCAAGGAATTGCAGGTCAAGTTTCGCAAATTGCGCCCACCGAAGGATCCGCCCCCGGGGCCGGTGCACCCGTGGGGGAGGGCATGATGCGCGCGCTGATCTTCCGAGGCATCGGTTCCCTCTATGCGCTGTTTCTTGAGATCACCTTCATGCCCTTCCTGGTTTTTTTCATGCTGGCGGAAAAGCGGCAGGTCTGGCACGGCACGCTGCAGCTGTTTCCCGCGTCGCGCCGCACGCCGGTCAAAGAGACGCTCGAAGATGTGCGCGACGTGCTGCGGGACTACCTCGCCGGAATGACGTTGGTGACGCTACTGGTCATCGCCATGAGCAGCCTGTTTTTCTGGACGCTCGGAATGGAATTCCCTATTTTGACGGGGATCGTGTCCGGCTTATTGAACATGGTGCCGTATATTGGCGTGGTGCTCGCCTGGTTTCCCGCATTCCTGATTGCACTGGCGAAATGGAGCAACGTTGGCCAGTTTGCCTTGATTGCGGCCATGCTTACGACGATTCATCTTCTGGCCTTAAATCTCTTGGGGCCAAAATTGGTGGGCCGGCGCGTTCGGCTGAACGCGGTGGCCATTACCATCGCGCTGCTCTTCTGGGGCTGGGTGTGGGGAGGGATGGGCCTGGTGCTGGCAATTCCCATCACTGCGACGCTGCGGGTGGTCTGCGATCACACCGAATCGTGGAAGCCGGTCGGGCGCTGGCTGAGCGGCTGAAGCTCGGGCAACTTTTCGAAGGATGCACCGTTCCGCATGAGGTTCGAGAAGATGAGCGGGAAACTCTTCCTGCGTGCCGGCGCCCTGCTTGCCTGTCTTGGTGCGGCGCCGTGCGCTCGCGCGTGGGGCTGCAAGGGCCACCAAGCCGTCGCGCTCATCGCGGAAAAACATCTCACGCCGGAAGCGCAGCAGTTGGTCGAGAAACTTCTCGCCGCGAATCCCATGGACCCCAGGCTCAAACGCTGGTGCGGCAACGCCACTCCAGATCTCATGGTGGATGCTGCCACGTGGCCTGACGACGTCCGCAACGAGCGGCGTAATGGTCCTTGGCATTACATCGACATTCCCAGGGGAAAGCACAAAGGCTCTTTAGAGGAATACTGCGGCGCCGACGGATGCGTGACGCGGGCGATCGAAGAACAGCGCGCCATCTTGAAGGACAAATCCGCGGACCCGCTCAAACGCGCCGAAGCCATCCGTTACATCATTCACTTCGTCGGCGACATGCACCAGCCGCTGCACGCTATCAACAACGGCGATAACGGGGGAAACTGCGTTCCGGTGCGCTACCTGCACCACGAACCGCTGAAGAATCCCGAGCACCCCGAGCGCGAAGACTACTCCCCGAATCTACACCAGATTTGGGATACCGAGATTGTCGAGCGGGACATGGAGGTCTTGAATCCTCACCGCTATGCGGACGAACTCGATCAAAAGTTCCGCGCGGAAAGCGCTGCCTGGGAGGCAGAGGGCATTCACGTGGAGAATTGGGCCTGGGAAGTCCACGAGCGGGCGGAATCCGACGTTTACGACGCATTTTCTACGAAAATTCCCATCGAGCCGGACGTGAAGCCGAAGGGCTGTTCGGACAACCATCACATCGGGAACCGCATGCTTGCGAAGCATCTGGTTGCGGACGAGTCTTATCAGATGAGGGCCGCACAGGCCGCGGAAAAGGGCCTTGCCGAAGCAGGGATGCGGCTCGCGATGATCCTCAACGATGCCGCAAAGACGAATCCCTAGTGTAGTGTCCCAGAATTAAGTGGACAATTCATTCCTTCGACTTTCGCGTCCTGGGCAAGGTGCATCGAGGCTTGATCTTCGCCAGGGTCTGGCGGCATCAGCGTTGCCCGCCCGAGGCGACTCCCCGACCTTTGCTGGCTTTGGCTCTACCTGATGGCCACGTCGGTTCGGGTGGTAAACGCCAGCCGGGTCTCGGCAGGAAACTTGATGTCTTTTTTGCCCGTAGCCGCAGCGCCTGCCGTGCCGGCCCCGGCACCCGCCGCCGCCCCAATCGCAGCGCCCTTGCCTCCACCCGCCAGCGCTCCGATGGCTGCTCCTCCGGCTGCACCGCCGCCAATAAACCCTGCATCCCGCTTGCCCTTGCCCTTCTCGGTTTTGCCGGCGGAGCTGGTCGCGAAGGTATACGCTTTACCCTTGACGGTCACGCTGACCAAATGCAGGTACAATTTCGCCGGCGTCGACAGCCGTCCCGAAGCCTGTACGCCGCTGACGGATAATTTTGCCGTTGCGCCTTTGGGAATCAGCACCTTGCCGCCTATGGTCACATTCTTGGCGACGGTGGCGGAAACCGGCTGTCCGGCTTTTGCGTCCTTGGAACTGACCGGCTGGTCGGTTACCACAGAAATGACCGTACCTTTCGGAACCGTTCCGGCAGCCGCTGCCAGAGCCCCGAGCAGGAACGCTGCCGCAAGCGAAGTTCGAACCAGACCAATGCGTAAATTCATCTCCGTCGCCTCCCACCTGAATTGCCTTTCGGGAAATTCTAGCAAAGGAAATGGTCAACCGTGCGGGGACACCGCGGCTAGAGACGCTAAAGATGAAACACCAGTTCGTCGGAGCCCGGCGCTTTCGGCTCCACATACAGATTGTCTATCAGTCGCGTTTTGCCGATGAACACGGCGAGCAGGACATAGCAAGCGCAGCTGACCCGCACCACCGGCTCGAAGGACTCGGCATCCACGACTGCCGCGTAATCGACGGCCGCGAGCGGCTCGGAATCGAGTTTGCGGCGCAGTGTTGACGCGAGGTGAAGCGCGTCGCGGTGCCCGGCCCCGAGTTCCTGTTTCGCGGCTTGCAAGGCGCCGACCAAAACCGTCGCGGCCTTGCGCTCCTCGCGATTCAGATAAGCGTTGCGGGAGGAAAGCGCGAGGCCGTCCGGTTCGCGCACGATCGGGCAAACTACAATCTCCGAATCGAGGTTCAGGTCGCGCGCCATGTGCGTGATGAGGCGCGCCTGTTGCGCATCTTTTCTCCCGAAATAGGCGCGATGTGGCTGGACGATTTCGAGCAGCTTCAGCACTACGGTCGAGACGCCGCGAAAATGCCCGGGGCGCGACCGACCTTCAAGCTTCTCGCTGAGACCCTCGACGTGGACATAGGTCGAAAAACCCTTTGGATAAACCTCCGCGGCTTCCGGCGCGAGCAGCGCATCGACACCGGCTTGCCTCAATTTTTCGCAATCGGTTTCGAAGCTGCGGGGGTATTTTGCAAAATCCTCGCTGGGGCCGAATTGTTTCGGGTTCACGAAAATCGAGGCGATTACCGGAGAGCATTCCCGCTTGGCCCGGGCGATCAGCGAAGCGTGGCCATCGTGCAGCGCTCCCATTGTCGGAACCAGCCCGATGATGCGGTTCTCCGCGCGTGCCTGCCGCGCCTTCTCCTTCATCCACGCAATCGTTCGAATGATCTCCACGAAAAAGGGGTTTCGAAACTAGGCGCCCGCTGCTACCGCACGCTCGCGGTAAAAGTGCATAAGGTCGGTCAGGATCGGCTCCGCGCCGAGTTGGCGCAAAAGCGTGGTCACCTGGCCCCGATGATACGTGCCGTGATTGACCAGGTGCTGCATCGATTGCCACAGGGGATTCTGGTATACCCCGAATTTCAGCGTTTTATATTCCATCACCCGATCAAGATCCGTTTGGCCGAGACCGCGCACAAAGGTCAGCAGCCTCGGCTCAAATTCCTTCCAGCGCTCCTCCAAGCCTTTGACATCTTTGAAGTGCGTGACATCCGGCAGCGAAGATGGCGAGCGGCCCTGGAAACGCTCGAGCCACACCCATTCTGCTCCGTAGATGTGCGCCAGCGTGTCGCGAACCGAGCCGAAGCTCGAACCCATGGGCTTCAGAAACGCGTCAGTCGTGAGTTTGGAAACGGCTCGCAACTGACGCTGGTTCGCCCAGGCGTTGTAATCGTAGAGTACGCGCATCTCTTCCGGCGTCATGACCATCTCCTCCGATTGAGCAGCGAACCGAATAGGCAGTTGACCGGCGCGGTTGCCAAGGGCTGGTTGCGCCGGGATAGCGCGGAGCCTGCTCTTCCCTTTTTACCAGTCGCCGTCCATATTGACCGGCGCTTCTATCTCTTCCTTCGCCACGCGCGGCGCGTGGTAGGACTCCGCATCGGAAGGAAATCCGCCGGAGCGCACGTCCTGACAATACTGGCGCACCGCGCCTGAAATGATTTCTCCCAGCGGCGCGTACCGCCGCGCGAATTTCGGGAGCGGAGTAAAGGCCAGCCCCAGGATGTCGTGCAATACCAGCACTTGGCCGTCGCAATCCGGGCCGGCTCCGATACCGATGGTAGGAATGCGCAATTCGCGCGTAATCCCGGCCGCCAGTTCACGCGGCACAGCTTCGAGCACGACAGCAAACGCGCCCGCGGCCTCGACAGCCCGCGCATCCCGAATCAAATGCTCGGCCGCGTCGGGCGTTTTTCCCTGCACGCGGTAACCCCCGAGAGCGTTCAACGACTGCGGCGTCAAGCCGACGTGGCCCATCACCGGGATTTCCGCTTCGGTGAGCCGCGCGATGAGCTCCAAGCGCCGCTCGCCGCCCTCCACTTTCACCGCTTCGGCTCCGGCTTCCTTCACGAAGCGCACCGCGTTGCGAAGCGACTCCGCCGTGTCGGTGTGGTAGCTGCCAAAAGGCATGTCCGCGACCAGCAAGGCGCGCCTGGTGCCACGCCTTACCGCCCGCGTGTGATGCAGGATGTCCTCGAGCGTCACCGGCAGCGTGCTTTCATAGCCGAGCGCCACCATGCCCACCGAATCGCCGACGAGAATCACGTCCACGCCGGCTTCGTCGAGCAGCCGCGCGGTCGGATAGTCATAGGCGGTCAAGCAAGTGATTTTGTCCGGCTTGGAGTAGAAACCCGCAGCGCGAGTCTTGCGCTCGACGAGCTCGGGAACAGTGATTTTGCCGTTCCCAGGGTGAGAAACGACACTCATTATCGGCCTCCGGTGCCGCTCCCTTGCTTCAGGATGCGGCCCTGTACCTGATAGACCGAGAATAACAAACTCGCATGCGAAGCTCCAGAAAGTTTGACCAGAAATCTTGCTAAGAGCCATCCCCATACCGGACGCTTCCAGGGCGGATTTGGCGGTTTCGAAACCGCCAGGTGCACCGTGTCGGCCTGCGAGATGCCGTCTAAGAGATTCCGCTTGACACCTTCATGTACTTTACAATATGAAGTACTTCATGAATGTGTCCATGAATTCGTCTGCGAGTCCCGCAAAGCTTTTGGCTCTGGCGGTCTCGGAGTGGCTGCTCGTTTTGCCCGCTTCCGTGCTGGTTCTGGCCGCTCTGCTGCGTCTCGTACAGCCCCGCGAACACGAACCTGCGCGCGCGAGCTGGGTGATCTTCGCGTGGGCGAGGACGCACATCTCGCACTCGGGAGCCGGCCTTGTTTTCATCGGCTTGCCGGGCGTCGCCGCTCTGATTCTTGCCGCGGTGCTTGCTCACCTCATAGCGGACTGACCCTGGCGAAGGACCCGCAAACGGAGCGTTTCCATATCTCCGCGGTCACGCGGTCTAATGTTTGTGCGGCGCTTGTGCGCGGCCTTTCCACTGGCCGCCCCGGCCAAGCCAGTAACGCACGGCAGAAACAAGGGTCGCGTAGGCATAGAAGAGCGCCGCGGCGGGAAGCGTGAGCGCCCAGACCCAGGAAAGCCCGTAAAATTTCAGCGTCCCCACAAAAGAAGCCGCCATGAAAGCGACGGTTGTGTCTACCAGCAGCCACGCTTCCCCGGGGTAGGCAAAAAAGATCACCCAGGGGAGCAGGTAGACGACGAACAGAGCTGCCAAGGAGCCGAGCAGCAAGAGGAACGAATAGCGGAGTTCGGTGTAGGCGACGCGCGCAATCAAATCGCGAATTTCACCGAACCGGGTGTAACGGCGCAGGCTTACGCTCGTGCGAGTCAGTCCCAGCCAGATCTTTCCTCCGCTCTTCTTCACTGCGGCCGCGAGAGCGCAATCTTCGATGACTTCGCCGCGGACCGCGGCCATACCGCCGATGCGCTCGAGGGCCTCCCGCCGCATCAGAATCGAGCCTCCTGCCGCCGCAGCAGTCGGCACCCGGGGATCCGCCACCCAGCTGGGGGGATAGATCATCAGGAAAAAATAGAGATACGGAGGGACCAGCAACTTCTCCGGAAGAGCCTTCACTGGCAACAAGGCCATCAGGGACGCCAGGTCGAGCGCATCCTTTTCCGCGCGGCAGACGAGGCGCCTGAGCGTATCCGGCGCCTGCTCGATGTCCGCGTCCGCAAGCCAGAAATATTCGGGCGTCCTGTCCTCGCCTGCGGCCAGGGCTTCGTTCGTGGCCCACACTTTTCCGGTCCAGCCGGGAGGAAGCTCGCCTGAGGACTGAACGGTAACTCTTCGCAGCGCGGCGGATTCTTCCGCGGCTTTCCGGGCAAGCTCGGCCGTACCGTCGCTGCTGTGATCGTCTACGACCGCGACGGAAAATTCGCCGGGATAGTCCTGTCTTGCCAAGGAAGCGACCGAGCGCGAGATGTTTTCCGCTTCATCGCGAGCCGGAACGATCACGACCACCCGGGGCCATCGCTTGGGGGACTTTAGTTCGGCAGTGTCCTCATGCACCTGCCAGAAATTCCCCCGAGCAAAAAACAGATACAGCCAACTGGCAAAGGGGATGGCGGCGAGCAGAGTCGGGGTCAGGGGCACGCGCTATTTTGCAACAAAAAAGTTCTGGAGTGGTCCGTTTTCCGTTTTCATCGAAAACAGGAACGTTTTTCCCGGTTCGCCTATGACGCAAGCAGAAGATTTTGGCTGTTTTCGTTTCGTCTCCGGGCGGAGCCCCGGGCCGGCCTTATTAAGACGCTAGGCCACGTCTTCGCTGCGAATCGGCAAGCGGCGCACTCGCTTGCCGGTGGCGCTGAAAATAGCGTTACAGATGGCGGGCGCAATCACCGGAACGGTTGGTTCGCCGATCCCGGTTGGCGCTTCCGTGCTGGGCACGAGATAAACTTCAATCGGCGGAGCCTCGTTCATGCGGATCATCGCATAATCGTTGAAATTGGCTTGCACGACCCGGCCGCGATCCACGGTGATGGCGTCTTTGACCGTAGCAGTGAGCGCATAAATAGCGGCGCTTTCCACTTGGGCGCGTACGCCGTTGGGATTGACGGCCCGGCCGCAATCCACGGCGCAAACGATGCGATTTACCTTGAAAGCCGAGCTTCGAGCGGAGACTTCCGCAACCGCCGCGACATAACTAAGGAAAGAGTAGAAGGCGGCAATGCCGCGGCCCTGCCCTTTGGGAAGGGGCTTGTCCCAGCCGGCCTTTTCCGCGGCCAGTCGCAAAACGCCCTTCAAGCGCGAGGTGTCGAGCGGATGATAGTCCTCCCGGCCTTCTCCAAACTGGGGAATTCTCCGCGCTTCGCCGATTAGTTTCAGCCGGAACTCCAGGGGATCCTGCCCCGCGGCACGTGCCAGCTCATCGACAAAACTCTCGACGACGAAACCGCTGCTCGAGTGCTCGACCGAGCGCCACCACGCTCGCGGTGCGCTGGAATGCGCGAGGGTATACTCGATGCGAATGTTCGGCGTCAGATAGGGAAGCGTTGCGCCGGTGCCGAATTCACCGAGCCCAGGATCGTCAGCCCCCTTCTGACTCCACTTGGCGGCGATCGAAGTGGAGGTCTGGAAATGCTTCCAGGCAGCAAGCTTGCCTTCGCCATCCAGTGCGCCCTCTAACCGGTGATAGGAGGCCGGGCGATAAAAATCGTGCTGCATATCGTCTTCGCGGGTCCACAACACCATCACCGGCTTGCCTGAGATTTTGGCAACCTCGGCTGCTTCCATCACGAAATCCGCCTGATAGCGCCGGCCAAAGCCGCCGCCCATCAGCGTGGTGTGCACGGTGACTTTTTCAGGAGGAAGCTTTGCGGCTTCCGCGATCACCGCCTGCGCCCACTGCGGCCCCTGCGAGGGCACCCAGGCTTCCGCGCTGTCCGGCCTGATGTGCACGGTGCAGTTCATGGGCTCCATGCACACGTGCGCGGCAAACGGCAGTTCGTAGATGGCTTCCAGTTTCTTGGAAGCGGCTCGGAGCACCGCGTCGGCGTCGCCCTCGCTGCGAAGCACTCCTCCGGGCTTGCTGGCGTTGGCCAAAAACTGACTGCGCAATTCCTCGCTGGATTCGTTGGCGGCCGCGCCTTCCTCCCACTTCACCTCGAGCGCCTTGCGGCCCTGGATGGCGGCCCAGGAATTGTCGGCCAGGACCGCAACGCCGCCGGTCGTGGAAGCGCCGCGGCCGCTGGTCTTGATCTCGAAAACGTCGCGCACGCCGGCCACGGCCCTGGCTTTGCCGGCGTCAAAGGAAGCGACTTTGCCTTCGAAGACCGGGCAGCGCGCAATCACGGCATAAAGCATGCCCGGAGCGCGCGAGTCGATGCCAAACTGGGCCTTACCGGTGGATTTCAGGGCGGTATCAAGCCGATGCGTGTCCCGCCCAACAATGGTGAAGTCGTCGGCATTCTTTAGCGGAACCTTGTTCAGATTGGGGACGGGCAGCTTCGCGGCATCGACGACCAGCTCGCCGTAGCGCAAAGAGCGTTCCGGATGGCCATGAACGACGAAGCCGTTCTTCGCTTTGCAAGTGTCGGTACCGACTTCCCACCTTTTGGCGGCAGCCGCGATCAGCATTTCGCGCGCGGCGGCACCAGCTTGGCGCAACGGCAGCCAGGAACCGGCCACGCTGCCGCTGCCGCCAGTGCCTAGATCATAGATTTTAGGATTCGTCGGGGCCTGCTCCACGTGCACTTGCTTCCAATCGAGGGAAAGCTCTTCCGCGAGAATCATCGGCAGAGCCGTGAAGACTCCCTGGCCCATCTCCGACTTTCCGAGCACGAGCGTGACGCGATCGTCCGGCGTGATGCGCACCCAAGCGTCAAACGGATTGGGAGTCTTTTCCTCCTGATCTTTGGCCTGGTCGGCGAAAGCGCGGGGAGCCAGGTGGAAGCCGACGATGAGCGCGGCGCCACCGGCCGCACCCCTCTTCAGGAAGTCGCGGCGATTTACAACCGGAGCAGTTGCCATGGGACACCTCGCAACAGATTGCGGGAAAGAAACCCTGACAAATTACATCACGCCGCGGAATGGGCTTTGCCGGCCATTTCGGATGCGGCGCGGTGAATGGCTTTGCGGATGCGCTGGTAAGTGCCGCAGCGGCAGATGTTGCCGCTCATGGCATCATCGATGTCGGCGTCGGTGGGGTTGGGCTTCTTCGTGAGCAGGGCCACTGCGGACATGATTTGTCCGGACTGGCAGTAGCCGCACTGCGGAACGTCTTCCTCCATCCATGCTTTCTGCACGGGATGGCTGCCATCGGCGGAGAGCCCTTCAATGGTGGTGACTTTCTTGCCCGCCACGCTCGAGATCGGCGTGATGCAGGAGCGCGTGGCCTGGCCGTTGATATGCACCGTACAGGCTCCGCAAAGGGCCATGCCGCAGCCGAACTTGGTCCCGGTCATCTCGAGCGTGTCGCGGAGCACCCAGAGCAGGGGCATGTCCGGGCTGACGTCGACCGACTGGGACTTGCCATTCAACGTGAAACTGATCGCCATGGGAGACCTCCCTTCAGAAGATGGATATCGTACAACAACTCAAGGCCCGATCGGAAATGGGCAAAGGCCATTAACTTGTGGGGCAGGCAACCGCGAGGCTTTACCCGGGCCGCCCCGGTGGTTGTTTTTCAACCTGCCCATTCCGCCCGTTCTCGAGCTGGCTGCTTCCTTCGCCAATTGCTCCTTGGCCCAATTCAGGATAACGGTGACCATTTCGCCTTGAAACTTCTTCTCCACGGTAAAGCCGTGGGTCATGCCTTCCATTTCCAGATAGCGGGCCTTCCCCGGGTGCACGCGGTTCACCGTTTCTGCGATCGCGGAGCTGTCGGCGCGGCTCATGACCGTGTCCTTCGAGCCGCGAATGACGAGCACCGGTGCAGCGACGTTTTGCCAGACTTCGCCCAGGTTTAACGCCTGCAATTGTGATAAAACGCCGCAGGGCGGCCGTACTGCCCGCCGGGCGCGTCGTACCAGAGATTCCGCCATTGCGCGTGCTGACTCAGGATTTGTCCCGGTGTTTCACCCTGGATCAGGTAGAGGTCATAGAACTCGGCGAAGGCTTTCATGGCGTCGTTCACTTCGGCAGCGGACTTACCCTCAGTGGTCAATCGCACGCGCTCGTTTTCGAGCATGTGTTGGTACCAGGTGCGCCCCCAGGAGCCTGCCGCCACAAATGCGCGCACGGCATGGCGCTTGGCGACCAGAGGAGCAAAGCCGCCTCCATTGCTGAGGCCGATCACGATGGCGCGGTCCGGGTCCAGAAATTCGTACTTGCTCATGGACTCAAACGCCGCCTGGTAGCCTTCGAGCTCGCCTTGAAAGTCAGCTTTGTCGCACGGCGTTCCCTGGCTTTCGCCGACTCCCGGGTTTTCTGTCCGCACCGTGGCGTAATCGGACTGGTCGATCAAGCGCAGCAGGAGCGCGCTGAAGCCGTCGGTTTCGCCCTGTGGAGATTCGACGCTGTCACAGCTCAGCCAGCCGACAAAGAACAGGACCGGCACCTTGAATCGAGCGTTCCGCGGGTGGGAGATGAAAGTGCGGAGCTTGTCTTTGCGAGAATTGGTGACCCAGTCGTAAACGACGTCGGCGTTTTGAAAATGTTCTCGGGGACGCGTCTGCTGTGCGTGGGACGAACAAGGAACCAGCGAGGCAAAGCAGCAAACCATAGCCGTGGCTCTAGCAGGCACGGGCCACCTCCCTTGCTCCGGGGGACAGCGGAACTGCTATTGCCTTGATCAGCGTTCCTCAAGATGTGAGCAGGCTAGTTCCCGGCCACCGCAGCCGGTCTGGGTGGAGCCTGGGGAGCCTGCGGTTCGGGCTCGACCCCTCGCCACCCCACGGGGCGGCCGCGAACGGCTTCCTTGACCGAGCGGAAAAGCACCACGTACATCAACTGGCGGTAATAGAAGCGCTGCAGGAGCACGGGAACGAGCAACGTCCAGTCTTCCTTGCGCTCGAGCGCGAAGGCGAGAACACAGGTAAGCACATCAATCAGCAGGAAGCCGATGAAAAAGAACACGGAGCGCATCAGATCGCCGGTGGTCGCGTGAATCGTCGGCAGCCAGGAGAGTTGCAGCTTTTCGAGCGCCCAGAGCCCCACCGACCACAGGAACAATAAATCGATCAGCGGAGAGATGAGCGGGAGCACCAGCTGAAAAACGAAGATATTCGGCAGGGCGATCCAGCCGAGCGTTCCGTACTTCCACCGGAACAGCGTGCTGCTGTGCTTCCAGAAGGATTGCAGCGTGCCAAACGTCCAGCGAAAGCGCTGGCGGATGAGCTGGCCGGGGGTATCGGGAGCTTCCGTCCAAGCGATGGCCTCTTCGTCGTAGCCAATGCGCCAGCCAACCCGGCGGATGGCAATGGTCAGGTCGGCGTCTTCGGCCACGGTGTCCGCGGTGATCCCGCCGGCGGCTTCGATGGCCTGCTTGCGCCAGGCGCCGAGAGCGCCCGGAACCACGGTGATGCAATTGAGAAGATCAAAGGCGCGTTTTTCCATGTTCTGGCTGGTGATGTATTCGAGCGCTTGCCAGCGCGTCAGCCAGCGCGAACGATTGCCGACCTTGACGTTGCCCGCGACCGCGCCCACGGTGGGATCGCTGAAATGCCGGACCAGCTTGCGAATGGCATCGGGTTCGATTTCTGTATCCGCGTCGATGGTCACCACGATTTCCGTCTGCGCCTGAGACATGGCCACGCTCAGCGCCGCCGCTTTGCCGCGGTTCACCTGGTGCATGACGCGTACGCGAGGTTCGCGCGAAAAATGCGCATCCAGCAGCTCTCCGGTTTTGTCCGTGGAACCGTCGTCCACTACGACGAGATGCAGATCCGGATAATCGGAAAACAGCACGGAATGGACGGTTTCAACGATGACCTTTTCTTCGTTGTGCGCGGGAATCAGCACGGTAACGCCGGGCAGCGGCGCGGACATCTCGGTGCGGTCCGGCCGCAGTTTCTCGATGAACGCCAGGATGCCAATGACCAGCGTGCGGCCGCCAACGAGGACGATTCCGAGAATAAACGCGGCGGTGATGGCCACCCAAAACCAGTGATAAATGCCGAAGATGAAGCCGTCGGCGCGCGCCTCGAATTGTTCCTGCGGTGAAAGCGGAAGCATGACCTGGGCGCGCGTTTTGCCGATAAGTTCAGGAACGGAGGCAAACTCATATCCCTCGGCACGGAGAGCATCGATAAGCTGCGGGAGCGCGATGAGCGTCTGGCTGCGATCCCCGCCGCCATCATGAAGAAGAACGATGTTGCCCTCAGCCGCCTCGCTAATGGCGTTCTGGACGATGGTTGAGGCGGGCAGCGGAACGCCCGGACTGAGCCGCTTCCAGTCGTGGGGGTCCACCTTCTGGCCGACGATGATGTAGCCCATCTCCTGCGCGGTCGGAAGATGCGCCACTTCTTCGGCAAATTCGGGCTGGTGGTCGATGCCGTAAGGAGGCCGGAAAAGAAGGGGTTTGGCCCCGACCACGCTCTCGATCAGGCGCTCGGTGAGATTGAGTTCCCAGCGAATTTGCGTGTTGGACAGATTCGGGTTTTCCCAGTCCGGATGAGAGTAGGTGTGATTCCCGATTTCGTGCCCTTCCGCGTATTCCCGGCGAAGCAGTTGCGGCCACTTGTTCGCCGACAAGCCGATCACAAAGAAGGTCGCCGGGACGTTCTTTTCCTTGAGCACATCGAGGATTTTGGGAGTCCACTTCCAATCAGGCCCGTCGTCGAAGGTGATGGCCAGTTTTTTCTTGGCGGCGCCGATCTGGTCGATGCGATAGGAGAGCGGATAGGCTTCGTACTTTTCGTTGGTAATGAGATCGCTTGACGAATCGTAAGAGATGCTGCGGCGGCCCCGCTTCGGGGTATCGAGGAAGTGCCACACGTCGCCATCCCCTTCCAGGATGAGATCCGGTCCCGGGGGAAGGTCTTCGATCTTCTGACGAATGGCGTCGTTGGGGCGGGTGGCGTCCCAAATGGGCCAAAGCGAGGTGTCGGCCGAGCCGAGCCGCCACAACGCCGTACCCCGCAAGCCCAGGCGCTCGCTCGCGCGCAGCTCGTTGTAGGCGGTCACCGCATCGAGCATCCACACCTGATGCACGTGATTGTGCTCGTCATAGTAAGAGTAATGGGGGTTCAGCGAGCGAGAATCGAATTCCACGATGCCGTGAAGCGGGTCCGCCGGAGCATTCCCGACGACTTGCGCCTCGGACTCAAAGGCGTGCAGCAGCGCTTCCTGCATCGTAAGAGGTTGCGCCGGTTCGTGGGTTTTCTGGGCACCTTCCGACCAGTCATACGCACAGCTGCCCACGGCGACAATGAGTTTCGTCGGCGGCACGACCTCCCCAATCTGTCGAAGGTTTTCGACGTACCAATCCTGGGAAGCGATGGGCCCCGGCGGCGAGGTCTGCCAGTGTTCGTCGAAGTTCATCAGCACGATGGCATCCGACTGTTTCGCGAAAAATCCGTAATCGTAGGCGTCGTCGCGCGCTGGGAGGGCCAGCATCAGCTTAAGCCCTACCGCATGGAGCGCCGGGCCGAGCTCGGCGGCGAACTCCCGGTAATGCGCCTGGCTGGTGTCGGGGACTTCTTCGAAATCCACGACGATGCCGGCTTCATGCGATTCGACCGCAAATTCCACGGCGTCGTGCACCAGCCTTTGCCGCGAGAGAGGATTCTCGAGCAGCTTCACCATGTCGTCGATGCGCCAGTGAACGCCGTCGTAGTTGTTGAGCAGCGCCATCATCGGCAGTTCGACGGGAGGATTCAGAGACTTCATCCACTGGTGCAACTCGTCCTGTTTCACGAGGGAGACGGCTGCTGAGGGTGTTGCTTTGACGCGATTCTGGCCGTGCTCGTAATCCACGACGGTCAGCGCGCCGTCCTCGCTCACGGCGTGAAGCTGCTCCGGGATCAGCAGGTCGATCTCGCGATAATGCTTTTTCAGAGAGGCGAGACTGTTGGGATCCCAGCTGACAAAAAACGCAGCGCGCACGGGGTCGTAGCTCGCCGGCACGGTTCCGATATTGGCCACGCGACGGCGGCGGCCTTCGCGAACCGGCTGCGTCCGCTTTTTCGTTTTCAGCGCGTGATAGCCCAGCTTGGTGTCGGGGAGCAAACCGGCGGGCAAATCGACGCTGACGGCGATGGTGATGAAGAAGTACACCAACAGCAGGGTGAGCAGCGCTCCACTGATCTCGAGGACACGGCGAGTGTGGCGCCAGCGCACACGCTCCGCGTCGTAAAATATCGGTCCACGTTCCTTCATTGAATCTGCTTAGCCCTTCAGGATGGCTGCCAATCCGCTCGCGGCTGGGCGGAGCCTTCCGCGCGATTCCTGCTCCTCTATTGTAAGATGCGTCTCGCCCATGAAGCGAATTTTCTCGAGCCGGGTTTTCCCGTTGGCGGTAGGGCTTGGCCTGCGCTTGCTTTTTGTGCTGCTAGTTCCGGCCACTTCCGGCGACACCGTTCTTTACGAGCAAATCGCCACAAACTGGCTGAAACACCACGCCTATGCCATGGATGTGCATGGCGCACTCACTCCGGTGGACATAAGAATGCCGGGATATCCCGCCTTTCTGGCCCTGATCTACGCGCTCACCGGCCGAACCGGGGAATCCGCGCGATGGTGGGTCATGCTCGCGCAAATTCCTGTGGATCTTCTGGGGTGCCTCGTGATCGCACGCCTGGCCGGGATGTTGACTTGCCCGTCGGGAAACGACGCGCGCGGTGAGCGGGCCTACACCCTGGCGCTGTGGCTGGCCGCGGTTTGCCCCTTTACCGCGAATTACACGGCCGTACCCCTCACCGAAGTTTTCGCTTGTTTTTGGACCGCGCTCGCGTGCTGCGTTCTTGTGGTGGCAATCGAAACAGTGAAGAAGCCGGATTTTCTCTTGCGGGGGTCCGAGATGCCATCGCGCCGGGGCGTGGAGTACGCGGCGCTCGGCGCGGGACTCATCGCGGGTATGGGCGCGTTGTTTCGCCCGGAAACCCCCCTGCTGCTCCTCACCGCGGCGATCGTGCTTGGCGTATTGCTTCTTCGGCTTGCGCAATTCGCTCGCTGGTTTTTGGCCGCGGCGGCGATGATCATCGGGTGCCTGATCGTGCTGTCTCCCTGGGCTTTGCGCAACCGGCTGACATTCAACGAAGTGCAATTTCTCAACCCGAAATATTCGACTCTTCCCGGCGAGATTGTCCCTTACGGCTTCATGGCCTGGGAAAGGACCTGGCTGTACCGCGTGCGCGACTGTTATCTGGTGCCCTGGAAGCTTGATGAAGAGGCCATCGATGTCGACGATATCCCTCGGCGGGCCTTTGACTCGCCGGCAGAAAAGCAGAGCGTCCGAGACATTCTCGAAAAGTACAACCAGGACTTGACGCTGACCAAAGAAGAGGACGATGCGTTCGGCCAAATCGCGCGCGAACGCGTTCGCCGTCATCGCTTGCGCATCTTTGTGTGGATTCCGGTGGCGCGCGCGGTGGCCATCTGGTTCACCCCGCGCATCGAGCTCTTGCCTCTGTCGGGGAACGTTTTTCCCTTGGCCGAGATGTATGATGAGGATCCCGTTGATCAAGGATTCACCATTCTGTTTTTCCTGCTGAACATGGTTTACGTGGGCCTGGGAGCGTGGGGCGCGAGAAAACTCTGGCACGCGAGCCCGGCCATCCGGCCCGTGGTTGCTTTTTTGGTTCTCTACATGCTGCTGCGCACGGCGTTCCTGACCACGCTCGAAACGCCCGAGCCGCGCTACGTGCTCGAATGCTTCGCGGGGCTCATAGCTCTGGGAGCCGCCGCCCTAGCGGGCCGACGAGGTGTGGCCGGGGAGGCGGCTTAGCGATCCTCGGCGGGTTCCGGGTGGATGGTGACGCGATAAATTTGTTGAAACTTTTCCTTTACACGATCTTCCAAAGCGGCGGTCACATCGTGGACTTGCGTGATGGGCAGCTCGCTCTTCATGGTGCAATGGCAAGAGACCAGAATATGATGCTCGACCTGCCGCACGCGGACGTCGTGGCAGTTCACCAATTCATCGAACTCCGACGGCAGGCGGTTCAGGAAATCCTCGATGGCCTTGGCGAGTTGCTTCATCTCCTCGAGGTCAGAGTCGGGCGTCGCGATGTGGTGCCCCTGCGGCTCGATGTGGATGTTTACGTCAATGGCGCCGTCGCGCAGTTCGCGGATCTGGTCTTCCAATTCGCTGGCCTGGCGATGGGCCTCGCGCAAGCTCAGATTCTCGTCCACTTCGACGTGCAACTCGATAAAAAGGCGGCCGTCCTGCTGCGATGCATGCACGTCGTGAATCGCCAGTCCCATGCGCTGGGCGAGCGCGCGAATGGCCTCGAAAAGATGTTCGCCAACGGGCGCGCGCGGCTCCACGTGCACCATCACATCAGAAGGAACAATTTCGCCGATGCGCTTCTCGATGGCGTCGGTCAGCGCATGTACCTGTTCGAGGCTGGCGGACCGCGCCACGCTGACGGTGGCGTCCACGAAGTGACGGTTGCCGGCGCGGCGCACGCGCACGCGCACGACATCGAGCACGCCGGCCATTCGTTCGAGCGCCAGGGCGATCTCCTGTTGCAACCCCTTGGGCGCCGCGTCCAGGAGCGCGTCTAAGGTGCGCCGGCCAAGCTGCGAGCCAACCCATAAGACCACGGCGGCGACCGCCAGGCCGGCGAGCGCGTCCGCGTAGACGAGCCACGGCAGATCCCAGGTTTCGCCGGCCCACACCAGCCCGATACCCACGATGACCACGGTGGTGCTCCATACATCGGTCGAAAAATGCAACGCGTCGGCTTCGAGCGCTTCACTTGAATACTTTCTCGCGGCTTCCCGGAGGGCCCGCGCTCGTGTGAGGTCGATGGACAGTGCGACGAGCAGCACTACAATGGCCATCACGCTCGGCTGGATATGCACGGTGCGGAAAAACAGCCGGTCGAACGCCTCGTAAATGATGTACAGGGCCGTCAGCGCCAGCAGACCGGTCTCGACAAATGCGGAGAAATTCTCGAATTTCCCGTGACCATAGGGATGGCGCTCGTCGGCGGGCTGATCGGAGACGCGAATCGAGAGGAAGGTAATGATGGCGGCAAGCAAGTCGAGCCCGGAGTGCAGCGCTTCGGATAGCACGCCAAGACTGCCCGTCCGCACAACCAGAAAAGCCTTCAAGGAAACCAAAAGCGTGGCGGAGCCCACGCTCAGAAGCGCAGCGCGCTTCTTCCCACGCGCCTCCTCGATTGGAGCAACGCTTTCCATCGAGGACTAGACTACCCCAGATTCCATATTCCCCTCGAGCGACAGGGAAGAACACCGAGCTAGGAATCGAATGGATTATTTCGCTGCCGTCATGGGGGGTGGCGGCAGCAGCGCAAGCCGTTTGGCTTCGGCGCGCTCGCCCCGCGCCTCCACTTCGTCGAAGAGCAAAGAAGGCGCGACGATCGAAGCAGGCAAGCCCACTTGCGCCGAGCCAAACGCGCTGAAGGCCGTGCCGGCGAAGTTACCCTGGCTTTGCACATGATTGAAAACAAAGTCGTCGTTGCCGATCCCGGCGATGTTCCGCAGCGTGCGCGTACTCAAGCCGACGAGGCGCGCTCCCCGGACCATTTCTTCGCGGCCGGTATCGGGATAAACGCGATAGACGATCAACGGCAGCCGGTCGCCTGTTCCCGCGCCGCCCCCGAAGCTCGCCAGCAGTTCCGAGAAATCGTCCTGGTGGAGCAAGCTCAGGGCCGGATTGTCCATCTCGCGAATCACCAGGCAGTACTTCTCGCGTTCGGATTGTTTCTCCTCCCGGCATTGCTTCAGGAATTTCTTGCGCAAATCGTCGGGCGAAACCGCTTCGGTCGAAGAAAAGATCAAATTGCTCATGGTGGGCTTGGCGTCGCTCAAAAACGCGGAGCGCCCGTGGCCGTTCGACTGCTCGAAATCCGAACCGGGACGGCGCGACATGAGCTCGCCCTTAAGAACCCCGTTTTCGACCAAGGTGATTTTCTGGCCGCGCACGCCTTGTTCATCCACGGTGTATCCGCCGACGAGCCGGCTGCCCTTGAACTCTTTTGCTCCCGGGTCGTCCACGAGCGTCACGCTCGGCGCCAAAACCCGTGTACTAATGCGCCCGACCCAGTCGCTCTTCCCTCCCAGTCCGGTCAGCATTTGTTCGAGCACCGGGCTGAAGGATATGGGTGGCCTCGCTCCGTTGATCGCCGGGCTCAACACCTGTGCCAGCAGCGATGCCGCCGCGCGTGCTTCAAACAGCACCGGCCCGGTGTAATCCTGCGCCGGGGGCGCCGAGCGCAGGGCCATTAATTCCGTGCAGGTGACGTTCAGGCCCTTGCGGACCCCGTCCACGTTCGGCAGGTCCGCGGGGCGAACGGCGTAGGTCGCATAATAATGATTCACCGGTACGCCATCGTCGGCCACGGCGTTCATGCCCGCCTCGATGGCCGCAAAGCTGCGATTCTCGCGGATCTCCGTCCCTTCGCTAGTGAGCAGGTATTCGGTCGCGTAAACCAGGTAATAGCTGACGCGCGACTCGTGGATTTGCGAGAACGCGCGCATCACCGCGGAGCTGTCCCGCGCTTCCTGTTCCCAGTTGCGGTTGGTCCAGTCCGGGGTCTCAAGCGGCTGGATCAGCTCGACAGGCTCGGTCTTTGAAAAATCGTCGATATCTGATTGCCGCGCCAGGCTGCTGAGGTAGCCTTTCTTCTTCGAGTAAGTATCGAGCGCTTCCTTGAACGCCTGATCGGTTGCGATCCACAAGTCCTGCCGCAGCGAGTCGTAATCGCGGTCGACGCCCACCTGGCCCGTCGGACCGATGAAGCCTCGAAAAACGTCGTCGCTAACGAAGTTCGAGCTGTCCAGTTTGTAGCTCCCCACGCGCGCTTGCACATTCATAAAGCGGTTCCGCGCATGCGTGCTCGTAAGCAAATCGCCGAACTCGGCCACCACTTCGCGCACGTCCAGATCGACCAAGCGGTATTCGATGTAAAACGGCCGTACCGTTTGATCGGTGTTGGGAATCTGCAATTCCAGTCGGGCCTTCGAACGGGCCATTTCATCTCGCATGGCCTGAAGGGTATGGTCGTTATCCTGTTGCGCCCGCGCGAGCTCGGAGCTCGCACAGCTCAAAACCGCCAAGAGAAATGCCGCTTTCGCCATTCTTCCCGCGCGCCTCACTTTGCCCCTCCCGTCTTGACTGTGTCATGGGCGGGCGGCGGCAGAATCGGCGGCCGGTCGGTCGAAGTTTCCTTTTTCTGCACTTCCATTTCGGAAATGAGAATCGCGGGCGAAGCGGCCGCCACCGGAACGGACCCGGATTCGGCGCCGCAATAGCCGTTGAACACTTCCGGCTTGTCGCCCGTGGCCACGATCTTGGTCAAAGCGGCCAGCGGCGTGCCCACGATGTCCACTCCCCGCACGAGTTCATCGGGCCGGCCATCAGGAAAGACCTCGTAAACCACCAGCGGCTGCACCTGAAAAGCCTGCGGCTGCCCCCGCCCGGTGAAGGTGAATCCCCCGGCGATGTCGTCGATCAGCAGCCCGTATGGTTTGTGTTGTTCCCTGATCAATTCGATGAATTTCCCTCGAAGCTCCGCGTTGCTCACCGTTTTGCTGCTTTGCACGATGAGGTTGCCCTGCCGCGAAACCGGTGTCGCGCCAAGCTGCCTCCGTCCGTGCCCGTTCGAGTGCGGAAAGCCCACCAGCGGCGACCGCGACATCTCGAAACTCTTCAACACCCCGTGATCGACCAGCGTCACGCGCTCGGCCGGCACGCCTTCGTCATCAAACTGGTAGTAGCCGAGCAAATCCTGCCCTCCCAGCTTCCTCATGGTGGTGTCGTCGGTGATGCTCAGGAAAGGCGGCAGAATTTGCTCTCCGACTTTTTTCGAGAAGGTTTGTCCTTCGCTCACGTCTTTTTGCCGGTGGCCTTCCGCGCGGTGGCCAAAAACCTCGTGGAAGAACACCGCGGCGGCGCGTCCCGTGAGCAGCGCCGGGCCAACGGTTGGGTCGACAATCGGCGCCTTGATCAGCCCTTCCAGCTCCTTGCGCATGGTCGCTTCGGCAGCGTACACGGCCTTGTCATCCGGCGCTTCTTTCGGATCCACCCAGTCAAAGTTGTAATAGCGGTCGATGTCCATCCCGTCGGGCGCCTTCCCCTGGATAAACAGTTCCAACCGGTAGCGCACCTGTCCGAACTGCAGTTGCGTCCCTTCGCTGGTCACTTGCAGCACGTTTTGCGCCTGCGCGCTGAAGGTCACGATGGAATTGATGATGGCCGCCGATTCGCGAAAGGCTTTCGTGTACGCGCGCACTTTGGCTTCCCACGGCGTGCGGTCCACGTTGATGGAAACCTGCGGCGAGATGGAAACGTGCGGCTGCTCGCGGGAAAAATCCGGGGCCTTGCCCTCGACCGTTTCTACCTTCACTTCTTTTCCCGTCTTGATCTTAATCAGCGCTTCTTCGGCGGCGCGGTACTGTTTGTCGGTTTCGAGCCAGGCGGAGCGGCGCAGCACTTCGGGGTCGTTATCCACGGGCACGGCCACGACCGGGTTGTCGCTTTGTACTTGCCGTTCCCCGACCTTGTGGGTGTCATCCAGCTGGTAGCTGCCGGCGCGCACCGAAACCTCTAGATAGCGGTTGCGCACCGCCCTGCTGTCGAGCAATGCTCCGTTCGAACCCGAGACGTCCACTCTCTGCGTGTCGGTGACCGCATATCCGATGTAATACGCCGCAGGGTCCTGGGCGCCGTAGGTCTTCATCGAGCGGTCGAGTTCCGCCTGGAGCGCTCCGAGCAACGGTGAACGCTGCGCCTGGGCGTCCGGCGGGTAAGCCGCGGCCTTCGGCGCAAACAGCGTAGCCAAGCCCGCGAGGAGACCCAGCCCAATAAGATAGGAAGCCCATGCACTTCGCTTGGCATTATTCAAGGGGAAACCTCATTCTCTTTGACGGGACTCGCGAAACATTCAGTGTACGCTAATGGAGAGGGCGTGCCAAACACCGCGGACGCAATCTTTCCTTCCCGACAATTCGTTTGACGGCTGGTTTGTTCTTTCCGTTGCACGCCGGGCGGGAAGCTGCGCTTTGCCGCGATGAGGGTAAAGCCGACAACCTGGCGCTCGAGCGCAAGCTTGGTTTAGGGGTTTATTATAGGCGCGCTCGCTCAGCAAGCTTTGCTGGCGATACAGCCATTCTGGGGCGGCTTCGTGCCGCCGCCGCGGGTCAATCCCACACCCAACCCCGTTCCGACCGCTCCCGCGAGGATTCCGACCGTTCCCCACACGCCAAGGTGCGGGTGCGGCCCGGCTCGGGCGGTTGCGCCCGACGGCGCGCCTGCGTTGGTGTCGTTGCTCGAGGTCACCAGCACGTCGAGGGTGGCTTGCTGTGGCGGCAACGGCGCGGAATTGTCACCGCTGCGCACGCTGGTCATCTGCCCGGCCTTGGCCATCACACAAACACCGGCAAGGTTGCAGACCTTCACGAGCCCTTCGAATACGATCACGTTCATCGCGTTGTTCGCATATTCCACAAAAAAATCCGTGCCCACGACGCCCGCGACGCCGGCTGCGGTGCGTAGCTCGAATTTCCCGTCGGGCTTCGTGATTTTTTGCGCCTGCGTCCGCAGCTTTCCATAAGTGAGCTCGAGTTCGGTTTGCTGCGCGCCCGCATCATGCTTGATCACCTGGATGGAGGAATCCGAGCCAACGTTGAGCACCGAACCGTCGTCGAGCGCGATGCGCGCCCGCGCACTCACCTGGGTGTTTACGAGGTCTTGCCAGTTCACAACCGTCTTGGCCGCGGCAGGAATGGTTTTGCCGCTGCGCGCAAGGTTCACCGCCGGGATCACCCGCGAAACCTCGCCCGCGCGCGGCCCCGTCCCCGCGGGAGCTGCCGAGCTATCGCAAGGCATCGCCACGAGCCAGGAAAGCAGCATCGCCAAAGCCATGGCACACGGAGACTTCTTGATCATCATCTTGGCTTCTCCTCGGAGCACGACCCTATCTATCGTTGTTACCGGAGGCCCGCAGAACTGTCAATCGCTCTGAGGAAGCCGCTTGTCCACTCTCTACCCGACCGCGAGGACAGGAAAGGTGGTGTGGTTTCCCCGCGCAAGGTCATTCCTGCGGTTTCCTAATCCCCACGCTTTTCGCTTTTCTTCCGCCTCCGCCCGATAGTGGGTTCTATGGCGACCTGGGATTTTTCGGTGCTGAAAGAGATTGCGTTTCGAGAAAGCCGCGGGCTCGAATTCCGCGCGGAGATCTTCAACCTCTTGAGCCGCGCCAATTCCAATACGCCCAATCTGATCGCTTTCACTCCATCGGGCGTTTCCGGCACGGCCGGAGCCATCAGCAGCACTTCCACTACTTCGCGCCAGGTGCAATTCGCGCTGGAGCTTCACTGGTAGGGAGAAGCCTTGCTCGACTATGCCCGGGCTTCGGCCGGTACCGATCGGCGGAGGGTTTGGTTCCCGGCGCCGGAAAGGACATCTTCCAAAAGTTTGCCTGAGGCGCAAGAAATGCGAACGACACGATGGTCTTTCCGCGGCCCCCTGGCCGAAGAGACACCACTCGGCATTCCGCTTTCTGCTTGCTGTGCTCGTTAGCCAGGATGAGTGTCTGCCCGACCGACAAGGGGACGTCCAGAACCGTAAGCCCACCGTGCCCGCTCACGGAAAGAGAGCGGGTCCGGGTCTTGAACCTCTGGTTTTGTCCATCGATTCCTTGCACGGTCAAATCGACGAAGACGGATACGCGGACGGTTCGACGGCGTTCGCCGTTCCGACAGTGAAGGGTGGCCATGATCAAGTCCTCTGCTTTCTGCGAATCTCGAGGCTCTTACTGCTTGTCGCTCTGACGAGCCGGGAACCTAAGCTCGAATCCGGGTTGCGACGTTGACTTCTAGCACCAGGTGCTGGTTCGCATGAGAGTAGTCTTGGCCGTTTCCAGGTGGAATAGCTTGTCGGTACCAAACGCGGGTTCCGCCCGGGCAGTACCTTCCGGCCAGCACTCTCCGAGCCTACCTCCTACGCCAACCTTTCACTGGCTTCCAGCTTTTAGAAATCCGAGCTCCCTGCCGGCATTGATTCGGGAGGAGCCGCGCGAACCGTTTTCCCCGGTTCCTCGAGGTAAACATGCGGGAACTTTTCAGCGGCCGTTTCCGTACCTTTTAGTGCAGGCGGTTCCCAACATGCGCCCGGAAGGGCGCTTCCTTAGAGAAGAAGGAGCAGGGTATGGACGGACAACTGATCGGATTGGTGGCGGTCATTTTGGGGATGGGGATTCCTCTCGGCGCCCTTTACACCTATTACCGAGTTCGCAAGCTGCGGAGCGAAGAGCGACTCGCCGCCATCGCGCGGGGAGCCACGATTCCCGTTGAGCCCGAGTTGAACCAGGCGGCGCGTTCGCGCCGGGCGGGCATTTTGCTCGTGAGCGGCGCCATCGGCTATATCCTGGCGTTCGGGCTGATCGCGCAAATTCAGGCGGACCGTGACGTGTGGACCGCCGCGGCGCTCGGCATCATTCCCTTGGCCGTGGGCGTCGGCTATTTCGTCGATTGGAAACTGATTCACCGCGAAGCCGGGACGTAAGCCTCCCGCTCGCGCTGCTGTTGCTTGAAGGCGGGATCCCTTTCCGCTTCGAAAGCGGTCTCGCCTTTTTGTTGCCGATCATCTTTTGTTGCTGATCATCGATTACCGGAATTTACGGCGTGCGCTGCTGATCTGCCACCAGGACGCCTGCCTCGGCATAGTTGGTCGTCGGGAGGTCGTGAAAGGAGACGTGAATATTTTCGCGTTTGGCCTTGCCGTCCTCGATCAACACCGCGGTAACACGCTCGGCGATCTTTCGCTTTTGTTCCGGGCTGCGTCCTTCGACCCAGGTAATCTCGACGTGCGGCATTCCTTCCTCCTTAGAACAAATGACTCACGCTTCCTTACGCGCCCCTCGAAACAGGGCCTCCGCATTCTAGCCGCTTTTCTCCATTCCCTTTGGCATGGTCCCGGAACCGGCGCTCGGCAAGGCCCGAGATGGCTCTGTGATAGAATGAGCGTTCCATGCATCCGGCGATTCCCCATCTGATTGAGCTGCAGCGGGTAGACCATCAGATGGCCGTCCTTCGCGCGGAACTGGAATCCTTCCCCAAGCGGCTCCGCGAAGCGGACACCAAGCTCAGCGGCGCCCGCGCGGAAATCGCCTCTGCCAAAGACGCGCTTGCGAAGATCACCACCGAGCGCAAGAAGTTCGAATTCGCAGGCCAGGAATGGAAGGACCGCGTTCGGAAATACCGCGACCAGAGCGGCGCGGTGAAGACCAACGACGCCTATCGCGCGCTCCAGCATGAAATTTCGAATGCCGAGGCGGAAATCGCCAAAGCCGAAGACCGCCAGCTCGAGGTCATGATGAGAGCGGAGGAGGTGGAGCGGCGCCTCAGGCTCGCGGAATCCCGGCTGAAAGAAACGGAAGAAAGCCTCGCGGCAGAGAGAAAAACCATCGAAGCGCAAGCAGGCGAGATCAGAAAACAGCTGGAAGCTTCGACCGCCGAGCGTGAAAAAATCATCGCGCCCGTGCCGGAAGATTTGCGCGATCTCTACGCGCGCATCGCCAGGCGCCATGGCGGCACGGCCCTGGCGCAGGTGCGCGAAGATCAGTGCCGCGGCTGCGGCCTGCGCGTCTTGCCGCACATCGTGCAGGAGCTGCGCTCGGAAACCAGCGAAGAAGTCTACCGCTGTGAAAGCTGCGGCCTCATTCTCCATTCGCTCGAGCCGGTCCCGTACGCCAAAACGGCGGGCGGCTCCGCGAAAGCCGCTTCACCGCCGTCCACCAGCTGATGCCGCGCCGTCCTCCTACTACCCGAGGCAAAAGCCTCTTCAGCGATGCCGCTCCGGAGACGAAGCCTGCCGCCGCGGCGGCCCATCGCGCCAACATTGACGGCGCCTCGCGCGGCAATCCCGGCCCGGCGGCCTACGGCGTGGTCATTCGGGATGCGCGCGGCGAAGCCGTCGCCAAGCTTAAGAAGTACATCGGCCGGTTTACCAACAACGTCGCGGAATACTACGGTCTCATCGCGGCCATGGACTATGCGCACGCGCACGGTATTCGCGCGATTCGCGTCGTGAGCGATTCCGAGCTGCTCGTCAAACAGATGCGCGGGCTGTATAGAGTAAAGAGCGCCGATCTCCAGCCGCTCTACGAACGCGCGCAGAAAATGTCGGCGGGATTCGACTCGTTCCGCATCGAGCACGTTTATCGCGAGCAGAACCGCGAAGCCGACGCCCTTGCCAACGAGGCCCTCGACGAGACCGAAGGCAAGCCGCCCAATCCGCCCGCGGCAAAGTCCGAATCTCCGGAGAGGGCCCTGCCGCGGCGCATCCCCGCGCGTTTTCGCGGCGGCGTGCTCTACCTTCTCGAAGACGTTGGCCTGCCCGATGGCACGGTCGTCGAAGTTTCCATTTTTCCGCTGCAAAAACGCGAATCGTCCTAGCGTCGACGGCAAACCGAAAAGCCTACTTCAGCAGATAGGAGCGATACAGCGTGTCGCGCTGGGCGGGAATGAAGCCGGCGTCGGAAATGATGCGGCGCAGCTCGCCTTCGTTGGTGCGGTTTTTCACGCCGGCGGCGAACACCACGTTCTCTTCGATCAAGATGCTCCCGACGTCATCGGCCCCGAATTGCAGGCCCACCTGGCAAACCTTGATTCCCGGGGTGAGCCAGCTCGACTGGATGTGATCGATGTTGTCGAGATAGAGTCGGCTGACGGCCAGCGTTTTCAGATAATCGACCGCCGTCGTCTCCTGCACTTTTTTGCCGAGCGCGGTATTCTCGGCGGCAAACATCCAGGGGATAAACGCGGTAAACCCGCCGGTGTCTTCCTGGATGCGCCGGATGCGCTCGAAGTGATTGACGCGGTGGCGGAGCTCTTCGCCGCACCCGAACATCATGGTCGCCGTGGTGCGCAATCCGAGCGAGTGCGCGATGCGGTGCACTGCCTCCCACTCGTCGCTGGTGCATTTGAGGCGCGCGATTCGGGCGCGCACTTCGTCGTCGAGAATTTCCGCGCCGCCCCCGGGAATGGACGCGAGGCCCGCGTCCATCAGCCGCTCGATCGTCTCGCGGATGCCGATTTCCGACACTTCCGCGATCGACAGAATTTCCGGCGCGGAAAAACAATGCAGATGCACTTGCGGGTAGCGGGCCTGCAAAGAGCGCAGCAGATTTTCGTAGTAGCCGATCTGCAGGTCCGGGTGCAAGCCGCCCTGCAGCAGAATGCCCGTGCCGCCGAGCTCGAGCATCTCCTCGATCTTTTTGTAGATTTCCTCGAACGGCAGAAGGTAGCCGTCTTTCGCGCCGAGCGGGCGGTAAAACGCGCAAAACGAACAGTATTCGGTGCAGAAATTCGTGTAGTTGATGTTGCGATCGATCTGATAGGTGACCACGCGCGGATCGTTTTTCTCGAGCCGCATTTGATGCGCTTCCATGCCGAGGCCGAGGAGGTCCTCGGATTCCAGCATTTCGAGTGCTTGTTGTTTTGTCAGTGCCAAGGTAGGTCCTTTTTTGCCTGGAACGGTCCTTTGAAAACAGACGGCTACAGTTTCACGGCCTCGGATTTTGCGGCGGCCCAGTGGATGGCTTCGGCTTTCCGAATGAGGCCGAGTTTCGCCGCGTGCTCGAAATAGAGTTCCAGCCCGCGGCGGTTTTCCGCATCGAGCGAAAAGTCGATGTTGTCGCGCAAGTAGGATTCGAGCGCGCGCTGGGGCAGTTCGAGATCCCGGGCCGCTTCATAGCTGATTTCGCCGAGATGCGCGAGGCCGAAATCGCGCGAAGCCAGAAAATCCGCCCCGAGTTCCGCGGTGGCCAGCTCGCGGCCGAGGGCCCAGACCGCCAGAACCGCAGGCCGTCGCGTCAGGGCGCGCCACTCGCCGACCACATCCGAAACATAAAGCAATTCGCAACTGGTGATGCCGAGCGTGGCGGCCGGGCACACGGTTTGGCCGGGCGCGCCCGGCCAACCGTCTTTCGCGATCCCCAGCGAAATGCGCAGAGCGGGGTCGCCGATGATCAGCGCAGCGTCGGCGATATCGAGCATTTCCGGCAGATCGGGAAGCGCCTCGGAGAATTCGGGCGCGATGCGCCACTTCTCGGCGCACAAGATGCGCGTCAGAACCTGGGTGCTGCGCGAGCTGCTGTCCAGCGCGAAAGTTCGGACTTGCTCGATGGGCTTTTTCGCCACGATGAGCAGGCTGCGCACCTGATGCTTTGACGCGATGGCCATGTCCGGCAAGATGGCCAGGCCGGGGATGCGCTGGTACTCGATGGCCGGGATGATGGCCACGTCCGCGCGGCCGGCGCGCAAGTCGTCGGCGCACTCGGAGGGCACGGTAAACGACAGGTCGTACTTGCCCTGGAGCGGCCCGTTGGTGAAGCCCCAGACGAGCGGCGCGGTGTTCAGGTATTGCACGATGGAGATGCGTAGTTTCCTCACCATGCGCGTGTCCGTAAGACCGGCTCAGTATAACAGAGGCGATTTTGCCAGGTGAGCCGCGACGGGAATTTAGAAAGATTCGGCGGCATTGAAAAGTTTGAAAGACGTGGCCCGCGATTGGCGGTGGGAAAGACGTCTGTGGCTTCTGGGTCTTTGCATGTGGAGCGACAGCAATTCTGGCCACAGAGCTAAGAGCGTAAATTCGATCAGAAGATCTGCAGCGGCGCGACTTTGGGTTGACAGAGAACCTGCGGTTGGCATGTCGACGATGTTGCGACGCAAAGGTAAATGGCCAGCTACTGGGCGACGAATGCGCCCTGGCATCAGCAGGCTCGAGTGTTAGCCATTCGCCCAGTTCTCATGTACAACCATGTGTTGCGTTCGGAGGTTTTTCCAACATGTTAAAACATTCGCGCCGGTTTTTATTTCCTTTGCTTGTTTGCTTCCTTGCGAACTGCGTTCTGGCCGTTCCCCATTCGGCACCGGCAATCACGGAAAGGAGCCGGGCTGAATCCCGGGCTCTCGACGCTGCCCACCTAGGAGCGGCCCCGGAAAAGGCGGCGCGGAGGCTGGCCAGCGAGGAGACCGCCCAAACGCCGGGGGAAAACGCGGCACAGGGCGCGACGCCGACGCCGACGATTGCGGAGAAGACGGCTGGGATCGAGAAGCTGCCGGGGTACTTCAATCTGTACTGGGACGCGAAGCAGGGAAAGCTGTGGCTCGAGGTTGACAAGTGGGGAACCGAATTTCTCTACCAGAGCGGGTTGCCGGCGGGGATTGGATCGAACGACATTGGGCTCGACCGCGGGCAACTGGGCGCGACGCGCATGGTGCGTTTTGACCGCAGCGGACCGAAAGTGCTGCTCGTCCAGGAGAATCTCGAATACCGCGCCCTGAGCCAGGACCCGGACGAGCGACGCGCCGTGCGCGATTCGTTTGCCGAGTCGGCACTGTGGGGATTCACGGCAGCCGCGGAAGAAAAGGATCGCGCGCTGGTGGATGCGACGGATTTTTTCCTGCGCGACGCACATCACGTTCCGGAAGCGCTGCGGCGGACCAAGCAGGGAGCCTACCGGCTCGACCTCTCCCGCTCGGCGATCTATTTGCCACGGACGAAGAATTTTCCGCTGAATACGGAAGTGGAGGCCACGCTTACCTTTACTGGCGAGGAGCCGGGCCCGTGGGTGCGTCAGGTGACGCCATCGCCTGAGGCCATTACCGTGCGCGAGCATCATTCGTTCGTGCAATTGCCCCCGCCGGGCTACAAGCCGCGCGAATACGACGCGCGCGCGAGCTTCTTCGGCATCCAGTACCTGGACTACGCCACGCCCATCGGCGAGCCGATCGTAAAACGCTTCATCGCGCGGCACCGGCTGGAGAAAAAGGAACCCAAGGAGGCCATGAGCGAGCCGGTCGAGCCCATCGTGTATTACCTGGACCGCGGCGCGCCCGAGCCGATTCGCTCGGCGTTGCTCGAAGGGGGCCGCTGGTGGAACCAGGCGTTTGAAGCGGCCGGCTACAAGAACGCCTTCCGCGTGGAACTGCTGCCGGAAGGCGCGGACATGATGGATCTGCGCTACAACGTGATCCAGTGGGTGCATCGCGCGACCCGCGGATGGTCGTATGGCGCGGGGGTCATCGATCCCCGCACGGGCGAGATCATCAAAGGACAGGTCACGCTTGGTTCGCTGCGCGTGCGGCAGGATTATTTGATTGCCGAGGCGCTCCTCGCGCCGTACGAAAAGGGTAAGCCGGTCTCGCCGAAGATCGAGCAGATGGCGCTCGCGCGGCTGCGGCAGCTGGCGGCGCACGAGGTGGGCCACACGCTGGGGCTCGAGCACAACTATTCCGCGAGCACGGTGAACCGCTCTTCGGTGATGGATTATCCGCCGCCGTACGTCAAGCTGGACGCAGGCGGCGTACCGGATTTGTCCGACGCCTACGCGATGGGAATTGGCGAGTGGGACAAAGTGTCGATTGCCTATGGGTATCAGGATTTTCCCCCGGGCGTGGACGAACATGCGGCACTCGACAAAATCCTGAAGGACGCCTTCGCGCGGGGGTTGCGCTTTTTGACGGATCAGGACGCGCGGCCTGCGGGCTCTTCGAGCAGCCTTGCGCATCTGTGGGACTCCGGCACGAATGCAGTGGATGAATTGCGCCGGTTGCTCGAGGTGCGAGTCGCGGCGCTAAAGCGCTTCGGCGAGAACAACATTCGCGAAGGTGCGCCGATGGCCACCCTCGAAGACGTGCTGGTGCCCTTGTACTTGATGCATCGGTATCAGGTGGAAGCGGCAAGCAAAGTAGTGGGAGGGATGGACTATACGTTTGCGCTGCGCGGGGATGGGGAGACGCCAACGCAAATCGTCGCGCCTGCCGAGCAGCGGCGCGCGCTGGCGGTGGTGCTGGCTACGCTCAGGCCCGATGTCCTGGCGCTGCCGGAATCGCTGCTCGAAATGATTCCGCCGCGTCCACCGGAATATGAGCGCGGGCGGGAACACTTCAAGATTCGCACGAGCCCCGTGTTTGACGGGTTGGCTCCGGCGGAGGCCGCGGCCGAGCACACGCTCGGGTTTTTGTTTAATGCGGAGCGCGCGGCGCGGCTCGTGGAATTTCATTCGCGCAACGGCGAGAATCCGGGTCTCGAGGAGGTGCTCGATGTGCTTCTGCGGGCGACGTGGAAGGCCCCTCATGGCCAGGACTACAACGCGCAAATCGCGGGTGTTGTTGACAACGTGGCGTTATATGACCTGATGGCGCTCGTAGCCAACGATCACGCGAGCGAAGAAGTGCGGGCGATTTCAAGCCAGGCACTCGACGAGCTTTATGTTTGGCTGAATGCGCACAAGGGCATGATAGAGCCGATTGCCGACCAGGCGCACATTTCGTTTGCGTTGCGGCAAATCGAGCAGTTTCGGAAGGATCCCAAGAAAATCGACCTGACGCCGCCCGCGGAGCCCCCGGACGGGCAGCCCATCGGAACCGACGACGACTGGGAATGGCCGAATTGATTTTTTTGTTCAGCCGCGGTCGTGACAAAACGACCCGGTCGGTCGTCTATAGCTATTGAGGAGGGGTCCCATGCGTTCATGCACTTTTTGCCTGATTTTCGCCTCAGCCTTGATCGTGGTTGGCCTGGCGGCTGCGCCGGCCGCACCGCGTCATCATTCCGTGAACCTTTCCGGCGGGCACCGAGAGCCCGCCAACGATTGCTCCGATCTTCGCATTCGCTTTGACGACCGCGATGCGGTGGTGCGCTCGGAGACGCGCACGCTCAGCAAAGCGGAAACTCCCGTGTTGCGGGTCCATCCGCACGCGAATGGCGGAACGCAGGTGGTGGGATGGGACCAGAACCATTATTCGGTGACGGCGTGCAGGGCGGTGGCGGCCGGAGACGACGCCGAGAGCATGCTGTCCCAAATCACCATGTCCATCGACAATGGCAGTATTTCGACCCACGGCCCATCGGCCGAGGATGGCCAGTGGACGGTGTATCTGCTGATTCGCACGCCGAAGTCCGCGACGGTCGAACTCGACACGATGAACGGGCCGATTTCCTTGTACGACGTCGACGGCAAATTGACCGCGCACGCGCACAACGGGCCGATCAGTCTCCGCAACTTCTCGGGAGACGGGGAGGTTAGCGCTGTGAACGGCCCGATCAGCGTCGAAGGCAGCAGCGGCAGCCTGCGTATCCGAACCGAGAATGGGCCGATCAACGTGGATCTGAAAGGAACGAGCTGGAACGGCAGCGGACTTTCCGCCGATGCCCAAAACGGTCCGGTGACGCTGCGCGTGCCGAGCGGATTCCAGTCCGGCTTCGTGGTGGAATCGACCAATCATGCGCCGATGAGCTGCCGCGCGAGCATTTGCGACGGCGCTCGCAAAACTTGGGACGACGAGCATCGCCGAATCGAGTACGGCTCGTCGCCGGCGGTCGTGCATCTGTCTACGGTGAATGGGCCGGTGTCGGTTGAAGAAGGGCGCGACTGACGTTTGGCCGGGGTTCGCCCGAGGCAAGACTCGAATCAGATGATTCTTGCGGGGCCGTGGACGCCGTCGCGCCCTTGCAGATAAAATTTGACGCATGCCGCTTGAAGCACGCGTCGCCCATGGTTTGACGGAATCCGAGGCCGCCCGGCTGGCGCGCGAAGTGTATGGGTTGGAGGCATCGGCGCGGGCGCTTCCCGGCGAATACGACGAGAATTTTCATCTGATTGCAGCGCCTGGCCGCGCCTTCGTCCTGAAGGTGATGCATCCGGCGCGCGAGCCCTCGTTCATCGACCTGCAATCGAAGGCGCTGGTGCATCTCGCCTCGCGCGCGCCGCAACTCCCCCTGCCGCGCGTGCTGCCGAATCGCAACGGCGAGCTCTTCTCGGAAACGATTGCTGCGGATGGCTCGAAGCGGCTGGTTTGGCTGCTGAGCTTTTTGAAAGGAACCCTTCTTGCCAAAGTGCGCCCGCACGCCCCGGAGCTGCTTCGCGACTTGGGCCGCTTGCTTGGCGAGATGGACGCCGCTTTGCAGTCGTTCGAGCATCCCGCAGCGCATCGCGAGCTGAAATGGGATTCCTCGCGCGCGGCCTGGATCAAGGAGTACATCCCGGAGATTGCCGGGGCCGCGCGGCAGGCGCTGGTCGAAAAGTTCCTTGCACTTTATCGAGGGGAAGCCCTGGCGCGCATGCCACGCTTGCGGCGAAGCGTGATTTACGGGGATGCCAACGATTACAACGTTTTAGTGAGCGACCCGTGGCCGCAGCCGCGCAAAATCGCCGGAGTGATTGATTTTGGCGACATGCATCACGGGTTGACGGTTTCCGAACCAGCCATCGCGGCGGCCTACGCGATGCTCGGAAAAGCGGATCCGCTAAGCGCCGCGGCCGAAGTCGTTGCCGGCTATCACCGCGCTTTTCCGCTCGAGGAAGAGGAAGTGGCGGCGCTCTTTCCGTTGATGGCGGTGAGGCTGGCGGTGAGCGTGACGAATTCGGCGGACCGCAAAAAAGTGAAGCCGGGTGATGCGTATGTGACCGTCAGTGAAGAGGCGGCCTGGCATGCGCTCGAGCAGCTCGCAAAAATTCACCCGCGCTTTGCCCACTACACGCTTCGCGCCGCGTGCGGAAGCACGCCGGTCCCCAAGGCAGAGAAGATCGAGCGCTCGATCGAGGAAGACGGGAAAGCTGCGGCGTCCGTCCTGGACGTAGATGTGTGGACCGAAGCGCGTCTCGTGTTTGATCTTGGTGTCAGCAGCTTGCTTCTCGGAGCGGATCCCGGTGCGTCGGAAACCCCGGCGCTGACAGAAGCGATATTTGGCGAGATGAAGCGAGCGGGCGTGCGCGTGGGCGTCGGGCGTTACAACGAAGCGCGACCGCTGTACCGCTCCGCGCGTTTTGGGAGCGTGGACAATCCGGTCGGGGAGCGTCGCACGATTCATTTGGGAATGGACCTCTTTGTTGAGCCGGGCACGGCGGTGCGGGCACCGCTCGAGGGCGAGGTCCACCTTCTCGCAAACAATCGAGCCCCGCAGGATTACGGTCCGCTGGTGATTTTGCGGCACCACACAAGCGACCGAGAAGAGTTCTTCACGCTGTACGGACATCTCGCAGGAAAGACGCTTGGCGGCCTTAAGGTTAGCCAGCGAATTTCTCGCGGCGAGGAGGTTGGCCGCGTCGGGACCTGTGAGGAGAATGGCGGCTGGCCGCCGCATGTTCATTTCCAGATCATTCTCGATCTGTTGGATCTTGGCGCGGACTTTCCCGGAGTCGCTTACGCTTCCGAGCGAGCGGTGTGGACAAGCCTTTCTCCGGATCCGAATCTCCTGCTGGGCATTCCCAGGGATTGCTTTCCGGCCGAGGAAAGGGAGACTCTCGAGAAGCGGCGCGTGCTGCTGGGAAAGAACTTGAGCCTTTCCTACGAGCGCCCGCTGAAAATCGTGCGCGGGTGGATGCAGTATCTCTACGACGATACCGGGCGCGCGTATCTCGACGCATACAACAATGTGCCGCTGGTGGGGCACAGCCATCCGCGGGTGGTCCGCGCGGTCGCAGAGCAGCTTAGTTTGCTCAATACCAACACGCGTTATTTGCACGACAATGTGATTCGCTACGCCGAGCGGCTGACCGACAAGCTGCCTGAACCGCTGCGCGTGTGTTTTTTTGTGAATTCCGGGAGTGAAGCCAACGAGTTGGCGCTGCGGCTCGCGCGGGCGCACACCGGCCGCGAAGACGTGATCGTGCTCGAGCACGCCTATCACGGGCACACCAGCGCGCTTGTCGACATCAGCCCTTACAAATTCAACGGGCCGGGCGGGCGGGGGAAGAAGCCGTGGGTGCATGTGGCGCCGCTCGCGGACGATTACCGCGGCCGCTACCGGCGGGACGACCGGGCAGCCGGCTCGAAATACGCGGGCCACGTTCGGGAGATTCTCGAAGGCACACGCAGCGAAGGCCGTGGCGTCGCCCTGTTCATCGCGGAAAGTTTGCCAAGCGTCGGCGGACAGATTGTTTTTCCGCCGGAATATCTCGAAGAAGTTTACCGACACGTGCGCGCCGCGGGCGCGGTGACGATCGCCGATGAAGTGCAGGTCGGCTTCGGGCGTTTGGGAACGCACTTCTGGGGATTCGAAACGCAAGGCGTGGTGCCGGACATCGTCGTGCTCGGCAAGCCCATCGGGAACGCATTTCCGCTCGCGGCGGTGGTCACGACGAAAGAAATTTCCGCATCGTTCGCGAACGGAATGGAATTCTTCTCGACGTTCGGGGGCAATCCAGTGGCCGCGGCGGCAGGTCTGGCGGTGCTGGATGTGCTTCGAGAAGAAAAGTTGCAAGAGAACGCGCTGCGGGTGGGGACCCACCTCAAGAACAGATTGCAAGAGTTACAGCACCGCCACGCGCTCGTCGGCGATGTGCGCGGATCGGGCTTGTTTCTAGGCGTGGAGCTGGTCCTTGATCGAGCCACGCGCGAGCCCGCGCCTCTCGAGGCCTCCTACGTGGTGAACCGCTTGCGCGAGTGCGGAATCCTCACCGGCACCGACGGACCGCATCACAATGTGATCAAGCTGCGGCCGCCGCTCCCGTTTACGGAGAAAGACGCCGACCTTTTCGTCGGGACGCTCGATGTAATCCTCAAGGAGGATGCCGCCGAACCGCGGCATTGAAGCCGCCGGTTCTTCCAAGGGGGCGCCTCAGGGCTTCAGCAAGAGGAAGCTTACGCCGTAGCCGGCGAGAGTCACACTCAGCTTGGGAGCGGGCGTAATCGGGCCCGGTTGCGGTCCGTTCGTGAGGTCAGCCGCTCGACCGATATTCAGTTGCGATGCGGAAGTAAAACTACCCAGAGCCGAGACGTCGAGGACCACCGTACGCGCATCGCCGGTTCCGTTGCTGTCCGCCGGCGAAAGCACGGCGCGGTCCGCGATCATGACCAGGACCGAGCCATCGCTGTTTTTCGTAGCCAGCGTTTCAACCGTGGCCGTTTCCGTCATGGTCAAAGCCAGGATTTCAGGCGCCGCCGGACGCTGCGGATACATCTGTCCCAGCCAGTAGTCCACCCAATAGCTCAGGCGTTTGTTGCCGGAGGAGTAGTCCACCTCGCCGAACTGCGCGTCGCTGTCATAGTCCCAGTGATAGAGGGCTCGACTGCCGGCTTTCCCAAGTTGCGAAAAAACATAAGGCCGCCACGCGGCAAAAAACGCGCTCGTCCCGCGCAAATCCGGCACGAATTTCTGTGTTGGATGGCAGGAGCTGTCGCCGCTCGGATTCGCGAAGTCGGCGTTGACATTGTTCTCGGTCACCCATACCGGAACGCTCTGAAGATCCGGCCGCAGCTGCAGTTGCTGGTAGAAGTATTTGACATCGTTCACGAAACCCGGAATCGTACCGAAAATTTGTGCGTCCGTGTCCTGTTGGTTGCAGGACGAATAAAAGTGCGTGGAAACAACATTCACCTGGGCATTGACGCCGCCCCGGTTTGCCGGAAGGACGAAAGTTGGCAAATGATTGCGCGGATCGCCTTCCTCGAAATCGAAGTCGGATAATTCCAAGGCGGAAAACTGGATGGTGGGATCAACGGCGAGCATGCGAGGCACAACGGTGTTGTAGAGCTCGACATACTCGGCAGGGGTCAGCCCGTTGATGTTGTACTCGTTGAAGATGCCCCACCAGGTGATTTTGTGCGGACTGGCGGAGGAAAGACTTGGCGACTCGAAGTGCTGCCCTCCCCAGTCGAAGCCCGGTCCGTTGTAGTAGCGCACCAGGTTCGCACTGTAGTTCGCAAAATCCTCGAGGTGATTGGTGATATCGAAGGTTCCCGCGGCGGTGGACATAAATGCCGGTGCGGCCGCTATTTGAAATTCGGGACTGTGGTCCCCGACCGACAGAACCGGCTGGACGACGGCGTCGAGTTTCGAGAAGTCCCAGTCGGTCGCCGCACCGGTATTCGACCGCATCGGAACCGCCTGCGAAAGACCCTGGAGGCGAATGTGTTGCGGGCCCAGTTGATCGAGTTCTGCGGGTTCGCTCGCCGTATGGTTCTGAAAATATGGATAGTCCCATTCCGCCGGCTGGAACGAGGTGGACATGAATTGTTGCAATTTGCCGTCGACACCCTGGGTCGGATCCACGGAGCTGCGAACCGCGCCGGACACCGCGACAACCATGGTGAGATTCTGGCTGGCCGTCAAGCCGCCGCCGGTTGCCGTCACTTGGAGGGAGTAAGCCCCTGCCGGCGTGCCGGCGCTGCTGGTCAGGATGATGGCGCTGCTTCCGCTCGTCCCGGGCTCGGCGAGCTGGGACAACGTGCCCGTCGGAACGCCGCCGACCGCCAAGGTCACCGGGCCCGGGTTTCCCGTTACGGTTGCGGTGATCTTTGCCGGCGTCCCGTCCTGTGGGGCGAGCGCCGTGGAAGAAGAAAGGGCGAGGCTCAGGGCTCCGGACGCGCCACCGAAACCGGTGGAGTTGCCGCAAGCCCCGAGGGCCAGGCAGAGGGACGCGGAACAAATGACTGCCGCTTTCGTCAAGCTTCGCCGTTTCATCGCAAGCTTTGGCGGCGCACTTCGCGCCGTCGAGCATCCCCGAGCCATCGTTGTCCATCCTAGATGGCGTCGGTTAAGAAATGAAAACTCGCATCTCGCGAGATGTAGTTTAATCACTTGTGGCTCAAACCGGGAAGGTATGGCATGCGGCTGGTGCGACTCTTGGTCGGGATCATAGCGCTGTCGGGGATCTTTGCCGACGCTCAGATGCCTCGCGCGGAGGTCGCAGATTGCGCGGGAGTCGTCGTCGACGACAACGGCGTCCCTGTCCCATCCGCCGAAGTAACGCTCAAAGACGCCGCGGGGCATTCCTACCGAACGGAGACCGATGCCGCCGGGCGCTTCGCTTTCCATAATCTTTCTTCCGGTGACTACCAGGCGGAGGCGCGCAAGGCAGGGTTTTTTCTGCTCGCGGGCCAGGCCGTCACGCTGCACGCCGGCGGCAACGAGTTGTCCCTCCTTCTGAATCACGAACAGGAAGTTCGCGAAAAAGTGCAGGTCACCGTGCCCGCCAACCAGATCGATACGCAGGACACCACCGAGCGGTCAACGCTGACCGCCCGGGACATTCGCGATATTCCCGTTCCCAACACCCATATCCTTCAGCAAAGCCTGGTCGCGCTGCCGGAAATCGTCGAGGACCATAGCGACAACTTGCATGTCGGCGGCGCGCGCTCCGGTGAAACACAATACATTATGGACGGATTTGAGATCGGCGACCCGGTGAGCGGCGCGCTCACTTCGCGGTTCAATGTGGATGCGACGCGCGGCGTGGAAGTCCAGGCGGCGAACATCAGCACGGCTTACCCGCACTCGGGTGCAAGCATCCTGAGTCTGGAAACTTTCGATGGGGACGACCGCTGGCGCTTTGGAACCACCAATCCCGCTCCCGGCATCAACATCCAGGAGGGAGTGCATCTGGGAAACTGGTATCCGCGGTTCACCTTTTCCGGTCCACTTGAGCGCGGCCGTTTCTGGTTTTCCGATGCCGTCAGTATCCAACACACCTTTGGCGTCGTAAAGCAACTGCCTTCGAACGCCAACACTTTCGAGCAGTGGGCGGGAGACAATCTTCTGCGGCTGCAGCACAACTTTTCCTCCAGGCACATCCTCCACGCGACGCTGCTCTACAATCGCGCCAGCGACGCGAACCTCGGCCTGGCCGCGCTCGATCCGCAGTCCACGACGGTCACCGCCGACCAGCGCCGCGGCTTTGTTTCCTTGAAGGATCAGCTGTGGCTTCACAAAACGTTGTTTGAGCTCGGCGTTGCCGCGGATTCGAGCGTGCTTGAATACCTCCCACAAGGTTCCCAGCCGTTCATCTTGCTCATCAACGGCACGAGCGGCAATTACTTTCAGCACTTGCGCGAGCGCGGGCGGCGTTTGCAGGCCGTGGCCAACGTCCTGGCTGCGTCTCGCCACTGGCACGGCACTCATCAGCTTTCCGCGGGCGCCAATGTGGCCGGGCTGATCTTCCACGGGTTTGCCGAGCGCGGAGAGATTGCCGCGCTCCGGGCCGTCAATCCGAACGATGGAACGACGTGTACCTCCGAGACGCCGGGTTGTCTCGTGCGGCGGTCCACCTTCACGGGAACGGCGACGCCGCGGCTTTCCAACACCCAAGCGGGCGCCTACGCGCAAGATACCTGGTCGATCGGCAAATATTTCGTTTTTCGCGCGGGCTTGCGCACGGACTGGGACCGCTTCACCCAAAGCGCCATGGCCGAGCCGCGCGTCGCGGCCAACGTGCTGCCTTTCGGCGATGATCGCGCGAAATTGTCGCTGGGCTGGGGCATTTATAACGCGCCCCTTAACGTGGGGCTGATTGGACAGGGGCTCGATCAGCAGCAAGTCGACACGTTTTACGACTCCGCCGGCAACGTGGTTCCACCAAGCCCGGTTGTGAGCCAGTTCGCGCTGCCGGCAGGCGGTCTCGAGCAGCCGCGTTTTGTGACCTCGAGCGCGGGCTGGCAGGAGAGGTTTGGGCCGAAGATGCTGGTTAGCCTGTATTTGCTCGCGCGCAACGGCTCTCATGGTTTCGCCTTTGTGGACCAGCAGCCCTCCCAGCCCGGCGGAGTTTTTCTCCTTCAGGATCACCGCGAGGATCGCTATCGCTCGGCCACGGTTTCCTTGCACCAGGTGTTTTCAGAGAGCACGGAGATTTACGGCGCTTACACTCGTTCGCGGGCGCATTCGAACGAAGTTCTTAGCCCGTCGCTCGGTTCGATTTTTTACGTGGCGCAACAGCCCGGCCCGGTGGCGTGGGACACGCCCAACCGCTTGCTGGTTTGGGGCTGGATCCCCACGCACATCTGGAGCACGCAGTTAAGCGGTTTCTTCGAATATCGGACGGGGTATCCGTTCAGCGTCGTCAATCTCGAGCAGCAACTGGTCGGCCCGCCGAATTCCTTGCGTTTTCCCGCGTACGCAAGCTTGAATCTGGGTCTCGAACGGAAGTTTGCATTGGGCCGGTATCTGTGGGCGGTGCGGGTGGAAGCCGTGAACATCCTTGGCCGGCAAAACCCCGACGCCGTGGTGAACAACAGGGACGCCCCGGCGTGTACCCGTGTTGTGCTGTCCGGGTGTTTTGGGGCCTTTGCTGGCGGTCAAGGCCGCGCGACGACCTTGCGCGTGCGCTTTGTCGGCAGAAAGTAAGCGACTTGAACTCTTCTGAGGTTCTCCGCTACCCTGTTTAGTCGAGAGAGGAAAGGGATTCACCGGCGGCGGTGAGAACAGAGTTCTGCAAAGTGTTGTTATAGAGGGGGATAGCGGTCGCGATGTCCCTCTGCGGGCCAATCAACATCTAAGAGCAGTGAACCGGAATGGCCGGCAGATGCATCTCACACTCGGCCGGGCCCCATCTTGAGGGCGAGGCGCCGAAGGTAGCGAGAAAGACACACGCCCCGCAGTCCGCCCTTTCCGAAATACAGACCGGAGTTACAAAAGTTACATGGCTCGTTCGCTTGTCATTGTCGAATCGCCCGCGAAGGCGAAGACGATTAACAAATACTTGGGACGGAATTACACCGTCAAGGCGTCCATCGGCCACGTGATGGACCTGCCGACCAAGACCATCGGGATTCGCCTGCCGGGCGATGATCCCTCGGGCAAGAAAAGCGCGAAGAAGAAAAAAGGCTCGAAGAAAAGCGCGAAAGTCGAGGCAAAAACACCCAAAATTACTTTGGATGATGAAAAGATTTTCGAGCCGACGCTGCAAATCATCTCCGGCAAAGGCAAGATCATCCACGATTTGCGCAAGGCGGCCCATGCCGCCGACGCCGTCTATCTGGCTCCTGACCCGGACCGCGAGGGAGAAGCCATTTCGGCGCATCTGGCGATGGTGCTCTCGAAGCCCAGCCGGTTCGTCGAGGCCGAGGCTCCCGGGAAGCAAAATGGCAAGGCTGGCGAAGCCAAGGAACCGGCGGACGCGAAAGCTGGCAAGCGGGGGCGAAGCAACGGGGATCTGGCCGACGATATTCCCCCGGCCGACCCGAAGAAGATCTTTCGGGTCACCTTCAATGAAATTACCCCCAAAGCCATCCGCGCGGCGTTTGACCACCCCAGGGACCTGGACAACGGTCTCGTGGACGCGCAACAGGCCCGCCGGGTCCTCGACCGGCTGGTGGGGTACAAAATCTCTCCGCTTTTGTGGAACAAGGTCCGGCGCGGGTTGTCCGCCGGACGCGTGCAGACCGTAGCTTTGCGGCTGATCGTTGACCGCGAGGAAGCCATCCGCGCGTTCGTGCCGCAGGAGTACTGGACCATCCACGCGATGCTGGATGCGGGAAAGCCTCCGCTGTTCGAGGCGAAGCTCATCAAGCACAACGACGCGGACATCGAGGTCAAGAATCAAGAGGCTGCGGACGCAATCGTTGCCGCGGTGAGCCAGGCCAGCTGGCAAGTGGCATCGGTGGCGCAAAAGGAAAAGAGGCGCAACCCGCCGCCGCCGTTCACGACTTCGAAATTGCAGCAGGCAGCGTACAACCGGCTGCGCTATACGGCCAAGCGCACCATGTCCCTGGCGCAGAAGCTCTACGAAGGCGTGGAGCTCGGCCAAGAAGGCTCCGTGGCGCTAATCACCTACATGAGGACGGACTCGGTTCATGTTTCAAGTGACGCCCTCACGCAGGTCCGCGAACTTATCCCGCAGCGGTTTGGGGCAAACTATCTGCCCGAAAAGCCGAATTTCTACAAGTCGAAGAAAGACGCCCAGGAGGCGCACGAGGCTGTGCGCCCCACCGACGTCACGCGCACGCCCGAGGACGTGCGCAAGTATGTGGACGACAATCTCTTCAAGCTTTATCAGCTGATCTGGCAGCGGTTCGTGGCTTCGCAGATGCTGCCCGCGATTTTTGACCAGACCACCATCGACATTCGCGCCGGCGAATACACCTTCCGCGCCAGCGGCTCGGTCCAGAAGTTCGACGGCTACCTGCGCGTTTACCAGTTGCCCGCCTCCGCAGCGGATCGCGAAGACGACGAAAAGGACGAGGAAGGCGAGGGCCGGGCTCTGCCCGAGGTTGCCGGAGGACAGTCTTTGCGCCTGGAGAAGATTCGCCCGGAGCAGCACTTCACCGAACCGCCGCCGCGTTACAACGATGCCACCCTGGTGAAGGAGCTCGAAGAAGACGGAATCGGCCGCCCTTCGACCTACGCGGCGATCATTTCGACCCTGGTGGAAAGGGAGTACGTGACCAAGAATCAGGGCCGGTTCTCGCCAACCATGCTTGGCGAACGTGTGAGCAAGCTCTTAGTGAAGAGTTTCGAGGATATTTTCGACCTAAAATTCACCGCCCGGATGGAAGACGAGCTCGACGAGATCGAAGAAGGCAAGCTGCCTTGGCGCGACGCCGTCAGAGAGTTCTGGGAGAAATTTGTCATTGACCTCGACAAGGCCGACGAGGAAATGCTCTCCTACAAAGCGGGCATCCCCACGGGGAAAAAGTGCGAGAAGTGCGGCCAGGGGGAGCTTTTAGAGCGCATTAGCCGCCACGGGTTTTTCCTGGGCTGCTCGCGCTATCCCGACTGCGACTTCATTGAGGATCTCTCGCCGGTGGAGCCCGACGCCGGGGACCCCAACAAGATCGAGTATTGCGACAACTGCGGGAAGGAAATGGCCATCAAGCGCGGGCGATTCGGCACCTTCCTGGCTTGCACGGGCTATCCCGACTGCAAGACGACGCGCCGCCTGGTGCAGGGGACGCGTATCGCGCACCAGCCGGATGAACCGCTCGACGAGAAGTGCCCCACGTGCGGCAGCGGGCTGGTGAAAAAGCACGGACGCTTCGGCGAATTCATCGGTTGCTCGGCCTACCCGAAGTGCAAGTACACGCGACCCATCACCATGGGCATCGCGTGCCCGAAATGCAAGGAAGGCGAATTTGTCCGCCGCGGCAGCGCCGGGAAAGGCGGCCGTGGACGCCCGCGCATTTTCTATGGCTGCTCGCGCTACCCGGATTGCGACTTCACCACCCCCTACATGCCCATCGCCGAACCCTGCCCGAAGTGCGGCGCGCCGTTCATCGTTGAGAAACGCTCAAAGATTGGCACGGTGCACGCCTGCCTAAAGGAAGGCTGCGATTGGGAGAAACTCGTGCCCGAGGCGCCGCCCGCAGCGCAACCCGAAGAAGCTCCCGTGCCGGTGGCGGCCAAGTCCTGAGCCCTCTGGCACCAGAAAACATTCTTTTGAAATTCACTTTCTCCCACCGGCGGCGCACTTATACTGTTCGTAAAGCCCTGCTCGTGGGGCGGCCAAAATGAAAGAAGCGATTGCCAAGTATCTCGCCTATCTACAGACGGTGAAGAATTCCTCGCCTCACACCGTTTCCAACTACGGCAAGGACCTCCGCCAATTCCTCGAGTTTGTTTCGCCGCCCGGCGCGACGCCGACGGCCCTTCGCCAAGTGGATCATGGCATGATCCGCGAATTTGTCTCGCACTTGCACGACCATGGGCTGGAAAAAAGCTCCATTGCGCGCAAGCTCGCGGCGCTGCGTTCCTTTTTCAAGTACTGCGTGCGCGAGGGAAAGTTGAAGGAGAGCCCCGCGCGCCTGGTGCCCACACCCAAACTGCCGAAGCGCATCCCTTCGGTGCTTTCCGCGGAAGAGATGAACGGTTTTCTCAACCAACTCGCGGGCATGGTCGAGCGGTCATCCGGCAGCTCCGGACTTTCGACCGAGCGCGCGAGTGCGAAATCCCGACCGTCCGAGGAAAGGCAAAAAGGTTCCGGCAAGGCCCGGCTCGCCGAAGAAGGCTTGCTGCTTGGCCGCGACCGCGCGGTGCTTGAGCTTCTTTATGCTGCAGGGCTGCGGGTCAGTGAACTTACCGGCCTGAATTTGGTCGACGTCGAGCAAAAAGAGCGTATCTTGCGTGTGCGCGGCAAAGGAAACAAGGAACGCATCGTTCCTTACGGCCAAAAAGCGCAGGAGGCGCTCGCCAAATATTGGTCGGTGCGGGAGCAGCTTCTCGGACAGGCGCAGGGGTCCCATCGCGATCCCGACCCGCACACGCAGGCAGTCTTTCTCAATTATGCCGGCCGCCGGTTAACGCAGCGCTCCGTCGGCCGCATCGTCAAGAAATACGTGCGTTTGGTCAATGTCAACTGGGACTTGCACCCGCACTCCCTGCGCCACGCTTTTGCAACGCATTTGCTTGCCGACGGCGCCGACCTTCGCGCGATTCAGGAGCTGCTCGGGCACCAATCTCTGTCGACCACGCAACGCTACACGCACGCGTCCATCCGCCAGTTGATGGAGGTCTACGACAAGGCGCACCCTCACGCCTAGTCGCCGCATCTCATCGTTTTTACCAAAGGGCTTGCGGCTAAGAGTTTGCCGGTAAGAAGTCCTGCGATACCCTTGAAAGCTTCTGTCTGGGCAGCTTTTTGAAGATGAAGGGAATGAGCCTGCGCGTTGCCATCGTTTGCGGTCTAGTTGTGTCCTGGGTGGTGATTTTGTCCAATACCGCTCAGGCGCAGGACAATTACGAGATTCAGGTGTACAGCTACGACACCGTCGAGCCGCATCACACCATGGTCGAGCTGCACAGCAATTTTACCTTCGAAGGTTCCAAAACGTTTCAAGACGGCCTTCTCCCCACCAACCATCAGTTGCACGAAACCATTGAAATCACGCGAGGCTTCACGGACTGGTTCGAGACCGGCTTCTATATATTTACTTCCGCACAAAATGGCCAAGGTTGGGATTGGGTGGGCGACCACATCCGTCCCCGGGTGCGCATCCCCAAGAAATGGAATTGGCCCGTCGGCCTCAGCCTTTCCAACGAAATCGGCTATCAGCGCCGCAAATTTTCCACCGACACCTGGACCTGGGAGATGCGCCCCATCATCGACAAGCAGTCCGGGCCGTGGTATTGGTCGTTTAATCCGAGCTTTGACAGATCGTTCCACGGCGATAGCGTTCACCAGGGCTTTGTCTTTTCGCCGAATCTGAAAGTCAGCTACGACTTTACAAAAAAAATCACCGGGGGATTTGAATACTACGGCGCGGTTGGTCCGGCCACGGATTTTCTTCCCACCGGACTGCAGCAACACCAAATCTTTCCGGCCATCGACCTGAACCTCTCCCCGAACTGGGAGGTGAATTTTGGCCTTGGTGTGGGCCTGACCCACTCGACCGATCATTTGATTGCCAAGATGATTCTCGGCTACCGCTTCCATTTCTGAGACTTCCTTGAGCTGCGGGGAGGACGCGCGACACGAGCATCGCCGCTCGGGAGCGAACTGTCATTCCCGCACAGCACTCGTCGTCTGCTCGGGGCAGCAACAAGCACTGCCCTCCGCTTATCACGCGCCTAAGTCCCTGACGCCACGGCCTCTTGCCGGAGGTTGAGGATTGGCCTCGCCCGTGCGTTTGCTTTGCGCGACTCTGACCCGAGGGAAAATTCAGGCCAGCGAAAGAAGAAAAAGGGAGACCTGATTTCACAGGGGAACGCAGCGATGTGTACTTATCTTGCTTGCCTGACCGGCCTGCTTGCGGCACTGCTTCTGGCGGAACCAGTCTCGTGCGAGGAGGTAGAGAAACCGGGCGCGCCCGCGCCATCACTCTGTCCCTTGGTTCGCTCCGCCGCAGAGCAAACGCAGCTCGAAGCGGAGGCCAGCGCTCGTTTGCAGGAAGCGGAAAGGCTCTCGGCGCGGGAATTGGACGTGCCCTCTTTCATTCTTTTGCAAGCACCCTCTCCCGCGGAAAGTCCCGCTCTTCGCCGAGACCGCATTTGGTTTGAATCGTTTCTGGTCAACTGGTTGTTCATCGAGGATCTTGCTCCCGAACAACAAGCCATAATGCAAAAGTTTCTCGCTCGCTGTGGCGTCGCGGCAGACGGGCTGTCTCTGGCCGCTTCCGTTTTCGGACAATTGCCTACTTCTTTGCGCGCCACCTTCGTCGGCATCACGCAGGCCATGATGAACACCTTGCTTAGCGACAAGCAGAACGGAGAGAGATTGGGCGACGCCCTTGGATTGCTTCAGGAACTCGTCGACATCCAAGGAGAAAACAGCGCGCTGCCAAGCGACCATCAATTCCAGCTGATTGCCCGGCTTGCGCCGGATGCGCTGCAAAAGCTGGATCGCGCAGCGTCCTTCTTGAAGGGCGAGAATCATATGTTCCACAAGGACTATCCGATCTCGTTCCGGCAGTTTCGCCGGATAGGCCTTCACGGACAGGAAGCAGGTCTGCACTTCTGCTTAACTCGCGATGCGTTTCGCACAAATTCACATCGACTATCGGTTTGGGCTGTTGCACTTGGGTAGCGCGAATTCGGACGTGCGCGCGGAAGGCAACCACAAGGCATGCCGACCGCTGGCCCGAATTCACTTTGGCAGAAAGACAGGTCCGCGTTCGGCGTGTTGTGCTCGACCGGCGGAGTCTAGAGGAGAGCCGGAACCCTGTGGCACAAGAGTAAGAATTTCGGTCGGAGGGCGATTTGCGATGTGACTTTGCGCATGGATGAGGCATGCTGTAGGCTGGCATGACCTATCACCTTGCGCAGATCAACATCGGCCGGCTTATCGCTCCGATCGACGATCCGAAGATCGCCGAGTTCGTCGCCGAGCTCGAACCTATCAACGCGCTCGCCGACCAGGCTCCCGGGTTCGTCTGGCGGCTGCAATCGGAATCGGGCAACGCCACGGACATCGCCTACAGCGGCGATCCCTTCATCATCGTCAACATGTCCGTTTGGCAGTCGATCGAGACGCTGCCGGATTTCGCCTACAAGTCGGACCACGCCCGCGTTCTTCGCGATCGCGCCAAATGGTTTGAGAAGATGGGCAAACCGCACTACTGCCTTTGGTGGATTCGAGCGGGTCACATTCCCACACTCGCCGAGGGCCGCGAGCGGCTTCGGCACTACCAGTCGAACGGCGCCACGCCGTATTCCTTCTGGTTTACACAACACTTTCCGCAGCCTGAGGACGAAGGCGTCTGCGCGCAATGAAAGTTCCGAACTCCAGATCCGCAAAAAAGAAGAACGGCTGGCCCTAGCCAGCCGCCCTCGAGTCCACTTTTTGATTGTTCAGCTAGCGAATCCTGTTCCGTTAACGGTGCCCGCCGTGACCGCCGCCGTGGAACCCTCCGCCATGGAATCCGTGGAATCCTCCACCGCCATGCACTTCGCCGCGGGCAAACCCTCTGCCGACAAAGCCCTCGTGAGCGAAACCTCTGCCGCGAAAGCCGTCGCGGTCGAAATCGCCGTGGAACCTGCCCTCGAATCCGCGAGGGCCGTAAAAGCTGCGGCGGTGAAACCCGTGAAACCACGGGCCTGCGCCGATAAACACGCCACCCGCGAACCACTGAGGTCCATAATAGCCGTACGGCGCGCAGGCGTACGGGTAATAGTCATAGTAGCCGTAGGCGCAAACCGGTGGCGGGCCGTAGTAGGCGGGCCCATAATAATAGCCGGGGCCCACGCCTACGCCCACAAAGACTCTCTGCGCGTTCGCAAATGATGCGAAGAAGAGACAAATCCCGAGTAAAGCTACGAACCTTAGATATTTCATTCTAGGGTCCCTTCTGAGGCGCCTGGCTTCCCCCTTGATTCAGGTTAGCGCGGCGCCTAATCGATCAAACCCCGGCGCTCCAAAAAGGTTGCACTCAGGTTTTCTTCTGCTTTCTCTGTCTCGCGTAGCTTAACAATATGATCATGCATCCAAGCAACGATACGATGTAGCACGACGCGGTTCGCGAGGAGTGAACGATGCCGGTGCCTGGCGGGGGAGAGAGAATCTATGACGCGGTGAAGTGCTGGGAGCAAATCGCGGCTCGACCGCATCGTCTTGGTGGCACCGAATTCCGTGTGGGCCGCCGCGAAGTCGGCCATGTGCACGGCGACAGTCTCGTCGATATTCCGTTTCCGCTGGGCGTGCGGGATGAGCTGATCCGAAGCGGGGCGGCCGAACCCCACCAGGTGCTTCCGAAATCAGGCTGGGTGAGCGTGTACCTCCGCAGACCCGGCGATGTCGCGCGTGCCATCGAGCTGCTGCGCCGGTCCTACGACATTGCCGTGGGTTCGCGGGTGGGGAAGACGCACCCCGCATAGTCGCCCGTTTGAAGGATGGATCGGCGTGGGCCCGGACGGCTGGGGCGCGCGCTGTTCACTCTCGCGCTTCACCGGCCGCGCTACACGCTACAGCTGGGACTCGATCGCTTTGCTGATTTCCTCATAGTCGATGAGGCCCTGTGTCTTTTTCACGATTTTGCCGTCGCGGGAGATGAGGAAGCTGGTGGGATATCCGAGCAGCCCTCCGAACTTGTCTGCTACCGCGTCATTGCCCCGCAGGACGGGGTAGTTCATCGGGAGGTTCTGACCGTTCACGTTGAAGCGTTCTTTGGCGGTGTACGCGGACACCACGTTATTGCCTTCGTCATCCACGTCGACGCCAAGAACGATGAAGCCCTTGGAGGAATACTTTTGCTGCATCTCGATCAGCCAGGGGATTTCGATCTGGCACGGTTCGCACCACGTGGCCCAGAAATTCACCAGCACCACTTTGCCTTTGTACTCTCTGAGCGGCACATCCTTGCCGTCCAGACTCTCGAAGGTAACCTCCGGCTCCGGAGTACCCAACGCGACCGCGTCGGCATGAACCGCGCTATCGACGGAATTCCTGGGCTTCAGCCGAGTGGCGCGATCCGCGTAGACTGTCACGCCGATGAGCACCACCACGGTTCCGAGGATTAGAAGAGCTTTTTTCATTTAAAGTTTCCAAGGCGCTTAAGCGCACTCCTCTACATTGTAAACCGATTCAGAAACGTCAGCTTGGTCGCGAGCCAGGTTAGCCTATTGAAAAAGACCAAGCCGCCCACGCACAAGAGCAATGCGCCGCTTAGTACCTCCACAGCGTGTAGATATTTCCGAAAATTCTTGTAAAACGTCATGAATTGGCTGATGAGCAGGGCTGTAAGCAAAAAAGGAATGGCCAGTCCCGCAGAATATACAGCCAGGAGAAGAACGCCTCGCGCAATCGTATCGCTGGCCGCAGCGAGCGCCAGGACCGCAGTGAGAATGGGCCCGATGCAGGGAGTCCACCCGAAGGCGAACGCAAAACCTAGCAGGAAACCGCTCCAGATCCCCGGCTGCGCGATGCTGCTGCGAAGGTGCACATCGCGGTTGAGCCAGCGCGCCAAAGCGGGGCCGAAGAATCCAATCAGGGAAAGCGAGAAGAAGTGCACGGCCTTAAGTCCCGCAAAAAGCGGGCCCTGCCGCACCAGCGCCGCAACTCCCATGGCGGCGAGAATAACTCCAAGGATCACTCCGATGCGCAATTTGAGCTTGATGAGCGCGCCGATGAGGTGCAAGCCAAAGAGAAGAATCAGTGCGCCGGCAACGGGAGCCAGGAGATTGCGGTTCTGTTTCAGGAACGCGCCGACAGCGCTCGCCGAAGCGCCGAATGCTATGAATACCACGGAAAATCCCGCAACAAAGGCCATCGCCGAGGAAAAGAGTCCCGAACGTGGAACCTCGCCCTGGCGCAACTGCTCCATGCCGATGCCGGAGAGCATCGAGATGTAGCCGGGCACTAAAGGCAACACGCAGGGCGATAGAAAAGAAAACAGCCCCGCGATAAACGCTGCTGCGAGAGAGACGTCAGTCATATTTGCATCATACCTTCAATGGAGAAAATTGAGTAATCCTCGGGATTATTCCATAGACCCGGGTGACAAGAAGGCTAGTCCAACCATTAGACGCGCCTGAGGTGAAAAAGCAACAAGCAAGAATCTCAAGCCAATGGCCGACAGATGAAGCGTTTGGCTGGCATGACGTTGCAATGTCATGGGCTTCCATTTTCCCTAATGGTCTGATTTCAAAGGAATTGCGGAACGGGAATTTGGCAGCGGAGTTGCCATGCGAATCAGCGAGCGGTCGTCGAGGGGCGCTTACCATGCGATTCGAATGGACGCCAAACAAGGTGACGCTGCTGCGAGTAGCCGTGGGGTTCGCCGCCGTCAGCCTGTTTGGGCGCGGAGCCTGGCCCAATTTGCTCGCCGTGGCATTGACCGTTACCTCGATTGCTCTCGATGCGTTGGACGGACACATTGCGCGCAAAAAAAAGATGGCCACGCCTGTTGGCGCGCAGCTGGACATTCTTGGCGACCGCATGATCGAAAACGTTTATTTCACCTATTTCGCGGTCGTCGGCATGGTTTCGCTGTGGCTGCCGATCTTGTTCTTCGCCCGCGGCGCGGCGACGGATTTTCTGCGCGGCTTGGCGATGAAGGCGGGCCACTCCGGCTGGGGAGGGAACGCCATGTTGCAAACGTGGTGGGGCCGCGTGCTCGTGGCGTCGCGCTGGAGCCGGGGACTCTATGCTGCAATGAAGTGCCTGTGCTTCTGCTATTTAGGTTTGGAGCTGGCCCTAACGCGCGGGCCGGTGGCGCTAGTCAGCGGACTTGCCGCTGATTGGCACGCGCTCATACGAATAGGCGCACACGTTTTGACTTGGGCGACTGCGGTGTTCTGCCTGGTGCGCGGCTTACCGGTGCTGCTGGAAGGCTGGAAATATTTCGCGCGAGCCGTGCGACAGAGCCGTGACGCTAAACGCGTGGCGCCGGAGGCGGCATGAGAAAGAGCGAGGAGGTTAAGGAGGTAAAGGACGTAGCGGACGAGATGGATAAGAGCGCAAGAATCGCGGCATTTTTCGATTTGGATGGGACGCTGATGCCCTTGCCGTCGCTGGAACGTCGCTTCTTCCGAATGTTACGCAAGCGGCACGAAATTCCGCTGAAGAACTATTTTTTGTGGCTTGGCGAGGCGCTGCAGTTATTGCCGCGGGGAATTACTGCGCTGGCTCACACAAACAAAATGTACCTGAAGGGCTTGCAAACTTTCGACGAGCTTCGCACGGAGAACTGCCTCCACTCTCTTGTGCGCGAGAACGGCCTCGAGGACGGGGGACAGGCGTCGAGGCCTCCGAACTGCAACCCACGATCGCCTGTCCCTCGCTTTTTTGAACAGGGAGTCGAGCGAGTTACCTGCCACGCCATGCTGGGTCACCGAGTTGTGATCATGAGCGGAACGCTCGAACCCCTCGGAAATGCCGCTGCGTGTGCCTTGGAAGCGGAAATCGCCGCTCGCGGGTTTGCCGTGAAAATTCGCACGTGCGCCACAAGGTTAAGAGAAACAAACGGCAAATGGACCGGAGAAATTCTCGGCGAGCCGATATGGGGGGAAGCCAAAGCCCGGGTGGTGTCGGCGTTAGCGGAGGAAATGGGCCTTGATCTATCGCAATGCTGGGCTTATGGAAACAGCTCCGAGGATCGCTGGATGCTCGCAGCAGTGGGAAATCCGGTGGCCATGAATCCGGCATTCCCGCTTGCAAGGATTGCCCGAAAACGAGGTTGGCCCATCTTGCGAACGAGCGATCGCCTCGAGAAACTGCAAAATCGCAGGCCACAAGCGGAGCCAGGCGCATGAACGAGTTGGAAACCGAGAAGTATCAAGGCCACGACAGCGCCATGGCATGGACGCCGCCGCCGGAGCGAGTGGGACTTGTCACGCTGATCGCCAGGATCTTCGCCGAGGCTTCCTCTAAGTGCGGCGCGTTTGAATGGATTGCGCTCGGATATTTGGGATTTTCCAGCATGCTCGTCGCGCTATTCGCGGAAAACCTGGCCCATCCGGTGCGGCTCGTCTCGACCCAGGCGCTCGTCGCCGCGATGATTTTGCTCTTATGCCGCGCCGGAGGGAGAGCTCGGAAACTTCCGAACAGCGTAGACCTGGCCTTTTCTGCAAAGTTCTGGCACTTCTGGCGCCACTGGTACCCACATCTCTTTTTAATTTTTTGTTTCGAAGAACTGGGCAGCCTCGTGCATTTGGTCGATCCGGGGTGGGAGGACGCAAAACTCATGGCCTTTGACCGATGGCTCACCGGCGTGAATCCTCCGCTCTGGTTCGAACACCTGGTGCATCCGGCGTTGACCGAGTTCATGGAGTTTTCCTATTTCACCTATTTCGTTTATCTGCTGATTCTCGGCGGGGTTCTCTATTTCGAGCGCGATCGGGAAGCTTATTGGTCGGCAATGACGTATTCCGTGATCGGCTACGTTTTCGGCTACGTCATCGCGATGCTCTTTCCCGCCGAGAGCCCGTATTTCACACTGGCGGGGCAGTGGCACCGCGCACTTACTGGTGGGCCGTTCACGGGGCTCGTCATGCTGATCGAAAAATACGGGCGCGTGCACGGCGCGGCGTTTCCTTCGCAGCACGTCGCCGGGGCCATGGCCGCGCTTTGGGGAGCCTGGCGGCATCGCCGCTGGCTATTCTGGATCTTCCTCCCGTTTGTCGCGTGCATGTGCGTGTCGACCGTGTACGTGCGAAACCACTACATGGCCGACGTGCTCGGCGGGCTGGTGACAGGAACCCTGGGATATTTCCTGGGCTGCCGGCTGATGAAACTCGATCGCGCCAGAGAGAGAGCCGCCGACCGAGCCACCACACGCGGCGGGCATTAGTTAGGATTTGAACCCGCACCAGGTTGTGCCGCTCCGGAAGACATGGATCATCACCGTACGTCCTCCGGCGCGCGCCCCAATTTGCCCAATTTGGACGTTGTACCCGACTTCATCGCTGCGAATCTAAGCTCTTGTGTCCGGTTCGTGTCTCCGGAAAGGAGCCCTCCATGGCCTCCAGCACGACCTCTGCTCAAACCGACTGGCGGGAGGAGTGGTTCGAATTTGAAGACGCCACGTATTTGAACCTGGCGGGCCAATCGCCGCTTCCCCGTGTTTCGATCAGGGCTGTCGAAGCTGCGCTCGAGGCCAAGAAATTCCCGCATCACAAAACCGACGCTACGTATTTCGAAGTGCCCAACCGCATCCGGGAAAACATTGCGCGACTCATCGGAGGCAAGCCCGAGGAGATTGCACTCACCAGCGGAGCGAGCGCAGGCGCGGCAGCCGTGGCCTACGCGCTCAAGTGGAATCCGGGCGACGAGGTGGTACTCGCCAAGGGTGAGTTTCCATTGCAATACACCTGCTGGAAGCCCATGGAAGAGCGCGAAGGCTTGAAGGTGAAGATCGTCCGGCCGAAGGAGCGATTCATTTCGGTCGACGATTTGATTCGGGCGATGACGCCAAGAACGCGCATCGTTTCCGTGAGCCTGGTGCGCTACGACGACGGCTCGCTGCTGGATGCGCCGCGCGTCGCTCGGGCGTGCCACCAGCAAGGCGCTCTCCTGCTTCTCGATGTGAGCCAGTGTTGCGGGGCAATGCCCATGGACGTGCGGCAACTGGGCGCCGATTTTCTCGTCTGCGCCGGGTACAAGTGGCTGCTTAGCCCGTACGGGACGGGATTCTTCTGGGTGAAGAGCGAGCATCTTCCCGGTGCTCGTCCCGGACCGTTCTACTGGATGGCGGTCCAGGGTGCGGACAATTTTTCCTCGCTGCATTTCGATGATCCCAGGCCCGGGCCGCATGCCAAACGCTGGGACGCTCCCGAGTGGGCCAGCTATTTCAATTTCAACCTGGCGGCCATGGACGCTTCCGTGGAATTGGTCGCACGCATGGGGCCGGAGCGCGTCGCGGCACACAATCGCAAGCTCATCGATTTCATGTTTGACCGTCTTCCCAAGGATCGCTGTGTTCCGGCGAGCCCGCTCGACGCGGCCGAGCGCGGGCCGTTTGGCTGCTTTTCGGCGCGCAGCCGAGAAAGTACCGGCGAGCTCTACCAGCGCCTGCGCAAGGAAAACGTCATCGTCAGCTTGCGTGAAGGCAACATTCGGGTCTCTCCGCACCTGTACAATACCGAACGCGACATCGACCGCCTCGTCAGCGTGATCACTCCATGAGCGAATCCGAACCGTGGCCCAGGATTGCCGTTGTCGGCGCGGGCGCCGTCGGCGGATATTTCGGAGGTTTGCTGGCCCGCGCGGGCGCGCCGGTCGTCCTGATCGGGCGGCCTGCCTTCGTCGAGGCCGTCAAGAAAGGCGGGCTCTTTCTCGATACGCTTCAGCTGCAAGAGAAAGTCCGCGTCGAAGCATCCAACGAGATGGCCGCCGTGGACGGCGCAGAAGTCGTGCTGTTTTGCGTCAAGACCACGGATAACGCGCCGACCGCCCGCGCGATCGCGCCGCACCTCGTAAACGGTGCGCTGGTCGTGAGCATGCAAAACGGCGTCGACAATGCGGAACAAATTCGCGCCGCCGCCGCGATCGAGGCGCTTCCCAGCGTGGTCTACGTCGCCGCCTCGGTCCCTGAACCGGGCCGCGTAAAACACGTCGGCCGGGGCGACTTGATTGTTGGTCCGAAGAACTCAAAAACCGAGGACATTGCCATGCTCTTTTCTCGCGCGAATATTCCCTGCCGCATCTCGGAAAACATTGAAGGCGAGCTTTGGACCAAGCTGGTGTGGAATTGCGCGCTGAATGCCGTCTCGGCGCTTGGCCGCGCGAACTACGGACACATTGCCGGAAGCGCCGACGCCTGGAAAGTGGTTGAGACGGCCGTCTACGAAGTGCTCGCGGTGGCCCGAGCCGCCGGGATCCATCCTCCGGAACTGGAAGACCCGAAAGCGGCGCTCGCCGGCGCATTGAAAATTGCTACGCAAATGGCGGGGGCTCTTTCTTCCACCGCCCAGGACATGAACCGCGGCAAACGCACGGAGATCGACTCGCTGAACGGCTACGTTTCGCGTCGCGCCGCGGAACTCGGCGTCCCCACACCCGTCAATCAGGCGCTCTACGCTTTAGTGAAGCTCGCCGAAGGGCGCGCGTAAGCTCAAGCAACTCTCTTCCCTATGCGAGTTATTTGGCTATTTTGCGCATGGGTTGTCCGCAGGTGATCTGAGAATCGGTTGATGTCAGGAAGGATGAACTCGCGCATGCCGCAGAACCGGTCGTGAACGTCTTCCACGAATTCGACTCGGCGCTTAAGGCGTTGCGCGCAATTTAAACCCAAGGGAGTTGTTCGATCGTGGCGCTGACGTCCGGAAGGTGAATCATCGGAACGACTTGTTGTGCGGCCGGCGTTGGAGATAAAAACCGCCGCTTAGCCTCAGCACCTTTGCCTGGCGGAAACGGGTTATCGATCGTCCGGGGCGTGAAACGGGATGTGCACAATGGCCTCGAGCTCGACCGGCTCCCCATGCCGCGTCGCCGGTCGGAACTTCCACTGGCCGAGAGCATTCATGGCATTCTTGTCGAGTTCCTCGTCTAGCCCGCTAACCAGCTGGATGCTGTCGACCGAGCCGTCGCGGCGAATTACGGCGTAGAGGATCACTTCGCCCTCCACGTGTTCGTTGACCAGTGTCGGCGGGTATTTCGGGTCGACTTTGCGGACAGGGGATGGCCCGGACAAATCCGAGGAAGCCAGGTGTGGTGCGTCGGAGGTCGAGAGCAGCTCGGTAAAACTCAGGATCCAGCTTCCCGTCGCGCTGTTCAGGTTCGGCATGTCGATTTGCATCTTGTAAATTCTCTTCGAAGCAAAAATCAGCTCGGGTTTGGCGCCTGGCGGAAGGGCTGCGAAGTTGGGCGGGGCCGTCCTTGCCGGTTCGTCGGCGTGCGGCTCGGGCCGAGTGATGAGCGTGTGCGGTGTTGGCGCGCCGATTTTTGCCGCTTCGCCGAGGCCGGACATTCCTTTGTTCGCGGGAGGATTCCCGCCGCGGATGCTCACGTCGACGCCATTATTTCCTGCGTTTGTTGCTCCTCCGCTCGTCCCCGCGCCGCCAACCGCGCCGGCAGCTGCTTTTGGCGCTCCACCCGGCACGCCGGGTTTGTTGCCTTCGGGCGAAATAGAAACCCGCGCGGCGAGGTTTCCTTCTGGCGGCGTCACCGGCGCCGGCGGAGCCGGGGCCGCCGAGAGAGCCACGAGTGTCGAGGGATTGCCGGTTGCGCCGGCTAGTTCCGTTGCGCCAACCTCCGGCGGAGGCGCCGCAATGCCGGCTTGCGCTTTGCTGGCAATGAGCGGCTGAGCTCCTCCGTTCAATTCGAGATTCGGCCGCTTCGGTCCGTTGGGCGTCGAGATCGTTTCGATCGCGCCCAGCTTCTCGTCGAAAGCCGGCACGTCCGGCGGAGGCGCGTTCGTCACCGTGGCTATTTGGCGCTGCTTCGGATGCAGCTTGGCGAGCGCCTCCTGGCTGATTTCCAGCCGCGGCCGCGCCGGGCCGGGCATGTCCTGGATCTCAACCATGTTCGGCAGGTTCGGAAGGATTTTAGGCGGCGCGGGCGGTGCCGCGGAATTGATGAGCGTCTGCCGCGGATGATTCGGATGCACCGGGTCGCTCGAAATGTGCTGCCGCGGGTGGAAGGCATCGGCACCTTCTGGCGCCGGAGGTTTCGCGGGCTCGCCGGGCGGGCTTGGCTCGGGCTTGGGCGCTTTCATTTCGAGCAGCGGCAAATCGTTGATCGGTCCCGACCAGGAAAGTTCGACGTTGTTGAAAGAGGGATTATGGTGCGCTCGAGCCGGGAGCCGCGGATACGGCAGCACGAAAAAAACGATGTGCCACAAAGCCGCAGCGATCACGGCGCGGCGCGGCACCTTGCTTTCAATCCAACAGTACTTGAAGAATCCTTCGATTGAGAAATTCTTGGGTACCGGTGATTTGCGCAGGAGCACGCCCAGGCTGCTGCCGAAGCCTTGGTGAAAACTTCCCCAGGCAATGTCCAGTTGTGGCGCGCGGCCCGCGGGCAAACGCACCTTGGCGGGTGCGGCGGCGGTCGCCTGTCCCATACTGCCGAACGAGCCAAATCGGTTCAAAAGCACATCCCTTTCGATTCCCAGGTTACGCGCGTTCGTTGCCTGCGGCGGCCACGAACGCCCGGGAGTATTCCTCAAGGATAAACATTACCCTGCGGTGGCCGCGCGGCGGTAAAAACTCAGGGCCGCATCGCCCTGCTTTAGAACGCGGTAGGACTCGAATGCGCCCGCTTGTTCCGGCAAATCGAAGCCGCGGCGGTGCTCCGCGATCAGGACGCCGCCGGGCGCAAGAAGATTCCCAGAACCTAGAGATTCTAGCACGCGAGCATACTGGTCAGCTGCCGCATACGGAGGATCGAGGAAAATATAGTGGAATCCTGAAATGCCGGCGTTTTTCCTGGAGGCGAGCATTTCGATTCCGTGAAGCGCATCCACGGCAAGCACGGTCGCGCCCTTTCGAATGTCGAGAGATTCGAGATTGCGGCGAATCAGCGCGGCGGCAGGCCCGTGATTTTCCACGAATACGGTTTCGGCGGCGCCGCGGCTGAGCGCCTCGATGCCAATCGCGCCCGTTCCCGCAAAAAGGTCGAGGAATCGCGAACCGGAAACATCCCTCCCCAGCACGTCGAAGAGGGTCTCGCGCAGGCGGTCGCTGGTCGGGCGAAGGGCCAGGCCTTTAAGGCTCTTCAGAATGCGGCTGCGATAGGTGCCGGCGATCACGCGCATAGGCAAGAACCCCGCTATCCTACTTTGGCCAGATGATAGCGGCGCTGCCACTCTCCCGGGAGCATCCCGAGAACGCGCTGCAATTCTCGGCGCTGGGTTCCCTCTTCGACCAGGGCCAAGGCCTCTTTGCGCGCGAGTTCGAGCAGGTGCTTGTCGCGCAGCGGGTTGGCGATGTGAAATCCCAGCTCTCCGGACTGCCGCGTTCCGAAAAACTCCCCCGGGCCGCGCAGCTCGAGGTCCGCTTCCGCGATTTCGAAGCCGTTCGAGGTGCGCACCATGGTGTCGAGCCGCGCGCGCGCTTCCTCCGTCATGCGAAACGGCGCCACCAGGATGCACTGGGACTTCTCGGCGCCTCGGCCGATGCGCCCGCGAAGCTGGTGGAGCTGCGCGAGCCCGAAACGCTCGGCATGCTCGATCACCATCACTGTGGCGTTCGGCACATCCACGCCGACTTCCACCACCGTAGTGGTCACGAGAATTTGCACTTCGTTCCGGTGGAAGCGCTGCATCACTTCATCCTTCTCTTCGCTCGCAAGCCTGCCGTGCAGGAGGCCCAGTTTCAGCGTGGGGAAAGCTTCTTTGGAAAGCCGCTCGTATTCCTCGATGGCGGCTTTCAACTCCAGCTTGGATTCTTCAATCACCGGATAAACGATATAAGCCTGATGACCCGCCGCCACTTCGCGGCGGAGAGCTTCCCATACGCCGGGAAGATGCCTCTCGCTGGTCACGCGCGTCACGATGGGGGTGCGCCCCGGCGGCAACTCGTCCAGCACGGAAACGTCCAAATCGCCGTAGAGCGTGAGGGACAGCGTGCGCGGAATCGGCGTTGCGGTCAGCACCAGAACGTGCGGTCGAGGGCCGTGCGAAGCGGCCTTGTCCATCAGGCGTTTGCGCTGCAGAACACCGAAGCGGTGCTGCTCGTCGATGGCCAGGAATCCGAGACGCGCGAACGCCACATTCTCTTCGATCAGTGTATGCGTGCCAATGACCAGCTGAGCTTCTCCCGTGCGAATGCGTCCAAGCGAGGCTTGCTTTTCGGCGGGCTTCAGGCCGCTGATGAGCAATTCCGCGCGATAGCCGGCTTTGCCGAGAGTCCGCCGCGCAGAAAGGAAATGCTGGACCGCCAAAATCTCCGTCGGCGCCATGAGCGCGGCCTGCGTGCCGTTCTCGATGGCAATCACCGCGGCTTCGAACGCGACCATGGTTTTTCCGCTGCCGACGTCGCCCTGCAGGAGCCGATTCATCGGCGCGGGCTTTTCCAGATCGGCGACGATTTCCGCGAGCACGCGTTTCTGTGCTTCCGTTGGTTTGAACGGCAGGATGCGTTTTAGCGCTTCGCGGACGCGGTCTTCGCGCACGCGAAACGCAATGGCGTTTTCTTTCCGCGTGGCGTGACGATCCAAGCCCAGGCTGAGCTGGTACAGAAAGAATTCCTCGAAGATCAGCCGCTGCTGTGCCGGCGAGCGAAACGTGTTCAGCCGATCGAGCGATTCCGTCGGCTCCGGGAAATGGGTGTGCCGGAGAGCTTCGCCGCGTGCCGGATAGCCCAGCCGCGCGCGCAGGTTTTCCGGCAAAACGTCCGGCATGCGCGGATCGATGAGTTGCACCGCCGCATACATCGCGCGCCGAATCTGCTTCGAGCCGATCGTGCCAATCGCTTCGTAAATCGGCACGATGCGTCCCATTTCCGTCGAATCGGTCTCTTCGCGCTCGAGCAGTTCGATCTGCGGATTAATCATTTCCAGCCGCGCCGGCCTGAGCCGGTCGACTTCCGCCTTGCCGTGAAGAATCAAAAGCTGGCCGGCCTTAAGCCGTCCTTCGAGATAGCCGCCATGAAAAAACTTGCAAGACAGCAGCCCGCCGGCCTCGTCCTCGACCAGCAAATGGTAGATAGCGTCGCGGCGGAAGCGCCGGTTTCGAATGGCCTGGCCGCCGATCACCCGCGCGCGAATGGTGTAGGTTCCGTTTGGCTGAATGTCTTTCACTTGCGAGAATTGGACCCGGTCTTCGTAGCGAAACGGCAGGTACCCGAGCAGATCTCCCACCGTGTAGATGCCACGCTCGGCGAGCAGTTCCGCGCGTTGCGGGCCCACGCCCTTGATCATGCGCGCTTCGCTCGTGAGGCTCATGGCCATGGCTTACTCTTTATATCATCGCCGCGAGGCCCGTGCGGCAAGCGTGAAACTTGCGTCGCGCCCCCGCGTACCGATACAGTGAGTGACTCGTGTCTAAGGGAGAAGGCGCGTCGAAGCTCGGGCAACGGAGGGCGGAGTGGCTCGCGAGGGTTTAACGGGTTCGGAAAAGCGCGCGCTGCTTCTGTGGGTGGCGGCGGGGATCCTGGGCATGGTGTTTGCTCAGAGATACTTTTTTCAGGCGTTTCCGGAAGCTTCCGTCAATTTTCAAGTCTCGCGGGAAGAAGCGCTCGCGCGGGCGCGGAAGTTCGTTACCGGCCTCGGCGAGAACCTGAGCGGTTACAAATCTTCGATCATTTTTGATGTGGACGACGACGCCAAGGTGTACTTGGAGCGCGAGGTCGGCTTGCGCGAAGCCAACCGGCTGACGTCGTCGGAGCTGAACATCTGGTATTGGGAGGTGCGGTTCTTCAAACCTCTCCAACAGGAAGAGTTCGAGCTTCGCGTTAGTCCGGCCGGGCAAATTGTCGGCTACGGGCACAAGATCGAAGAGGCCCGCCCCGGTGCGTCACTCGATCGTGCCGCGGCGGAATCGGTCGCGCAGAATTTCCTGAGCACAAAACTCATAATGGACCTGCGCGCCTGGGATGCGCTTCCCGAAGAAGCGAATTCCAGGAAAAAGCCGAACCGGACGGATTGGAGCTTCACCTGGGAAAAACACGGCTTCCGCGCGAAAGACGCGCCCTACCGGTTGCAAGTGACCGTCGCGGGCGACCGCATCGGCGGCAGCGAAGAAACCCTCAAAGTGCCGGATTCCTGGGAGCGCAGTTACGCGCGGCTGCGCTCCACCAACGACACCTTGGAGCTGGTGTTTACCGTCCTGTACATCGCCTTGCTCGTTGTGGCGGTTTGGTTTGGCATCAAACTCACCTTGCAAGGGCAGACGCGCTGGCGCGGAGCCATTTTGTTGGGCTTGTTGGTGGCCGCCTTGCTCTTTCTGCAGGGGCTCAACGAATGGCCGCTGTGGAGCGCCAGCTACGACACGAGAGTCTCTTACGGGACGTTCCTGGCAGGAAAGCTGGGCAGCGCGCTTTGGTTCGCCGTGTTGTCCGCGCTGACCATCACCCTGGTCCTTCCCGCGGCCGAACCGCTCTACCGCTCTTCCTGGCCGGAACGCCTGCGGCTATCGAAAACCCTCACGCTCGGCGGGTTGCGTTCCAAAGAGTTTTTCTCGGCGTCGGTGGTGGGTTTGTCGCTTGCTGCCGTGCACATCGGCTACGTGGTGGGATTTTATGTGGTGGCCAATCGCCTGGGCGCATGGGCCCCTCAGGAAGTCAGTTACCAGGAGTCCGTGAACACCCTGTTTCCCTGGATTTCGGGTGCGGCGATCGGTCTGCTTGCCGCGACCAACGAAGAATTCACCTTCCGCCTCTTCGCCATTCCTTTTTTCAGCAAATTCACAAAGTCCCGCTGGCTCGCCGTGATGGTTCCTGCGTTTCTTTGGAGCTTTCTGCACAGCAATTATCCGCAAGAACCCGCCTATACCCGGGGTATCGAGATCGGGCTGATTGGCATCGTCGCGGGAATCGTGATGCTGCGCTGGGGAATCCTCGCGACGCTGATCTGGCACTACACGGTGGACGCATCGCTTGTGGGTCTGTTTCTCCTCCGTTCGAACAGCCTTTATTTCAAAGTGTCCGGCGCGGTGGTGGCGGCAGCCGCGTTTGCGCCGCTCCTGTTTGCCGGCGTTTCTTGCCTGGTGCGCGGCGGGTTCGAAGCGGACGAAGCCCTGCGCAATCGCGCGACTCCGCCGCCGAACCTGGACCTTGCCCTTGCCGAGCCGTCGGCCGCCTCCGCCGGGCCGGCGCGCCGCTACGACGCGCTTCGCTCCAAAATGATCGCGTTGCTCGCGGCCTGCCTGATCGCCGGAGCGCTCATCGCCTGGCGTCTGAAGCCGGAATCCATCGGCGATTATCTGAAACTGTCGATGGACCCCAAGAGCGCGCGCGCCAAGGCGGATCAAATTCTGCGCGCACGCGGCGTGGATCCGAGCTCTTACAAGTGCGCGGTGGTGTTTGCGGACATCGTCGACCCGGTGACCAACGAATTTCTTCGCGAGCGGGTGGGCATCGCCCGGGTAAACGAGATTTACGACCGGCAAGTTCCGGGCGCGGTCTGGCAGGCGCGCTATTTCCGCGACAGCCAGCCCGAGGAGTACGCCGCCAAACTCAAACCGGATGGCTCGCTTTTCGCGCTGCAGCACAAGATTGCCGAAGACGCCCCCGGGGCGTCCCTCGGGAAAGAAGAAGCGGTTCGGCGCGCGGAAAAGTATCTGCGCGAAGAAAAAAAGATGGATTTGAGCCAATGGACGCTTGTGGAAACCGATTCGGAAACGCGCCCGCACCGCGTCGATCATCTGCTTACCTGGCAGCAGAACACGCCAATCGATTCTCCTTCCGCAGCAAACCCGGGCGGCCACGCCTACCTTCGCGTCCGTGTGGCGGTCCTCGGCGATGAAGTCACCGATTACCGGCGCGCCTACTTCCGGCGTTCGGGCTCCGCCGATGAAGACGAGCCGGTAAGCGAGGGCTTCAGCACCTTCATTAAAATCCCCGATGATTGGCGGAGGAAGCAGGAGGAAACCACGCTGCCGCGCGAGGCCCTGACTTTTGGGCCCTGGGTGCTTCTTGGAGGTTTAGTTCTCACCGCGCTTATTCTTTTCTTCAAAAATCTCCGCTCGGAGGCCGCCCGCGCGATTCCGTGGAAAAGGCTTGCGGTTTGGGCCCTTTGGGGACTCGCAGCTTTTTACGTGGTTTTTGCCCTGGGCGATCGTATCTCGAATTTTATGAACGCCTACAACACGGCGATCCCTTACAAAACCACGCTCGGTGTCCTCGGCATTATCGCGTTGCTTGGGGGGCCATTCAGTTTTGGCTACCTGGTGCTGGTCTTTGGCGTGGGCTGGTATTACTCGACCGTGGCATTTGGGGAAGAGCGCCTCACGGGCTGGACGGGAATGCCCGGAGCTTATTACCGCGACGCGCTGTGGATCGGCCTTGGAGGCAGCGCCGGGCTGCTGGGCTTGGAACGGCTTCTCGCAACGGCTTCGATGCACTGGCCCACGGCGCATCGGTATTTCGAGGCTTCCTTCGGGCAGGACTTCGATGCGACTCTTCCTGCCGCGGCCATCCTTGGCAGCACTCTGCTGGGCGGTTTGCGGATGACCGCGTATGTCGTGGTCATCGCCTCCTTCGTTGCCGCCGGCCTCAAGCGGACCTGGCTTCGCGTTCTGCTGTTTTTGGTTGGCGCGCTTGCGGTGGTTGGCGGGAGCTGGGGCAGCCCGGCGGACTTTGCCAAACAATTGCTGGCGCGGCTGATCCTTCTAGGCGTTCTCGTTTTCGGCGTGCGCTTCGTGATGCGCTTCAACCTGCTCGGATGCTTCCTGGTGGTTGCCGGAACAGCGCTTGTAAGCGGAGCCTCCGAGTTGCTGGCGCAGCCGGATGCGTTTTACGGGCGAAACGGCTATGCCATCCTTCTTGCGCTGGCCCTGCTCTTTGCGTGGCCTTTGGCCGCCTGGCGGCTGAAGGCCATGAACGTGGGCGGGAAGAGCGCTTCCTCTGGGCCAAACACCTGAGGAAAAACCACGCGAAAACGGGCCCGCAAGAGAAACTCTTTCGCTACCCTTATTTTCGAAACAAAACCCACAGGATGGACGTTGTTATTACAGGGAGCTACGCTCACAGTTTCGGTATCAGTCCGTCCAATTTGGTTGATACCGCGGTAGCCAGCCTCAATCGAAATGCAGGTTATGCCCTAAACTGTTGTTCTGCAATCGGTAAGTTGGCCGCACGCGAACGGAAAGCGAAAAATGCAGCTCCCTAGATGGGCGTTAGCCGTGGCCGATGAAAATGGTTGCTGGGGCAGCAGCAATGCCGCCCTGGCCTCGGTGACCTCTTTGGCTAATCTCGACGAGCGCACACTGGTGGCGAAAGCGCAGGCCGGCAACCGTGTCGCTTTCGAGGAATTGGTTCGCCGCTTCGACCGCGACGTGCTGCGCCTGGCCCTGAACTTGATGAAGCGGCCGGAAGACGCGCGCGACGTCTATCAGGAGGCCTTCCTCAAGGTTTACCGCAACCTGCATCGCTTCCGCTTCGAATGCAGCTTCTACACCTGGCTCTACCGCATCGTCACCAACGTGTGCCTCGATCACCTGCGCCGCCGGCAAGCCCGCCCCGAGGATCAAGCGCCGGAGCTGCATCCCAACCATCGCGAAGAAGGCATCACCGATTTTTTTGAACGCCAGCGCGAGCACCGGCCAACACTGGACCCGGAACGTTCCATGATGGGTCAGGAGATCAAGGCGCGCATCGCCCACGCCCTCGAGCGTCTGTCGCCCCGCGAGCGCGTTGTTTTTGAAATGAAGCACTATCAGGGCCTGAAGCTCCGCGCCATCGGCGACGCGCTCGGCACTACCGAGGAGACTGTGAAAAATTCGCTATTCCGCGCCACCCGCAAACTCCGCAACGAGTTGGGGGGCTTGCGATGAGTCCCTTTGAAAACAAAACGACCTGCAAGGATATTGCTCCACTTTTGGTTTTTTACGTTTGCGAAGAAGTCAGCGAGGACGAGCGCGAGAGCATTCGAATGCATTTGGCCAATTGCAGAGCGTGCTCCGAGCAGCTTGCCGAAGAAAAGGCATTTCACGCGACGCTGCTTTCTGCTCCGCAATCCGCCGATGAGCTGGATGGATCCGGAATCCTGCTTTCGCAGTGCCGCAGCGAGCTCGAAGAAGCCCTGGATGATCTTTCTGCGCCGCCGCTTCAGGAACATTGGCGGCCTTTCGGCTGGCTGCGCGGTTGGATGGCGCTGCGGCCGGTCTGGAGCGGCGCGCTGCTGGTGCTCGTCGGAGGTCTCGCGGGGGTGCAACTTGTTCCCTGGCTGGAGCACAATTCGGGCAATACCGGCCAGGCCCTGAACGTGCGCGCCCGTCAGCCGCTGACGCCCGATCAACTGTCCAACATGGTGGTCAGTGGCCTGACCGTCTCGCCGTCCCCGGGTTCTGACTCTCCCACCGTGCGATTGCAGCTCAGCGCCGAACAGCCCATGGTCCTAACGGGCAGAGCGGACGAACCGAATGTGCGTCAGGTACTAACGTATATGGTCGAAAACAGCGAGCGCTTCGATGCCGGCGTGCGCCTGGACTGCCTCGATGCCCTGAAGGCGGCGGTGCGTGACCAGCAGGTTCGCCTCGCCTTGCTCAACGCGGCGCGCAAGGACCAGAATCCGGCGGTGCGCATGAAGGCTTTGGAAGCCTTGCGCGACACGGCGGGAGAAGACGATGTGCGGCAGGTCCTGGTCGATGCGCTCGAGCATGACAGCAATCCCGGCGTGCGCGTAGAAGCGGTGAATTTGTTGGTGGGCTCGCTCGATAACCGACCGGCGGATGCCGATGCTGCGCCGGAAACGCCGGAGGCAGCGCCAGCCCCTGCGCCCGGGGAAGACGCCTCGTTCGAGCATGTGGTGAGAGTGCTTCAGGAGTTGCAGCGCCGCGATCCCAATCCCTACGTTCGGCTGCGCAGCGCGGCTGCTTTGCGGCAGATTGGCCCGCGGGAAATGCAGTAATCGAGCCTAGACATTTAAGGGGCGAAGAAATTGACCTCGTGATGAATTTCGATCGCAAGACTTCCCTCCGCGCAGGCCGGCTCGGGCTGTTTTGGTCGCTCGCGGGAATTTTTTTTATCTCGCAATTTTCAACCCTGGCCTTCAGCTTCCCTGCAAAAGATCCCGCACCTTCACCGGAAAATCCGGGCCAGCCCGGCGCGTCACGCACCTCCATCTTTCGCAGCGGTGCGCTCCCAACGAAAGATGGGTTAACCTTGCGCCTGACGGCGGATCTCGGCTCGGTCAACGTTACCCAGCTTGCGCCCGGTTCTCCTCCCGTCCTGCGCTATACGGTGCACGTCGAAACCGACGCGCGCGGGTCAGTTGCGACGCAACTGCTGAATAACTATTCCCTGAAGGCTGGAACCTCGTCGACGGGCGTGGAAATCTCTAGCGTTCTGTTTCCGCAGGCCGCGCACTACGCGAATGCGCAGTTCTGGGTGCAATTCGAGATCGCCGTCCCGCGCAATTACAACGTGGAAGTCAATACAGGCGCGGGCGATATCACCACCGGAGATATCGGCGGCACCGCGTTGCTGAAGACGCAGGGCGGAAGCATTTCCGCGGGACGAATAGGACGAGTAGGGGTGCGGGAGGTTTCCCGCGGGCGTCCGGTTGCGAGGTTGGAAACCGAGGGCGGGCACATCAAGGTCCTTGATGTTGCCGGGGACCTGACCGCCTTTACCGCCGGGGGGCACATCAACGCAGGCAACATCGCCGCGGACGCTTCCTTGCACAGCGGCGGGGGACACATTCGCGCGGGAAGAATTGCCGGAAGGGCGGATTTGGAAACTGCCGGCGGCAACATTGCGGTGGGTCAGGCGGAGAATTTTGTGAGCGTGCGGACCGGCGGCGGCCAGATTGATTTCGGGGAAGTGCGGGGTTCGGTCCGCGCGCAGACCGGCGGCGGCGGCATTCACGTCATGTACGTTTCAGGGCCCATGGAAGTGGAATCGAGCGGCGGCAGCATTTGTGTGACCGGCGCGTCGGGGGCCGTGCAGGCCGCAACCTCCGGCGGAAGCATCACCGCCTGGATTAATCCGAGCGCGCCCGCGGGAAACGGACCGGTGCGCCTCGAAGGCCCTTCGTCACTTGCTTCCGGCACCGGCGACATCATCGTCTATCTTCCGCGAAACCTCGCGGCAAACATCGACGCGCTGGTGGCTAGCGGCACCGAGCAGCACATCGAGGCCGATGCCGCTCTGCATTTGATCAAGCAGGGGCCCGCGAGCGGAGTCGGGCCGGTGCACGGCTTTGCGGTGTTGAACGGCGGCGGCGCACCTCTGAAACTGCGAACCACGGCCGGCAAAATCCATCTGCAGTACACCGACTCCCAGGTTGCCCTTCGCGAATCGCTGATGCATGAACAAGCCGAGCGCCTCAACAAGCGTCTGACCGAAGCGGGGCTTGCTCCGGTTTCTTTCCCTCCTTCGATGTGGCCCGCGCCCGCCCTGGCGAATCCCCAGCCGCAGCCCGACCCACTGAACAGCGGCGGCGATTGGCTGGACAACTGGATCACCAGCCTGGAGTTGACCTTCCGCGGGAGCGTCACTCAGGATCCGGATGATTTTCTGAAGCGGATCACCTATCGCCCCGATCCTTCCTATCCGCCGCTTGCCCAGCGCGCGGGAATCCACGGTTTGGTAAACCTGCAGGTGAAGCTGACGAAGGACGGCCGCGTCGAGGTGCAAAAGGTTCTGGAAGGCGAGCCGGTGCTGGCCGACGCCGCCATCGATGCGGTGAAGCGGTGGCGCGCAAAACCGGCCCGGCTCAATGGCAGGCCGTGCGAGGTGATTTCGACCGTCAAATTCGATTTTCAGTTGCCGCGCTGAGCGGCCAGCGTTAGAACGCCAAGCGATTTTTGTTTGGGGTCGTCGGTTCCCGAGTTGCAGGTTCAAGGAGGTAGAACGTATGTCACGTCACGGTTTCCGCGGGACAGTTTTTGCTTTTTGCCTTCCTCTTGTAGGCGCACTTTGGGCCACTTCCGGCTATGCCATCAGCAGGGATTTTGACCAGACCTATCCGCTCCAGCCTTGCGGCACGTTCGAATTGCAGAACGTCAACGGCCCGGTTGAGGTTCAGGGCTGGGATCGCAACGAAGTCGAGATTCACGCGGTGAAAATCGCTAAGCAGCAGGGAAGCGATCTCGAACGCGTGTCGATTGAGGTCGACGCGCGCCCGGATGCTGTCGCCGTCACGACGCGGTATCCGCAGAACGAGGGAGTGGAGGTCGCGGTCGAATATACCATTCATGTTCCGCATCGCGTGCACGTCGAACACATCGGCACGGTCAACGGCACGCTGCGCATTTCCGGACTGGATAACGTGGAAGACGTGCATACCGTGAACGGAGACATCGAAGTGTTCGAAGCCGGCGGAAACGTTCACGCCCACACCACCAACGGAAACGTGCGCCTCGAGCTTGCCCACGCGCCGGACAAAGCCGGTGCCAGCGCGGAAACTACCAACGGGTCTTTGGTCATCGCGGTGCCGTCCGACCTGCAGGCCGAAATCGAAGCAAAATGCCTGAATGGAAACTTCTATTCCGAACTCCCCATAACCATGGAGAGCACCCAGCGTCCGCGAGAAATGCGCGGCAAACTGGGCGGGGGCGGAGTTCCCATTCACCTCCGCACGGTGAATGGGGGAATCCGTTTGATTGTGCTGCGCTCGAGCGTCTGACGATTTCCCCGCGGCCGCGTCTAAGTGCTAGGAGGAAGGGACGAAGATGAACACACGCAATCTTTGGATTACCGGAGGAGTCGCGGCACTCGGGCTGGCGCTCGTCGCTCTGCCCGCCCCCCCTGCCAACTCGCAGACCGCTTGTCCCGAGGAATCGACGCTCGCGCGGCTGGAGCGGAAACTCGAGCAGCTGCAGGCAAAACTCGCGGGGCGCAACGAGCAAGCGGCGAAACTCGACGCGCTCGTTTCCTCGCAAATGGCTCTCGCCGAACACCGCCAGGCCATCGATCAGCTCGAAGCTTTCCCGGCGCTGGCCGGTGACGACGACGGAGCGGTGGGATTGCTCGACGGGGAGGACGCCAGCTGGCTCGGCGTGGAACTTCACGAAGTCACGGGCGAAACCGCCAAGGAGCTGAAGCTTCCCGCCGAACGCGGCGTAGTTGTTGGTTCCATCGTTCCGGACAGCCCGGCGGCAAAAGCGGGGCTTAAGGAAAACGACGTGGTGACGGAGATCAATGGGCAACGCGTCGAAGGCGCCCTGCAGTTTCGCCGCATGATTCGTGAAATTCCCTCCGGGCGAACGGTCCAGCTCACGGTCTGGCGCGATGGTCAGGCGCAGACGGTGAGTGTGACTCTCGGTAAAGGCGAGGACCGGCGGCACTCATTGAAGATCCTCACTCCGGGGCCCGGCGCTCCCGGGAGCTTCACGTTCAACATGCCGGAAATCCCGGTGGTCCCGCCCATGGAATGGGACGGCAGCCGGTTGCTGATGGGCGCGCAGCCGCGTCTCGGCATTGAAGCGGAGGACCTCAACGGGCAGCTCGGCACCTTCTTTGGGGCGCCCGACGGCGAAGGCATTTTGGTTCGCGACGTCAATCCCGGCTCGCCCGCAGAAAAAGCGGGCCTCAAGGCCGGGGATGTCATCACTTCGGTCAATGGGGAAGCGGTCCGCACGGTCGGCGACTTGCGCGGGAAGCTTCAAGCGAAGCGCGGAGCGAAGGACAAGAACCAGGGCCAGAGCGTGAAGCTTGGTGTTTTGCGCAACAAGAGTGAGGTTTCGCTCATCGTGGAGTTGCCGGCTCCCTCTCCGCGTTCGAGACGCGCCTTAACCTTCGGGGTCACCAGCATCTAAAGTTGTCGATTGCGGATTCGCCAGGGACATCTGCCGACCAAGCCAGCGGCCGGCTTTAGCGTTCTTCCTCGGGCAATCGAGCGAGCTCTCGGTCAAAAGCGGCGTAGTGGCGGTGAAGCTCTTCCGGCTCATCGAGCGCCGTGCCCTCGCGCTCGACCCAGGCGTGAGCCCGCAATTTGCCGTTTTCTTTGCGAATGCCGATGCGTAGCCGCGAGGTGATCCCCTGCCGGCCGAGCAGCCACCACAGTGTGAGGGACTTCGCGAGACACGAAGGATGAACCACGCCGTGCCGGTCCGCGGCGTGGACCATGTGCGCGGTCAAAGCGGCCTGCTTGTTCACTGACTCACAGTCCTCCCGCGCAACCGAGCGAGGAAGATTTCGTTTGAGTGTCCTTCGCGTTCGCTCGAAACCGCGCAGCCTTAAACTCAGGGAAACCAGCGGCAGCATCCCGAGCGCGCGCAAAAACAGCGCTTGCGCAGGGCGTCCCAGCGCGCTAAACCTCCGCAAGCTTTCCAGCATCGGCAGGCAAAATTTGCAGCAGGCCGTGTTCGACGAGGTGCCCGACGAGTTCGGTCAGGTTTTCGCGAAGCAGTTCCGGCTGGACATCGTATTCCGCAAGAAGCTCCTGGTAGGCCGCGTCGATGTCGGGTGAAGTGGTCAGCAACTGCCACATGCGCGTACCCGTCTCATCCAGACCGAAGTAGCGTTCGGTTTCCAGATTAAGCAAAACCGATTCCTGATCCACAGGCCGCACGAGAACGTGCTTGGGCGCGGTAGCGCGGTCCTTAAAGGTCAGCATCGGCAAGAGCTCCTGTCTGAAACTCCCGGCTCGGCCGTCGCATACGGGCAAGTAGGCTATGGCTTTGGAAAATATTCTACCGGGGTATCGGCGGCGGCGCTATCCAAACGCACCGCCGGCACCGCCGGGCACGCGAAATCGCGTCCGTCACACGTGGCTAAACCAAAACAAAGGCCGGCTCCGCATGACGGAACCGGCCTTCCGAAACGCTCGAATTTCCCGCTTAGGACTTCTTCTTCTTCCCGTACACCTTCAGGTCGATTCCCGGCGCCATCTGCTGCAACTGTTCGAGGCCGGCTTTGGCCTGTTGTCCGTAGGGTCCGTTGGGATCGAGTTCGACGGCTTTCTGATAAGCTTCGATCGTTCCGGGAGCAAACTCCGGCACTTCCTTATCGCCGACCTTCTTTAGCGTCATTCTGTACACCAGCGAAGCGCCCAGCAGGTACCAGGTCTGGGCGTTCTTGGGATCGAGCTCCGCGGACTTCTGCAGCGGTTCTACCGCATCGCCCAGGCGGTTTGCGTTGTACAAGCTGATGCCAAAGTTTCTCCACGCGGTCGCGGCGTTCGCCGGATCGAGCTCCGCGCTCTTCGTGTAAGCCGCCTTGGCTTCGTCGATTTTTCCCATGCGCGCGAGCACGTTGCCGAGGTTGTTATAGTAGCCCGCCGGCACATCCGGCTTGGCGGCAATGGCCTGCTGATAAGCCTGCGCCGCCTCTTCGTTGCGTCCGGCGATGTCGTAGGCTTCGCCGAGCTTGGCCCACAGCAGGTGCAGGTTGGGATCTTTCTCACCGGCGGATTCCTGTGCTGCTTTGTATTCCTTCGCCGCCTGGTCGGCAAGGTCCGAGAGCTTCTGCTTGACGGCAGCGCGCTGATCCGGCGGCGCTTTCTGCAACTCGGCTCTCGCGGCTTGCTCCTGTTCAAGAATCGCGTTCCCCGCGGCAAAGTGGGCCTTCATGCCTTCGAACTTGGTTTTGGCCTCTTCCTGCTTCTTCACCTGTTCCTGGGCGGCCGCACCTTGCTTGGTCATAATCTCTTTGAAATTGGCGTCCGCTTTGGCCTCTCCTCCGCTCTCGACGCGTACCTTCGCGATATCATAGGGCTGCTGCTTGTCGTTCGGCGGCGGAAAGGCGGAGATGGTGACGGTATAAATTCCGCTGCGCAGGCCGGGAATACTGTATTTGCCGTCACTGTCGGTCTTGGCCGTCTGTTTCGCGCCTTGCTCGCTCACCACCTGTACGGTTAAACCGGCCCAGGGCTTCCCGTTGACGTCCATGATTTGCCCGCTGATGGTTCCCGTCTGGGCCGCCGCGCCGGGCGCCAGTGCGCCAAACAGGGCCGCCGCGAGAATGGCCGCCCCCATTACTGACTTATTGAGAGTCTTCATGCTGCATTTCTCCTTTTTCACGAGGAGCTGGTCCGGAGTCCCCGAACCGTTTTTCGCCCCATTATCTCTCTTGTTTCGGCCGGATTCCAAGTCTGGCTCCGGCCGTGCCGGGCGGCAGGAAAGCCGCAAATAAGAAACGGCGGACACCGCGCTTTCTGTTTAACTTCGGCGGCTGGCAGGAACGGCGCGCCGGTACGGGATCGCATCGCTCGCTCCGGCCTCGGCAAACGCGCGCAGCCGCAGTAGGCAACTGTCGCAAACACCGCAAGCTCTGTCTTCTTCCTGATAACACGACCAGGTCAGATCGAGCGGCGCGCCCAACTCGAGGCCGCGCCGGACAATCTCGCTCTTCTTCATCTCGATGACCGGCGTCACGATCCGAACCTGCGTCTCCGGTCGCGTCCCGACGCGAATCAATTCCTGAAACACTCGATAATACTCCGGCCGGCAGTCCGGATATCCGGAGCTGTCTTCCGCCACTGCCCCGATGTAGATCGCGCCTGCGCCAAGCACCTCCGCCCAGCTCACGGCCACGGAAAGAAAGTGCGCGTTGCGAAAAGGAACATAGGTTACGGGAATCGCGCTGCTGTGTGGCCCAGGAGCGCCCAAATCATTTTCCGGCACGGCGATTCTTGGGTCGGTGAGCGCCGACCCCCCCATCGTTCGAAAATGATGGAGCGCGACGACCAGCCGTTCGCGCACGCCGTAGAAGTCTGCAATCGCCTCGAAGGCCCGGCGCTCGCGCCGCTCGGTTCTTTGCCCATAGCCCGCATGAAGCAACGCGATATTTCCCGCGCCGCACCGTTCGCGCGCGATGGCCGTGCTCACGCAGGAGTCCATGCCTCCGCTCAACAGCACCACCGCTTTTTCTGTATCCGTCATTCCCGGTTCACCGTTGCGATTGCCCATTTCCTCCTGCGTCGCTTGCCCCTTTTCACACTCCTTTGGTCGCCGGATCCCAAATAAACTTATGCAATTGCAGCCCGAGCCGCACCCGCAGGCGGTCCGCTAGAATCCACTCGGCCAACCGCTGCGGCTCGAGCCCCGGCCATTTTCCCTCTGGATCTTCAAACACGGGAGAAAACAAAACCTCGCGCACTTTCCCGAGCAATCCGTGTCGCCGGGCGAAATCCCGGGCAAATTCGTAATCGCACCGCGTCGCAAGCACAAATTTCACTTCATCCTTCGCCGTTAGCGCGTCGAGATTGGCCATGTCGAAAGTATCCGGCTCGCCCGAATCCGGGCACTTTACGTCGACAATCTTGATCACTTCCTTCGGCAGCCCCCCGATATATCGTTCTCCGCTCGTCTCGATCATCACCGTATAACCCGCCGCGAGCAACTGTTCCGCAAGCGGGTGAATCTCCTCCTGGAGCAGCGGTTCCCCGCCCGTCAACTCGACCAGCGGCACACTGGCTTCTCGGCCGCTCCCGCCCGCGCTGCGGCAAGCCAACTCGTCCACCCGCGCCAGAACTTCCTCGACGCTCATCTTCTTTCCGCCGTGAAAGGCATAGGCCGTATCGCACCAGGTGCACCGCAGGTTGCAGCCCGTCAGTCGCACAAAGATACACGGCAAACCGGCGCGCGTGCCTTCGCCCTGGATCGATTTGAAAATTTCAGTGATGAACATAACGGATTGATGAGCGGGCGAATGATCTTACGCCTTTTGTGCTCCTCTCGGCCTTTTGGGCCACAGCCAATAAGCGGCGGCGAGAAAAACCGCGCCTCCCAGGATGAATCGCAGATAACCCGGGGAGATCCCCAGGAAACGGAACACCAAAACGTAGCCCAAGGCAACCAGGATGGCGGGAACGAGGATGATAACAAGTGCGCGGTTCATTTTACACCTCGGACCTCAGGGGGCAGGAATCGTCCTCCGCTGCTGCGGGAAGACCGGGCGTTTCTCCGAGAAGGCCCGGCGAAACATCGCCCGATAGTCGCGAGAATTTCTCGCTTGCGGATCGCAGCATGTGCGTAGGATTTCGATTCCTCACGCGCGAGTGCGGTCCGGAGTAGCTAACTTCCCGGCCGGTACTGCGCCCGGCTCGTGTCCGTCTCCCACAAAACCACGTCGGTGACCTTCGCGCCCGGCGGCATGCCCTTTAATTGCTTGGTAATCTCGTCGTAAAAATACTTGGCCACGTTTTCCGCCGACGGATTCACGGTTTGAAAAGGCTCCAGGTCGTTCATGAACTGGTGATCCAGCCGCCCCATGACTTCGCGAATAATCTGTTTCACTTGCACGAAATCCACCAGCAAGCCGATGGAATCAAGCTGCGGGCCTTCCACGGTCACGCGCACGCGGTAGTTGTGCCCATGCGGGTTTTCGCACTTGCCCTTGTAGCCGCGGAGGGCGTGCCCGGCGGAAAACGTCTCTTCCACGCTGACTTGAAACATGTCGCTATCAATGGCGCCGCCGGCTTCACCGGATTACTTGTTCGTAACGCTTCAGGCGGGACTTGCCGGATGGGCCGCTTTCTCCCTGCTGTTTGCGTCCAGAAACCGGGCCACGTCCGTCAATTCGTGCGTCACGCGGTAGCGCGGCAGCGACTCCAGAAAAATCTTACCATAGGGCATGCGCTGGATGCGGGTATCGAGCAGCGCCAGCACGCCACGATCGGTTTTTGTCCGAATCAGCCGCCCGAATCCTTGTTTCAGAGACAGCACCGCCTGTGGCACTTGAAATTCCGCAAACGCGTTGCGTCCCTCATCCTGCAAAGCTTCGACTCGGGCGGCCACGACCGGATCGCTCGGCACCGCAAACGGCAGCCGGTCCACGATGACGCACGACAGCTGCTCGCCCGGCACGTCCACGCCTTGCCAGAAGCTGGCCGTGGCAAACAGTACCGCCCCTTCTGTGTTTTTGAACCGCTCGAGCAGCACCGAGCGCGGCGCGGTTCCCTGCAAGAGCACCGGAAAGGACACGCGCGAACGTACCCGTTCGTACAGATCGTTCATCTGCGCATAACTGGTGAACAGGCAAAACGCCCGGCCCTGGCTGTGCTCCAACAATTGGACGATTTCATCAGCGGCTTTTGCGGCAAACCCAGGGTCACGCACATCCGGCATTTTCCGCGGCAAATACAGCAACGCCTGGCTCGGATAATCGAATTCCGGTGGCAGCTTGCGTTCCTTGGCCTGATCGAGTCCAAGCCGCTGCCGGATGTAGTCGAAGCGCCCGCCTACCGTCAGCGTCGCCGAAGTGAGAATTACGGTGTCGAACTGTTCGAACAGCCGCTCGCGCAGAGTCTGGCTCACGTCAATGGGCGTTGCCGTCAGGAAAACTCCTTTATTCCTGCGTTCGTACCAATACACGAAATTCTTCTCATTGGATTCGAACAAAAACATGAGTTCCTGCCGCAGCTCGAAGCTGCGCCGCGCCAGCCGCGCGAGCTCTTCCGGTTTGCCGGTTTGCGCGGCCATTTCGGTTTCCAGGCTCTTCAGGGAAGAGAGTAGCGCATCGTACGCTTCGCGGTGCTGCTCAAGGAATGCTTCGCGCTCCTGCCGCGAGAACGGGAACCTGCCCTCGCGGGGCGGAAACTGTTCGAAAAACGTGCGGCTGCGCTCGCGAATGCGCTGCGTTTTTCGCAGCAACGAAGGGGCGAGGAAATGCAGCAGCCGCAGCGTCTGGTCCGTGTCTCGCGCTAGTTCCTCGAAGCGGAAGTTCGAAACTTGCCGCGCAAAATAGTCGCTGGCTACATCCTCCATCTCATGCGCTTCATCGAAGACCACGGCCGAATATTCCGGCAAGATGCTGCCGAAGTCGTCCTGCTTCAGCGCCAGATCCGCGAAGAAGAGGTGATGGTTCACGATAATCAGGTCGGCTTCCTTCGCCCGCTGGTGCATTCCCGTCACAAAGCACGGGTTGAACGACGGGCATTTCTGCCCCGTGCAAGTGTCGCGCCGTGCGTCCAGGCGTCCCCACAATTCCGAATCATCCGGCAAGAACGTCAGCTCCGTGCGATCGCCCGTCTCCGTCAGCTTGGCCCAATCCTTGATCTGCCGAAAATCATCCATTTCCTGGATGCCCTTAAGCAGCGGCTGGTCCTGCATCTGGTTCAGCTTCGAAATGCACAGAAAATTCGACCGCCCCTTCATCAGTGCGGCTTTCAAGTTCGGCGCAAAATGTTTCTGCAAAAACGGAATATCTTTTTGGAACAGCTGCTCCTGCAACGATTTCGTTGCCGTGGAGATCACCACACGACGTCCGCTCGAGATCGCCGGAATCAGGTAGGCGAGCGTCTTGCCCGTCCCGGTGCCGGCCTCCACGACCGCGTGATGATGCGTTTCGAACGCATCGTGGACGACTTCCGCCATCTCCAGTTGTCCGGCGCGGTATTCGTAGTCGGAGCTTACGACGGAGCGGTCGAAGCCACCCTTCATGCATTTCTCGAGGAATCCGCCGGGGCCAAACACCTCTTTCATCGATGTCTTGGCGGTCTCGCCCCGAGTGCCGTTGTTGGTGTTCTCGGACTCTCTCGCGCGCACATTCAGGTCGTCTTCGAGCGGGACATATTTCCTGTCGGCGGCTTTCGCCGTCGGCCTTGCCCATTCCCCCGCCGCGGCCCTACTCGAATTGGTCGTGTTCTTTCTCAGGATTTCGCCTTTGCTCCAGGCAACCCGCCGAGGAGACCAGCTACGATAGCATACCCGCAAGCCTGGCTTTACCAGATGCGCCGTAAGGCCCGTAAGGCTCCGTTCTTGAAGAAAGGGATATGAGGCGCAATTCTCCGGCGCGCTACCTTCAACGGGCGACATGCGGCGGGAAGGCAAATGCAAACTACGCGGTGGGGTGCTCCATGAATCGCCGGAAGGCTTTTTTCTTTCTTATTTTCCCGTGCCGCCCTAGCCCCGGCCTCCTCGAGCGGCATGCCACAGCCAAAAACAGAAAGCTGGCTTCACGCCGGCAGCGGCCCGCCGACGGTTGTAGTTGGCGGCAAGGGCTGCGCGCCGGGAGGAATCATCACGCCGGTGGCAGGCACGGGCTGGAACCGGCGGAAAATCGCCAGCGAGATGGCCCCGATGCCCCACAGAATGGCTACAAACTTCACCCAGCCTCCCACATCCGGAATGGTGGTGCACACACGCACGATCACCACCCCCACGGCCATCCGTCCGACGGTCGGCCATAACTCGCCGGTGCGGCCCATCAGCCATTGCCCCACAACGGTTCCCACGATGATTTGGGCGAAGTACAAGGCTGCATACCACACAAACAGCGTGGAGATGCCGATGAACAATCCCACAACGGTGATGCACGCAATGCACGCAGCGATGGGCACGCCAAACAGCACCAGCACGCCGAGCCCTGCAGAGGCGCCATATTGCTCCGCGGATTTCACCGCCTCTTGCGAAAACTTCGGCATCAGCGAGTAGAGCACCAGGCCATACAGGATGAACCCTGCCATCCAGATGACCTGCCAGACGTAGTAGTGCGGGTTCGCATAATTCGGGCCGCGCGTATGTTTCACGAAGTGGACGGGCGAGGCCAGCTTGGCCTGCGAGGAGACTTGAGGTTGCTTTTCTCCCTCGAAATCCACGGGCCCCCTGATGTCCGCTGAGGAATCAATGTTCAGTTCGCCGCCGCGGATCTTCACCGACCCGCCAATATCCCCCGAAATGTTCGACTGACCGGCAAAAGCCAGAAGGTCGCGCGCGACGTGGCCATCGAGCGACAATCGCCCCGATCCCGTGGTGACGCTTCCTGCGATGACCGCGTCGTGATCAATGTTTACGTCGCCCCCAAAGGTCATCACGTTGCGCCCCACTTTGCCCTTGAGCGTAATGTTCCCCGCATAGCCGCGAATGCTTCCCTCCACTTGGCCGGTCATCCGGACTTGCCCCGACGCCGAAAGCATGTCTCCCATAACATGGCCCGATACTTCCACGTCTCCGCCGGCAACCACCAAATCGCCTTCGATCGTGCCGGCGATGCGGATTTGCCCGCCTGCGACGTACAGGTCGCTGTGAACGACCTCGTCCTTCACGATCGTGATGCGGTCGCCCTTGCGGAATTCCGTGGCGGAAGCCGGCGCCGGCGCGAGCAGCGCCGCGCACAAACTCGCAAATACCAGGGCGAGCGCCGACCCGCGGCGGATCCGCCGCCTCAGGAACATCACGCCCAAGCCGCCCAGCGTCGCTACCGCCAAAATCTCGAGAACTGTGATCATGGATTGCCATCCTTTCCAGAAAGGACTCTGGAAAATCAGCAGGCCCAGCAGATTCGTTCCGCTAAAGCCGGCCTCCTGCAATTGGGCCTGCCAGGGTTCGATGTATTGCGTATAGAGCGCATACACGCCGGTTGCCGCCAATCCAAATGCCAGTCCCCAGATCCACTGCATGGAGCGCTCCGCGGCTTGCTGGAATTGCGCCAGCCGCGACGGCAGCGGTTCGTTGTCTTCGAACATCGCCCGGGTCAGCAGCCGCGATTCGCGCTCGAGCGCACGCAGCAGCGTGCGGCAGTTCTCGCACTCTTGCGTGTGCAGGGAAACTTCCAGCCCGCGCGCGCGGTCCAACTGCCGCTCGAGGTACAGCAGGCAGGTCATCTCATCCAGATGCTTCATCTTTTCTTCGGTTTCGCTCATGAAGCCCCTCCTGCCGCTACCGCCGTGTTGCCTTCCAGCGCTTGCCGCAGTTCATGCCGCGCGCGAAGCAACACCACGCCCACAAAGGCGCGGCGCACTCCCAGCGCGTCGGCAATTTCGTCGTAACTCATGTCCGAGTAATAGCGCATCACCAGCGCCATGCGCGCCCGCGCGCCCATTTTTTCGAGCGCCTTCCGCACTTCCTCGCCCGAGCGCTGCTCGATCAGTTTTTCGAGTTGGCTTGGTTCGGGATGCTCGAGCGGCACGCTTTCCACGTCTTCGGTTTCTTTGTCCTGGCGAATTTTCCGCCGCCGCAATATGTCCCAGCAGTGATTCGCGGCCACCTTGTACAGCCACGCGGAGAACGACCGCGTTGTATCATACTGGCTGAGCTTGTTTTTTAGTTTCATGAAGATTTCCATGGTGGCGTCTTCCGCGTCTTCGCGGGTCGGCATGGCCCGCCTACAGAAACGGAAGATCGCAGGAGCATATTCCCGGTAAAGCTGGCCCCAAGCCTCCGCGTCGCCCGCCCTGGCACGGGCAATCGCCTCGGTCGGCTCGCTTATTCCCGGCGCGCTCATCCGGCCTGGTCTCTGCGTTTCCATAGTCTAGTACGCACAAAAGCTTGCAAATATTACACGTTCGAATGCCCAGCGATTCTTGTCTTGCATTCTAACCCATTCATTTCGATGTATTTATGGCCTCATTCCCGGCCGTCTTTGCCCTTCGGAGCAATATTGCTGGCCGCGCTTACCGTTTCCTGCCTTTTGCGCCCCTGGTCCTGGTCCTGTTCCTGGTTCGTCATTCTCAAGCGGGGCAAGAGCCGTTGCGCCTTCCATGCGCAAGGAAATCCCTCTTGAAGCGACGACTTCCTCGTTTCCGCTCTCGGCCTTTTCGCGCTACCTGCGGCTTTGCTTGCCAAGGACTCTACCAGAAATGCCCCGCAATTCTATCCGCCAGCCTTCGCTAAATTCGCACACCCCATGGCGTGACATAGCCTTGTGCGGGATTCGGAGTCCTCTGCGGTTGCGATGCAACCAGCCGAAGGAGGGCGAGCCGGTTTGCTCTTGCTCGACGAACGGCTGGGGCGTTCGAAGCCAGACCCCCTCGGCTTGGGTTCGACCGCAACGCCTGGCGTACGGTTAGCCTTCCTCGAGCGTGTCGGCGAATGGCACAGGAAACGCGCGCAGCATTCCCTTGCGACATTCCGGCGCTCCCTACACTGCCGGAAGCTCGATGGTCACGGCGGCGCCGTGCGGGTACAGGTTTTGCGCGTAGATGTTGCCGTTATGCTCTCTGACAGTGCCGTAGCACATGCTCAAGCCCAGTCCCGTGCCTTGACCAATGGGCTTGGTGGTGTAGAAAGGATCGAACACGCGGTCGAGGTCGCGGAATCCGGGCCCGGTGTCGCGGAAGCGCAGCACAATTTTCTTGGCCTCCAGGCTCCCTTCGACCACGACTTTCTTTTCCGCCGCTTGCTCCACCGCTTGCGCAGCGTTGGTGAAGAGATTCACGAAAACCATCTTGAACTGCCCTTCGTTGATGGCAATCCGCGGCAAGTTCGCGGCCAAGTTCAATTCAAAATGGATTCCCGCGCTTTTCCATTGGTACTCGCAGAGCATCAGCGAATCGCGCAGGACGGTCGAGATGTCCAGCGGCTTTCGCCCGTTTTGCAGCGGCCGCGCAAAGCTGATCAGGTTGTCGATAATTCTCTTCATGCGGCGCGCTTCGCTTCCCAGCCGTTCCAGTTTTTGCCGCGCGTCGGCTTCCTTGGCTTGTTCCTTCAGTAGGTCGGAGTAGCCCACGACCGCGGTCAGCGGATTGTTGAGTTCGTGGGCCACTCCGGAGACGAGCTGGCCGATTCCCGCCAACCGTTCCTGCTGCACCAACTGGCTCTGCGCAAGTTGCAGCCGCTCCAGATTCTGTTTCGATTCGCCGAGCAACCTCGTCATTTCCTGCGCCAGCAGCATTTGCCGCAGGAAGACGCACACTGCCACCAGCATGATGCCAATCAGCGTCACCGTGACGCGAAACGGCCGCAACCCGCTTGCCTCCGGCAGCCGGAGCAGCACCCAAAGCCCGATGAGGGGAAGCGACAGCACCGCCAGAACCGCCAGGAAACCGGACAAATCCGCGGCGCGCTGCTTCTCGGTTCCCGCTAGCTTTTCCGAGCTCACGTGGCGCGCGCGCACGGCAATCAGGATGAGCCAGCAGATGGTCGCATAATCCGGCACGTCGTAGATGCTTCCGCTGTAATACTCATTGCGGTTCAGCGCCGCGTTCAACCACTGATAGGAAAGCAGGTACAGCGCGCTCACCCCAAACAGGTGCCAATAGATCTTGCGCCACGCGCCTTCCGCCACCAGCGCCATGCCCCCCAGCACGGACATCAGCACCGCGAACTCCACGACGAACAGTGAAAAATAGTACGTGTTGTACACCGCCTGATCCATGACGATGTATTCGTTGGGGTATACCAAAAACATGTAAAGGTAGACCCACCAGAGAAGAAGAATCAGGAAGTTCAGCGTGCTCAAAAGGAATTTCTGCTCGCGCTGCCGCGATCCCGGCCGCATTGCCGCCGCGGCCATCATCGGCACAGGTTGCAGGAACAGCGGTATATCCGCCCAGAACGGATTTGGCGGTTCGCGGCCGGTGATCACTTCGTAGTACAGCCAGGCGGCGAAGTTCGTCCCCACCAGCGCCGCGCCAAAGGCCATCAGGAACCAGAACCAGCGCGTGCGCCCCCGGTTACCGAACCCCGCCCACAGCAACACCACAACGGCGATGAGCCACAAGCCCGCCCCGCTCGTGTCGGAGAACGCCGTAAGGGCCGCTCCCGGCTTGGCGAACAGAGAAATGACGGTGTACACCAGCAGGAAACCCGCAACGGTGCCTACTTCCCATCGCGTCGGTCTTCTCATGCTGTTCTATCTGACTCCCCGGGGACCGTCGAACGCGCTTTCTGCTTCCGCAACGGACGATTGCAGTGAGGCGTCACCACACGAGCTCTTATCCCCAAGTTTATCGAGGAAATACGTTAGTCAACCTGACCCTCCCGGAAATTTGTTGTGATGGTAACCGCCATCGGAATTGGCCGCTCACGTTCAACGGTCTTTTCGAAACGGCGGAGCGGAGCAGATTCAGATTCTTGACCGCTTTGTTTCTCTCCTGTTATCGTGGAGGGTTAATGTGGGCTCCGTGTAGCTACTGAGCTCGAGCGCCTGGCTACACAGGCAGGCCGTGCCTGCGGCAGGCAAGCTCCTCCCGGGAGGGAGCGCTTTCGCTCCAGATCGAAGGCTCTTGCCTTCCATCGCGGCGAACCACGAACTCATATGGGCCTGAGCAAACTGGTAATCCGGGGCGCGCGGCAGCACAACCTGAAAAACATCAGCGTCGAAATCCCCCGGAACACCTTGACGGTCATCACCGGGCTCTCCGGGTCGGGCAAATCCTCACTTGCGTTTGACACCATTTATGCCGAAGGACAGCGCCGCTACGTCGAATCGCTGTCGGCTTACGCACGGCAGTTTCTCGACCAGATGGAACGGCCCGAAGTGGACGTGATCGAAGGGCTTTCGCCGTCGATCGCCATCGAGCAGAAAACCACCACGCGCTCCCCGCGTTCGACCGTGGGCACCATCACCGAGATCTACGATTACCTGCGCGTGGTGTACGCGTCGATCGGCGTGCCGCACTGCCCGCATTGCGGCAAGCCCATCACGCGGCAGTCGAGCGAGCAGATTGTGCAGGCGATCCTGCACGGAGAAATCTCGCAGCCCGACGACCGCATCATGATCCTGGCGCCGATTGTGCGCGGGCGAAAAGGCGCGTACCGCAAGGAGCTGGAGAAATTCGCCCAACAGGGGTACGTGCGCGTGCGCATCAACGGCGAGCTGTACCCGCTCGACGATTTTCCAGCACTGGACAAGCGCAAGAATCACACCATCGAAATCGTGGTGGACCGCCTGCTCGTCAAGCAGGGCATTGCGGCGCGGCTGGAGCAATCCATTTCGACAGCGCTGAAGCTCGCCGGCGGGCTGGTGACCGTGGCGATCGTGGGCGGAAAGGAGCACACGTTTTCGGAAAAGCTCGCTTGTCCGGATTGCGGGATTTCCGTTCCGGTGCTCGAGCCGCGCTCGTTCAGCTTCAATTCGCCCTACGGCGCGTGCCCGGCGTGCAACGGGCTCGGCTCGAAATACGATTTTGATCCGTCGAAGATCATCAATGATTGGTCCCGCCCGCTTTTCGAAGGCGGCCTCGGGCCGGGTTCGGGCTCCGCGATTTTGAAGCGGACGCTCGAACTGGGTGCTTACGCGCACGAGTTCAAGCTCGATACGCCGTTCGAAAAATTTCCGGCGCGCATCCAGAACATGCTTTTGTACGGGTACCCGCCTTCGAACGCCAAAGACGGCGGCGGGAACGGCAGAGCCGCCAAGAAATCGAAAGGTGACAAAGGCTTCCGCTTTCCGGGTATCTTGAAGTTCCTGGAAAACAATTTCGAAGAGTCCGGCTCGGATGCTTACCGCGAATGGATGACGCAGTACATGTCCGCGACGGTTTGCAGCGTGTGCCACGGCAAGCGCCTGCGTCCGGAGTCGCTCGCGGTCAAGCTGGCGGGGTGGTCCATTGCGGATTTCACTACGCTGTCCTTGAGTTCGGCGCGGCCCGCGGTAGACGAAATTTTGGCCGAGCTAGGCGAGCGTCAAAAAGAAATTGCCGCGCGGCCGCTAGAAGAAATCGCGGAGCGCATCGACTTTCTTCTCGCCGTGGGCTTGGGCTACCTGAGCCTGGAGCGCTCTGCGGCTACGCTCTCCGGCGGCGAAGCACAGCGGATTCGCCTGGCTACGCAAATTGGCTCGCGATTGCGCGGCGTGCTCTACGTGCTCGATGAGCCGAGCATCGGGCTGCACGCGCGCGACAATGCGCGGCTGCTCGGCTCGCTCGAACACCTTCGCAACCTGGGCAACACGGTGCTGGTGGTCGAGCATGACGAAGACACCATTCGCAGGGCGGATTTTGTGGTGGATCTCGGCCCGGGCGCGGGGAACGCCGGCGGCTATCTGGTTGCGCAAGGCAAGCCGGAACAAATCGAAGCCACGGCTGAGTCGCTGACCGGGCAATACCTGAGGGGCGCGGCGAAAATTGCGGTGCCGGAAAAACGGCGCAGCCAGAACGGCAAAGCCATTCAGGTCCTGGGAGCCACAGCGAACAATCTCAAGGAGATTGACGTCGCCTTTCCGCTGGGCTTGCTCACGGTGGTCACCGGGGTTTCCGGCTCCGGCAAATCCACGCTGGTGAACGATATTTTGTATCGCGCGCTGGCGCAAAAGCTCTATCGTTCCTCGGAAGCGCCCGCCGCGCATCGGCAAATCCTCGGCACCGAACACATCGACAAGGTCATTGAGATCGATCAGGCGCCGATTGGCCGCACGCCGCGTTCGAACCCGGCGACCTACACCGGAGTGTTTGCGCCCATCCGCGACCTGTTTGCCATGCTCCCGGAGTCGCGCGAGCGCGGCTACCGCCCGGGCCGCTTCAGCTTCAACGTGAAAGGCGGGCGCTGCGAAGCTTGCCAGGGCGACGGCTTGCGGCGCATCGAAATGAATTTTCTTCCCGATGTTTATGTGATGTGCGAAGTGTGCCGCGGTCGCCGCTACAATTCCGAGACGCTCACCGTGCGCTACAAGGGACATTCGATCAGCGACATATTGAACCTGCCTTGCGCCGAGGCGTTTAAACTCCTGGAAAACATTCCCCAGATTCAGCAGAAGCTTTCGACGCTGGTGGACGTGGGACTCGGCTACGTAACGCTGGGGCAGTCCTCGACGACGCTTTCCGGCGGCGAAGCCCAGCGCATCAAACTGGCGCGCGAACTTTCCAAACGCCAGACCGGCCGCACGCTGTACATCTTGGATGAGCCAACGACGGGATTGCATTTCGACGACGTGCGCAAGCTGCTTGACGTGCTGCACCGCCTGGTCGATCTTGGCAACACCGTGCTGATCATCGAGCACCATCTGGACGTCATCAAACAGGCAGACTGGATTATCGATTTAGGGCCGGAAGGCGGGGAGGGCGGCGGGCGCATTGTGGCGCAAGGGCCGCCGGAGCACGTGGCTCGCGCGAAAAAGTCCTACACCGGCCAGGTCCTTGCCCGGGTCCTCCATGTCAACGGCCAGGGCAATGGGCACGGCGCGAACGACCGCAAATGACCGTGGAGGTGTCCTCCCGACTCTGCCAACCCTCGGAGAAGAAAGCCGCGGTTGACGGCGTCTCGGAAAATGCCTGCTCGATCTTCGCTTGGCGTGCTATCGATTGACCTTGGGCCAGCGGGGCTAGCGGTCGTCGGCTTGCGCCCTGCCGCTTTTCCCCCTACAGTAAGCGTTCGGACATGAGCATTTACTCGATCCAGCCGCTGGTACTTGGAGCAGTGCGCACGTATCCCCTGGTGTCGCGAAAGAGCAAGGTCGGCATGCGCGAGTTCGCGCGGGCCAGCAACGGAAATATATCGCTCAGCCATTTTCTGGATTCGCTTCCTCAAATTCTTGCGGCGCGCGATCTTCGCGAACTTCTCGGCGCGATTCTTGCCGCGCGGCAAAAACGCAAAGCGATTCTTTGGGGCATGGGCGGCCACGTCATCAAGGTGGGACTTGGGCCGGTGTTGATCGACCTGATGGATCGCGGGTTTATCTCGGGAATCGCGATGAATGGCGCGGCGCTCATTCACGATTTCGAGATAGCGCTTGCCGGGAACACTTCCGAAGACGTCGAGGCCGCGCTTGGCCAAGGCCAATTCGGCATGGCCGAGGAAACGGGAAAGTACCTGAACGAAATCGCGAAGCTGGCGCAACGGATTCGCATCGGGTATGGCGAGGCGGCGGGACAATTTCTGACGAGCGGCGTTATTGCCGCGAAAGAGGCCGCGTCAAGCGTTCTGGCCGCTGCCCACAAACACCGCATCCCGGTGACCGTGCATCTCGCCATCGGCACGGACATTCCGCACATGCACCCGTCGGCGGAAGGCGCGGCGCTTGGCTATGCGACGCATCGCGATTTTCGTCTCTTCTGCGCGCTCGTTGAGCAGATGCATGCGGGCGGGGTTTATCTCAACTGGGGTTCTGCGGTGCTGCTGCCGGAGGTTTTTCTGAAGGCCGTTTCGGTGGTGCGCAACCTGGGGGTAGCGCTCTGTCCCATTACGACAGCCAACTTCGACTTTATTCAGCACTACCGCCCGTTGCAGAATGTGGTCAAGCGTCCCACCGCTTCCGGCCGCGGCCACAAAGGACCTGTGTCGCGCGGCTTTGCCATCACCGGCCACCACGAGCTGCTGTTGCCGCTCGTGGCTGCGGCCTTGGCGGCAGGATGGCCGAAGAGACGCTGACAAGGGACCCATGAGCCTCTTTGACGATAATCCGGGTCCGCGGGGAGAGGTGGGCGATTTGCAAGACCACCTTGCGGATGTCTCGGAATCGCCATCCGCGGAAGCCCTTGCCCCACTCGCAGGCGATCCCATCTCCTATGTGGCGATTCATCCCGAGGCCGCGCATCCTCCCGCTTCCAATCTGCCCGAAGACCTGCGCATTACCTGGTCCTGGCCGCATCTGGTGCTCTTTGCCGTGTATGCCGTGGTTAGTCAATTCGCGATCGGCATCGCCGTGTTGGCGTATTACTCGACCAATGGCCATCTCACGCAGAGACAGATCCGCAGGCTTTTTGAGTCGGACCCGAGGTTGATCGTGGGCACGAACGTCCTGTGGTTCGGGCTGATTATTCTATTTCTCTATGTGACGCTTTCCGTGCTTCCCCGTTTGCCGTTTTGGCGGTCCCTCGGCTGGAAGAGGCTCGATGCGAACACGCTCGCGGGGAAAGGCAGACCATGGATGTATTTCCTCTCGGGCTCCGGGCTGTCTCTGTTTGTCATCGGCGCCAGTTCGCGCGTGAAGAATGCCGAGCACGTTCCCATTCAGGAAATGTTCAAGAGCCGCAGCGGAGCGATGCTGCTGATGACCATGGCCGTGCTGGTCGCACCCCTGGTGGAAGAAACCGTCTTTCGCGGCTACCTCTATCCCGTATTTGCGCGCATCGCTTCTCGTCTTGCTCAGTCGTTTGGAATGGATTCGCCAAGCGCCATCCGTGCCGGCGTGGTAACCAGCATCCTCACAACCGGGGTGCTGTTCGGGCTTATGCATGCGCCGCAGCTTGGCTGGACCTGGGGTTTGGTCAGCCTACTGATTCTCGTCGGCATCATTTTTACGTTCGCGCGCGCCTGGACCGGAACGGTTTTTGCGAGTTTTCTTCTGCATCTGGGGTATAACTCGATGCTGGCGTTCCTCACAATCCTGGGAACGAAGGGCTTTACCTACCTGCCGCCGCATCCGTGAGCGATTCGTCTTGTGCGCCGTTCCTTGGTTACAATCAAAGGGCGACGATCCTCCCTGTGCTCATGCCATGAGGAGATGCCGTGCGCTCGGAATGCCGGGGCAGGGATGTTGCCAGCGAGGGCAAAGTAAAGAATGTATGTAGCGCAACCCATCGAGTGGACGGAGGGCGGCGTGGTTATGCTCGACCAGCGGCGGCTTCCCGCCGAGGAGATTACTTACACCTATACGGACTACCGCGAGGTGGCGAAGGCGATTCACGAAATGGTGATCCGTGGAGCGCCGGCGATTGGAGTGGCGGCGGCGATGGGTGCGGCGCTCGGTGTCTTGCATTCTCCCGCGAAATCCGTCGACGCGCTTCGGGCGGAGTTCGAGGAAATTTGCGACACGCTTGCTAAAACGCGACCCACCGCGGTGGACCTGTTTTGGGCGATCGAGCGCATGAAGCAGCGCTTCGCTGAACTTACCGCAGAAACCTCGGAGCTCGCGAAAATCAAGCAGGGCATGGTGAAAGAAGCAAAGCAGGTTCACGAGGAAAAACGCTCGACGGACGAGGCGATTGGGAAGTTTGGCGCGGAGCTCATGCCGCGCGAAGGGCAGGTGATGACGCAATGCAACGCGGGCGCGCTGGCCACAGGCGGGATAGGCACGGCCCTCGGGGTGATTCGCGTAGCGTTCGAACAGGGCCGCAAACTGCACGTTCTTGTACCGGAAACGCGCCCGTATCTTCAGGGCGCACGGCTCACGGCTTGGGAATTGCACAAGGGCGGCATTCCGCTGACGTTGATTACGGACAACATGGTTGGCCACTTTTTGAAGTCTGGCAAGGTCGGTGCGGTCGTGACCGGCGCGGATCGCATTGCGGCCAATGGGGATACCGCGAACAAAATCGGCACGTATCAGATAGCTGTGCTGGCCAAAGAAAACAAAGTGCCGTTTTATATCGCCGCGCCGATTTCGACTTTCGATCTTTCGATTGCGGATGGCGAGCATATCCCCATCGAGGAGCGCTCGGCTGCGGAAGTGACGCATCTGCAAGGGGTGCGCATTGCGCCGGATGTACCGGCGGCAAATCCGGCCTTTGACGTGACGCCGGCGCGGTACATTGCTGCCATCTTCACCGAACGCGGTGTGGCTCGTCGGCCGTACACGGAATCTCTGCGCGCATTGGCCCAACAAGCGCCGCAACAGCACGTTGCCTCGCCTGCCTAGGCCCGCATCGGCGTGATTCTGCTATGCGATGTTTCGCTCAGCGCGGGGTTGCGGAGAATCCCGCGCTATCGGTTTGCCCGCCAGGATGGGAGAGTTGGTCGTATTCACGCGCGGACGGCTCCGGAGCAAGCACCCAAAGCGTGTAGATCCCAAGGGCAGTGCCAAGGGGGAACCGCAGCAGGGCTAAAATTCCCAGCACCAGGCCCAGAATCCGAGCCCAGGATTGCCGCTCGAAAAGTCCCCACGCCAGGGCCAGATGCAGCAAGCCAAACAAGCCCAGGAAAATACCCAGAGAGAAGAATCCACCTGAAAGGAACGAATCAAAGCCCCAGCCGGGCCCGAGCGGCCAGGCATCCGGGCCGATCCGCCCGCGAAGCCAGGGGAAAAACACGCCTCCAAAAAGCATCAACCGGGCCACGCCAATCAACCGTAAAACGCCGTTGACCAGCCACAAGGTGGCGAGCAAGTGGATATGCTTCCGGACCCGGCCTTCGGCGAGGGACGCCACGGCAGGAATGGCCGGGGGGACGGCGCGCGCAACCACCGCTTTTCCGCAAGAGGCACAGAATTGCGCGCCAGAAACAAGCGGAGTCCCGCAACGATCGCAAAACATGGGCGAGCCCTCCACCTCCTATAGTACGCCGCTACGGCGTTCGGTGTTCCAGTCGAGCAAGGATATTGTCCCCTCTAACGCGCTAAACCGCAGCCGCGTCGCTACGGTGGTATGCGTTCGATCGAAAAGCAATCTGAAGTGGTCGCTCTCATTCCGTCCGCGGTTGCGATTCCGTTTACCAGGTGGGCCGTAAAGCCTCGGTGTTTTTAGGCCGAGGATATAAGGCCCCTCTTTCTTTTCCTTTCGGACTGCTCTATATTTCTCGCCAGAAACTCCTCCTTGTTAGGCCGCCGCCGGTATTGGGGTGACTCGGTATCCGAGCTTTTCGGCTTTGGCCTTGAGGCGCTTGATCTGTAACTCTCGGTGTCGAAGCTCGTAGAAGGCT